>JBJHBL010000145.1:0-2853 GCA_050485465.1 Limnoraphis sp. | reverse complement strand
GGTGGTCAAGAAAAGGAACTTCTTGAATGAAACTTATCTTCTCCGAGAATGCCTGGGAAGATTATCTGTACTGGCAGAAAACCGACAAAAAGATTCTTAACCGAATCAACAAGCTGATCAAAGAGACCAAGCGAGAACCGTTCGAAGGTGTTGGCAAACCAGAACCCCTCAAACACAGCCTTTCCGGGTACTGGTCTCGCCGGATAAACGAAGAACACCGAATAGTTTACAAGGTCACGGATGACGCCTTACTTATCGCCCAGCTCCGGTATCACTACTAATTTAACGTTTGGTTAAGGGGGCTTGATCTGCTACCACTTTATTGGACACTTCAGGCACAGGCCAGCATATGGTCATGCGGACTCTGGTACCCGATTCCTGAATGGAGTCTATCGCGATTATAAAACTCGATGTGCTCCACGATCCTGGCAACGGCTTCGATGTCACTCTCGAAATGTTGCTGATGAACAAGTTCTATTCAAGGACCAACCCAGAATCCGCCGAGAATAGACATCCATGATAGTCGCCAGATACTGATACTGTGAACCGACTTTGATGTACGTTATATCCGCAACCCATTGCTGGTCGCAGCGAGTTGGCGGAGCAGCGTTGAGTCTTTTCTCCACCGGGAAAGCATAAACGGATGGATGTCCAATGTCTTGGCAACGTCCTACACCTTGACGTCATTCAGGTGACTTGGCTCAACCGCCCTGGCCTTGAACTCATTGGTGTATCGCCACGTCTTTTTTGGTTGCGTGTATCTTGGCATTGACAGACTCCTCGTTAGATTGAGGTGTCCGTTCTAGCGGGTGAAGTTCAGCGTCCTAATTGATGCGCTTGTTATGTGATTATTCAGCATCACGATTTTCTGCGAGTGCTATATAGTGATAAGGCAAGTCATCTTTATCGATGTTAATTGCTATAATCAAACAATATCTCACATGTCCAGGCTCTAAACCTAGTGCAGAAGCATGATCAATGAACTCGTAGCGCCTATCTCGATTTTCTTCCTTAAATAATACGACAGCCAAAGCATACTCTGATGATTCTGGTGGTCTATATACAGCAATATTTTTATGGCCCTCGACTCGCCAATTTCTATTTACCAATTTGGACAAGTCTTTTATATATCTAATTAGCCTGCTCTGATCATCTGGAGGAAAGCGATTCAGTATACATCCGATCTCCGTCCAGCGAGGAGTCGATCGCTCCTCAAGTTTTCTAAATATCTTCTTGAACAACGGCGATATTTTGGGTTGCGGCTTATCGATTAATATCCCTTGATCTTTTGACATATAGTATTTATCTAACGGTTCAGACATCCCCGATATTATGATTTCGGCTTTATCATCGCTTACCATATTTCCAATATTCAACAAGGTAGTAATGTATAGCCCCATATAATCGAGTTCATCCCCCATAAACTTGTACTTGCCTTCAAGCTCAGTTCTTCTCAGAAGGTAGTGAATAATTTGAACAGGGTGCTCAAGAAAATCAAATAATGTTTCAAAATCGGCAAGATTCATTGATGGGCAAGGTGCGAAACTATTTGGAATCCAACCTGTATCATCAAATAACCTCAAATTCGTTTGGAGAGTAGCAAAATCTTCTAGAGACACTGAAACGCGAAGTACTTTATTTATAGAATGTATATCTACAGGGATTTTTGTTAGAAGAGGGTCGTCAGGTGCTTCTTGAACCCTAAGCTCGTTGAGCTTTTGCTCTAGTCGGTTTGACTGAATCCCAGGCTCTATTAAGATTTCCTCAAGGTGCCTCTTTATTCGATCCGGCGCACCCCTTAAGGCGGGCCTTGATATTTTTTGTGATTTCGCTTCAATAATAATTGCATGAGAATCAATGAATGCAATTAGGTCAGTTTCATACAGAGTTTCACCTAGATACCATTTAAGGCCTGAAACTACTTGTGACTCAGGAAATCTTGTTTTAACAACTTCTTCAATCTTTGACTCCAAATAATCAGATCGTCGATTGTGTAGAGAATTCTTATCTATCCCCTCAACAATCTCATCTAGTGTATTTATAACAAAGCTAAAAAATAGCTGGGGCAAAACGCAATAATACCCTCTATCTGATGAAATTATTGGCTTCTTCCATACAGGGTTTTCCAAAAATAAAAATTCTTTATTTTCACAATTAAGATCGCCGAATCTATATGAGAATTGAATCAAAATATTATCGACAATGCCTCTGTCAATATTTAACTTCCTCGACAACTCATCACTATCAATTAGGTAGTATTCAGGCATTCTAAGGTCGAAATGCGATAGCAGCATGAAAAAAATATTTTTGTGAGAAATCTTGGTTATATCAATATTTTCGGAAAACCTGTCAGCCTCCTCTTTCCCTTGTCCAATTAATTCATGATATTTGACTAGCATGTCGTATGGTTTTTTTGTGGACTTTAGATCAGACAAGGTTTTAAGCCTTTCAGAAAGCTTGTCCTCGACAGAGTCGGTAAGCACTTTAAAAACATCAATGGCATTTGTGGCTGAAAAACCAAACTTATTTTGAATTTGTGCATCAAAGTGACTGTATATTTCTTTTGAAATGCCAACCACCTGAGAATGAAACCCCCAATTTCTAACCATTTGGGTATGACTTCGTATCAACTCTTGGATCTGATTGATGGCCATTTCAATTTCGGAAGAACCCAGTAGTTCAACACTCATTCTACTGAATTTAAAGGCATGACTTATTTCGGTTAATTGTTTCCATACACTCTGAACTATGTCAGGAGTGACAGGGAGCGCGCCGAGCTCGTTCTCTGGTATTTGTAGAGCAATCGCCTGAAATAGTTCTACGTGTGCCTGGTTTAATCCACCGGGTGATTCT
>JBJHBL010000144.1:0-3608 GCA_050485465.1 Limnoraphis sp. | reverse complement strand
ATCGTGCGGTTGGCAAATTTTTGGATATAGGGCAGGGCTTCACTGAGAACTTTGACCCGACTGACTTCATCCGTTTTTTCAAAATCACTCTGTTTGAGCATAGCTATCTATTATCTAAACTTAAACCATAAATTTTAGCAATGTTTGTCAAATTTTACCGATTTTAAAGGGTATTTTAAGGTTAGTAATTCATTAAATTCGAGGATTTCATCCATTCCCAACAACGATTAAGCGGAAAGTAAACCACCGGAGCCCATAAACTGCTTAAAATTGCAGAACTCAGAGCCACCTGTTGCTGATACACCCATAAATCGATTAAGCTATGATTATCCATTTGACTAAATTGTAAGGCTCTAATTGTCTCCACTAAAATTGCCATTCCAAACACAACTAAAGCCACAGAAATTAAGTCTTCCTGCATTTTCTTCATTATATGCCTATACAGTAAAACGGTGAGAACAGCAACCAGGATAAATGAAAAAATATGCGTCGGGTCAGATGCGGTAATTCCATCTAAAATTAAACCCAAAACTAAACCCGCAACGGCCGCTGAAAAAAGCGATCGCTTCAAACTCCAAGCCACCAACCAAATTAACAACCAATTGGGTTTAATGCCGAAAAGTTCTAGGGCTGGGATCGGGGCTAATACCGCTAAAACACAAAGAATCACAGAAATAACAGTGATACTTGAGTTAATAATTTGACGATTTAACACAGACATCACTCCAATAAAAACATCCTATAGCAATCTAATTTAAATTTAAAAAGCTCAAAACCAGAGACTACTTATCTTGGGGGAAATTTGCTCACATGAACTGAATTCCCTTCTCTTGAAAATGACGCGGGGTTCACTCTTCGTGATCAAGTCTTTCAACCGATTTAGGATTCGGGTAAACCACCACCCATTCGAGTGATCCCAAAGGAACAAAAAACTCAATCACCGCTTCCGGTGCAGGGGCTTTATTTAAATCTACCGAAACCACCTTACCCACAGGCCAACCCGCCGGAAAAATTTGGCTAAATGCAGACGTCACAACCACATCATCCGGTTGCACCTTAGGAACATTCTCAAAAAACTCCATCACACCCTCATTATTCCCTTGACCCTTGAGATTGCCCATTTGCCTAGTGCGACTCACCGCTACCCCAACCCGACTGGTAGGATCACTCAACAGCAAAACCTGACTGGTATTCGGGCTAACACTGGTAATACGACCCACAAGCCCACCCGGACCCATAACCAAATCACCCATCTTAATTCCACTTCGGCTACCCCGTGCGAGGGTCACTTGCTGCCACCAATTTTCTGCGCTACGAGCAATTACAGGGGCAACAACCCCTTGATCATTCGGTTTAGACGAAACATAGCCTAATAACTTTTGAAGCTGTTGATTTTGGCTTTCTAGGTCTTCCGTTTTAGCTTCCAACTCCTGAATGCGGGCATTTAATACCGTCGCCTGTTGTTGAACAATCAGCGCCTGTTCCTCCGACTGATGAAACGGCCAACTCACCCAATAATAGATTTCAAACAACGCAGCACCCTGAGTTTGTCGCACCAGCCAGGCTGTCAAAATCGCTAAACCCAGAAGTGTCAGTTGTGATCCGTGTCGATTCCACCAACTCCTCGTATTCATCATACTTCCTTCCCAATCTAACCCTGTATTATTTTCTGAAGAGACACACGCATCTGCGCGCATCTCTTCTCTACCCTAAGCCTTTGTCGGGTTACACATGACGCGATCGCGCTGTAAAAACCCGTTCAAGCTGTTTAGGATTTTCCAAAACCCGTCCGGTGCCTAACACAACACAACAGAGGGGATCCGCCGCAATATGAGTCACAATACCTGTTTCGTGACTAATCAGAGTATCAATTCCTTTCATTAAAGCACCTCCTCCAGCTAACATAATGCCACGATCAACAATATCAGCAGCCAGTTCGGGTGGAGTTCGTTCTAGAGTGCGTTTCACCGCATCTACAATAATCGATAGGGGTTCTGACATACCCTCCCGGACTTCGGGGGCTTTAATGGTGACAGTGCGAGGTAAACCCGATAACAAGTGAATCCCGCGCACCTCCATAATGGCTTCCTCATCTTCATAGGTCGGATAAGCTGAACCCATCCGGATTTTGATCTCTTCAGCAGTTTGTTCACCAATCACTAAATTGTGAACTTTTTTCATATATTGGCTGATCGCTTCATTGAGTTCATCTCCGGCAATCCGAACTGATTCACTCAGAACTGTTCCTTGTAAGCTAATAATAGCGACTTCTGTCGTTCCCCCACCGATATCAACAATCATATTTCCCGTGGGATCAGCCACAGGCAGTCCAGCACCAATTGCTGCTGCTATCGGTTCGTCAATTAAGCGCACATCTCGCGCCCCCGCTTGTAAAGCTGCTTCCATCACAGCCCTTCGTTCAACCCCGGTGACACCACTGGGAATTCCAATTACAATTCGAGGTCCAATTAGACTTTTGCCTTGATTGACTTGTCGGATAAAATACGTCAACATTTGTTCGGCGTAGTCGAAGTCCGCAATCACACCATCGCGCAACGGTCTGAGTGCAATTACATTATTGGGAGTTCGACCCAGCATTTTTTTTGCATCTGTTCCGACAGCTAGAGGTGTTTTATCCTCTTGATCGATAGCAACCACAGAAGGTTCTTGGAGAACAATACCCTGGCCGGAAACATAAACTAACGTGTTCGCAGTCCCCAGGTCAATACCCATGTCCCGGAATAAAGAAAAGCGATTTAGAAGACCCACCGTTTTTTTGCCCCTTAAGTCAAAACCAATACAACTTTTGGAAACAGACCCAACTCAATTTTGACTGTCTTACACCCCAACACATTGATTGTTTCACTTTCTGTTCTCAACCGTAACAATAAACTCTATTGTCGGTTTAAGTGTACTTCAAACCCATGACAGTCTCCTCAAGTCCGTAGCGTAATTCCCTTGACCTCTACGGTACAAGATGCTAGATTTGCTGCTTTATAAAACTGATATAACGCGGTATAAACCGTGTTAACGTTTACTTCCTTCACCACCCCGGACTGTCGGCAGCACCCGGTCAGACAGGCAATTCACCGAGAAGCCCTCGGCATAACCTTCTAAATTTAGGCTGGCATTCAAATCACGGTCAACCCTTACACCACAATTCTTACAGTTAAAAACTCGTTCTGTCAGTGGCATTTCTTGAACGTGACCGCAACTTGAACAAGTCTTAGTTGACGGATAGAATCTATCAGCAAACACCACAACTAAACCATACCACTCAGACTTATACTCAACTTGGCGGCGAATTTCAGAAAGAGCAGAATCAGCAATAGCACCCGCTAATTTATGATTTTTTAACATTCCGGAAACATTCAAATCCTCTAACCCGATGACGGCGTGGTTTTTGCAGAGCCATGAGGTGAGTTTATGAATTGCATCTTTTCGGATGTTAGCCACTTTTTGATGTGCGTTTGCGAGTTTCAGTCTAGCTTTGTTCCTGTTGTTTGAACCCTTCTGTTTTCCAGAGAGTTCGCGTTGAAGTCGGGCTAGATTTTTCTGAGCTTTTTTGTGGGCTGCTGGATTGTCAAAAACCGTACCATCTGAACAGG
>JBJHBL010000143.1:0-3821 GCA_050485465.1 Limnoraphis sp. | reverse complement strand
GTGGTTCTGTATTTCTAGCAAAAGATTCTGGTATGTTTACAGTGAGACTTTTTAAAATTTTATATCTACCTCGTTTCCGAATTCTTTCCGTGCTATAACGGCCTTTGGTTTAAGCGGTGAGCCTATTGCATTAAGTTAAAGACTTTACCCTTTTTGCCAAACTTTGAACCAACCATCGCCCAGGAGGCGAATCCGCTTGAAACCATTGTTAGGCGGCTGGGTGAGTATATTCGTATTCTTTATTCACTAATGTATCACGTAAAAATTCAAACTGAGTAAGTTTATTCATAAGTTTATTAATGTCTTCAATTGAGAATCCCATTTCGGACAAAATATGAGCTTTAATTAAAGTAGATAATAGTTCTGAAAGTAGTATTAACTCTTCCCCAAAAGCTGCTTTTTCTTTGAGATCTAAATTATAGTGAGTGTAGTAGTTTCTAGTATTTTTGATTTTCGCAGCTAATTTATTGGTTGATTTAATAAAAGGAGAATATAAAGAATCAAACTCATCGAACAACTCAGTTAATTGTGTTTTAAGAGTCTTTCTATTTGCAGGTGATAAAACACTCTTTACCCAATCCTTATGCTCATCTGAGATTGATTCCAAAATGTCATTTAATCTATTGCGATGATTTTCTTTCTTCAAAATTGCATTTACTTTTCTAATCGAATGAAAAGATTCGCAAGCTTGGCATAAATTCAAGAACCTTGTCTTTGGAAATGAGTGCTTATTGAATAAAACCCCAAAATACAACTCAATAACTGGTTCAAGCTCATTATGAATATTGAGCCAGTTATTAAAGATTAGACCAAAATCTTTGTCGACATTTTTTAGCCAAAAAAGTTGGTCTTGTCTGCTAGGTGCCCTTCTTTGATCATCTTTTTTGAAAGGCTGTAAATGATGAATTTTAATGTCAGATTTATTTTTATCCTCACTTGAGTTTCTTGCCGCAATGGATTCTATCCAATTCGGGTAATCTGTTACAAAACTAATAAAGTTTTGCGATGGGATAAGAAGTTTATCCTTGAAGTCCTTAAATGAAGTCGGTTCAACTAAATTAAATTTAAACCAACTTTTTTGTTCTGCTACATATTTAAACTGATTTTCTTGACCGGCAAATAATTTTGTATCAACAACAATAGAACCATATAAAGTATTAGCAATGTAAGTTTCTGGTTTATTGAATTCTAATTTCCAATTATCCAAATTTTCCCAGTCAGACTTAAAGCCAAAAAGCCATAACCACTCTCTAAGAAATGGAAAATCAATATAGTACGTATCAAACTTTATTTCTTCTTCATTATCAAATCCGAGATTGAAATATGCTGTCTCACAAGAGATATATGAATGTATAGTACCACTTCCAAAAGGTGTGCGCTTTATTATTTCCCTACAATTGTGAAGGGTAAGTTCACCTCCAGATCTTGAATATCCATTTATGGTACAATAGTCATTGAGCTTTTGAAAAGATTCTGTATCATCACCTAATGTGCCGATTAAATCTAGAGTTATTCCTCCACCATTCTTTAGTGCAAGTGTGCCACTAACTTCATCTTCACGATTAGATGATATCCACCACACTCCCTTAATCTCAATATCTTGATCAATTGTTGTCAGATAACCAGGATGACGAGAACGTGATACTGTAAACATTATTAATTTAGATTTATAGTAAAGAGCCGCCTAACGCCACTGCGTTTGTGCGGTGAGCCCAGGATGAAGTTAGAACCTTTGAACTACTTACCAAAAATCCATCTTCGAAACTTCAAGCATGGGGCGAATCCGCACGAAACGCTTGTTAGCTACCCAAGCTTTGTTTTATCACTTATTTCAACTAATACTTCCCCACCTGACATTAATTCAACCACCTGTGGTAGCGTTCGCAAAAGAATGTCCCGCATCACTGCATTCGACGTATTTCCACATGTGACCCAAATTATATTCGGAGGCGATCCAAACTTTTCCATTAAACTCAGAAAGTCCGAATCCTTGGTCATTATAACATAGGAATTCTGCTTTGCATAGGTATAGATTTGATGATCACTTTTGTCACTTAATCCTAAATTCCATGCAGAATCGGCTTGAACCCCGGCGAACGTTTGATTAATCCAAGCAGCCAATGAAGGGGAAAGTTGTGCGTCGATCAAAACTTTCATGCAGCAACAACAGGGTGGTCAATCTTCCCACGAGCATACTTAATCGAAGCCACAATATCCTCAGCTTCCAAATCCGGGAACTCTTCTAAAACATCCTGCTGCGTTAGGCCATTTGCCAATAAATCCAAGATATCAACGACTCTAATTCGCAATCCACGAATACACGGTCTGCCACCGCATTGATCTATATTTACAGTAATTCTTTTGCTGATGTCTTTCATGGAATCAACTCCGATGTTTAATGAATACACCCCAAAGTAACAAAATTCACGCACATTGTGAACTATCTCTCAGGCTTTCTCTCGCCAGGAATGATCGCAAGTTGCACAATGAAATCTGTTTTTTCTCAGAGATACTGGTAAAACAAAAAGGATTAAGAACATTATTCCGGACAATACCGACCTTCCCTGAAACACATCCCTTGACCCGCACCTCGTACACTGTCTATTTTCTTCAGGCTTTGAATCTGGATACAATTCTTGCAACATTTGCTCCGTATCCTGATTGCCTAAGAGAAGACGATTTGCAAAATCCCACTGAGCTGACTCCACAACGAGCAACACTCCTCCAACAGCATTCGAGTAGTGAGGGGCAATACTTACCATAGTATCATTCTTAAGAAAAGCTCGGATTCCCTCGTCTTGAAGTTTCGCCAAATCTAAGTGCGCTTCATGGGAGAATTCATAAGATTTAAGAATACGATAGGACATGATTTTGTGGGGTAGTTAACACTTCTTTATCTCGCGGGGAGTGTTCTCAAAGTATGCTGCCTCATAAACCTTGAAAAAACTCAGAATCTATCCCACAGCTTACCACCCACACCAAGATAATCCCTTTCTTCTCACCCTGCCTCCGGGAAATTGAAATAGTCGCGGGCATTGAAATAGCTTATGTCGCTCACGATTTTGCCGGTCCAGTTGAGGTCGCCCGGTAGGACTCCGTTTTCGATGTCGTTCCCCATGATATTACAAAGCACTCTGCGGAAGTATTCGTGCCGTGGAAATGATAAAAAGCTTCTCGAATCGGTTAGCATGCCCACAAAACAGCTCAGAAGTCCGATGTTGGAGAGCGAATTCAATTGTTTTTCGATGCCATCTTTCTGGTCGAGAAACCACCAGGCCGAACCATGCTGAATTTTTCCTTTCGAAGTCCCGTCGTTAAACGAGCCCGCAATACTGGCAAAAACTTCGTTGTCGGAGGGATTCAGGTTGTACAAGATGGTTTTGGTGAGTTTGTCGCCCGATTCAAGTTTGCTAAGGAAGGATACCAGTCGACTTGACTGAGAAAAGTCGCCAATGGAGTCGAATCCGGTGTCGGGACCAATTTTTTCGAACTGACGAACACTGTTATTTCTCGATGCGCCCAGATGAAATTGCTGTACCCACTTTTTTTCATGGTACAGTTGGCACATATAATAAAGGATGTACCCGGCTATACCGTCTTGTTCGTCAGGGCTGAGGGTGCCTCCGTTGCGTATTTTGCTGAAATGGGTTTTAGCATCCGCCTCAGACATGGTTAAGACCGGCATCTGATTGAGTCCGTGGTCGGAGAGGGTGCACCCGTTTGCCTCAAAAAAGTCCATTTGGAGCCGGATGGCATCAAAAAGCTGGTTCAGCGTCCGGATTTCGCTGCCGGCAACCTCAGACAGTGTGTCCAGATAGCGG
>JBJHBL010000142.1:0-4106 GCA_050485465.1 Limnoraphis sp. | reverse complement strand
GTAGTGGTGACGTTGCTTCAGCAGGCTTATGGAATTTTATACAGCCCTAAAAATGTACCCTGCGCATATTTGAGAAGTTAACGTGAACTGATACGACCACCGACCGCTAACAAGCGTTTCAAGCGGACAGCGCCCGACTTGGCGCTGTTGCAGATTCGCGGTAAATTGACGGACGGGCGTCCGTCATTACTTTCAGGGCGCAGCCGCTTAAACGCAGTGGCGTTATATGCCCTTCAATATAAAATCATGAGCAGGTCTAAGTTTATATCATTCCTTTTTTTAGTCTTTGTTGCGGGGTGTAGTTCAACTGTGGAACGGAATCCTGAGAATATCGACCTATTTATTCAAGGCGTTGTTCATGGTTTGGAACAGGTTACGTTGAAGTCTGTATTTGAAATCCCCGTGGAAGATCATGATATCTATATACCTCAACATCCACTTCAAGATAATTTTGGGAATTTTTTGCTTGTTCATCAGCCGATAGGGGGAGAACGGTGTGTGTATTTGTTGGGTCCCGAGGGTCAATTTTACGCCAAGATTGGCCGGCCCGGACGCGGCCCAGGTGAGTTTGGCACCATCAACCATATCTCACTAACCCCTCAGAATGATTTATATGTTCTGGATTTGATGAACAGCAAGGTTGTTCGTTTCAAGGTTCACAGGAGAGACGTTGAGTTTGTCGATGAGTTGGTAATGGATAGGACGAATCTTGGCGGTCACTTTCGAAGTATTCACCACATGGATGGCAGAGAATGGGCAGTCTTGGCGAGCGACGGGTTTCGAAGTAATCTTAGCCTTGTGGAATTGGGCGACTCATTTCGTGTGGTTACAGAGCATCTTCAAATCCCATATCATTTTCCCGACATACACTTTTCACAATCTCAGCGATTTACAAATGGGGGTTGGTTTTCAGACGAACAAACCTTTAATTATTTTTTGTATGACTCTTTGGTAGTGTATAGCTATGATGTAGTCACCGAGGTGCTGGAACGCAGGGCTCTTCAGTGGCCCCACTTGAATCGTACTCAAACGCAGTTGAGTCAGGAGTTCATAACCCGCAAGTTTCGTTCTTTGGAGGCTCCAACACTTCCTGGAACCCCGTCACAATCGTCGCCTTCACGCTCCTATGACCTAATTCAATTATATACGATGGCGAGACATGGCAATACAATGGTTGGTGCGATCCAGTACTATGGTGGTGAACACACTTATATGTTAATTCACAATTTTGAAACCTCAAGGACAAGATATTTAAGGGGTCCGAAGGATTTCCATATACAGTCTTTAAGGGGATCGAAGATTTTGGGAGTAAAAGTCGGCATTGACGAACCCAATCGAATTTTGGAGCTAAGTTTTTAGAGGTCAATTCCATAGGTATACCCAAAAAGGCATATAACATTGGCATCAAACTGACAGCGCCATGCTTGGCGCTGTTGTGGTTTTGCGGTAAATTGACGGACGGTGTCCGTCATGAGTGCGGTGGCGCCGCAGTTTATGCCTCAAACGTTATGTTGTCTTTTAATACCGAACCATGAAAGTTGAAAAAACAGTTACAATAAAGACAGCATGGAACAGCATAAAAGATGAGTTTGATAACGTCATCAAATTGCTGAATGACTTAAATATTCCTGTTAAACAAGGGTCTCGAATTCAAAAATATAGAATGATTACTGAATTTGATACCTTTAGCGAATTCGAGAGAGTATTACAGAAATCATCGGTAAAAGAGTTATTTCAAATTAATCTAGAACTATTTCAAATATCCACTGCTATTAACCAATTAAAGAACTCTCCATTTTATGATGGCTGGAGTGATAAAATAAAGTTTTTAGTGGATGGGCATACCCTACCAGAAAAAGATTCAAATAATCTAGCTAGAAATCACCAATTCGAACTTTACGTTGCTGGTATAATGCAGATCGCTGGCTTTAGCCCAAAACCAGAAGAGCCAGATATACTTATAAACTTAGACTCAACTATTGTCGCAATAGCTGTTAAAAAGCCAAAATCTTTTAAGAATTTAGACTCCCTACTAAAAAGTGCTAAAAATCAAATAGTTAAATCAGGATATCCTGGGATAATATTTATTGACCTCTCTACAGTTTCTAATCCGGACAATATGATCATGAGATGTGAAGAAGAATCTCACGCTACAGAATATCTCATTAATTACTTAGAAAAGTTTTTCAAAAAATATATTTCGGCAATACATAGAATTGTAGGTCACGGTTTAGTATTCGGAATTGCGATCCATATCAACATAATTGTTGAAACCAAGGAAGGTGTAACTCACTCTTCACGGATAACTGTTCGCAACTTATGTCACCATAGTGATCCATTCACAAAGAAACTTCATTTTTTCACAAAACAAATATCTGACACATTACTTTCGACAACATAACAAAGCGTTTCGTGCGGACTTGCCTCATGCTCGAAGTTTCGGAAATCTGTGTTTGGTAAGTAGTTCAAAGGTTTTAACTTCTCTCTGGGCTCGCCGCACAAACGCGGTGCCGTTATATGGCAAATGAATCTTCATAATCGCAACTCGACTTAGTGCATTTACAGAATTTGATATGTCCCATTGAATCAAATACCCCAAAAAAAGCTGTGTAATCCAAACTATTTCACTTTGAGGTTTCTTCAAATGGCTTCGTGAAGAAGCCTGTCTCTTTGTTTATACCTGTGTTAATTTTGACAACTATGGGTACACTTAATTCAGTTTTTTTGGGACTACAAGTTGACATTTTGGCACATTCGGCTAACTTTATCAAAGATTCAATTCTCATCAACCTCCCATAACTATGAAAGCTTCGTCAAAACACAACTTTACATCACTCCTTTTTGGGATTCTTTGTATAAGTGTACTTGGTTGTAGTAATCCGACATCAGAGCAACTCGATTACGTTTCAGGCCAACTTCTTCTTAAACCCTATGAAAAGTTGTCTTATCAACAAGTTGAAGAACTAACGGGAAGTTATGAGATTGTATTGATAGATTACTTTGAACATTTGGGGTTGATTCTGGTTGGTGTACCAGAAGGACAAGAAGTTGCGTGGAAAGAGAAGCTTGAGAAAGATAATCTGATAGAATCGGCAAGTTTGGTTTCAAACAAAGTCACTTATAGATAGTCTTGAAGATCTGGTTTTACTCAATGGCAGGTAATTTTGTAAATTTTATCGGGTATATTTGCCATATAACAGGCGTTTCAAGCGGACAGCGCCCGACTTGGCGCTGTTGCAGATTCGCGGTAAATTGACGGACTGGCGTCCGTCATGGCCTCCAGGGCGCAGCCGCTTAAACGCAGTGGCGTTATACACACGGAAACCATGTCACAGCATAGTTTCTTAGCCCCTATAAACTCCTTTCGAAATCAGTTTCATCACGATTTCTTTCGAAGCTGTTATTATCGGCACTTTTCTTTTTTAGGAGCTACTCGATCTGCGTTTTCAAAATGCATTTGTCAAATTATATACTTTTTGGTTAGATTGAAGTAATCCTAAGATTTAGAAAAAATGGCCGACATATTTAACGAAATTGAATCTTCCGCACTAAAGCTTCCTGTAAAGCAACGAGCGCGTCTTGCTTCCAAATTGATCCGAAGCCTTGAAAAGCACGACGAAAAACACGTTGAAAAACTTTGGATAGAAGAAATAGACCGCAGAAATGAAAAATTGGAAAACGGCAACGCTGAGTTAGTTTCCGAGTTCGACGTCATGAAAAATGTTCGATCCATCTTATCTTAATGCAAGCAATCTATCTGCGCGAAGCAGAAATCGAACTTATAAAATCGGCAACATTCTATGAAGAGAAATCTGCTGGTTTAGGAGCCGAATTTATCAATGAAGTAAACTCGACCGTTCAGCTCATCAAGAAAATGCCGGAAGCCTCACCATTGATTAACTCCTATGCTCGTAAAGCATTGCTTAATCGCTTCGAATATGGAATAGTATATCGAATCTTCAACAATCTGATTGTCATTTTGGCTGTCATGCACTCAAAAAGAGAACCAAATTACTGGATTGGGAGAAAGTAAAAACCGTGTGTATAACAGGCGTTTCAAGCGGACAGCGCCCGACTTGGCGCTGTTGCAGAATCGCGGTAAATTG
>JBJHBL010000141.1:0-4136 GCA_050485465.1 Limnoraphis sp. | reverse complement strand
GAAAACCGGTGAATATCCTGCAAAAAATACGACTCAGAAACTTTGCAAAAGATATCCCCTTTATCGAAGAACCGGAGGAAATTCATGGGTTTATTAGTTCTCCCTGGACAACAGAAAGAAGTTTAACCATTCCCATCGGTGGAACCGTTAGAATAGATGGCTGGTCAGTTTTTCCCCATCAACTCCAACAACCGCAACTGGTTTTTTTATCGAGAGACGAGAATCAATTTTTCTTTGCGAATGCTGCTGTCAATTTACCCAGTCCAGATGTTGTAGAATTTCTCAACTCCGATCATTATCAAAATTCTCGCTGGGATCTTACCTTTTCCTCAAAGAATTTAACGCCTGGCGAAAATATAATTAAAGCTTGGGTTTATGACCCAACCCAAAAACAGTTTATGAAAATCTCTGGAGAAATTCAAGTGATTGTAGAATTGAATGAAAACACTTAAAATAATCTCTCTATAATGTGTTGCTTCCAAATTGAGCGTTCAAATATTCTGCAAACCGAGAGTTATTAAGCTCAGACCGGGTAGTAAATCTAGCAAAACTTTGCTCAATTCAAGATGTCATGTTACATTGAAAATAAATTCAGCCAGTCTTCCTGTTATTTTTCAGGGGTGTTCAATCACCATATCTAGCATTTGATGTGCAAAGTCTTTAAAAATTGTTAACTTGAAAAACCCATCCCGCAAGCGAGACGCTTGTACTAATGTTCTGATTTCTAATAGCAACCCGAGATCTAGTCATTCTGGAGATTGAAAGCAAAAATTCCTGTCAAATAGACAGACAAGACTCAGGCTAATTTCAGATAAGGAGGTTGAGTTCAGCAAATGCTGGACCCAGACAAGCTAAAAGGGATTAACCCAGCTTGATTCTTAGGTCTCGTACTGGAGATTCGTCGAAAAGATGAGTTGGGGTACGGTAGCAGTTGAGACAAAGGAGAAAAAAGTTATGGCTCTCAAAGGAGCTCCGCGTCAGACCATCCCAAAAAAACATCGAATTCCCGGAGATACCAACATCCATTTTTGGGGGTTTGATATGCACCCTGAAGTTTCTATAACTTCAGCATTTTTGGTTATTTTATTCATCGCAATGACGTTGATTTTTAATGATCAAACTCGAGAAATTTTCAATACTGTTCAGAATTTTATTGCTAATACATCAGGGTGGTTTTTAATTTTAGCCGCGAATATTTACCTGGGAGTTGTGATCTTTCTCGCCTTCAGTAAATATGGTAAAATTCGCTTAGGAGGGCCGAACGCGCAGCCAGAATTTTCCACCTTTGCATGGTTTGCAATGCTAATGAGTGCCGGGATGGGAATTGGACTCATGTTTTGGAGCGTGGCTGAACCTGTATTTCACATGGAAACCCCTTCACCCTTTTTTAATAATGTTCAGCCTAATACCCCGACATCCGCCCGAAATGCCATGGCAATTACCTTTTTTCATTGGGGACTTCATGCTTGGGGAATTTACGCTTTAGTAGGTTTATCGCTAGCATTTTTTGCCTTTAATCGAGGACTTCCCCTCACCATGCGCTCTGTTTTTTATCCTCTTTTAGGTGAAAGAATTTATGGCTGGCCTGGAAATACAATTGATATTTTAGCCGTTTTATCAACATTATTCGGTCTAGCAACCTCTCTGGGCTTAGGAGCAAGACAAGTCAGTACCGGATTAAACTTTTTGTTTGGTTTACCCGATACCGTTTGGTTTCAAGTCATTCTGATTGCCATTATTACAGCTTTTGCAACGATGTCTGTTGTTGCAGGTTTGGATAATGGGGTGCGGTTTTTAAGTGAAATTAACATCTATATCGCCGCCGGTTTCATGGTGTTTATTTTGTTAGTCGGGCCAACATTATTTATCATTGGTTCTTTAGTTGAAAATCTCGGATATTACATTTCCATTTTACCCAGTCTCAGCTTTTGGACAGAAACCTTTGATGGCACAAAATGGCAGAACTCTTGGACAGTATTCTACTGGGGATGGTGGATTTCTTGGTCGCCCTTTGTGGGAATGTTTATCGCCCGCGTTTCTAAAGGTCGAACCGTTCAAGAATTTGTTTTGGGTGTATTATTTATCCCCTCTATGTTGTCTTTTGTTTGGATGTCCGTTTTTGGCGGTTCAGCATTAAACTTAGTCTTAGAAGGAGTCGGTAATTTGCCGACAGCCGTGACTGAAAATGTATCAACGGCTCTATTTGTGATGCTCGAACAGTTTCCTTTAACTGAAATTAGTTCTCTAATTGGAGTCATTTTAGTGGTAACATTTTTTGTCACCTCTTCAGACTCCGGTTCTTTAGTGGTTGATCACTTAGTCTCCGGCGGAAAATTAGACTCTCCCGTTCCTCAACGAGTATTTTGGGCGGTAACAGAAGGAGTAATCGCTGCGGTTTTATTACTCGGTGGCGGCTTAAGAGCATTACAAACAGCATCCATTACAACAGGTTTACCCTTTGCCATTGTCTTAATTATCATGTGTTTTAGCTTATACAGAGGCTTGTTTGAAGATTGGGTTGAATTAGAAGCCAAACAATTACGTTCTTCCCAAAAAACAGTGCAATCTCAGTCGAAAATCGCTTCAAATTTGGATAGAGAACCCTCAAAATCTCACGAAAAATCCTAATTTTAGGAGCAGAAACTGTTCCTTTTTAGGGTGGGCATTGCCCACCTACACCCTTGATAAATTACGGAGAAAAAACCATGTACAGCACTATTTTAGTTCCCTTAGATGGCTCTGAACGTGCTGAAACGATTATTCCCTACGTTGAACAGCTGGCCCGAAAGGAAAATGTTCATGTTGTTTTTACTCAAGTGATTGAACCAAAAGTTCGCAGTGCTATTCTCAATTTAGATAAAGAACGTGAAGTCGTTTATCCTCTGCAAAAAATTGATCAAGTTCAGCACTACTTGACCGGATGGAAAAATCACTTTGAGCAGCAAGGTTTATCATCAGATCTGCTATTATTAAAAGGGGTTGCTGTTGAGGGAATCGTAGAAGCAGCTAACTTTGTTAACGCTGATTTAGTCGCAATGACTTCTCAGGGAAAAACAGGACTGGCTCGAACACTCTATGGAAGTGTAACCTCTGGACTTCTGAATAAAATTCACTGTCCTTTATTTGTGGTTCAATCTAAACAACCTCAGAAAAAAGCTGAAATTAAACGGATTTTAATTCCTTTAGATGGTTCCCAAAGAGCCGAAACCGTCATCGATCACGCTGTAACCCTTGCTCAACTTGATCAAGCAACTCTTGTTTTACTTCATGTGCTTAGAACGGGATATCAAACAACAACTCTGATCAATGTAGAATCAGAAATAAATGAGACATTTGTCGCAAAAGATATCTTTAATCGACTTGGAGAACAGGAAGAATTTGAACGTCTTAAACAAGCCAGAGACTATTTACTCAATATTCGTTCTCAACTCCAAGAACAAGGTTTAACTGTGGAAGCCAATTTAATCTATGGTAGACCTATAGAGAGTATTATTACCCTCGCCAACAACACTGATGCAGATTTAATTACCTTAACAAACCAAGGACGCACAGGGTTAGCCCAAGTGTTTTATGGAAGTGTCGCATCGGGTATTCTTAATAGTAGTAATCGTCCGTTATTAATCGTCCCGACTTAAAACGTTCTCCCTCTCTCAAAAATTAACGGCTAAAATTAATGGAAAAAATCTGATTTTCTACCGTTCCCGCAACAAAAATTGAATAGATTAAGGAGTGATCTGAACTATACTGAATATCTGCAACACCACTCGCATCTAACACATCAGAATCCGTCAAAGTCACTCTAATACTATAAGGATCTCGGCGGAGCAGTTGACCTTTAAAATGAGCTAATTGTTGCTGATTATTCTGAAAAATCAGTTCAGCTTCGCCCTTTTCATTCACTTGAATAGAAACCGAAGTGATCGACCCTCGAAAACGATTGTTGACTGAATAAATACCTGTTCCAGTTTGAGATAAACTTAACTCACCTACATTATTGACATTTTGCACAATATTAGAATAGCTCTGATCCATAGGTTGAGCGATCGCTAAAAAGTTTTCCATCCCCATCATTCCCCCCCAACCCATGATAACCATCAGCCCTATTAAACCCTTCATTGGAACACTCCTAATATTGA
>JBJHBL010000140.1:0-4669 GCA_050485465.1 Limnoraphis sp. | reverse complement strand
GGCAAGCATTGCGAACGAAACGAGCGGTTCTAATCGCTTCATCAAGCTTTCGATACTGCTCATCGAGCCCCTTAAGTTTTGCCTCAAATACCAGCATTTATGTTCTACACCTCGACATAAGCAATCCTATCACATTGTCAAAAACTTAACTACCCTCCTCCCTCCTGATCGCTTTCGCTCAATTTGGGTTCTTGGGGTGTCTCGTTTTTCACCCGCAATTCATCTCTCCGTCAAATCGGAGATTATGCCGGGAGTCTTCTTGCGGAGCTTAGATAAACTACAAGAATATATTGATAACGGTGCTTCTCTCGGATGGTTAATAGACCGGAAAAATCGCCAAGTTTACATCTATCGCCCTCAAACAAATGTTGAATGTTTGGATAATCCTAAAACTCTGAGTGGCGATCGCATTTTACCCGGATTTTTGCTCAACCTGGAAAATATTTGGTAGAAAAAAACTCAATAAATTCATCCTCTATACCGGAGATTAAAATCTTCGTCTAATATTTAAAGTCCTCGCGTATAGGACTTAGGTTTTTAGACCGATAATTAATTCCCTGAATTAGAAAATTTATCTACACCAACAATTAAAATCTCCGTATAAAATCATCAAAATAACTCCCACTCCGACACCCCTACAGCCGAACCTTCAGAAAGATGTTGTTTAACTTGTTGCTGTAAATTGGGTTGAGGGGGTTCTAATTGTTCCGGCTTTTGTTGTGACTCCGCTTTAATTTTATCATACTCTTGTTTGATTTTCTCTAATTCAGATTTAGTTTTTTCTAACTCCTGTGAAACCCGTTCAAATTCCGACTGAGACTGTTCTAACTGTTGTTGCTTTTCTGCTAACGCTTGACGAGTTTCCTGTAATTCCCCGTGACATTGTTCCAAGACTTCCATCGTCTCATTGAGTTGAGTATGAGACTGTTCTAAAACCTCCTCAGTTTGTTGTAACTGTTCCTTTGTTTGGGTTAACTCCTGTTGAAATGCTTGACGAGTTTCTTCTAATTCCCCGTGACATTGTTCTAAAACTTCCATCGTCTCTTTGAGTTGAGTATGAGACTGTTCTAAAACCTCCTTAGTTTGTTCTAACTCCTCTTTTGTTTTTTGTAACTCCTGTTGAAGCGACTCCGAAGAAGACTGTTTATCTTGTTGTTGAATTTGGTAAAGCTGAAAATGGGTTTGTTCCAACTCTCCCAACACCTCATCAAACTGCGCCTGAATGCGTTCAAGTTCTTCGCGGGTGTCGTGAAGTTCCGACTTCAATTTTTCAAACTCTTGTTGACTAATTTCTTGTTCTGTGGTCACGGGTGTCGTTCTCTCAACTCATACTTTTACATTGAACTAATCTATTATTTTACCCCATAAAGTTGGTTGGGTGCATCACATTACAGAAATTGTTGCTGAGTTCATCAAAGTTATAAATTCTAGTAGGGTGCATCACATAACAGAAATTGTTGCTAAAATTCCTAAGATTATTGATATGATGCACCCTACATTTTTGGGTTGAGCAATTTTCAAAGTCCCCCAGAATTGACGAGCGACCCCCTTCGGGTTCGGCAGTTGCTCTACTTGGGGAGACCCCCTCTCTTGGGCAGCATTCCCTGGCTCCGTGAGACGGAGCGGGGTCTGCCCGCAAGACCGCACTGCACTCACCGCGCCACCTGTGGGCGCTAGGGAACGCGCGAGGAGGGGATTTAGGGGGCGAAGTCACGGGGGAGGGGGATTCCAAGAGGGATTTAGGGGGCGAAGTCCAGATCAAATTAACCTTTCACACAAACAACCTGTCTTAACGTCGCCACAATTTCTACCAAATCAGATTGTTGCTTCATCACCTCATCAATAGGCTTATAAGCACCGGGAATTTCATCAATAACCCCGTTATCTTTCCGACATTCTATCCCGGCTGTTTGCTGAACCAAATCATCAACAGTAAACTGTTTTTTCGCTTTAGTTCGAGACATTAGACGGCCGGCACCGTGCGAACAGTTGTGTACAAGCAATGGGGTGTAATATTCAGTGAAGACAATATAATTGTGGTTGTCTTCTACGGTAAAGTTGTAGACCGCTTTTTCCAAGTCTGATTCAACTTTAAATACTCTATTCATTACCAAACTTCGATCAAGAGATTCCCCTTGAAACTTCGAGATATCTACCATCTTTCCCCACCTAGCCATAGTCGCGAGATTCTTACACTGCAATGTTCCTCCTACTACTGAATTCGCCAATAGTAGTTTATCGGAATAGATTCTAGATGGGGGTTCATCAATCACAAGTCTGCGACAAAGAGAAGACAATTGGCTCAATACAATATTGTCACGAAATTCTACAACATAGTTAGTCCTGTTACGGTAAACTTTGTAAGCCACACCCAGAGACAAAAGAGTACAAACCAGAGTAGAAAACATCTCATTTTTGCCAACACTGATAGACACAATTCCCTTGTGATAACTTCCATCACCATCCAAATAGCCTGCTAAAAAATAGAGCGCTAAAAATGGATTACCCATCATAATATTAGGTAAATCTGGTAAAATCTGTTGAACTTTATCCACAAAAGACAGTTCACTTACGGTTAACTCAACCAGTCCCACACCTGTTATTGATCGTCCTCGTAAATGAGAAGTTCTTGGTGCTTGTATCCGAGAAGAAACCTTTGCAGTGTAGGACTTTAATTGTTCCTCTAAATGCTGTATGAAAGGTTGTTTGGATGGTTCTTGGGACTGGTAAATCCGAATATAGGAATTTAAGTATTTACCATTGCGGATTCTATCCTGTATCTGGGGTGCATTTTTCCGTTCTTTTCTGTATATTGTACCGTCAGACAAGATCACACCAAGTAAGTAATAAAAATTGAGATCTTGTTCTTCTGCTGACAAACTAGACCGAATGTTTATATTTGTGGGTACGATGGATCCTCCGGGGAATGAAGTAATATCTTCTATGGGAAGATAGGATAATATACCTTGTTGGTAGGTTGCAAAAGGATGATTGGGAGTACAGGTAATTGTGTTTTCTAATCGGCGTCTCGTTTGAGAAAAAGAATATTTGTTCGCGGAGGCTATCCGTTCACTTTTGTCTAAAATATTTTTAGCCTCAAATTTTTGGAGTTTCTCGTTATAGGAGATTAACTTTATGGGTAGAGATGAGTTGAATACATCTTCTATGTTCATCAAACCCAACTCAGTTAAAACCTTAGTTCCAGCCGCAAAACAGCTACAATAACTTTCAGCATTTCCTTTCCCTTTCACAATGAAAGATTTTGCACCCATTGAACCGGGAATAATTCCATAATCATTTTCTTGCGCCCTCACTGCACCTTTGCGAGTCACATAAACATCCTCACCAAAATGCACTTCTTTTTCAGCATAATTGTGATGACAATTCACTTCTAAAAGCGGTTTTGTGGGCTTTCCTCCCGCAATAGCTTGTTCAACAATTCGTTTAAAACGAGACATCATTACATCCCGGTTATAACGAGCGTAATTTTGCGCCCATTGTAAATCTCGCCAATAGGCTGCAAATTCAGGAGTTCCTGCAATAAAATAAGCTAAATCTGGGTCTGGCAGCTTCATTTCTGCCAGTTTTGCCAACGCTTTTGCACTGTCTATATGACGTTGAGCCAGCATATTTCCAATATTGCGAGAACCGGAATGCAACATCAACCAAACGGCATTTTCACTATCAACACACAGTTCAATAAAGTGATTTCCACCGCCTAAAGAACCCAGTTGTTTTAAAGCTTTAGATTCAAGATTCTGCACTTTTGAATGCAAGTCTTTAAACTGTCGCCAACCTTGCCAATTACTCACCGATTTTTCGATATCTTTATTGGCGTTAAACCCCACCGGAATAGCCGCTTCTATTTCCAGACGAATTTGCTTCAGTTTTCCCTCTAATTGATCGGCAACAAACGGCATTTTTACCGCAGACATTCCGCAACCAATATCCACCCCAACGGCAGCCGGAATAATCGCATCTTTGGTGGCAATTACAGACCCGACTAACGCCCCTTTTCCTAAGTGTACATCCGGCATCAAAGCAACGTGTTTGAACACAAAGGGTAATGAGGCAACGTTTTTTGCCATTTTAGTTTCTTGGGCGGCTAAGGGGTGATTTGCCCAAGATAATACGGGTTTTGGTGTTGATATTTCTAAGGGTTCGTAGGGCATGATTGTAATAATTTATTGCTATAATTCACTTTGTATAAAAATTGTATTATATCTGTAGTATTATGTCAAGCGATCGCCTAAAACCTTAAATAACACGGGAGGAAGTTAGCCAGTTCGTTTTAACGACTGGTTGAATAACGACACGGCAGGTTTTAACCTGCCATTATTTTCCCCTCTGATTTTCAATACTGTTTATTGGTATTATATCTACAGGAGGTGATGAGACTGTACGGATGTCAACAACACTTAATTAATAGCAACCAAGAAGTAGCAGCGATACTTGAGTATATCTGCTCAGAATCCAACAAGCTAATAAATTGCGGAATTTATTTATGTCGCCAGATGTTTTTCAAGGCGAATCACTTCTTGTCGAAGTATGACCTTGATAAAAGGTTAAAAAACAACCCGCATTTTAAAGCTTTAAGATCAGCCTGCGCTCAACAAACTTTGCATGGCGTGGTTGAATCGTTCAACTCTTACAAGAAGCTGATTAGAAT
>JBJHBL010000139.1:0-4687 GCA_050485465.1 Limnoraphis sp. | reverse complement strand
GGCGTTGCTGGTTGTTGTTGCGACAATATTACCGTTTTCATCTAGTAGATTTACGGTAATATTTCCTAATCTGGGTTCCTCTGCATCCAGGTTTCCATCTTCATTATTATCGGTGAATATTGTACCGCTAATTGTTGTGGGAATTGGAGGATTAACGGTTACTGTAACTGTCGCCGTTGCTGTATCTTCACCATCGGTAATCGTGTAGGTAAACGTGTCATTCTCCCCTCCAAACCCTAAATTGGGTGTGTAGATAATAAAATCATCTGTTGGATCATCGGGTGTATTATTATCGTTTAAAGTTACTGTACCATTCTCAGGGGTTGTAATACTGTCTAGAATAATACTTAAGGGATTAGGGCCATCATCAGGGTCTTCATCGTTTTCTAAGACAAAGATTGAAACAGGTATCCCTGCATCTGTTGTGGCTGTATCATCCCTAGCAATAGGAGAAAAGTTAATCTCTTGGTTACTATAAACAATACCTCCTGCTACTAAGTCTAAACCTCCAATAATAGTACCATTTCTGGTAGTATCTGGGGTATCGAGGGGAAAGTCTGTTAATCCAACTAAGTCATTTGTCTCATTAATATCTGGGGGAAATAAAGCGTACCCAAAGAAACGTTCACCTGCTAAATCTGGGCCTAATAAATCTTCATAGGTGACAAAAATACCTCCAATCTTTTGCTCAGGAATGCTGACAGAAAAAATATTATCTTCTGGTGATTCTTGGCGGAGAACTCTTGAGGCAAATCCGATATTAGATATACCCCAATCATTCCCTGTAAAAGAGAGTAAGTTTCCAAATGCACTGGGATCATTGTTCTCATCCAGTTCAGTAATGGCAGCAACTTTGAATGGCGCACTACCTCCCCGTTCTAGAATGAGAAAACCCAGGGAATTTAGATTGTTTTCGGGAATAGTTAAGCCTTCTGTAGCAATGTAGTCAACTCGTTCAATATTGTTTATATTTCCATTTCTATTGTCTGTATTGGCAAAAATATTATCCGTACCTCGGTTAATAAATTCACCAAATAAAACCGCCTCCATAAAATTTTGACCGTTGGCATCTTCTGGAAAACTGGGGGCTAAATTAATGGTTGTTGCAGTGGTATTCGGTCCTTCTTGATACCAAATAATTTGTCGATTACCAGTGACCTTAGGGTTATTAACCCGTCTCAAGACAAAGCGATCCAGTTTATCTGTTGAGATATGTTCTTGATTTAGGGCATTATTAAAGCCAGTTACTCTGATATTTTCCCCCACCCCAAAGTTATAGGTCACATTTTGATTGATCAGGGTGCTTCCTGAAGCGGGTTGACTTTCAATGATAAGATTTTCAACGGGAAATGATGTGAAAACATGAGAATAGTTGGCGATCGCTGATGATGTTAGCGCTAAGGATACTTCAAATTCATGGGTTTTGACTTCTAGGTTCCAGTCTCCCCCTAAAGCTGAGTGACCTGTTTTATTGGCGGAAGCGGCAATTTTAGACGCTGTGAGGTGGTGGAGTTTTTCAACAAATTCAACGCCTGCGTCTCCAGAAGCGACGTTACAACCGTAGAGGATTAAGGTGTTTACAGACCAATTTTGCAGTTGACTGGCGTATTGTTGTAGAGTATCGAGGCTGAGTTGAGTATTACCCAGTTGTAAGCTGCCAGGACTACCGTGTGAAATGATATGAAGTTCTGAGACACCCGTATTTTCCCGTAAAGCTTGGGTGATTTGTTGGATACCATCTTGAGTAGCATTGAGGAGGACTACTCTCGCTTCTACTACAACACCTGTCCGTAACTTTTCCCAGTCTTCGAGTTGGGAATCAATAATAACAAGAACCTCTGTTTTGACGGAGGAAGCTAAAACAGAAGAAGATGTTTTTTTGAAATTTTGACAAGTTTCCGGATTATGGTAAACTCCGGAAGAAAGAGTAGAGTGAGAGGTTTGAGTAGTGCTTAGGTTAGGAAACATCATTTCAGGTACTTTTTTCAAACTACATTCAAAGTTAATTGTTCCCCTCAAATTTTGATGAGGAGTTACTTAGGGTTTATATTATTTTTGCCTTTGATGAGGTTTGTGGCTTTTTCAAACTCTCTAGACGAAATCAAGTGTAGTTTTTGGAAACTTAAAGTCTTGACAATCAGTCAGCTTATGTTCCTTAATACGAGAGAAGAAAAGACTGGTTTCAAGATATAGAAAAGAGGGTTATAAAAATGTACGGATTGTCGATTACTTTAGTAGAGAGATTCTTGTAAAATGAATAAAGCTTATTTTTTTTCTTTTGTGGAGGTGTCGGGTTCAGTTTCTATGTTTGAGTTTAACCTTGACACTCCTGGTTTTTTATAGATTTTAGCATCTTCATTTTTACAACTCTCTCCTTTATAATCTCAAAACTTTGTGTGAAGTTTACTGATTTCTCAATAATATCACTTACAGGTATAGCCGCTGTGGATCTGTATCAGTGTTTTCACGTATGGCAGTTTATAAACTGTCATATTATATCTTGACAAAATCAGCATTTGGTGTACTTTGCCGGATAAAGTTAATTGTTGGTTGAGATATAGCAATTCTTGATATGCAGATGAGAGTCTCTATATAGACAACCTTATAATATTCTGTATAAAGCCATAATAATCTTTATAGTTGTAAATCTAGAGAAATTTGCAATCTTTTGTTAAATTTCAGGTTTTTTTTACAAGAATTAATAATTTTGATACATCCCACGGGATAATGGTGCGTCAAGACGTTTCAGAGTTTGCTTTTCCTCAGATCAATGATTTTGACGAAAATAACACGAGATGCCCGCAAGCCCTCATCTTTCAAGGGAGGGTTAGGGCGACTCGCGGGTTTGAACCCCCATCTATTTTTAGGCTATAATGGCTGATGCCAGTGTATGTGGTGTCAAAATGTTTGTACTCGAATACAAAGTCAAACCCAAGCCACATCAAGTCGAAGCCATTAATGAAGCAATACGGACAGCACAGTTTGTCCGCAATAAGGTGCTTCGTTATTGGATGGACAATCGCGGCGTAGGTAAGGTTGAGTTATTTCGATACAACACAGCACTGCGAAAGGAGTTTGAATTTGTCAAGGATTTAAACTCTCATGCTTGTCAAACAGCAGTTGAAAGAGTTCTCCGTGCCATTACTCGTTTTTACGAAAATTGCAAAAACAAGGTCAAGGGGAAGAAGGGGTATCCAAGATTCAAAAAACATTCTCGTTCGGTAGAATATAAAGTCTCTGGATGGAAACTATCAGACAATAAACGGCAGAGCACTTTGACCGACAAAAAAGGTATTGGTAGCCTTAAGCTGATAGGCTTTAGGGACATTAATTATTATCAACCTGAACAGATTAAGCGAGTGAGGATTCTTAAACGAGCAGATGGATATTATGTTCAATTCTGCATCAAATTAGATCCTAGAGATACCATAAACCCTTTAACTCCTTCTAAACAAACAACTGGTATTGATGTTGGGTTAAAATTCTTCTTAGTTGATGCTCAGGGGAATCAAGTTGATTGTCCTAAGTATTACCAGAAGTCCGAGAAAACCTTAAATCAACTCAATAGAAGAAAGTCCAAAAAATACCGTAAAGGCAAAAAGCAATCCTGTAATTATCACAAAGCTAGACAACGATATGCCAAAAAACATTTAAGAGTAAGCAGACAGCGAGAAGAGTTTGTCAAGAGCGTGGCACTCCGTTTAATCCAATCTAACGATTTGGTAGTTTGTGAAGACTTAAATGTTCGGGGTATGGTTAGAAATCATCGTTTAGCTAAGTCGATAACCGATGCAGGATGGGCTACTTTTAGACGATGGCTAGAGTATTTTGGGGATAAGTATGGCAAATTGGTTATTGCTGTTCCACCCCATAATACTTCTGGGAATTGTTCTAATTGTGGCCAAAAGGTAGAAAAGTCGTTATCTACTCGCACCCATGTATGTCCTGATTGCGGATATACAGACTGCCGTGATAGAAACGCGGCTTTAAACATCTTGCAAAAAGGATTAAGTATGGTGGGGCGCACCAAATCTCAAGCTTCAGGAGATTGGCCCTCTAGTTTAGCTGGAGAAATCCTGCTAAATTATGGCGAGTCTATGAATGAAGAATCCCCGTATCTTTAGATCGGGGAGCGTCAAGCACCCGACTCTTGAGTTAGCCAACGAAAGTGGTAAAATCACTCGGGGTTAAACGATTAACCTCTATCTGATTGAGAATTGCCAACTGTTGATTATCCAAACTGAGAATCGTAGAAGTACCACTTTGAGTCAGAGTTAACTGGTCAAAGGTTAAACCCCCACCCAAAGCAATCACATCTTGACCCAGGGTAAAGTCAACAATCCTATCGACACCCGGATTTGAGAAAATCACAAAGTGATTATTACCCGTACCTCCGATCAACAGATCATTACCCTCATCCCCAAATAGCCAGTCATCGCCAGACCCGCCATAGAGAGTATCATCACCTTGACCGCCATAGAGGGTATCATTATCCTCTCCACCACAGAGGATATCATTATCTTGGTTGCCAAAGAGCAGGTCATTACCTCGACCCCCAATTAAAGTATCTCGTCCAGGAATATCGGGAATATTTTGATTGTCGTTATTGTCGCCAAAAATCGTATCATCCCCATCGCCGCCACAAATATGGTCATTGCCTAAATCCCCGTAGAGGAGATTATTTCCG
>JBJHBL010000138.1:0-4962 GCA_050485465.1 Limnoraphis sp. | reverse complement strand
AGACTCTCAAGTTAAACTGCGAGGGTTTAGAATTGAATTGGGAGAAATTGAAGCGGTTTTGAAACAATATCCACAAGTTCAACAGGCGGTGGTTGTTGTTCATTCACAGGCGGAAGAAAAGCGTCTAGTTGCTTATCTCGTTGCCCTGGAAAAAGTAGAAATTAATCTGACAAGGTTGCGAGAATTCTTGGCGGAAAAGTTACCCAGTTATATGATACCTTCGGCGTTTATGTTGTTAGATGCTTTACCCTTGACTCCGAACGGGAAGATTGATAGACGTGCGCTTCCAACGCTAAAAGAACAATTAATTAATCCATCAAATCTTCAGGAACTTCCCCAAACACCTACAGAAGAAATATTAGCTGGAATCTGGGAAAATATTCTCAATATCAAGCCAATTGGTAGACAAGATAACTTCTTTGAAATAGGCGGACATTCGTTATTAGCGACTCGCATTATCTCTCAAATTCGAGATATCTTTAATATAGATTTACCCTTGCGTCGTCTATTTGAAACCCCCACAATATCAGGGTTGTCAGAAGCCATTTTAAAGGCTAAAAAATATTCAAAAAATTTAAAAAATCAACCGCTTCAGCCCCTTGTTAGAGCAGGAAATTTACCCTTATCTTTTGCTCAACAACGACAATGGTTTCTTGCTCAACTCGAACCGGATAGTCCTTTTTATAATATTCCCGGAGCCGTTAGAATTGAAGGAAAACTAAATATTAGAAAGCTTGAACAAAGTTTTAATACAGTTATTCATCGTCACGAAGTCCTCAGAACTCGTTTTCTAACCGTTGATGGAAAACCTCACATTGAGATTTCACCTTCTGTTCAATTTAATCTTCCGATAATTGATATTAGTGAAGTCAAAACCTCAAAACAAAAAGATTATATTCAGCATTTAATTCAACAAGAATCACAATATCCTTTTCAGCTTAATTTTAGTCCTTTACTCCGAGTTAAAATCATCAGAATTACTCAAACAGACCATATTATTTTAACAACGTTTCATCATATTATTTCCGATGAACAGTCTGTGATGATTCTTATTCGAGAAGTTGCGACAATCTATGAAACTCTTTCTCATGGTCAACCTTCAAAACTTGCGCCCTTACCAATTCAGTATATAGATTTTGCAGCTTGGCAAAAACAATATTTACAAGGAGAATTGCTCAATCATCAATTAACCTATTGGCGACAACAATTAGAGGGAATACCAACTGTTTTAGAATTACCCACAGATTATCCGAGACCTGCAGTTCAAAGCTTCCGAGGTGCAACAGAAAGCTTTCAACTGTCTCTCGAACAATCTCAAGGGATGAAAACGTTAAGTCAGCAGTCTGGTTGTACATTATTTATGACCCTATTCGCTGCATTTAATACTCTATTATATCGATATACAGGCAGTAAAGATATCGTGATTGGCTCTCCTATTGCTAATCGAAACTTCACCGAAATAGAACAGTTAATAGGATTTTTTGCTAATACATTAGCCCTGAGAACAGCTTTAACAGTAAACCTCACTTTTGATCAGTTATTACAGCAGATTCGAGAAGTTGCATTAGAGGCTTATGCTCATCAAGATTTACCCTTTGAACAGTTAGTAGAAGCACTCCAGCCGCAGCGAGATTTGAGCTATACACCTCTGTTTCAAGTGATGTTTGTTTGGCAAAATGCAACCCAAAAGCCTATACAGTTATCGAGTTTAAACTGGCAGTTAATCGAGAGCGAAAATCATACAGCAAAGTTTGATTTAACATTATATATGGCTGAAACGCCTGAAGGATTAATCGGTAAATTTGAGTATAATACAGATTTATTTAAAGCAGAAACCATTCAACGTTTCATCGAAAGTTTTAAAATTTTACTCTCAGGAATTCTCGCTGCGCCCCAACAAAAGTTATCGGAATTTCCACTTTTACCCACAACAGAACAGCAAAAAATACTCCAGGAATGGAATCAGACAACATTAGAAATGTCCCCCGTTTGTTTGCATCAATTCTTTGAAAGCCAGGTTGAGAAAACACCTCATGCAACAGCTTTAATTTTTGAGCATCAACAGTTAACCTATCAACAGTTAAATCATCAAGCCAATCAACTTGCTTATTACCTACAAAAGTTAGGCGTTCAACCCGAAATTAGAGTCGGAATTTGTGTGGAACGTTCAGTAGAAATGGTTGTTTCCATGTTAGCTGTTCTAAAGTCCGGTGGCGCTTATGTTCCCCTTGACCCAACTTATCCTCAAGAACGATTAATGTTCATGTTAGAAGATGCTCAAGTTGCAGTTATAATCACTCAAAACCAAGAATTTTTACAGTCTAACTTCTCTCTCAAAAATATTGTGAATTTAGATAGAGAATGGGAAACAATTTCTAAAGAAAATAAAACCAATCTCAACAGCCAAATTCTTCCCGAAAACTTAGCTTATGTTATCTATACATCCGGTTCAACAGGACAACCTAAAGGCGTTGCTATCACTCATCTGAGTCCAGTTGTTCTCATAAACTGGGCAAAAACTGTCTTTACAACCGACCAACTTTCAGGCGTTTTTGCTTCCACTTCTATCTGTTTTGATCTCTCAATCTTTGAGTTATTTTTACCGTTGAGTGTTGGCGGAAAAATAATTATCGGTGAAAATGCTTTACAGTTACCCAATCTCCCTCATTCTGAAGAAATCACCCTCATTAATACAGTTCCTTCCGCTGCAACAGAACTCCTCCGAATTAACGGAATTCCCAAAGGGGTAAAAACCGTCAACTTAGCAGGTGAAGCCTTATCAAACGCACTCGTTCAACACCTCTATCAACAACCCATTCAACAGGTTTTTAACTTATATGGCCCTTCAGAAGATACCACCTATTCAACCTATGTATTAACCGAAAAAAATAGTCATAAACAGCCTTCGATTGGTCGTCCCATTGCGAATACTCAAGCTTATATTTTAGATCAAGATTTGCAACCTGTTCCGGTTGGTGTTCCCGGTGAATTATATTTGGGAGGTTCGGGTTTAGCGAGAGGATATCTCAACCGTCCTGAACTAACCGCAGAAAAATTTATTCCTAACCCCTTTGCTGATAAAAATAAAAAAAATAATCGTCTTTATAAAACCGGAGATTTAGTCAAATATTTACCCGATGGAAACATTGAATATTTAGGTCGATTAGATAACCAAGTTAAAATTAGGGGATTCCGTATTGAACTGGGAGAAATTGAGGGAATTTTAGTTAAACATCCTGATGTTTCTCAAGTCGTTGTCAATGCTTGGAAAGATGAAGCGAATCATCAACGTTTAATTGCTTATATTATTTCTCAATCTGATCATAAAAATGCAACCTCTGAACTTCCACAAAAACTTCGTTATTTTCTGAAAAATCAGTTACCTGACTATATGATTCCTGCGGTGTTTATGGTATTAGAACGTTTCCCGTTAACACCGAATGGAAAAATTGACCGTAAAGCACTCCCTAAACCGGAAAATCAGACTTTTGAACGACAGCAAAATTCTACAGAACCCCAAACCGAAAAAGAAAAACAACTCGCTCAAATTTGGAGTCAAATACTTCGGGTTAATCAAATTAGCACCAACGATAACTTCTTTGAATTAGGAGGGGATTCTATTCTCGGAATTCAAGTTGTATCTCAAGCCAATCAAGCAGGTTTAAAAATCACCCCAAAATCTATTTTTCAATATCAAACATTGGCAGATTTAGCGGCTATTGCTGAAGAAAAAACAACCCTTCAAGCCGAACAAGGAATTATTACAGGTTCTCTCCCCTTGACTCCAATTCAACAGTGGTTTTTTGAACAAAATTTTATTGATCCTCATCATTGGAATCAGTCAATTTTACTAGAGGTTCAATCAGAAATTAGCTTTCATCAGTTAGAAATAGCGTTTCAAACCTTACTCAAACACCATGACGCTTTACGTTTATATTTTGAGCAAAAAGAATCCACTTGGCAACAGTTTAATTCAGATCAAAATCTAGACTTTGATCTACTCAAAATAGACTTATCAGAACAACCCAAACCCCATCAAGAACAAGCGATGATCTCAATGGCTACTCAGCTTCAAAGTAGCTTTAATCTCTCTCAACCTCCGTTAATTAGAGTCGCATGGTTTGACTTGGGTGGCACTAGCCGCTTATTAATAGTTATTCATCATTTAATTATTGACGGAATTTCTTGGCGGATACTTTTAGAAGACCTTCAGAATATTCTGATTACCAACTCTCAAAATCAACCCTTAAAACTCCCCTCAAAAACCACCTCATTCAAACAGTGGTCAGAATATTTAACAGACTATGCAAAATCAACTGAACTACAACAAGAACTAGAATACTGGAATTTATCTCAGTCTGAAATCATCAATATTCCGGTTGACTGTCCAACTGGAAAAAATACAATGGCTGAAACTCAAACCCTTTCAGTCACTTTAAGTTCAGCAGAAACTCAGTCTCTCCTTTCTCAAGTTCCAACGGTCTATAAAACACAAATCAATGATATTTTACTAACCGCTTTAGTTCAAACCTTTTATCACTGGACTGGACAACAAAAACTCCTCATAGAACTCGAAGGACATGGACGAGAAGAACTTTTTGAAAATGTTGAATTATCCCGGACAACGGGTTGGTTTACTGCTTTATTTCCCGTATTATTAAATGCAGGAAATAATGATAAAATTGACAATCAAATTAAATCAATCAAAGAACAACTTCGTCAAATTCCCAATAGAGGAATTGGCTATGGTGTGTTACGTTATCTCAGTCCTCATCGTCATCTCATTCAACATCAAAATGCAGAAATTCGTTTTAACTATTTAGGACAAGTCGATCAACTTTTTCCGGCTCATTCCCTATTCTTTCCGGCGAATGAATCAACAGGAATTGCTCGAAGTTTGAGAAATCATCGAAACTGTTTAATTGAAATTGATAGTATTGTTTCTCGAGGTCAAATGCGATT
>JBJHBL010000137.1:0-5001 GCA_050485465.1 Limnoraphis sp. | reverse complement strand
TTGATTGGCAGTGCCTGCTTTTTGTGCGTTAACGATAACTACGCCTTCCAATCTCTCGTTTAACCCGCTAAAATAATGTATGCAAATCCATAGGTATTTATACAAAAGTTTGCAAAACGTAACCAACTTACAAGAAAATTATTTAACCGAATTAATTAACTCTTTTATTTAACCGAAAGGAATATTATTTAACCCGTACGGCTACTTACTTGCCGTGTACAAAGTTTTAAACTATTATATAACCAATTTGATCCTTATGATTGGGTTAGAGAAATACATGTTATAAAGCTGGAAATAAGTTGAGGGCACTTACAGGATTTTCTTAAATCTTAGAATTAAACGTAGTTTGTCTTAACATAAACAATTTTTTTACAAGTGAATGATTGATTAGTACTTATAAAAGCATATTAGCATTAATAATAAAGGCAAAATGAAAACAAACTATATTTTTGAAGTTTTGACATTGGACTCTTCTGGTCATAGTACAATTAAATCAAGTGAAGCACTTGCACATTCATTAATGTCGAATAGTGGAGTTTGGATCAAGCCAAAATTACGAGAAAGCAGTATCCACGATGAAGAATTAAAAATTACATTAGCGATTAAAGAAATTAGCCAAGAAGAAGAACAAGACTTTAATATAAAAAACACGCTGATAATTAAGCTCAAAGGTGATTTTGAAGTAGTAGAACAAATCCGCATCAAAATATTAAAACACCTTCATTCAGTGAAGTATGACCAAACTTATGTTTTGACTGATGAAGTCTCCTCCAGAATTGCATGTGAAATATACCCGAAGATTAATGATGTTGAAAATCTTCTACGTAAGTATTTAATGAAATTTTTTGTAACCAAACTTGGTCCAAGTTGGTGGAATGTTACTGCTGACAGTGAAATGAAAAAGAAAGTTAATCTCCGTAAGAATAATGAGCTTGTATTTTCTGACTATATTGACAACAGAGCTTATCTAATTGACTTTGGAGAGCTTGGAAAGATAGTGCATTCTCAATCATCAGGTTTTATCAGTCGAGAAGATATTGTTTCTAAAGTTCTTGAATTAGAAGAGACCGAAGATGCTATTAGACGTTTGAAAACTGAATTAGAAAGTAATTACACAAAATTCTTTAAGGACACTTTTAAAACCAACAATTTCCAACAAAAATGGGAAGAGTTGGAAAAATTAAGGCATAAAGTAGCACATAATAATTTATTCACTAAAGTTGACTTGGAGAGAGCAGAAGAGTTGACGAATAGCTTACTAGAAATTTTTAATACTGCCAATGAATCGATTGATACAATTAAATTCAATATTGATGAAAAGGATATTCTAAAAGAGAATATTACTCAAAACCTCGAAACGTATGATGTAATTTCAAAAGAAGAGTTATTGAAGAAACTTGGTGAAAGTGAAAATTGGGCAAAAAGGTCTAGAGATAATTTCGTGGGTCTCAAACATTTTGTTACAAATTACCTTGGATCGATAGGCTATGACTATCGATCGAGTTACGAACTCATAAATAAATTAGAAGAAGAGGGTATTGTTGAAATTTATGAATTTCAGGGAAAGAATAACCTTTATCCTGTAACTGCTATTAAGAGTGTTGAACAACCAAGTGGCACATTAGCTGGTAACGAAACTTTACAAGCTATGAGGAAAAAATTAAAGGAAGAAGAAAGACTTAATAACTCCAAAAGCATCTAAGTAAACTGGGTCTCTTATCCAAGTTGGCAAAATTAAAAACAATACAAATGAGTCATAAAAGAATACTGATTGATATATCTGACCTGAACATCAATATTGAAAATCCCAGATTTGAGATGGTTGGAAATCAAAGGGAAGCAATCAAAACTATGATTGAAGATCAAGGAGACAAACTATCTAAATTGGCCGAAGACATTACCACTGAAGGTCTAAATCCTGGAGACCCAGTTTTCGTGGTAAAACACGAAAAGCAAGAAAATCAATTCAACGTTTTAGAAGGGAACAGAAGAGTTACAGCCTTAAAGCTTCTTGAAAACCCCGATTTGATTCCCGAAAAGAATAAATCTCTGCTAAATAAATTCAAAAAATTATCTGAACAATACTCAAAAGCCACAATAGAAAAAGTACCGTGCATTCTTTTTGAAGAAGAAAAAGAAGCAGAACATTGGATTGAGTTAAAACACACTGGACAAAATGACGGAGTAGGAACGGTTGGTTGGGATGCTCAACAGAAAGCACGTTTTGATGAACGAGTTAAGGGAACATCAAACTATGCTTTACAGATTATTGATTTCTTACAAAAAGAAGATTCTGTTGACCCTGAACTCAAGAAGAATTTAAGTAAGGTAAAATCATCCTCTTTGCAACGTTTAGCTACTGACCCTGACTTTAGACGAGTATCAGGAATTGATATTCAAAATGGAAAAGTAATAACGCGTTATGAGCCTTCTGAAATTGCCAAACCATTGAGTAAAGCAGCTAACGACTTGCTCAGAAAGGACTTTACTGTAAAAGATATTTACTACAAAGATGACCGATTGAACTATCTTGAAACATTCAAGAAATCAGACCTTCCTGATAAAACGCAAGAACTTTCAGGCAATTGGGAACTTATTAGTACAATAAGACCAAAGAAAGCTGATCCTAAAAAAGCTAAACAAAAAAGGAAAAAGAGTAAGTCATTAATCTCAAAAAGACATACAATTATTCCAAAAAGTACAATCATCCCAATAAACCAACCACGATTAAACAAAATTTACCACGAATTGAAAGACCTAGACTTGAGAGACTTTGAAAATTCGGGAGCAATTGCTTTCCGAGTATTTATTGAACTTTCAATGGACAGTTATATCGACAAGAACCCAATTTCAGGAGTAAACAACAATAGTAAGTTAAGTCATAAGCTGAAATCTGTCGCTTCTGACTTAGAAAGCAAAGGCATTCTTGACAAACATAAATTAAAGGGAGCGTATACTGCGGCTACAATGAAAGATAGTATTTTCTCAATTGACACCTTCAATGCCTTCGTGCATAATAAAGACTTTCACCCAGATGCCGATCAATTGAAAAAGAATTGGGATAACTTAGAAATCTTCTTTGTGAAATTATGGGAATTAATTTAAATACATACTATTACTCACCTTTGCGATATCCAGGTGGAAAAGGAAAATTATCGCATTACGTTCAGCTACTTGTTGAATACAATTTATTAACTGATGGGCACTATGTTGAACCTTATGCAGGTGGTGCTTCGGTAGCATTATCTCTTTTATTCAATGAGTACGTCCAAAAAATACATATAAACGATTATGACTTCAGAATATATGCATTTTGGGATTGCGTATTGAATCACACTGACCAACTATGCGAAAAAATTGAAAAAACTGATATTTCTATTCCAAATTGGGAAAAACAAAAAAAGATTCAATCTGCGCCAGAAAAATACAGCATTCTAGAAAATGGTTTCTCTACTTTCTTTTTAAATAGAACAAATAGGTCAGGAATTCTGAAAGCGGGCGTAATAGGTGGTAAAAAGCAAAAAGGAAATTGGAAAATTGATGCACGGTTCAATAAGCCAGACCTTATTCAACGTATTAGAAAAATAAGCCGATTCAGAAATCGAATATCTATTTACAATTTAGATGCTGTCGAATTAACACAAAAACTAGACAAAAAACTTCCTGCTAAAACACTTTTCTATTTTGATCCTCCTTATTACAAAAAAGGAAAAGACCTTTATATCAACTTTTACGAACACGCTGACCACCAACAGATTTCTCAATTAATTACTAAACTCAAAAATAGATATTGGTTGGTTTCATATGATAATGATGTGAATATTAGGAATCTCTACAAACCATTCTTGCAGAGAACTTACGAGTTAAACTATCACGCGGCCAATGCCAAAAAGGGTACTGAAATAATGATTTTTTCAAACAAATTGATTGTACCTGAAATCCATAACCCAACCAACAAAAAAGAAATTAAAGAATTTGATTTACTTGGATTAAAGGCAAATTGGATTGGTAAAAGAAAAAATACTATGTCCAACAGTGGCTATACAGAAGGATGTGGTAAGTGATAAAACAATGTTTTTAGTTTTCGACTAACTTGTATTTAGCTGAAATTAACTCACTTCAAAGTCCGCCATTGTGAATAATTAGGTACAATAAGGGCAGAATGAAATCCATGCCTTGCTTTATAACCAGCGTTTCAACCGGATTTTGCCATTCATAGCTGACAATAAAAATTTTCATGTTTGCGGTATATCTTGTTTTTATCACTTTATTAGATCGTAATGGCAAAACCGGTAAAACACCAAACCGTTATAGCTCAGTTAAGACTTGTATATGAAACCAAGTATAACAGTTATTACTCTTGGTGTCGATGACCTGGAAAGAGCCTTACGGTTTTATCGAGATGGATTAGGTTTAAAAACGAAGGGAATCGTTGGCCAGGAATTTGAACATGGTGCCGTTGCTTTCTTTCAGTTGCAAAACGGAATAAGTCTGGCGATTTGGCCACGCGAAAGTTTATCTCATGATTCCGGCCTTAAAGTAAGCAGTCCAAGTCCGACAGACTTCTCACTTGGGCACAATGTTTCTACCAAATCGGAAGTAGACACAGTAATGAAACAGGCAGAGAAGGCAGGTGCTGTTATTGTAAAACCGGCTCAAGATACTTTTTGGGGAGGTTATGCTGGTTATTTTCAGGATCCGGATCAACATCTCTGGGAAGTTGTGTGGAATCCTCAAATGTTGCCTGAGGGCTGAGCTATAACATCTTTAAAAAGGATATTGTCAAGGGCAAATAGTATCTCCACCGTAGTTTCTACGTTTTCGTTATTATTTAAAGGTTAAAACCAATATCACCTCTATTAGCTCGGTCGGTTATGTGATCTTATATGACGCTACCGGCGTCCAAACATCTTTACGGGCTTGTTTCTGTCACTTTGGACAGAACTGTTCTTCCCAGTGAAGAACGATCCCAGATCTAATACCGAACCAACAACCCATTTC
>JBJHBL010000136.1:0-5036 GCA_050485465.1 Limnoraphis sp. | reverse complement strand
GCCCGAAGGGGGATATGATTGCCTCCGCGAGTGATGACAAGACGGTGAAACTGTGGAAGCCCGATGGCACTTTGGTGAAGACATTGCAGGGGCATGAGAGTTTTGTCAGCGGTGTGGCATTTAGCCCGAAGGGGGATATGATAGCCTCCGCGAGTGGGGACAATACGGTGAAACTGTGGAAGCCCGATGGCACTTTGGTGAAGACATTGCAGGGGCATGAGAATTTTGTCAGGGGTGTGGCTTTTAGCCCGAAGGGGGATATGATTGCCTCCGCGAGTGTTGACAAGACGGTGTTACTGTGGAACTTGAACCGAGATGAACTCCTCGACCATGCTTGCGGTTGGATGAGTGACTACCTGAAAAATAACCCCAATGTCACCGAAGATAAACGTCGCCTTTGTGAAGTGGAAGCTTCGGCAACGGCTTTGTTTTTGCAGGGTGAACATAAAGCCACACAGGGCTATATTGATGAAGCGGTTTCTAAGTTTCAACAAGCGGTTAAACTTGACCCCAAGTTTAGTTTAGATTGGGCAGCAGCGAGTTTAGTGAGGATTGGAAAGTCGTTAGTAGGGAGTAACCAATTTGAACAAGCAATTGCAGCTTTTAATCAAGCTCAAGAATTTGATGATAATTTAGAAATTTCCGCCTCAGATTGGAATAAGTTGTGTTGGGAAGGAAGCGTTAATAAACAGGCGGAGAAAGTTATGTTTGCTTGTGAGAATGCCGTTGAACTCGCGCCTAAAAATGGATGGATTTATAATAGTCGGGGTTTAGCCCGTGCGTTAACGGGTGATTTTGATGGGGCTGTTGAGGACTTTGAAACGTTCGTTCAGTTGGCGGGAAATGAGGAGGAAAAAGCACAGCGAAACGGTTGGATAGATTCTCTGAAAAAGGGTAAAAATCCGTTTACTGATCAGGTGTTGCAGAAGTGGCGTTAGGGTTGATCCCCCTAAATCCCCCTTAAAAAGCAGGGCTAGGGGGGATAAAAGCAGATTAAAATTACCAATGTTCCACGCCAAAACCAACCGCACGTTTAGAAATAGAAAGTTCAGCAGCCAATTTCAAAGCCGCCTGTCTTCCTACCGCAGTCTCAAACACCGATGAAAATACCGCATCAATTTTATTTTCAAGACAAAACTTTCGCAGTTTTCGCGGAGAACCCACAATAGCAGGTTTAATCACAAAAACACCTCGCCAACCTCGTTGATAACAGTCTTGAATGTGTGTAAGGTTAGCAACTGATTCATCTAACGCTATTGTGGTATAATATTGTTGATTTAACGCTAACATTTCCTCAAAATTATCAACAGATAAGGGTTGTTCAAGATATTCGATTTTCAGGATATCTGATTTTATTTCATCACAAACTGATAACCATTTGTTCGCTTCCTCCCAACTCAATCCCCCATTGGCATCTAAGCGCACATTAACAACTTCTTGCTGTTGTTTTTCTAATCTAATTGTTTCTAAAATCAGTTCAGTTAACTGTTTAAAAATTTTTAATTCCTCAGAAACTGGATGAACTGCGATTTTCCATTTAAATGTTTTAAAATCCTGCTGAAAAATGGTTTTAAAAACCTGTAACGCCGCCTTTCCTGACGGTAACAATCCACTAAATTTAAGTTGTTGTTCTAAATTTTTAATCTCTGATAATGCGTTAATTTCTTCTAAAGCAGACTCAAAGCCAAACTGACAAGCGGGAAGTTTATCGGGAATATTGATAATATCTTTTAACGTTAACGCTTGCGGAAGTTTCTGACAAAATTCTAACGCCTGTTGTAACGTTTCCGAACCAAACCAACTCAAAGGCGCAATTTCACCATCACCTCTTTTTCCCTGTTTATCAGTAAGCTGAATAATAATTCCCTCTCGTTTTTCCCAAATTCCGTGATGGGTTTTTAACGGTTGTTTGAACGGACGACAATAGGGGAAAAATTTAAACCAATAAACCATTTAACTCAACAAAAACCCTTGAACCACCTTAACCCACTGTTGGGGATTTTCTATATGAATATTATGACCGCAATCGGGAATAATTTCAAGCTGTGCAGTTGAACAAAGATTAGCCATTTCTTGATTAATCGTGATAAACTTTTCATCCAACCCCCCAACCAGTAATAACAGGGGAATTTGAGTCTGTGAAAGTTTTTCCCAGAGTGAGGGTTGATTTCCAATTCCCATCCATCGCAGAGATTTCGCTAACTCTGTTGGATTATTTTGCAGACGTCGTGCTAAAATACTCTCAGAGTTAGAATGTGATTTAAACGTCTTAAATAAAGGCTTTTCATACCAACGGATTAAAAAATCTTCTAGGTTTTGTTGTTCGAGTTCTTCTGCTAATCTTAAATCTGATAAATATCGTTGACTGCGTTCTTTTGCTGTTTTTAATCCAGGGGAAGCTGATTCTAAAATAACCTTTTGAAAGTATTGAGGATAATACAACGCTAAATATAGTGCAAGTCTTCCGCCCATAGAATAACCTACTAAAAAACACTGTTGAATTTGTAAGTCTTCCAACCACTGAATTAAGCCTTTAGCCGTATTGGAAAGGGTATAGAATTCATCTCCCCCCTTGACTTGAGTGTTTCCATGTCCCGGTAAATCTACCGCCAAACAATCGAATTTTTCCGATAAAAGGGAAATGACGGTGTTAAAATCCTTGCCATTTCCCAGAAATCCATGTAAAAATAAGAGAACAGGTAGATTTGAGTTCCCTGTGCGAAAAGAATTAAAGTGATAATTGTGTGACATTTACGAAGTTAGTTCGTTGTTGGGCTTCAGCCCTATTCTGGTGCGCGTACATCGCAACAACTGGCGCAACTACAAAACCTCACAGAAATTAATCATAAATCCAGTGTAAAAAAGGAACCGCAGCCGCACAAAACGCCATAAAAGCAAATAACCCTCCTAACATTCCAAAAAACAAAAATTCTTCCCCTCGTTTCTTAGCAAGTCTAACAATCAAAAAGCTATAGCCATAGGAGGCGAGAAAGAAAATAACCGTGAAAGCGGTGAAATAATAAGCCATAGGATAGATAACAAAAAACGGATCTGAATGTAGGTGTAACTCAGTAGGAATTGTTTCGACTCTTTTATTGTAACGAAATTACCCAAAAAAGGATGATACAAACCGTAAACAATGTCAAAAGTTTGTATCCCTCCTTTGTCTCTCGAATAACCGGGGATTCAGGATCAGAACCTACTGGAAGTATAATCTTTCTATTATGCAGAACCACTTCCGAGAACATATAAACTTAATAAGGTGCCACTATTCCACAAACAATGTAATAACATCGATGATAACAAATTTCGCGATCGCGTATAAACAACCCCCAAAACAATTCCGAGAGTCATTAACGGAATAATTTCCGAAATATTCATATGTGCAACCGCAAAGAACAAACTACTCAGTAAAATCGCATTTCCCAAAGACATATAGCGAGTCAAAGAAGGAAGTAAAAACCCGCGAAACATAATCTCCTCAAACACAGGCGCCGCAATAGAAGCCGTCACAAAAAAGATAATCAAAGCAACCGGATCTCGATTTTCCAACGCAATCGGTAAAAGCGGGTTACTTCCCCCTTGTCCATCCCATAATTGTTGGTTAACCAAAGAAACTAAAATCACCAAAGGAAGCGCCGTTACATAACCCCCAAACCCCCAAAGAAACCCGTTTATCTTCCCATTAAGATTAAACCATCCTTCGGGTAAAGGGAAAAAAGATTTCAACGAAAAGTATAAAACGGATAATCCACCCGCCATCAAAAAGCCATAATTTGCCAAAACATAAAACGCTTTACTTCTCACATCAAAACTCGCGGGATTAAGATTGAGAAACTTAAACCCTAAACTAAACGTGATGGGAATCACTAATTGTCCCACCAAGAAAAACCCCACCACAAAAACTTGAATAATGGTTTCAGCATCCCAGGGCGTTAACCACGTTACATCTGTATTTGTAGCCAGAATAGACTCTTTACCTTTGAGTAAAAACTGAACCCCTAAAACCAGTAATAAAATCACACCAAAAAACAAGCCGAGTCCCGGGATTGCACTAATAACAATCAGTTTAATAATAGCTTCTTCTGCGATTTGTTGTTGTTGAGTTTGGAGTTGATTTAAATCTTCTGATCGTTCTTGCAATTCATACAGTCGAGATAACGCTTGATTCTTAAACCAACCATCTAAATTCGTTTGAATCGTTGATTCAGCATCCGGAAAAATCCGTGCAGGTTCACTCCAAAGCCCCGTTAAAACCTTTGCTAATTCAGTTAAAGAACGATCACCAAAAGATTCCCAAGTCTTTAATCCGGCTTCCCGATTTCCTTGTTGGACGTTTAAAATTCCAATCCTAATCGTTAATTCATCAATCAATTTTTCTAACTGTTCAACCGATTGAGAGGGAGATTCAAGAGTTTTAACCGTTTCTAAATTATCCTGGGCGGCGGACTGGAAATTGGTGTACTGTTTTAACGCAGATTCCGTCGCATTTTCACCAATTAAATTATTGCGAACTGTGCTAAAATCTTGTTGAAACTCTGGGTCGGGTTGCCATTCTGTCGCGTGTAAAATCAGATTAGTTTGATAGAGTTCTAAACGGCTTTGAATTTGAGGTTGAGTAAGACTATCAATTAATGAACCGCCAACTAATAAAATAGTCAGTAAGGTCAAAATTCCTAAGATAAATCGTTTGAGCGTCATTGAATCTCCACAGAATATTAAGCATAAAAAGTCATTATAACAAATTTTAGGCTTCTTTCTTGTCAGATCTATTAAACCTCAAACTTCTGAACTAACTTCTATTAATTGAACTCTGCTCAAAATTGCTACTCATAGTCTGTAGACAGATAATGATCATTAACAAGATCATTGCTGAATGAAACATGAGCCAAGACAAAAGTTAGGGAGTAATATTAGACAACTTCGTAGGTCGCAAGGACTTTCACAAGAACAACTAGCAGAAAAAGCAGATTTGCATCGAACTTATGTCGGCGCTATAGAACGGGGAGAGCGGAATGTTAGTTTAGATAATATTA
>JBJHBL010000135.1:0-5297 GCA_050485465.1 Limnoraphis sp. | reverse complement strand
GCGTCTCCGTTCGCGCAGCGTCTCCGTTCGCGCAGCGTCTCCGTTCGCGCAGCGTCTCCGAAGGAGATAGGAGATAGGAGATAGGAGATACCCGAAGGGGGTCGCTCGTCAAAAATGGGGGGCTTTGAGAGGATCGGATTTTTACCAATCATTTCACACTGCTATAGACAATTTTTGAAGAATTTGGAGTTGATGAACAATGGAACAAAAAGATCCAGAATTGGTTGAAAAGATTCGTCAACAGTTTGAGTCTGCACCCTATCCGAGAATTCCCTTAGAAAATTCCCCGAAAGAGTCTTATGAAATTCTCTATACTCATAATCTCGTTACTTCTTATTATTTAAGAAATCAAAAAGTTATTAACCCAGAGGGAAAAGTTATTTTAGATGCGGGCTGTGGAAGTGGGTATAAATCATTGGTTCTGGCTGAAGCTAACCCGGGGGCGAAAATTGTCGGGATTGATTTATCGGCAAAATCTGTTGATTTGGCGCAAAAACGGTTAGAACATTACGGCTTTACTAACTTTGAATTTCATGCCATTCCCATAGAAGATTTACCCGAACTGGGGTTAGAGTTTGACTATATTAACGCGGATGAAGTGCTGTATTTGTTGCCAGATACGGTGGCGGGTTTGAAAGCGATGAAATCGGTGTTAAAGCCGGAAGGAATAATTAGAAGTAATCTCCACAGTTCTTTTCAAAGAGCCGTCTATTATCGAGCGCAAGAACTGTTTAAATTCATGGGATTAATGAATGAAAGTCCTGGGGAAATGGAAATCGAAGTCGTTCGGGAAATGATGGAGTCTCTACATGATCAAGTCTTACTCAAAAGACAAACGTGGAGCGAGAACATGAGAGATAGTGAAGAATCAATGCTGGCAAATGTTTTATTAATGGGGGATAAAGGCTCAACGATTCCTGAACTCTTTGCGGCTTTGACAGAAGCAGATCTAGAATTTATCAGTATGGTGAATTGGCGGTATTGGGATGTCACCAGTTTGTTTAAAGAACCGGATAATCTACCCGCATTTCTAGCGATGAGTTTACCCGAACTGTCAACAGAAGATCAACTGCATTTGTTTGAACTGTTGCAACCGATGCACCGTTTGTTAGACTTTTGGTGTGGTCATCGGGACGCGGCTCATCCTTTTGAACCTGTATCCGACTGGAGCGATCGCGACTGGAACCGTGTCACCGTTCATCTGCATCCTCAACTGAAGCATTCTAAAGCAAAAGAAGATGTAATTCTATCTGTCCAAACTCGGCGACCCTTTGAGGTGAGTAAATACGTAAGATTACCAACACTGGTTGCACTTCACCAAGAAAGTGAGGCGTTGGCTTGTTTGCTCCCCCTCTGGGATGAACCTCAACCCTTTCTAAGTTTAGTGGAACGATGGCAAAAAATCCGACCCGTTGACCCCATCACCCTCGAACCTGTGAGTCAGCAAACGGCTTGTGAACAAGTCAAGGAACTACTCAGCGACCTAGAACCCTTTCTATACGTGCTTTTGCAGCGTTCCGCCTAAAACTCAAAAAAAATTTTCCTGGGGTGATATGAAACGGAGAGCGACTGGGTAAGTTAGGGATACTAAAACAAAACATCCACTATCCTAACCCCAAGGAGAAACGATTATGAAGACCGAATTTAAAGCAAAATTCTTACAACACGTTGCTAAAAGAAACAAAGAAGAGGGTTTCACCCTGATTGAGTTGTTAGTTGTTATCATCATTATCGGTATTTTGTCTGCGATCGCTTTACCTTCTTTCCTCAACCAAGCCAACAAAGCGAAGCAGTCTGAAGCCAGACAGTATGTCGCCTCCCTCAATAGAGGTCAGCAAGCCTTGTTTACCGAAAGAGGAACCTTCACAACCACTATTGATGAGTTGGGAGTCGGTATCAAAACTCAAACGAACGACTATAACTATTTCTGTTCAATTGGAGGAGCAACTAATTCTGCGACTGCTGCTTTGTGCGTTGGAAAAGCCATCAACTCAGGCGCACTTCAGAGCTACGCTGGCTCAGTTTTCCTAGAGGGAGTAGGTTCAGCGAAAACCTCCAGATCGATTATTTGTGAAACTCTAACGACTGACCAGGCTGCTTTGATCGCGGTTGGTGCGACTGATTGTGGTAATAATATGAGAGCATTAGGAAAATAGAAAGCATCTGTTAACCTCAAAAATGTTGAGTGATTATCTATAAGTTTGATTGGGGTGGGTGGTTGAGGCTACCCACTTGTTTTTTATCTTTTATTCCTATCGCCCTCACCCCCAGCCCCTCTCCCAAAACAGTAGGTTGGGTTTCGTTCCTCAACCCAACAATGTTTTCAGTATGAGTAGGTTGGGTTGAAAAACAAAACCCAACAATGTTTTCAGTATGAGTAGGTTGGGTTGCAAAACAAAACCTAACAATCTTTTCAGTATGAGTAGGTTGGGTTGCAAAACAAAACCTAACAATCTTTTCAGTAGTTGTTGGGATGTTGGGTTGCGCTCTCGCTTAACCCAACCTACGGTATGATCACTAAAAAGAGGGGAGCAGAAATATAGGAGGCAACCTAAATACCCTACGTCCTCACCCCCAACCCCTCTCCCAAAAAAGTAGGTTGGGTTGAGGAACGAAACCCAACAATGTTTTCAGTCAACCCCTCTCCCAAACTTGAGTAGGTTGGGTTGCAAAACAAAACCTAACAATCTTTTCAGTATGAGTAGGTTGGGTTGCAAAACAAAACCTAACAATCTTTTCAGTAGTTGTTGGGGTGTTGGGTTGCGCTTTCGCTTAACCCAACCTACGGTATGATTACGAATAATGCGAACATAATATGAGAATGTCTTCTTCTGACTCAGAAACTATAAATTGGAAACAACAAGCCGATCAGTATTTATTAGATGGCGATTATCTACAAGCAAGCCGTCTGTATGAAACTGCAATTGAAGCCGAACCCGAGACGAGATCTCATTACTGGAATTTGGGACTAATGCTGCTGTTGCAGGGACAGGAAGCAGAAGCCCAGACGACTTGGCTGTTGGCAATGGCAGAGGGAGAAGCGGAAGAAGTTGAACAGTGGACTGCTGAGTTAATTCAGGTGTTGCAAACCGAAGCGGAACGGCGAGACTCTCTCGAAGATTGGGCTGTTGCTTGGGCAATTCGTCAGCATATTCGAGAAATTAACCCCATAGATTTAGACAACTTATTTCACTTAATTAAACTCAGTATTAAATTAGAGACCTATACCGGGGAGGAATTAGAATCCTTTGGGGTTTTGGAGTTGTTACGATCTGATCCTCCCCCAGAAGTTGATTACAACCAACTCAAAGACGTTTTACAACGTTTGTTAGACTATATTCCCGCTCATTCATCTTCTTTAGAGTTTGCAGAAGCTTGTGTTCCCTATGTTGTGAATCGTCAAGATTTTATCGAAACTTTAATGATGGCGGCAACTCAGATCAAAACCTTGTTTGGCAACCTAGAAATAGTCATTCAGTTATGTGAGTTGGGCTTGCGTCTAGATCCTGATTATCCCAGACTGCTAAAAGCTACCGCAGGCTTTTACCAAGATCGGAGAAATAATGTCAAGGGGATAGAACTGGCAAAGCATTTGTTTTCTGTTGTGGAAGATCTACCCCACAAGGTATATGCCAGCTATCTGATTTGGCGAGGGATGATGCACGCAGGGGTCAAGTATCTGCAAGAAGCCACTGAATTTCTTCCTCAACATGAAGCCATTTTACGGGATTTGATTGAGGCTTACCCTATCGGACTTGGGCAAGAAGCAACTGTTCGTTTATTTCTGACCTCGTTTTATTTTCCCTATCTAAGAGATGATCCGCAAGCCAATCTTCAACTCCGACGTCAAATCGCTCAACTCTGCCAAGATAATCTTAATGACTATGCTCAACCTGTATTAGAGCAATATCATCAAAAAAATTCATCTCGAATTGTTCATCAAACGGGGACTCGCCCTTTAAAAATCGGATATCTGTCTCACTGTCTGAGAGTTCATTCAGTCGGATGGTTGTCTCGATGGCTGTTTGAACATCATGATCGAGAACAGTTTCAAATTTATGCCTATTTAATGAATGCAGAGGGTCGCCAGGATCAACTACAGAGTCAATTTGTGGCTTCTGCGGATCACGCTTATGAATTTCCAGTGGGTTCTGTGGAAATTCCAGATCGCATTTCAGAAGACGAAATTGATATTTTGATCGATCTTGATAGTATTACCCTGGATGGCACTTGTGAAATTATGGCTGCTAAACCGGCTCCTGTGCAAGCAACCTGGCTGGGTTGGGATGCCTCTGGTATTCCGGCGATTGATTATTATATTGCTGACCCCTATGTTTTGCCAGAAGATGCCCAGAATTATTATTCTGAAAAAATTTGGCGACTTCCTCAAACTTATATTGCTGTCGATGGTTTTGAAATCGGGATACCGACTCTGCGTCGAGATAACCTGAATATTCCCAGTGATGCCGTGATTTTCTTTAGTACCCAAACGGGTTATAAATATAATCTTCAAACTGCACGACTGCAAATGGAGATTATTAAAGCAGTTCCCAATAGCTATTTTTTGATTAAAGATATTAATGATCGAGAGGTGATTGAAGATTTCTTTACTCAATTAGCAAAAGAAGCAGGAGTCAACCCCGATCATTTGAGATTTTTACCCGGAGTTCTTTCGATGATGAATCATCGAGCGAATATAGGAATTGCAGATATTGTACTCGATACCTACCCCTACAATGGCGCGACTACGACGTTAGAAACTTTGTGGATGGAAATTCCAATGGTGACTCGGGTGGGTCAACAGTTTGCCAGTCGTAATAGTTATACCATGATGGTGAATGCGGGGATTAATGAGGGGATTGCTTGGAGTGATGAGGAGTATGTGGAGTGGGGAGTGCGTCTAGGAACCGATGAAGTATTGAGACAGCAGGTGGCGTGGAAGTTGCGAAAATCTAAGCAAACGGCGCCGTTATGGAATGGTAAACAGTTCACTCGTGAGATGGAAAAGGCTTATCAACAAATGTGGCAAATTTATTTAGATTCTCGGGGTTGATATTGACCTCTCCCCCAATTGTGGAGATTGCCCCCTGTATTTCTACTCTCCTCTCTCAAGTTAGGGAGAGGGGTTGGGGGTGAGGGCGTGAGAGGTTTAGGTGGCCCCCCTAGCCCCCCAGGGCTGTTTCAAAGTCGGGTGAAAAATAGTAAATAAATAGCGATCGCTACCTGATAAAATCAAGAGCAATCGCTAATTTTTACAAAAATAAAGATGTTAACAACTCTAATAGAAAAACTGAAAA
>JBJHBL010000134.1:0-5581 GCA_050485465.1 Limnoraphis sp. | reverse complement strand
CCCACAGGGCGCCATCATTGCGAGGAGGATGGGTATCGAAGCTAATTTGGGCATCTCGCAAGCGAGAGACGAGTTCTGGTGTGTTATTGGGTAAGTCCACCCGCAGCCGTTGTACACGGTTATCAAGTTGGGGATCAACAGCTTCGACGATCGCGGTTCTACCCCCATCATAGAGATCAACACTCGTAACACGGCCTGCTTCTAAGTAGTCTAAGAAGCGACCATAACTCATGCGAGTGCTAGCAGTGTTGTTGCTCATGTTCGTCGCAGAGGGGCTGAATGCTCCCTGCCAGAGAAAAAACCCGATGACTAATGCTGGTAAAGTCCAAAGTAATATCGTTCTCCAGGTTGTTTTCATAAATTAAGTTGCCTCTGAGCGTGTAAACCTATTTTGTCAAACAGCAGTGCGGGTGAACTGCTTAATCGATTATTCATAATCTTAATTAAATTTAACGTAATGATCCCTGATCGAGCAATAGGAGCAATCCGTCCTCGTGATAAAGTGGCTCACAAGGGCAGAGAAGCCGACAACCATGAATCGAGCTTAAAATCCTTACTGAAAGGAGACCCTGGCGTTTGGAGTTGACAGATGTGACTCGACATAAAAAATACAACCCGGCAAATTTCTCCTAGATCCGCTGTGACGGTTTTCTCTGCTTACCTCGGTGTCGCCGGGTTTGTTGATTCTCACCCTACCCACTATTTTTCACTCCGATCCGGTTTGAGTTGAGATTGTCTGTGTATGTGAAAATATTATGGGTGTAAATCGGATCAAGATCGGGCATTATAATTTTGAGTTTGCGTGAGGTAATTTTTTCTAATGCAAAGTAATAAACAACCAGTCGGACAGCCAGCCATCGGTCCCAATGCGATTGTCAACCGACAAACAACCACCACTACAGTCAGCAACAGCCGAAGAACGATTCTCAGTGTTGACTTGGGGCGGACCTCTACGAAAGCTTCTGTGAGTCGTAGCCCGAATGAAGTGGTTTTTATTCCTTCTAATGTTGCCTTGCTTTCAGTTGAAAAAGCTAGAGGCGGTGGCTTTGAGTCTCAAAATACGGATCCGTTGTTAGATTTGTGGTTGGAATATAGAGGCGATGGCTATGCTATTGGTCAACTCGCGGCTGACTTTGGTGCTAATTTATTTGGTGGAGATGCGAGTACAAGTCCCTCGAAAGTTGATGATGCCCTGATTAAGGTTTTTGCCTGTGCGGGATATTTTCAGATGAAAGGCGATGTTGATGTCGTCCTCGGTTTGCCTTTCTATTCTCAAGAGCAGTTTGAACGAGAAAAAGAACAGATTATTAGTTTGTTAATGGGTCCCCATGTTCTTCTGTTTAGAGGGGAGCAAATTGCCATAGATATTAAGAGTGTGCGGGTCATGCCTGAAGGCTATGGTAGTTTAATCTGGTGTGAAGCGCAAAAAAGCAAGGATACTCCCAATTTTGCTGATTTATCAGTGGCTATTGTTGATGTTGGACATCAAACCACGGACTTTCTAACGGTGGATCGTTTCCGGTTTGCGCGTGGGGTTTCTCACAGTGAAGTCTTTGCGATGAGCAAGTTTTACGAAGAAGTCGCTGCCAAAATTGAGGGGGCTGATAGCCAATCTTTGTACTTGTTAGAAGCGGTTCATCGTCCTGCAGGTCAACGGACTTATCGTCCTCGGGGTTCGGCGAAACCTGTGAATCTGGATGAGATTGTACCCGAGTTGCGGAAAAAGTTTGCCCAAGAACTTTCTTCCCGTTTGGTTGAATGGTTGCCTGAAAGAGTTACAGATGTTGTTTTAACTGGGGGCGGTGGTGAGTTTTTCTGGGAAGATCTTCAACCTCTGCTCAAACAAGCTCAACTTAGAGCGCATTTAGCCCAACCTGCTCGCAAGGCGAATGCTTTGGGACAATTCGTTTACGGTGAAGCGCAACTGGTGAAGCGATAAACTGTTTAACTCAACCCGTCTTTGTTTTTTGCCTCAAGTCTTTCAAGAACTGGGAAGGCGCAATCAAACAGGACGGGCTGAACTTTCGTTCTCGTGGATTTCTGATACACTAAAACTTAACTCGCTTTAGGGCGATTATCAAGCAGTAGGCGGAAATTTTTTGATAACCCTACGTTAGAATCTCGCAGGCAGAAACTTTTTATTGATAATTATGTTCGGGCAAAAAAAAATTACTCAGTCTGTTGCATTTAGCCTCGAAGATGCTGCCGATCAAGCGTTATGGGAAGCGATAGAAAAAGAACTATCATTGACTAAATATCAGACGTTTAGTAACCTCTGTAAGCAAGCCCTCTGGCAATTTTTATTTGTTTCTGAGACACCGACTAATTCACCTTCTTCATCACCCCCCCCAGGTTCTCCTGGTGTCCGTTCTCCTGAGTTAGATGATCAAGTGAGTCAACTGCAAAAGCAACTTTCTCACTTAGAACGTCAAATTGTAGCGGAGGAAGGAAATCGGTTTGAACGTCTTGAACGTCAGTTGGCTCAGATGACTCAACAGCTTGCACTCATCCAACTAGCTGTTACGACCCTCCCGAGTTCACCGCCTCCTCAACCTGTTGTTCAAACTCCTCCTCCCTCTGTAGAACCTACCCCTCAACCTGAAAAACCCCAGGAACAGCCCACCTCTCAGCAAGAGTCTGATCCGGTGTTACAGCGTTTGAGTTCACTGGTTGATGATTTTTGATAGAATTTTGGGGTGAGAAGTTGCCAGCCAGAAGCTTACCGACGTTTGGCAGAGGCTTTCTTTTTCGCATCTTTTGCGGCTTTTTTGGCTGCTTTTTCTGCGGCTATTTTGGCTAAACGTTCTTGTTCTTTTTCTTCTTCGATTTTGTCCAAATAGTAGTGATAATCTCCCAAATAAGTGCGAAACTCACCGTCTCGAATTTCTACAATTTTGTTAGCCGCTTTGGAAATAAAATAACGATCATGAGAAACGATGATCACAGTGCCGTCATAGCTTTGTAAGGCTTCTTCTAGCATCTCCTTCGCCGGAATATCGAGATGGTTTGTCGGTTCATCTAAAATCAATAAATTCACAGGTTGGAGTAACATTTTGGCAAGGGCAAGTCGGGCTTTTTCTCCTCCACTTAAAGCACCAACCTTTTTAGCAACAGTTTCTCCACTAAATAAAAAACGTCCTAAAAGTGTTCTAACTTCCTCATTTTTCCAGTCGGGAACCTCATCATGGATAGTATCGAGAACCGTTTTATCTAAGTCTAAAGCTTCCGCTTGGTTTTGTTCAAAATAACCGGGAATAACGTTATGTTTGCCTAAGCTCACTTGACCTTCGCTGGGCTGTTCTAACCCCATAATAAAACGCAACAGTGTAGATTTTCCACAGCCATTCGGCCCTAAAAACGCAATGCGATCGCCTCTTTCAATCGATAAATCTGCTCCTAAGAACAGTATTTTCTCATCATAGGTATGAACCAGATCTTTGATTTCAACAACACTTTGACCACTACGCGGAGCGGCAGGAAATTTAAACTTGAGGGTTCTTAAGGCTCCGGTTGGGGCTTCAATTCGTTCTATTTTATCGAGTTGTTTCTCGCGGCTTTTCGCTTGGGTACTGCGAGTGGCACTGGCGCGAAATCGATCAACAAAAGCCTGTTGTTTTTCGATTTCTTTTTGTTGACGTTCGTAGGTTGTTAATTGAGCCGCTTGAGCTTCAGCTTTTTGTTCCAGATAAGCCGTATAATTTCCCAAATAAGAGGTGGAAACTCCCCGTTCTGTTTCAACAATTTGGGTACAAAGACGATCTAAAAATTCTCGGTCATGGGAAACAATGACCATTGGCGTTGTTAAGCCTTTTAAATAGGTTTCTAGCCACTCAATGGTTTGTAAATCCAAATGGTTTGTCGGTTCATCCAGCAGCAATAAATCGGGTTTTTGAAGGAGAATTTTTCCTAAACTCATTCGCATTTGCCAACCGCCACTAAAGGCACTGACTAAGCGATCGCCATCTTCGACTTCAAACCCCATCTCCGGTAAAATTTTCTCAATTTGTGCTTCTAAAGCATAGCCATGAATGGCTTCAAATTGACGTTGGAGGCGATCAAGTTTAGTAATCAGATGATCAAGTTCTTCAGGACTCGCCGTTTCCATTTCTCGTTGAACATGAACCAGCGACTCTTGAATTTTATTTGCTTCTACAAATACCGTCCAAAATTCTTCGCGCACCGTGCGAGTTGGATCAACTTCAAATTCTTGAGTCAGATAGGCAATATTCAAACTTGCTGGACGAACCACTTGTCCTGAAGTGGGTTCGATCTCGCCAGCAATAATTTTAAGTTGAGTTGTCTTACCCGCTCCATTTACCCCAACCAACCCAATCCGTTCTCCGGGTTTAACTTCCCAGTTGACATCCTTGAGAATAACACCAGTGGGGTAGATTTTACTAATATGTTCGAGTCGCAGCATCAGGTATTGTCCAAGACAGCAAGGTTAATATACAGTTTACAGTGACCAGTTTACAGTGACCAGTTTACAGGTTACAGGGGAGAGAGGACAGGGGATTGCCTTTTGCCTATAGCAAGATTGCCTATCGCCTTTCACAGTGACCAGTGAAGACAATTCAGGGTAAACGGGCTTGATAAACTTCTGCTGCTTCTTGAACAATAGCTCTGAGATTTTCTGGGTCCCAGGGTTTGGTCACACACTTGTAAATTTGAGCCGCACTAAAAATTTCTGATTCATCTTCCAAAGCCTCTTCAGAGTAACCGGTTAACAGAATCCGAATCGTATTAGGAAAGCGATCGCAAATTTTCGTGAGAAACTCAATCCCCGTCATTTCGGGCATACTCTGATCAGAAATAATAATAGCCATTTCCCCTTCCGTATCTATAATTTTCAGGGCTGTGGCTGGACTATCTGCGAGAAAAACCGGAAATTGACGGCGAAATGTTCTGTAGATCAAATCGAGGTTATCCTGCTCGTCATCAACCACCATGAGCTTAAGTTTAGATTTAGACATCAGCTTTATAAAAGTGATATAACGCGGTATAAACCGTGTTAACGTTTACTTCCTGTCTTGCAAAGTTTCTCTCTTGCGAAATTCCTCTCTTACAAACTTTGCTCGCGACTATTCCGCCAGGCCGCAAGTTTGCGCTCCTTGATGGAAACCACCTCTGTTGGTCGGCATTCCCTCTCTTGCAAACTTCGCTCTCTTGCAAACTTCCTCCTTGATGGAAACCACCAAGACCGGAGTTTGCGCTCTACGCCTGACGGCACGCTCCGCGAACGACGGAAACCGCCTCTGTTGGCCGGCATTCGCGATTCGCCCGCAGGTGGCGCGGGGTCCGACCGCAAGTCGCGAGTTTGCGCTGCATCACCCCGGACTGTCGGCAGCACCCGGTCATAAGACAGGCAATTTACCGAGAAGCCCTCGGCATAATGTAATAAATTTAGGCTGGCATTCAAATCACGGTCAACCCTTACACCGCAATTCTTACAGTTACAAACTCGTTCTGTCAGTGGCATTTCTTGAACGTGACCGCAACTTGAACAAGTCTTAGTTGACGGATAGAATCTATCAGCAAACACCACAACTAAACCATACCACTCAGACTTATACTCCTGTCT
>JBJHBL010000133.1:0-5643 GCA_050485465.1 Limnoraphis sp. | reverse complement strand
AGTCAGATCTGCCCTCAGTGTGGGACGCATACCGGAAAGAAAGAACTCAGCGAACGGGTGCATGATTGCGGTGAATGTGGATACAAAACCGACCGAGATGTTGCTGCTGCTCAAGTAATAATGCAACGAGGTCTTGTAGCCGTTGGACAGACGGTGATACTGCCTGTAGAGGAAGGTTGCGTGCGTACCCCAATGAAACAGGAAACCTCAAGAGCGATCTTGGGAAGCCCGCGCTTTATCCGCTTCGGATGAGCGTCGGGAGGATGTCACAATAGAGAAAGGCTACGCGCTAGGAAGTCTCAGCTATGACAAATCCTCAGATCTCAGCCATTATTTGTACACATAATCGCGATCACTATTTAGGCGCCGCGATCGACAGTCTACTCCAACAGGAGTTTGAAAACTATGAAGTCATTATCGTTGATAACGCCTCCAGCGATCGCACTCGTGAAGTGACTGAAGCCCGACTTCCGCACCCCAAGTTAAGGTACGTTTACGAAGCCGTCACCGGGTTATCCGTCGCCCGCAACCGAGGTGCTACTGAAGCTAAAAGCCCGATTTTAGCCTATCTCGATGATGATGCTGTTGCCACACCGCAATGGTTAAGCATTTTATATCAAGCCTATCAACAGGAGGAAAAATTAGCGATCGCAGGCGGTAAAGTCACCCTATTATGGCCTGAAGGCATTCACCCCCCCAAGTGGTTATCAGAAGGGTTAGCAGGGAACTTAGGCGCCTATGATTTAGGACAGGAAATCGTAAGTATCACAAACCCCGGTTTAACACCGAGAGGCTTAAATTACTCCCTGCGTCGCAGTTTTTTAGATCAAATTGGCGGCTTTGATCCCAACTTAGGACGAGTGGGAAAGCGCCTCCTGTCAAACGAAGAACTTCACATGACAGAATTGGCTTTAAAGAAAGGCTGGAAAGTTGCCTATCTTCCTGAAGCCCTCGTCGCCCATAACGTCGCCCCGGAACGAGTTAACCGCAGTTGGTTTATGGAAAGAGGCTGGTGGCAAGGCATCAGTGAATGTTACCGGGAACAACTGGCAGGTGAAGCAGGTTGGGATCAGTTAGGTCGAGGCGGGGAACGAATTGTGCGAGGATTGTACAAATCCATTAAGAATTTCAGCGATCCTGCACAACGCTTTGATAATTTCGTGTATGCTTACGGTCAGATAGGATATCTTCAAGCCGCCATTGCTGGAATTATCGCCTCTAAATCGCAAAAGCATTCGGAAAAAGAAACGCACTAATCGGGGTTGTACAAGCTGACGGACAAATACAGAAAGCAGGGGTTTATTAATAGGCAAGGCAAGTCCGGAAAGGTTAGAGTTAAAGGGGGAAAGATTCAATACCAATATTCTCTGAATGTATCCTCTACTATTGTCTACGTCCAAAGATTTTAAGACTTTGGATAAGCATCTAAATTGATTTCTTGCAAAATTACTACTGGAAACTTCTCCCTATGACCTCAACTGTATCTAAGATTCCGGTTTCGGTTCTGATTCCCGCTAAAAACGAAGAGGAAAACTTACCTGCTTGCTTGGCGAGTGTGGCAAGAGCGGACGAAATCTTTGTGGTAGACTCCCAAAGTGAAGATCGTACCGTTGAAATTTCAGAAAGTTACGGTGCTAAAGTCGAGCAATTTTATTTTAACGGAAACTGGCCGAAAAAGAAAAACTGGTCATTAGAAAATTTGCCTTTTCGCAATGATTGGGTATTAATTGTAGATTGTGATGAACGTATTACACCCGAACTTTGGGATGAGATCGCCATTATGATTCAAAACCCCGAACATTGTGGCTATTATATCAATCGTCGGGTCTTTTTTCTAGGAACTTGGATTCGTCATGGCGGCAAATACCCAGACTGGAACCTGCGTTTATTTAAACACAAACAAGGTCGCTATGAAAACCTAAAAACAGAAGGGGTTCGTAATACAGGGGATAACGAAGTTCACGAACACGTTGTCATGTCAGGGCTAGAGAAAGTGGGTTATCTGAAAAATGATATGCTCCATGAAGACTTTCGTGATATGTTTCACTGGATTGCTCGACATAACCGTTATTCTAACTGGGAAGCTCGCGTCTACTACAATATTTTAACAGGTCAAGATGAGAGTGATACTATCGGCGCAAACCTGTTTGGAGATGCGGTTCAACGGAAGCGATTCTTGAAAAAAGTTTGGGTGAGACTTCCCTTTAAACCCTTGCTGAGATTTGTTTTATTTTATATTCTGCGACTGGGTTTTTTAGATGGTCGAGCGGGTTATATTTATGGTCGTTTACTCAGTCAATATGAATATCAAATCGGTGTAAAATTGTATGAGTTGCGAACCTTTGGCGGTCATTTAAACGTCAGTAAATCCTCTTCTGAAGCCTCAAAACCCGTTCAGTCTGTTCCTCAAGCTGTACAGAAATAGTGATCTGTAGAGGCGTTGGCAGCAACGTCTCTGCAATGGATGATTATGCAAGAAATTAAACAAACAAAATCCTGGGTTGATTTACGTCAATATGACCAATCTGACTTTGATCGCGGAAAACCCGGTTGGTTTATATTAATCTGGTGGTTTGTTCAGGCCGTTACCTTCCCCCTAACGTTGCATTCTTTGAGCGGAATTCGCTGTTTTATATTAAGAAAATTTGGGGCAAAAATTGGTGCAGGAGTCCTGATCCGTCCAACGGCTCGGTTTACCTATCCCTGGAAAGTTAAAATCGGTGATTATAGTTGGATTGGAGATGATGTTGTACTCTATAGTTTAGATGAAATTAATATCGGTCAACATTGCGTTATTTCGCAAAAAAGTTATTTATGTACCGGAAGTCACGACATTACCGACCCTAGTTTTGGCTTAAAAACGGCTCCCATTCTGATAGAAGATGGAGCATGGATCGCCGCAGATAGTTTTGTTGGCCCAGGTGTAGTGATTGGTTCCAACGCTGTAATTGCCGCTCGTAGTAGTGTTTTTAGCGATATGCCTCCGGGTCAAGTCTGTATGGGAACCCCTTGTCGTCCTCGTTATGCACGTCACGTTGAAGCCAAAAGCAATTGGGAAACGCAAAAAGAAACCTAATTAAACTTTAGAACTTATCTTAAAGATAGAGAAAAAATAGCAAATAATCTTTTGATAGAGAAGGCTTTCAAGCTCTCTAAGTCTATCAAAAGAGAGACAGAAGCAAAATAATATTTGTCTATTTAGACAGATGTAAACCCCGTTTTTTTTGCCTATAGTAGTGGAGAAAGCCTGAAAAAAGGCATTGATTAAATTCAAACTAATCAAATTCCTATAGGGAGGAAAACTTAAACATGGTTTTAAAACGACAAAATAAAAGAGCCGTTGGTATTTTTCCAAGTCGTAGAGAGACAGAAGGCGCACTCGAAGACTTGAGAGCCAACAATTATCCGATGAATCAAGTTTCTGTGATTGCACGAGACTCTGAAGCACCGGGACGCATCGGAGATACAGAAGTTAATGAGCGTGTCGGCAACAAAGCTGAAGAAGGCGGTGCCGCAGGAGCCGTTACCGGGGGGGCATTAGGCGGTTTAACAGGGCTATTAGTCGGTTTAGGAACTTTAGCCATTCCCGGCATTGGGCCGATTATGTTAGCAGGTGAAATTGCCACCACCATTGCTACAACCCTCGCAGGTGGCGCTATCGGTGCTGCAACAGGCGGTTTTGTCGGTGCTTTGATTGGTTTAGGGATTCCTGAAGATCGGGCTAGAACCTACAATGATCGGATTTCTCGGGGAAACTATCTCGTGATTGTAGACGGAACTGATGATCAGATTCGTCAGGCTGAAAGTATTTTAAGCCATCGCGGTATCGAAGATTGGGGAGTCTTTGATATTCCCACCTCAGAACAATCTGCTAGAACCCAAGCTCCTATTGTTAATAACTATGAGCATCGTGCTATTGGTGTGTTTGCTCGTCGTCGGGATGCAGAACTTGCCCTCGATGAACTGATTAATACAGGCTTTCCTCCTAACCAAGTCTATATTATCGCTCAGGACTACGACCATCACCCGAACCGTCACGATTTTACCGTTCATAATCGCTTTGATGAAGGATTCTTTGGGTTTGTCGGCGATCGCAGTCCCCTGTTCAATCATCACTTTAATCAAGGCGAATATCTCGTTGTTGTCGAAGGAACTCCCGAAGCGGTTCGGAGCGCAGAAACCCTGTTTAACCGTCGAGGAATTCAACAATGGGGAACTTATAAACGTTCTGACACCGATCAGAAATACGTTTTGGTGACTCCAATGACGAGCGGAGATAATCGGGGGACTACTGCTCAAAAACGGGGAATTGGTCTTTTTTCCAACCGTCGCGAGGCTGAGTACGCTTTAACTGAACTCAAAAATGCTAATTTCCCCATGAGTCAGATTTCTGTGGTGACTCAAGATACTAGCCCGATGGATAGGCTTCCAGGCGTGAACCGCATGAACCGTGTGGATAATTATGCGAGTTTAGGTGTTTTTGAGGATCGAGCCAAGCGTTACGATGATCGTATTAATCACGGTGATTATTTAGTGATGGTTAGCGGAACGGATCAGGAAATTCGTCAAGCTCAATCAATTCTCAATACTCAAAAAGGAATTCGAGACTTTGACATTTATGATTCCTCTGAGATTAATCGACCTTTAAAAAATATTGCTCCTCAACCCACTGCGGTTGTGAATCGTGATCCCAAATTAACGATTGTTGATCATCGCGATCGCTAATGTTCAACGATTGGGGAGCCACTTTCACCTAAATGATGACTCCTCAATTCATTTTCAACTTTATCAACTTTATTTATTCAGACAAAACCATGAAAAAATTAACTGCTTTTATACTGGGTAGCGTTGTACTCTTTGGTGCTGTTGCTTGTGATGATAATACTGCTCGCACCGATGCCAATGCACCTGAGAATATAGACGAGACTCCAGAAACTCCCACTGCATCACAAGTACAAGATGCTCACGAAGATACACGTTCTGGAGCGAGAGAAGATCAACTCGATGCGGATATTCGAGCGCGAGAAGAACGCAATAATATGTTTAATGACGGTTCTGCTGTAGATCGAAATGATAGTGATCTCGCCAGTGAAGTTAGAAGTAAATTAGAAGCGAATTTACCTGCTAGTTTGTTAGTTGTTGAATCTGAAGATGCGGTGATTACTATATCCGGAACCGTTCCTACTGAAGAACAATTAGAACGAATTGAGCCTTTAGCATTAGAAATTAAAGGGGTTCAGTCGGTTAATAATCAGGCGATTGTAGCTCCGGCTCAACCTGATGATCAGGCTGATAGCTAAGGCTGATTCTATCCCGTAAAACCACTAAGACACGGAGACATAAAGAAGATTAATTTCTATTTCTTCAGTCTTTTTGACACTCCCCCGCCTGAAGGCGTGGGGAATTTTTCAGCACTATTGAGAGCATGGAGCATTAGACTTATAGCACTACGCGCTATGGTTAGGACAAAATCTGATAAAATTTAGCTGTAGCTTAACGACTTCAAGTAGTATGCCCGCACCTTACAGTTATGATTGACGTTCCAAGGCAATTGAAGCGATCAAAACAGAAGAAAGGAAAATTAATGTAAGTCGTTTGTTGAAAATAGGATAGATCAAACTGATATGAATACTCACGAAGAAG
>JBJHBL010000132.1:0-5687 GCA_050485465.1 Limnoraphis sp. | reverse complement strand
CGAAGTATGACCTTGATAAAAGGTTAAAAAACAACCCGCATTTTAAAGCTTTAAGATCAGCCTGCGCTCAACAAACTTTGCATGGCGTGGTTGAATCGTTCAACTCTTACAAGAAGCTGATTAGAATGTACAAGCGAGGGGAGTTAACCAATAAGCCTAAGCTACCCAAGTATAGAAAAAAAGGGGGTCTAGCTGTTGTAAGCTATCCAAAACGATGGGTAAAGTTAACCGATGGTCATTTACAATTTTCATTGGGTAAGCAGGTGAAAGCGTGGTTTGGAATCGATAGCTTTACGTTGCCTATGCCAACTAATTTGAGTTTTGAGACTATCAAAGAGTTTCGATTTGTTCCGCGTAACAACAGTTTTTACCTAGAATTTGTCTATGAACAACCGGAAGTAAAACAAGCTGAACAATCTGAACACATACTTGGGATTGATCCAGGTTTAAATAACTGGCTAACCTGCGTTAGTACAACCGGAAAATCATTCATCATTGATGGCAAAAAGGTGAAATCCCAAAATCAATGGTATAACAAGCAGGTTGCTCAGTTAAAGACTGGGAAGGAGCAAGGTTACTGGGATGAACATCTTGCATCTATTACCGAAAAGCGTAATCGTCAGATGCGTGACAACGTTAATAAAGCCGCAAGGTTTATCATTAACTGGTGTCTCAAGAATAAGGTTTCAACCATTGTATTTGGATGGAACCAGCGCAACAAAGACGGTATCAATATTGGCAAGAATAACCAGTCTTTTGTACAGATTCCCACTGCAAAACTAAAATCCCGCATTGCTCAACTTTGTAAACAACACGGGATAGAGTTTATCGAGACTGAAGAATCTTATACCTCAAAAGCTAGTTTCTTAGATAGTGATACTCTACCTTCATTTGGTGAGAAACCCATAGGGTGGAATTCATCAGGAAAGCGAGTTCAAAGAGGTTTATTCAGAGATTCTCAAGGACAATTAATTAACGCGGACTGTAATGGTGCTGCCAATATAATCCGAAAATCAAAAGTATCAACACAGCACTTAGCTAAGGTTGTTAGGGGAGTTTTGAGTCTCCCACATCGATATTTTCTAGGTAGTCTTTCTAGATCGTATCGTAAGCAGTATTGCGAAGCAGACAGTGCGTGTTTCTGATTTGAAATCAGAAACCCACGCAGCACTGTCGCCTTCCGCGATTTTAATCTGAGTAGCAATTCCGCGCACAAATCCAGGTTTTTTAAAGCCTGGAGAACTCAACGAGATTCAATTTCTTAGAAATTACATTAAACCCTTATGACTTCAAGCGCTGCATATCCTAACGCACCCGATCTCGCCACTGATGACTATGTAATCATTGGTTTAGCCACTTGTTTCATTAAACAAGAAGGAGAAGTTCATCAAGTCGAAATTATCGAACCCATTCCCTCAGCGGCCCTAGAAGCGCTACTGAAAGGAATACCGACTTCCTATCAACTCGCCTGTGCTACAACAGTCGGAACGGTTCTCACAGGCGACAGCGTGCAAATTCCGTCAGAGTTTCCGCCAGAAGTACAGTTAGCCGATGAATTTCACGAACGAGTTTTCGCCGCAGCACGCACTTACAAAAGCCGTCCAAACGCTCAATCTCATCTTCAATTAGGAACAGTCTATAAAGACTTCAACTATTCCTTAGAACGGAAACGCATTTTAAATTCAGAGCGAATTATCAGCACCGAAGATAATATTAAACAGCACGCTTATACCCATCAGGTGTTGTAGAAAAAACAACGGATCGGAACCGAGAGTTAAACCTCTTGCCAAGATTGAATAGCAGTGATAACAAAATGACCAATCGGACGATTAATCGCCTGTTCAATCTTTTGACAATTTTCGGGAGTTAAAATTTCCATCAAACTTTGTTTTAATTCTCGCTCACTTTCCAGTTGTTCAACAATTTCGGCTGCGGCTTTCATCTGTTCAGAGGTTGTATCAATTGGAGAAACAGCCTCAATTTCTTGGATAAACTGTTCAATCACGGCAACAATCGCAGCTAAATTTTCCGGGAGTGTATTCAGAGTATCCGTGAGATCTGTTGATGAATTCTGAACAGTTGCAGAGTTACGAGAATGCTCTAAACCTTCAGCTTCTAAAATTTCCCTTTCTCCTTTAAGAGAGACTTGAACAATCGTTCCCGAAAATTCAGAAGGGTTATCATCAGAATCTAAAATCATCGAGTACCAACTTTGTTTACTTTGTAGAAACGAACGAATAATCGCTGTAAACTGTTGAGGTTTTAACGTTTTATTCCAATCCGTAGGTTGACGATAGGGATTGGGATCATTGCTATTTTCAGAGGGAAGACGCAGAAACAAATAATCACAGGTAATATTCCTCAATTGAGTCGTCAAAGTAATTCCCCAATCTTGAATAAAAGCCCCCGTTAACGTTGCACCATTCAGATTCGCTTCACTTAATTTAGTTCGGACTAATTTCGCCTTAGATAAATCCACCCCTTTTAAGTCCGTCGAACTGAGATTAGCGCCAATAAAACTCGCCGAGGCTAAATTAGCATTTTGTAAATTTAATCCCCGTAAATCTTGAAAATCAAAATTCTGGTTTTCACCGTCACCCGTTTGTAATAACTCGCGAATCTGTCGATTTTCCAGATAAGTATTACCCCCTCGCACCTGATTGAGTTGCTTTGCCCCCCGCCAACGAGTACGGGTTAATTTGGCTTGGCGAAAATCAGCACTTTTCAGCAAAGCATTGGTAAAACTAGCATCCGTTAAATCCGCCTGACGAAAGTTAGTGCCTCCCGTTGCAGCTAAATTCACCGCTAAATTGTGAATGAAAAAATACTGTGGATCGCCTTGAAGCGCCCGCCAACCAATATAATCAAACCCAACCGTCACTAAAACAGAAAGACCTATGGCGATCGCACTCACCCCCCCCGAAATATAACCCGCAATAGCGCTAGCGATCGCCGCAACCGTTAACACTTTCACCAGACTCATCACCCAAGCCATGCGGGGAGTCACCCCTAAAATCACCCCAAAAGCCACCGCAGAAGCAAACAAAATCGCCCCCGCAAACCCCGCTAACACCCCCGCAATTGCCAATGTACCCAGCAAAACGACTAAATTAGCCAATCCAGACACAACCCCGATAATAATCCCAACAACGGCAATTTCTATGACATCAACAAACCCTCCCCAACCCCGTTCAATCCCTCGACGTCCCCCCATGAACACTAAAATCAGCATCAGGGCCAAAGCCGCCCAACCTGTATTCGCGTCTTCGGGAGTGGACATATTGAAAAATAACAAGACAAAATAACCCACCAGGACTAAAGCCAGCCCTAAAAGAACAGCCAACAACCATGCAGTCCCGGAGAGGATGATCACCCAGGTTTTTGGAAGTCCAGCTTTTGCCCCTCGGAATTTAACCTGGTGGAGGGTAGCGCCTTGAAAGTTGGTGCCTTGGAGATCGGCATAGCTAAAGTCCGCACCGGACAAATTTTGACCTTGGAAGGACTGATAACGGAGGTTTTGACCTCGAAAGTCTCTGCGACCTTGAGTATAAAGCTGCAACACCTGGTGGCCTTTCATGGGGTTGTTTCAATGGGTGAAGTTGGAAGATGTTTTCAAAAGGGTGATGACTCCCTCTCTCAACAGGATAGCGGTTGAAGATGAGTCTGTTGATCTCGAGAAGGGGTTGAAGTTCTCGGTTGTATGTGTTAATACAGAACCTATGTCTGGGTTATGATCAGCAATTTGAGAGTTTGAATGTCGAATAAAGTTTGTAAGTTGTGAATTTTCAAAAAGATAATTTAAGAATTTTAATCGTCGAAGATGACTACTTTTTAGCGAAAGGAATGGCGAAGTTAATTCAACGCCTGAGCGGTTTTCAGGTGATTGTCACTGACCAGTTAGATGAAATTTTTCAGCTTTGTCAAGAAGAAGAAGTCGATTTGGTGATTATGGATGTTCATCTACCGGAGGCTCATTTAGATCAAAAAGATGTTAGCGGCGTTGATCTCTCTCGTTTCCTAAAAAGCAATCCTCAAACGGCTAAAATTCCGATTATTTTAGTCACAGCTTATGCAGGGGAAAGTGAACGTCAATCTCTGCTCAATAGTTCTCAAGCGGATGATTTTTATCCCAAGCCCATTGTAGATTATGATAGTCTAGTGCAGAGTATTTATCGACTCTGTGAATATCCCACATAACGATAGGAGTCGAACTGATGCTGAAACTCTACGGTGGTGCTTTTAGTCGTGCATCCATTGTTCAGTGGTACTTGGAAGAAATCGCTGTTCCCTATGAATTTGTTCTGCTTGATATGAAAGCAGGCGCTCATCTTGAACCCGATTTTCTCGCCATTAACCCGATAGGAAAGGTTCCTGCTGTTGTGGATGGTGAGGTTAAATTGTCGGAATCGGGAGGAATTCTGCTTTATTTAGCAGACAAGTATGGTAAGATGCCTGAATCTCCGGAAAAACGAGGCGAAATATATCAATGGGTTTTATTTGGGAATTCTACTCTGGCTAATGGTATTTTTATCGAGGCCAGCCGAGAAAAAGAAACCCCACGTTTAATGAAGCCCCTGAACGAAATTTTCCAAAAACAGCCTTATATTATGGGAGATGAATTTAATGTCGCCGATATTGCTGTCGGGTCGATTTTAGCTTATATTCCCATTATGTTAAAGCTCGATTTAAGTGCATATCCGGGGGTTGTTGACTATATAAAGCGTGTTGGTGAACGACCTGCATTCCAAAAGACAATCGGCGCTCGCAACACCTAAAATTTTCCAAATCTTACCAATAAAAAGTAGGTTTAGAGCCAGGTCGTTCACGACGGATTACTGTATGCTACAATAGCTTATCTATGTAGCAGACCGGGATGAAAACGCCGCCAAAAACATTCTAAAATCTGCATTAAAACAGTTATCAAATCAAGAAACGGATAAGAAATAGATTAACGGATTAACTTGACTGTAAAACGCATAAATCTAGGCTTCTCACACGTAGCTTAATCCGTTTTTCAGCTTAATATCTGTTTTGAAAATACCGTCGGGCAGATGGAAATCAACGCCTCCAGAGAGACTGACCTCTGCTTAAGTGGGGAAACCCAGCCCTTGTAAGTCAACGAGATAGTTAGAGGAAGCCTAAATCGTGAGGTTTGGAATCTCTGTCGTTTACGGCTGAGAGGATGTCAATTAAGCTATCAGCATTGCATTTAAAAACTGGTGTTGTCAACCCTTGCGAGTTGATGAACCAGTTACCCAAAGCCAACGCTGATAGCTTTTTTGTCTCTATCTAAATCCGACTGATGCTTGCCAAACAAAAGCCAACAGCAGGAAAAACACGGGGATCACAGGCAAAATGTCAACAACCGGGCTAAAGATTGAATAAGCTTCCGGCAGTTTAGCCAACAGCAACGCTGCTTCCATGAATCAATTTACCTCGCTAACATTATTTTCATAATTTTCACGTATTTTAACATGAGGATCATCTTCTCACTGAATTTTCTCTGGCTGGGACTGAACCCTGAACTCTGTTCCCGAGGGTATACTGTGATCACGATGGTTTGACATCCTCCCCCGCTAATTGCATAGCAATATAACGGGGGATTCCAAAGATCACTCTTTGGGTTTCCTCTTTCTACGAGTTGACTTACTTAAAGGGATTTCTCCAGTTAAGCAGAGGTCAGTCTC
>JBJHBL010000131.1:0-5759 GCA_050485465.1 Limnoraphis sp. | reverse complement strand
AGGGTGTAGCGGAGATGATTTACTCTTTGGTGATCAGGGAAATGATACTCTGATTGGCGGTGAGGGTAATAATACGCTGACAGGCGGCGCTGGAAATGACTATTTTGTTCTGGAATTGAAGTCAGGTATAGACTGGATTACTGATTTTACACCCGGACAGGATCGGTTAGTTTTAACAGAAGGTTTGTTAGTCTCTCAATTAGAAATTAATCAACTGGGAAACAACACAACGATTACAGTTGATAATCAACAGATTGCTATTTTATTGGATGTTGATGCAACTACAATTATTCGTTCCGAAATCCTCGCTTTCTAGCCAACCCATAACCTCCTCTTTCCCCTCTGCTAATTTGAGAGGGGTTAGGGGAAAGGTTAATTCAAACTTGATTTAAAAGGGTTCAGCCTCATTTTTAGAAGCAATAACAGCCTTTTCAACGGATGCAACTTCCGGAAATCGAGGAAGTTGAATTGAAGCCAGCGATCGCAATTTCTTTGGACGAGTCGGTTGAATCAGGGGTGCGGGCCAGTTAGGGGTTTTCCCGGTAGAAACCCTTTGTTCAGGTTGGTCTGAACCGCGATGGAGTTGATCGAGGGGGTGATGGGGTAAAGAAACAAAGCCGGAATTCCCAGTTTGCAGGTCAAAACTCGGTAGGGTTGAAGACGCATATTCAATCCGAATTCGATCCAATTCCTCGTCAATAAACCGGGGAGAAGGCGGTTTTTGAGAGGATTCAACCGATGAAAATTCATCTTCATTAAAGGGATTTAATGTTAGTTCTTCTAAATTGATCGGTTCTGAAAACTGAGAGTCTTCAACATTTTGTTCCGAGTGATCTCTAAGATTAAGCTGGGGTAATACCTGTGAGGATTCTTGTAGAGTGGATGAGGTTTCTTCGTCTAACTCCAGCCATTCATCAACGAGTTCTTCGTTAAAATCATGCGGGTTTTGTTTAACCATTTCATCGAGACGATCTAAACTCTCATCTTCCGTTAAAAATTCAGCAGACCAGGGTTTAACCGGTTGAGATCTTGTAACCCCTGGTTGGTAGGGATAGGGTTCAAATTCAACAGACTCATCGCTATTTTCGGTTGAACTAATACTTTCAAAATTCGGTAAATCTAAACCCGTCTTAGCTTCTTCATTTTGAGAAACATTTTCTAATCGCGGCTGCATCTCTAGACACCGTTCTAAAGCTGCTTTAAACTGAAGGGTATGACGTTGCTGACGATGTAAGCGCGATCGCAATTCTCGACAAGCACTTTGAGTTTGAACTAACTCATGGAACTGCTCATTATAGCGCTGTTGAGCGATCGCACATTCCCGTTCCATCTGAGCCATCCGGGTTTGACTGGTTTCCCATTGTTCAGTTAAAGTTTCTACTAAAACCTGTTGACGGCGAATCACTTGGTTAGAAAGTTCTAGTTTCCCAAACAAACGACTCACTTGATCTTGAGCAAAAGCTAAATCTTGATTTCGCTGATTGAGTAAATGATTTTGATCATTTAAAGTTTGTCTGCATTCATCCAGTTCCGTTTCAAGTTCTGTTACTCGATTAATTAAATCTCGATTACACTCATGTAAAGCTTGAATTAACGGAGATAGATTTTCACTTTCACCCAATTTAACCTCTAGTTCTGTAGAAGTTAATTTTTCGAGTGGATGTCTTTTTTCTTCTGGGGTGGTATCCTCTACCACTGGAAGTTGATCAAGGCTAATCGCATGGGGTAAATTAACAGTTTCCCAGTCATCATCTTTTGAGTCTATTTGATCAGGGGTTTGACTCTCCGGACTCAAAGCTGCTGAAGTCTCTTGAGACTCTAAAAACTGAGGATCTGTTGGAGGAGTTGGATCAGATGGATTGAACTTAGGCGGAAGATCGGCTCCAGACATAGCTTTAACTTAAGACAGCAACAGAAATTACCGAAAAACTGGGGTAGGTGCTTCCCCCTTTCTGGGGCAGGGCTGTTTCATTCTAGCAAAATCCAAAGCTTGAACCAGCGATTATTAAGCCATCTTTGAGCTTCAGTAATGGAGAGAAATCCTAAACATCTAAAGAGATTGATTGCTATGGTTTGGAGAATTGATAAATTAGTTCGGGCTTGAAAGTGGCTTAGGTCAGAATCATCTTCTTTAAAAATCACATTTTTAACCCAATGAAGTTGATTTTTAATCTGCCAATGTCCTTTAATTTTGTGGGCAAAAACCTCAGCGTCTTCTAATAAACTACTAATATAGTAAGCAATTTGATGATAATCCTTATTGCCTCTTTTTCCCCATCTTTCAACTCGAATTAAGCTTTGAATTCCACACCAAGCAGGTTTTAGTAAGTCCGGACTCTGAAAAACTTATACTTGGCGTTTAATGTGGCGACCATGACTTTTATCTTGTTCTAGATTAACACTCAAAGACTCTTGATAATTGCTCACAGATTCGAGGATTTGATATAGTTTTTTTTGATTCTTTTTTACGGCAATTAAGTAGTGATTTTCTGAGTCAATAATTTTTTGAACTGTTTGTTTTTGGCAAGGTCGAGCATCGAGAGTAAATACTTTTTTTGTGAAAGGCAAACTCCCGATAATCTCTTGAACTTGCTTTATTTCTGAAGAGTGTTTATTCTCAAAGCTATTTAATCCTAGTACAACTTGATACTCTTGACTATACAAGGAAACAAATGAAACAAAGTTTTGATGAGAGTTGTTAAGATTATCTACAGTGCTGCTCAAGCTTTTGCCATCAATACAGACCCAATCCCTTAACTCACTCCACTCAGAAAATTGACTAGACCATTGATTAAAAATCTCTTGAAGATTCGACCAATCTACTCCCATTATAACCCGTTTTATCGCTGATGAAGAAGGGACTTTTTTTGAGAAAATTTTAAATTTATTAAGAATTAGCTGTTGATTGGCTTTGGCAAAATCTCCCATCGCTCTATACCCTAAGTATCCCTGCATCGCTGCCAAAATTACTATCAATAAAACTAACCATAAAGGATGTCTTCTGCCTTGGCTACGGCGAAAGTCCTTGACTTTTTTGAGTTCTTTAATTAGACTGTCCATAGATAAAATTTTGAAATAAACTGGCGTTCGCGCAGCGTGCGTGTCAGCGCAATCGCAATCATTTTACATCAAGTGATCTCGCCAGTTTTATTTTTCAATTCCTGCCTTGAAGATTCAGGGGGGAATAACCTTTTTGAGTCAAGCGATCGCCGTTTTTTTCTCAGATCAAAGATCTTCCGAAGAAAAAAGGGGTGAAACTGCTTCCAATTTTAGATCAAGCGCGATCGCAAAATTTTAGAACGAAACGGCCCTGGGGCCTTTCTGGGGGGACTTTGTTTTTAGGAATGCTATAATAACATAGAGATTTTCCACATCAAATTCTGCTTCTATAATTCAAAGCTAGAAGGAAAACAATTCAATATTCAGCAATAGACAAGGCGATGACAACGGCTCAGTTTATCCGCAACAAATGTATCCGGTTTGGGATAGATCACCGAAATGCTGGACAAAAACAGTTGTATCGTCTCAGTACCACAAGCGCGAAAAGAGTTTTCCTTTGTGAAAGGCTTCTATTTTAATGCTTTTCAGGCTTCTGTTGAAAGTGTTGACTCATCAATTGCTCGATTCTCAGATCATTACAAAAAAGCAATTCCCGGTCATCAAGGCTATTCTAAATTCAATAAAAACTGATAGTAATAAACACAGTGAACCTCACCCCAGATTTTATAGCACGGGTTTGAGAAACTTCTGGTTTATCGCCAAACAAAAGAGTCAGCCAACCCGAAAAAAGCCATTAATAAATCACGACAAGTACACCTCAAGCAGCAGTAGGCAACCTCAAGAACAGACATTGTAGGATTTGCCACAGCAATGTTTTGGCAATAATCTTATCCCCATCATAGACGGAAAAAAAACCATATAAACCCCAGACCCAGCTATCTGTTTCAATCCTGCTAGAATCAAAAAATAATCCATAACCCGACTTCCTGGGATGACACATGGACTATTTACGACTGGTAAGACTCAATCAACCCCTGTTAGCCGGAACCGCCCTCGTGGGTTTAGGTTCCATCGTCACAGGAGGGGTAGCGGGTTCGGCTGCGGGGTTAGCGGTTCCCGTGTTAGCCGGGTTTTCTAACTTTTTCGCCGGGATGACCGGGAATAATTTAGGCACATTAATTGAGCGATTTCGCAACAGTAGCGATGTCCTGCGGAATGAAGATATCGCCAAAGCGGCAGGACGCACTGTAGCCAAAGCCTTGACGGAAAAAATCAGCCCGAACTATTCCGACAAGGAATCCTTAGAGGATTTCGCTAATCAAATCGAGGAATATTGGGTGGAATGGGCGGAACAAGCCAAAACCCTCAACCTGTTTGAAACCCTCCAGGAAGACCAACTCTATCAGATTTTCAGCCAACCACCGGAACAGTTTAGCGAGTATCAGGTGTTACCGGAACCGGAATGGCGGGAAGTGGTCACATGGTTATTCCAACAGGGATGTGAGAGAGGGGTTTTGGGGGATAACCTGGAGAATTATCAAGATGTCATCAGAGATTTGGCAGCGGAATTAGCGACTAACTTCAATAAACACTTGCGCCAAGTCCTGAAAGACGATGCCAACAACGGCGGGAAAGCCTTTGTGGGGATGTTATTTGACCTGCATGGGGCGACGTTGGCACAAATTGCCGAAATTCAACAATATTTACCCCAACTCGCCACCCGTGAAGATATTTGTCACGCCTTGCAGCAATTAGAAACGGGGATTCAGGATGAATTGGCTCAATTTCGGCAAGCGTTTCAGCAATACTTAGACACCACTCAGCCCCAGTTTCCCCTCCCCCAATATCGTACAGCCATCATTGAGGAAAGAACTCAGGATTTTGTCGGGCGGCGTTTTGTTTTTGAGGCAATTCGGGATTTTTTACAGGACAATCCAAAAGGGTATTTTGTCCTAGAAGCTGACCCCGGCGTAGGGAAAACGGCAATTATGGCACGCTTGGTGCAGTTACTGGGTCGGGGCTGTCTAACCCATTTTAATATTCAATCCCAAGGCATTGTTACCCCGGCACAGTTCCTAGAAAATATCTGCACCCAACTGATTCAGGGCTATAACTTAAATTATCCCCGCCTACCCGAACGGGCTACGGAAGATGGCAATGTTTTAGCCCATTTATTGGCAGAAGCCGCGAATAAACTCGCCCCCGGTAAGAAATTAGTGGTGGTAGTGGATGCCTTAGATGAAGTAGATGCAACCGGGCAAAGTAAGGGGAGTAATCTGCTTTATTTGCCGGATTCTTTGGTGGATAAGGTCTATTTTATTCTCAGCAAACGTCCCCAACAATTAGACCTCCCCTTAACTGACTATTTGACCAGGTTTGATTTAATGCAGTATCCAGCAGAAAGTGCGAAGGATGCGCGACGTTATGCCGAGAAACGCTATAGGCGAAGTCTTCAGATTCAGGAGTGGGTAACATCCCGTCAGTTAACCCCAGAGCAGTTTTTAACGTATTTGGTGGCGAAAAGTGAAAATAATTTTATGTATTTGCGCTATGTTTTAAATGACATTGAAAATGGACTTTATGAGAGTGAAAGTCTGGAAAGTTTACCGCGAGGGTTGCGGCGATATTATCGAAAACATTGGCAATTGATCAGGGCTGTTTCATTTTACAAAATTGGGGAGTCAATTCGACTCCCTAATTTTCAGTAATAAGGCTAAAAAACTGTACTAATTCTAGGTAAATATTCAAGAATGATACTC
>JBJHBL010000130.1:0-6592 GCA_050485465.1 Limnoraphis sp. | reverse complement strand
TTCGCCGTGTCAACAATTGTATAGGTAAAGGTATCAACTCCCAAGAAATTCGCTCTAGGGCTGTAAGTAAAAGTACCCCCACCTTGATTAATCAGTTGTCCGCCTGTGGTTGAACTAAAGCTTAAAATTTGAATAAAATCGCCATCGGGGTCCGTATCATTCTCTAAAACGTTAAAGGTGACAGGTTGATCCTGATTTCTCCTAATTAAATCGTCATTCGCCACTGGAGGACGGTTAACTGGGGTTGGAGGTGTAGGAGGAGGAGGCGGTTCTGTTGGGGGTGTGGGTTCTGTTGGAGGTGTGGGTTCTGTTGGGGGGGGTGTGGGTTCTGTTGGAGGTGTAGGTTCTGTGGGGGGTGTAGGTTCTGTGGGGGGTGTAGGTTCTGTGGGGGGTGTGGGTTCTGTTGGAGGTGTTGGGGTAGGTGTTGGGGTAGGTGTTGGGGTAGGTGTTGGGGTAGGTGTTGGGGTAGGTGGAGGTGTGGGGACAGGCGGGACAGGTAAATTATCGAGGGAAACAGAAACAAAGTTATTAGAACTTAGGGTTCCGCTATCAACCCCGACTAATACAGCTAAAAATTCTCCGTTCTCGCCACGCCGAATAATTGTATCTCCAGCGTTTTCACTGCTTTGAGAAATATTGAGATCATTAAAGGTTAACCCTCCGGCTAACCCAATAAAGTCTTCGGGTTGATAGTCTTGAATGAGATTGGCTTCTTCAATACTTGACCCTCCGGTGCCGTCCGCGATCACAAAGGTATCACTACCGCTACCGCCAATTAAAGTATCAGCGCCTTCTCCTCCAAACAGTAAGTCGTTACCCACTTCACCAGACAGAAGATCATTGCCAGGGCCGCCTAAAATGGTATCGGAACCTGCGCCACCAAAGATCGTATCATTACCTTCATCACCGGAGAGTAAGTCGGCCCCATCATTCCCAAAGATCAGGTCGTCTCCACTTCCGCCATAGATGGTATCGTTGCCTGCATCCCCCCAGAGAATATCATTGCCTTTATCTCCAAAGATCAGGTCATCTCCACCGCCGCCTCGGATAGAATCATTTCCTTGACCTCCATAGAGGCTGTCTTGAGCGGGGCCTCCGAGTAGGGTATCTTCACCGATATTACCAAATAAAAGATTATTGCCTTCACCCGCGATCAATAAATCATTTTGTTTTCCCCCATAGAGGGTATCATTTCCCTGGCCGCCATCGAGGGTATCATTTCCCTGGTTGCCAAACAGAATATCATCGCCTTCGTTTCCTCTGAGAAGGTCATCTCCGGCTAGACCAAAGATGGTATCGTCTCCTTCTAGACCGTCAATTACATCATCCCCAGATGAACCGATAATACTATCATCATCAACAGTACCTTTGCCAATCCCTTCAATCAAAAGGGGCAGATCTTGAGGGGTAACATTAATCACAACTTGGGCTAAGGCGGTGTCTGTACCATCGGTGACGGTGTAACTAAAGCTATCTGTGCCAAAAAATTCTCGGTTGGGTTCGTAGGTGAAAATTCCCGCCCCTGCAAAGGTTAAGGTGCCATTTTGGGTTTGGGTAAAGGTGCCAATGCTGAGGGTATCTCCATCGGGGTCAAAGTCATTTTCTAAGACGTTAAAGAAGGTTGGAACCGCCTGATCGGTTTGAAATTGATCGTTAACGGCGACGGGGGGTTGGTTGGGTCTGAGGGTTTCATCACCGTTATCGAGGGTATCGGTTCCTTTATCTCCGTTTCCGTTATCGAGGGTATCGGTTCCTTTATCTCCGTTTCCGTTATCGAGGGTATCGGTTCCTTTATCTCCGTTTCCGTTATCGAGGGTATCGGTTCCGTTATCATCGTCCCCAGTCCCTGCAAAAGGCGGTAGAGTCGATAAGGAAACAAATAATACTCCTGTTCTTCCTCCTGCTAGGGTTGTCCCGAATATTTCTCCACTAAAGTTCTCAAATGCGATCTGGTTTGAGATGTTTAAAGACTGAAAAACTGTGTTACCACCTTGGGCAAATTCAGTTTCAGTGATTTCTACAATGATCGGTACATTGGTAAATGGATTAACAACAAAACTACCATCTGCATTGATTAAATCAGCAAAAACGCTGATCACACCGACGTTTACACTACTCATAATTGCTCCTCCTCTAGAATGTATTTTTTTGACCCTGAGCTAACCGATTTGTTGTTAGTTTTGCGATTTGAGTTGTATTTTTGTTGGTATTTTTCCAAATGAAATAGAGGCTTTAGTTTTAAAGTCAGGTTAAGAAATAACTCTTGTAGAGAGTTAACTGAAGACTCTTGTTTGAATTTGGCTTTTTTCTAAAATTACTGTCCTTTTGGCTTTGCCTGGTTTGTAAGAGTTTGATAATTTTATCGAGTTTTACAAGGATCGCTTGCTGGCATCTCTTGATTTTTTGTCCTAAGAAACAAAGCTCTATTCTTTTGGAAAAACACAAAAGAAATTTGCCCTTGATCAATGCCGTTTAACTGTTGATTTTTAATCATTATTTTTTAGATACCTGTTGTATTGAACAATAAACTAGCCAAAAATAGGTAAAACTAGAACAAAATGAATTGACAGAAAAAACTCGCTGAATTTTGAGGTAATTTTTAGGAAAAAATACTATTTTTGGGGATTGACCTCAAATCTGTTCTTAATTTTCCCGAAACCCTCCTCAATTCTCACATCAACCCCAGTATGCCCCATTTAGTCTAGAAAAGTATCAACTAAATTAATTGCACACCTGCATGAATGAGTGGTAAAAGGGGGCCGATTTGGTCTTGACCATTAACAGCCAGATCACTATGACACAGATATAAGCGATCGCCAACTCGACTCAATAAATCTAGCAGAATTCGATGCAATCGTTGTGTATCTGCATTCATTTGATCTTCCGGTGTCCAGGGAGTTCCCCGCCAGTCTCGCAAAAACAAGGGCGCTCCCCACAGGGTACTCGCTCCCCCACTTAACCACAAAGGTGATCCTACGTCTAGCCAAAAATGATAACGATGAAATTGACGGTTCGCCCGATATTGGAAAATGGTTGCGAGGGTGACAGCCGGACGAGAAATCATCGGTTGAACCGGATAGGGGTTTGCACTCACGACTCCCCGTCGCAACAGTTGAATAAACGAACCCACCGTTTCACTGAATGTCTCTCCGCTTGGACTCGGATGCAGGCGTCGGTTGACTTCCCAGTAATGACTTGCTGTTTCCATCAATTCTCGCAAGACGGCTAATTGATCGCTCGGCAGAGACTGAGTTGCCAGAAAAAATCGTTGCATCGCCCGATCTAAAAAAGAAACCGGACTCGGGATGAGACGGTCTTGATATTGTTGACGTTGTTGGTTGATCCACTGCAAAATCTGATTGTAGGTTTGAGTGGCTTGATATCCTAACCGATCCCAACGGGGAAACGCTGTCACCTCTAACAGTGTTGGATCTTGAGGATGAGGACGGAAACAATAATCAGCCAGTAAACCCGCTCGTACAGGGTCAATGGTTGAAAATGAGGATGTTAACTCCTCGGTCTGGCTATTCAAGTCTGTGGGGGTCTGTACCCGACTCAAAACCACTAACATTTCAGCGATCGCTTCTCGTTCAACTAACCGCCCATTACCGGGATAAATCAGCGCCAGTAGGGTGAGTAATGCCCGGGTGAGTGGAGAACTCAGCAGGGGACGTTGTTCTTGTAGCGACTCAACGGCGATTCCCTCATGGCTTAATATTTCTCTTAGGGTGTAACGGGCGATCGCATCTAAACCCGGGGCGATCACGGCAATGTCTTGAGGTTCAACCCGTTGGGTTTTGACTGCATCGATCATGGCTTCTGCTGTCCCTCGCAACAAATCTGCCCGAGATTGAGTCTTAATTAAGTAGACATCAGACAGAGACCGTTCAGCCAGTCCGATACGACTCTCTATAACGCTACTGACAATGGGTTCAACTAGCTGGGGGGCTAGACCCGATGTTCGCTCTAAGGCTTCGATGCAACAACGCTGTTGTAATTCCGCTAAATAATTCGGGTCGGCGCCCAAACCTAAGCGAATTGATCCGGTGGGGTTAAAGGTAAATGCTCCCATTTTTCCGCTATCTAAAAGAAACTCAAACAGATGGCGGGTGATGGCGGGATATTCATCCACATCATCAGCAAAAACCATCTGATAGCGACGAAGCAGGTGTTGCTGATAGTGAGGATGACTCAACAAATGGCAGTAAAGTTCTGTCACAATGCTGTAGGTGAGAAATCCCCGATCCAAACACCAAGTTCGCCAACGCACCAGCAGTTGACCCATACAGGAATAAAGCGGATCGGATTCTTCTGGCTTGAATCCCTGTGTTAAAATTCGAGGAATTTCTTCGACAGATTGAGCGCTCATCGCTGCCAGTTGCATCAGATCAAGAGTTTGACGCACGATCCGATCCGGGCTGACTCCTGTTCGACCAAGTCGGCCAGTTTCGAGTTCTTGACTCCAAAGATGGGTTGCAAGTTCCTGTTCCATTTCAGGGCGGAGTTTGACCGGAAATTGGGCTTTGAGGTGTAGCGACTCCACCAATAACGGCCAAAATAAGGTGACTTCATCCTGAAATAAACCCAACGGTGTGGTTGAGTGAAACCTATACTGTCCGGGGTGGCTTTCCCAAATGCGATTGACTAAATCTCGGCGGTTATCACTATTGGCGGCTAATATTAATGAGGATGCTTTCTGGGATTTTGTTCGTTTGGCTGATCGGGGAAAGACATTCTGGGCTTCTGATTCGATTAAATCAGGGTTTGGGGGGTTCTCACTCCAATGATAAAACTGTTCTATTAAGCGGGTGGTTTTCCCACTGCGAGTTCCTCCTGTTATCCACACCGACAAAGCAGCCACAATTCTTTCAATAAATTTGTTAATATACCCAACACGTTAGCACGTTTTCCCTCGACTTAACATTCTCTACAATTCTTATGAAGACCTCGACTTGGACTCAAATTCAACAAGCCTTGTATCGTGCCAATCACTGGTTTAAAAATACCCCGGATCGGGCTTTAGATCAAGCCTATGATGCGGCTTTGAGGATTAAGGCGATTGAAAATGAGCATTTTCAGGGTCAAAAAATTACCCCAGATTCCGTAGAATATAGCGATCGCGTTTGGTCTTATTTTAATTCTGAGCTAAAGAAATGTTTAAATATTATTCAAATTCGTTTGGCTGAGTTTAATCTTGGTCGTTCGGTGATTGGTTTATCTGAACCGACTAATTTAGCTGGACCCCGATCCGGTTTTTCGGTTGATGATGATTTGTTCCATATTGATCATGTTTCTCAGGTCTGTGAAAAGCTGAATTTCATTGACACGATTATTGGAAAATACTCCCCCCAAAAGCCCAAACGTCAACCCCAAAATCAAGCTGTTGATTCGGTGGCTTGGGTGACTGTTCAACAGAAGAATAACCCCAATAATAACTCTCAACCCGGAACCGAATTCTCTCGCCTTGGCTCCACACCTTCTCCGGTTCTTAATCGGGATTCGTCGGATTCTCGGAGTTTTTCTAAGTCTTACAATTCTGAGAAAAAATCTATCCCTGATGACTTGAAAACAAGGCTAGAAATGAGTTTTTTGCCTCGTTCTCTCCTGCGAACCATTGGTCGGATCCAGCGAGAGTTGAACCCAGAATCGGAAGAAGAAATTATTAAAAATTATCGCAAATCTAAGGTTAAAACGATTATTTCAGTTCGATTTATTTTACTCTTGATTTTAGTTCCTTTGTTAACCCAACAACTCGCTAAAAATTTTATGGTTGGGCCGATTGTTGATGCAGTGATTCCTCCCCATGAAAACACAGAAATCTTTCTGAATATTGATTTTGAAGAAGAAGCGTTTATGGAGTTACACCGTTATCGAGAACGCTTAGAATTTAATCAAATGATTGGTTTAACTCCTCACCTTGAACCGGAAGAATTTGAAGAAAGGATTCAAGAAAAAGCTAGAGAAATTGCTGAGGATTATCGCGCTCTCGGAAATAGTTCGATTAAAAATATCTTTGCAGATTTTCTGTCTATTATTACTTTTTTTATTATTATCTACACTAATAAAAGAGATGTAGAGATTCTTAAATCGTTTCTTGGAGATCTAATTTATGGTTTAAGTGATAGCGCAAAAGCATTTATTATTATTCTCTTAACTGATATGTTTGTTGGGTTTCACTCTCCCCATGGATGGGAGGTTATTCTCGAAAGCATTTCTAGACATTTTGGACTTCCCGAAAATCGAGATTTTAATTTTCTGTTTATTGCAACTTTCCCTGTTATCCTTGATGCTGTTTTTAAATATTGGATTTTCCGCTATCTCAACCGGAGTTCCCCTTCTGCTGTTTCTACCTATAAAACGATGAATGAATAATTACAGGGAAGATCTTAATTAATTTTCTTGTCTATTTTTGTCAACCCCCAAACTCCGCGCACGAGTCACGGTAAACAGTCCGAGAGAGCGGTAGCCTCTTGAATTTATCTAAGCTCCGCAAGAAGACTCCCGGCATAATCTCCGATTTGACGGAGAGATGAATTGCGGGTGAAAAACGAGACACCCCAAGAACCCAAATTGAGCGAAAGCGATCAGGAGG
>JBJHBL010000129.1:0-7121 GCA_050485465.1 Limnoraphis sp. | reverse complement strand
CCCCAGAGCCGTTATGAACACCAGTGTAAGTATCCTGACAGAAATTCCTGAAATCTTGCACGAATCCCTCCAGGGCTACCTCGACAGCCATCCAGACTGGGATCAAGATCGGGTATTTTCTGCCGCCCTGTCGTTGTTTTTGTTGCACAATGAAACCAACAACACAGCAGAATCTACCGATCACTGTCGTCAAGCTGCCCGAATCTACTTAGAAACCCTATTTCAATCCTAATCCCTCAGATCAGGAGGCCAGCGTGTAAGACAATAGTGAGGGGAGGGAAACGATCTTAATCCCTGACCCCATGACCTGATTCAAACAATTCAACGTTTTATGACTCACGTCCTCGATAGTTTAATCGTCGGTGCTGGTATTAGCGGCCTCAGTTTAGCTCATACTCTCCATCAGAACTCAAATCATTCATCTTCTCCCCATATCCTGGTCAGCGAGCATCAAGGACGTGTGGGAGGCAATGTAACCACCGTATCCGAAGGAGAGTTTCTCTGGGAAGAAGGCCCAAACAGTTTTTCTCCGACACCTGAGTTACTGAAATTAGCAGTAGAAGTTGGCCTGAAGTCCGAGCTAGTCTTCGCTGATCGCAAGTTGCCTCGGTATGTCTACTGGAACGGTGAATTAATGCCAGTTCCGATGAGTCCTCCCGCGCTGGTGAGTACCAAACTGATTAGTTCGGGGGGAAAACTACGAGCCTTAGCGGGTGCTTTCGGGTTTGTGCGTCCGGCAATGGGACAAAAACTGAGCCAACAACATGGCGAAGAAACCATCTCCCAATTTTTTGAACGACATCTCGGATCAGAAGTGCTTCAACGCCTGGTAGAACCCTTTGTGTCGGGGGTGTATGCCGGGGATCCGCAACAACTGGAGATGAGTTCAGCTTTTTCGCGAGTGGCTCGTCTAGCTTACAGTGGGGGTGGGTTACTCGCAGGGGCGGTTTTATCTCGGCGTCAGCAACCCACCCAGACCGAGGCTGATCCGTCAATTCCCCAAACGAAACCGGGTCAGTTGGGATCTTTTCGTCAAGGAATTGGGGCTTTACCTAATGCGATCGCCACTCAGCTAGGAGACCTGTTAAAATTAAATTGGCAACTCACTCGTCTTGAGCGCAGCGAAAATCAAACCTATCGGGCTGAATTTTCCACTCCTGAAGGGGTACAACACATTGAAGCTAAAACTGTCGTGCTGACCACTCCGGCCCACGTTACGGCAGAAATTTTCAAGCCTTTGCACCCCCAAGTGAGTGCAACTTTAGCAGAAATCTCTTATCCTCCAGTTGCCTGTGTGGTTTTGGCTTATCCGGTTTCGGCTTTGAAGCAAAAATTAACGGGGTTTGGAAATTTAGTTCCCCGAGGACAAGGAATTCGGACTTTAGGCACGATCTGGACATCTAGTTTATTTTCAGGTCGCGCCCCCCAAAGTTGGCAAGTTCTCACCAGTTATATTGGTGGAGCGACTGATCCGGAAATTGGGGAGTTAGAAGATTATCAAATTGTTGAAGCGGTGCATCAAGATTTACGTCGCATTTTACTCAAAGAGGATATTTCCCCCAAAGTATTGGCGGTGCATCTGTGGAAACAAGCAATTCCTCAATACAATCTCGGACACCAACAACGACTACAACGCATTCGGGAAGGTTTAGAAACTCTACCCGGTTTATATCTGTGTAGCAACTACATTGATGGTGTAGCTTTAGGAGATTGTGTGCGGCGTTCGATGGAACGAGCGACCGAGATTCGGAATTTTCTAGCCAGATAGGGAAAAAAGAGGGTGAACAACCCTCCTTGCTTATCTTTCTTTCACCCGACGATCAAACATATAACCCACGCCCCGAACTGTTTTGATTAATACGGGTTTTTGGATATCTGGTTCAATCTTCTTACGAATCTGACCAACATGAACATCAACGACTCGCTGACCCTCTCCCACATAGTCATAGTCCCATACTACTTCAATCAGTTCAGAGCGTCGCCACACTTTACCCGGTTTGCTCGCTAAACAATAGAGGAGATCAAATTCTAGCGCGCTTAGAGGTACAAATTTATCTTGGATATAAACTTCACGACGAGCCGGATCTATCAGTAAGTCACCATAAACTAAGCTACGGGGTTCATTATCAGCAACACTACGTTGACGCTTCAAAATTGCCCGCACACGCGCCCCGAGTTCTTGTAAACCAAAGGGTTTAGTAATGTAATCATCGGCGCCTTGATCAAAGCCCTTGATCTTATCGGCTTCACCCGTTAGGCTCGTGAGCAATAAAATAAAAACGCTGGTACGACTTTGCATTTCCTGACATAAGATAAAACCTGTTGTATCCGGAAGATTGACATCCAGTATGACGATATCTGGACTAAATTGATCAAAGAGTTCCAGCGCAGTCTGGCCGTCTTTAGCCGACTCAACTTCGTAGTCTTGCTGACTGAGATAGCGAGCAATTAAATTTCGGATGGCTGGATCGTCATCAACCACAAGAATCTTTGCAGAAGCCATAACCGCAAGGTTGATCTGAGGTAGAGTAGAGTGATTAATCATTTCAATTCAATGTTAGTGTAAAACCGGGTTTACACCCAGTGATTTTATAGATTTAGTTGCATTGTGTTACAGAGAACGTAAGATTTCTGAGAGTAAATGAGCCGGAATTTGAGAGAGCGCTCGATTTTGTCCCGGTAAACCGGACTCCTGATAAATCGCTCGCATTGTTTTAATTAAATAGCTGAGAGCAATTTGATGCCGCCCTGACTCGGCTGTTGGAGTCTCTCCTTGAGAGGCTTGTTGACTACTTGCTTGCAGGTGATGGTGCAACGCTGCTTCTAAGTGGGTCACTCGCTCTGTTTGAGTCACCCCGAGGCAATAATCCGTTGCCAACTGAAAATGAGCCAGTCCAAGGTTATTATGAGTGGCTTTAGGGTCAAAATTTAGCTGAGTGGGACTCAACGGTTTGACAAGTGTTAAGGCCACTTCATAAGATGCGATCGCCTTTTGTAAAAATTTAGCACGAATTTCTGAGTCTTGATATCGATTGGCTAAATGCCAATAAGCAATTCCCAAATTATTCTGAGTCGCAGCACAAGCTGCACCATCAGTATTCGGCGTACGATATTTCAACGCATTTTGATAGGCTTTCACCGCACAATGTAACCATTTGTTATCAGGTTCATGTTGGGCTAAATTCCAATAAGCGGTTCCTAAGTTTGCCTGAATCATCCCATATTTCAACGGATAGCGCGACTGATTATAATAACGCCCCGCCTGCATATAGGCTGAAATTGCTGCTTTTAGATGATAACTCGGCTGAGTATGTTGAGCCAAATTCCAGTAGACTGTACCCAAATTATTCTGAGTTGCAGCAAAACTCAAAGCCGCCTGATCAACTTGCTCAGGATTTTGCAACTCTAACTCAGATTGTTGACCTGTGGCAACTTTCCAGTTCCGAATTGCTTCACCATAAGCATAAATAGACTGTTGTAAATTCTCAACGGGTTCTCGAATTGTAGCTAAATCTGCGTAAGCCGCCCCCAAATTTTTTTGCAGTCTAGCATAAGCCGCCCTCTGTTTCTGAGGATTGGTGTGCATTAACGCTTTTTGATAAAAAATGATACTCTGTTCTAAATCAGAGATCACCTCAACCTTTACCCCGTTTACTGACTTTTCCTGATGAAAGCGCATCCAGTACAGAGTACCGAGATCATTTAACCAATCCACAATTTCTGAAGGGTTGAGTATCGGAGGAGTCGCATTTTCTAACTGTTGCCATCCGGTTTCATATGCAACAATAGCCTGCTGCATCTGCTCTGAAGATGTTAACTCCTTTTGAATCTGTTGGCGGAGACGTTCACTTAAGATTCGGTAGGCCCGAGTTAATTGTTTCGGGGAAACTGAGATCTGCTGAAGATGCTGAATTTGTTTGAGGGTTTGAGTCAAATTCGGCGTTTTTTTGACGGTTAGCGATGTTTTGCCCGGAGATGAGGGGGGGGGACTCTTTAAAGACTTTTGAGAAGGGTCAGAAGCGAAGTAAGGGTCTGCTGTAGCGACTTTTTCGGAAGTAACACGGCTCACTTCTGAAAGCTGACTTTCTCTGGGCTGACTGGGACGTAAAACTTGAATAGAATCTTGAGTGATAGAAGTTGCAGGAGTGGGTTCACCCACAAATTCAAAGACCCCTGTCCGCCAACGCCAAAATTCCGGTGCTGACTTTTGAATACAGTTTAACCAAGGGGAAGGAATCCACAATAATAAGCTAAACTCTAACTGGGGGAAATGGCTTTCTAAAGTTCGCAGATCATGTAAGAAAGACCATTGAATTGCCGCAGGTTGTCGCGTGAGTTGTTCGACTCCTATAATTTGAAAGCCGATAGAGGCGTTGGTTTCAGGATTTTCCGCAAACCACTGCTCTATTTGGGTGATCAGATTGGGTTCTTCTACGTTTAATCTTAAATTAACCCAGTTTGTCACCACTGATGATGAACTCTTAGCTGGGTTTTTGGCAATAGCGGTGGTAAAATTTTGTTGAGGAGTGATCCGGTTGGTCAACTCTCTTTGTAAACGAGTGATTAGGGTTTGACGCAACTGCAAATTATCACAGACGGCAATTAGAATTTGACGTCGTAGATTTAACAGCAATGCCTGTTTTAAGCGGAGAAAGACCCGCTGATTGACTCCTGACCCGTTAGAAGACGCAATTGAGAGCGCAGTCATGCGACACTAATAATAATGAGATCACATCACATCAGTCTGATACCTATTCAAAAAAATCATCTATTCCGTTAAAACGGAATCATCAACTGACTCAGATAAGAGAGCATTCATATTCTTTACTTCCTAGCTCAATTTTGTTGGTCAGGATGAGTCAAGAATTTGACTGGCTTAAACTTAAAAAGGTTGTGTAGTGGGTTGTACTATCGATTGAAGTAGGCGATCTTGAACAAATGTCAAGTCAATCCGTAACATAATCTATCTGAAAGCAGTTGACTGTGTTAAAATCCCATCGGACTCCAATCTCCCACGAAAACAAATGCAGCCCAATAATAAGGATGTTGATATTGAGAGGAATTCAACATCTCTAATTGTACCTGATGCCATGCTTCCGAACGTCCTTGATTTTGCAACAACCGTTGATAATATTTGATCATTAAATCCTTTGTTCCTTGGTCATCAACCTTCCATAAACTCATTAACTGACTTTCCGCCCCCGCCAGCGTAAACGCCCGCCTTAACCCATAAACCCCCTCCCCATTTTCAATTCCTCCTAAGCCTGTTTCACAAGCCGATAACACCACTAATTTTGTTCCTCTCAAATGTAAATTTGACACTTCCAACGCCGTTAATACTCCATCCTCATCACCACTTTCACGAGGATTAAAACCCGCCAACGCTAAACCGGAACGAATTAACGGATTTTCTTGAGTCTGGGTATTTTTTTGTGTGTTTTCTGAGATCAAACCCCAAGGATTATCCGGTTCAACTCTAGGAAGATTAGGCAGAAAAAAGCCATGCGTTGCAATATGTAAAATTTTCGGTGAATCTAACTGTTTAATTGCATTTTCCGTTGCTTGAGAGTGAGTCAATAATAAAACATCAGGCAATAAAGTTGCAATGATACTTGCTTCTTTCTCTGTTCCCGGTAAGGGTTGAAAATTTATAGCAACTGCCCCCCTTGCCCCCCAACTACCCCCATTATTGACAGTCACGGGGGCAGGGGGATTGAGAGGACTTTCAGAGTTTTTTAAAACAGCAACCGTTATCGGTTCACCCGGTTTATCATAATCTGGGTTAGCAACAATAACAGGCGGTTGTTTGTAAGAATGTTGTTGTTGTAAACGAATTAAATCTCGTCCAGTTGTCAGATAAGTAATTTTATAACTTTCTATCAAATAACGATTATTCTCATCGACTAAGGCAGCAAAAGGTATTAAATTTAAATTACTATCTGGAGATAAAATAAGATGATTTACATTTCCTAACTTTTTCCGAATCGGTTGCATTAACCGTTCATCTAGTCTGCGTCCCAATTGTTTAACTTGGTTAAGGTTTTGATGGCTATTTTTTAGAGCCAAATTAAAACGAAAGAAAGCTGTTTTTTCAAGAAGTTCAGCCTCTCCTAAGTCAACCCATTGCGGTTCACCCGAAGACTTCAGAACATAGGCAGCATAATGCGGTTTTCTCCATTGTTTTTTTTGAACATCATAAGGTTGATATAACACAAATTCAATCAAGGCTGAATCTTGAGGAATCAACCGTTGTACTGCTTCAATCGTAACAGGTTGAGAAAATATTCTAAATTCAGCACTGCGGCGAGAAAGTTCAGCTTCGAGTTGATCTGATTTTGCTCTTAAATTTGCAACCTCTTGACGATATTGTTCTTGAGATAGAGTTGCCGTATTATAAATGAGAGTCGCCAGTTGAGTTCTAACAGTTGCTAATTCATCTAAAAGTTTTTGATTTTCAGGGGTAATATTTTCTCGTAACAGTTTTAAATCATTAGTCATTACATCCAAAATCCGACCTTTGCGACGGAGAAGAGTTGTTAAAGCTAAACGCGCCGCTTCTAAATTATTAGGTGCATCTTGAATATGCAGAGAAACTGCTATATCAGTTGTATAAGAAATCATTTTCATCGAGTCTTGTTTCTGACGTTCTGAACCCGTTGCTAAAAGAGTATTCAAGTTTTGTTCTTGAACCTCTAGTCCTCGACTTAAAAAGTTAATCGCTTGGGTAATATTTCCTTGTAAATGGTAGATTGTTGCTAAATTGTTAAGGCTAGTGGCAACATGGGGATGGTCTGTCAATAATCCTTGTTTAAAGATAGCTAAGGAACGTTGAAACAGGGGTTCGGCTTCGCGGTAACGTCCTTGAGAGGTGTAGAGGTTTGCTAAGTTGTTAAGGGTAATAGCAACAGAGGAATGGTTTTCTCCCAGGGCTTTTTCATCAATGGCTAAGGAACGTTGAAATAGGGGTTCGGCTTTGCTGTAACGTCCTTGAGAGGTGTAGAGGTTTGCTAAGTTGTTAAGGGTAATGGCGACATGGGGATGGTCTGTCGATAACCCTTGTTCAAGGATAGCTAAGGAACGTTGAAACAGGGGTTCAACTTCGCTGTAACGTCCTTGAGAGG
>JBJHBL010000128.1:0-7152 GCA_050485465.1 Limnoraphis sp. | reverse complement strand
ATCGCCCTCAAGGAGAAATTGCCCAAACGCGGGTTCAGACACAGTAAGCGATTCTAGAAATGGCGATCGCAAATTGAATTCCAATGACCAGTGAACAGTAAACAGTGACCAGCTTTACAGTTTACAGTTATAGCGCTACGCGCATACATGAGGACAATAGCGCGTAGGTCTATATATCTCTAAGAGAAGAAATCAGCAAGAGGGCGAATGAATAAATCGACCCGCCAATTGCAGATTAAAAGTTAAGTGAAAAAGCGGAAATCGGCTACAAGATTCCCCGTTTTTTATTCAACATCTTCATTAATCGGATAGCGATATAGTAATTTTCTCGCCTCTACAGCCTTATCTTTGAGAATAGGATTCAAATGAGGAACATGAGGAATTTGTGAGAGAAAATCCAAAGTTCTCCGAATCATCCTGACCAAATCCCCATCATCTAAACTCGTATGTTCAGCTAACTGTAACCAGTCAATTCCTTGCGCCCATTGTTCAATAATCGAACTAAAATGTCGATGTTCCCAACACTCAGGTAACACAAAAAAATCGACTTGATAATGACTTTGAATCTTAATCAAATTTTTCCGCAACCCCCAAAGTCGTTCTAAAGCCGTTTCTACAGGTTCAGAAAGTTGATAATCTGTCCAGGTATCCGATCGCGAAATTTCAGTCACCAAAGCCGCACAAGCCGCCGCTAATTCTGAGGGTTCTAAATCATCAAATTCCCCAGACATCAAAGCAATTCCTAGCCATAACTCATTATCTCCCCGCAAAGCCGCCGTCGCCTGACCTAAAGCCGTAGGTTGCAATTCATCTAAAGCATCAAATTGTTGTAAAATCAAAATTAAATCTAAAAACTTCTGCCAATAATGACTCTGACTGGCTTCTATTTCTGCTTGCAACAGCCGAATTTCAGCATTTAGATCGCTCCACCGTTCCCGACGTTTCAATAACTTTTGAGGCTTACCCCATTCATACAAAGGATGGCTTTCTAACTGTTCTTCAATCTCCCTGACTTGCTGCATTTGTAGCTGAACTTCTGGGGGAATTTCCGGCATTGGCACCTCGGGAATAAGTTTAGCGATCGCATCACTGACTGCATCCCCTTTCCGCTTCTGACCAAGTTTATAAGGAATATCAGGAATATCCATATAATCTACTGCGGTTAACCTCGGTAAATGCCCATGTAACGCCACCACATCCGACGCCGCCAGCACATACCAACGGTTATCTTGACCCAAACAGAGAAAATAAGGAGCTTGACCCGGACTGGGGGTTTGAGCCACTAATACCGCCGCCAGAGGTGGATCTTCGAGACTTCTGGCATTAGAAACGTGCTTCCCTCTCAAACTGACAATACTACCAACAACGGCTGAAACTAACGCCTGTAACATTCCCGCCGTCAGGGTTTCCTCCGCTTGTTCTTGTAACACTTTTAATAAGCGTTTGGCTTCGCGTAAACGGGCTTGTAACTTCTCATAACTGGCGATAACCATTTCGAGGTCATTTATACTTTTCCCCGCCTCTAAGCCTAAATTGGCTTCAACATCAGCCAATTCGGCTTTAAGCTGCTGCATTTCAACTTCTTGAGGTTGTAGAGAAACCGTAGACAAATATTGACCAAAACTCCGTTCAATTAAAGCTTTTGCCTGTTCTAAACTATGAGTTTGCATCAAATTCAACACCATCCCATAACTGGGGGTAAATTGACTCACGAGGGGGTCAGGTTCAGTGGTTGCCAAATAGGCGGCTTCTTTTGCCCCTTCAAAGCGCGTTTCTACTGTTACCACATGACCTAATAAGTCCATTCCCCGACGTCCAGCCCGTCCTGACATTTGCAAAAATTCTGAAGGTTTTAGCAGACGAATTCCTTCATCGGTGCGTTTAGAAAGGCTAGAAATTACGGTTGTGCGGGCGGGCATATTAATTCCTGCCGCTAGGGTTTCTGTGGCATAAACAACTTTAATTAAACCCAGGGTAAATAATTCCTCGACTAAGACTTTCCAGGTGGGTAAAATTCCCGCATGGTGGGCAGCAATTCCTAAATATAACGGTTCAATGCTACGGGTGGGTGATACATCACTATTATGAGCGCAAAAAATATCGATTTTTTCTCTTAAGAATGTCGCTTCCTTTTCATTGACCAGGGAAATAAAACCCAATTCATTAACCGCATAAAAACATTCTTCAACCGCCAGATCACAGCCTCGACGACTGAAGATAAAATAAATTGCCGGAAGCATTTCTTCTTCTTGCAATTCATAGAGGACATACAAAGTTTCCGGCACAAACAAGACTTTAACTAAACCTTGTCGAAATAATTCGGCAACGAAGATTCTGAAAGCGGGGGGAAGTTCTAGATGATAGGTAGCAATGCCTCGATACAGGGCATCTATAGACCTAAAATTTCTCAGTTTGGGGTTAGTCGTTAAAAAGCTATTAATAGCACTGTCTAACCGTTCTGCTTCACTGGAATTAACAAAAGAAAGACGTTCAATTTTCGGATCGAGAACCGCGCGATCGCATCCTTTGCGACTGGAAATAAAATAAATAGTCGGGAAAGTCCCTTGCTTTTGCAGTTGTTTGAGGGCGGTGGCTAAACTTTGACCTTGTTGTTTCGTTTGAATATTAGAACGGCGATGATCATATCGATGATTCGTTCGTTTTTTGGGTTTGAGGTGACGGTTTATATCCGTACCGTTTTCGTTGAGGAGGGGAAAGAGTCCTTGAGTATTACAAAAATAAAATTGTAGAGGGACGGGGCGAAAGTTAGAATAGATCAGTTCTGTTGGCCCGTGAACTTTCCGCAACCAGTCCGTAAGTTGGTCACTATTAGCTATCGTCGCAGATAAAGCAACCAGTTGAATTTCCGGGGGACAATAAATAATCGATTCTTCCCAAACGGTGCCGCGAGTGCGATCGTTCATGTAGTGACATTCATCAAGAACAACAGCCTCTACGCCTTCAAGAGAGGTTCCGACTTCACCAATGGGAGTACCATAGAGCATATTTCGGAAAATCTCGGTGGTCATCACCACAATAGCGGCTTCTCGGTTCATAGACAGATCGCCTGTGAGTAAGCCAACGTTCTCTATCCCGAACCGTTCTCGAAAGTCTCGTAATTTTTGATTAGACAGGGCTTTGAGAGGAGTGGTGTAAAAGACTCGTTTTCCTCGACTCAGGGCGCGGTGGATCGCATATTCCCCGATGAGCGTTTTTCCCGAACCTGTGGGGGCGCAAACCACAACAGATTTATCCGCATTCAAAGCATCAATGGCTTCAAGCTGAAACGGATCGAGTTGAAAGGGAAACAGTTGTTGGAGATCGAGTGGTTGGGGGTTCTGGGTAGAGTACGACACTTAGGATGATTTTGAAATGAGTGATCCTGTTTAACCTGTTGATTCAGGTTATCAAGTCTTTTATCAATTCTAGGCCTTTCTGCCGGAGTAGTCAGGGGAAAGACAAAAAGCCAGAGTTGAACCGCTGAGCCGGGGTAAGATGGACGATCATCAAATTGTCACATCTGCTGATCGTCTCAATCGCAGTTCCCCTGAGAATAGAGTTAGCGTTTAACTGTCGCCTGCTCCCTGCCATCTCTATATGGTGGGGTCATTTTATAAGTAGAATTTGGGGACAGTTTTAAGATCGTCCCAAGACTTCCGGCGTTAACACTTGGTTTAATTTTCCACTGCGATATCCTTCTAAGTCTAGGGTGACATAAACAAAGCCCAAGTCTTGAAAGGTTTGCACCAGTTGGGGTAAGTCTATGGTCAGTACAAATTCTTGGATGTGTTCTGGGGGCAGTTCAATACGAGCGGTATCTGCTTGGCTACGCACGCGCAAATTTTGCCATCCCAGTCGCCGCAAATAGACTTCTGCTCGTCCGACTCGTTGGAGTTTGCTCAGGGTGATTTCTTCTCCGTAGGGAAAGCGAGAACTCAGACAGGGTTGAGCGGGTTTATTCCAAGCTGAGAGATCTAATAATTTGGAGATTTCTCGCACTTCGGCTTTACTGACACCTACTTCGGCTAAGGGCGATCGCACACCTCGTTCAATGGCGGCTTGAATACCGGGCCGATAATCGCGTAAATCATCAGCATTGACACCATCAACAATATAAGGATATCCCCATTTTAGGGCTAGAGGCTTTAAAGTATCATGGAGTTCGCTTTTACAAAAATAACAACGGTTTACCGGGTTAGATGTGTAGTTGGGATTTTCCATTTCATGGGTTTGGATCTCTTGATGACAAATGCCAATTTCTGTGGCTTGAAGTCGGGCTTCTGCTAAATCTTCGGGGAGTAAGGATGGGGAAATTGCTGTGACAGCCAAAGCGCGATCGCCGAGTACATCATAGGCGATTTTAGCAACTAAGGTGCTGTCTATTCCGCCTGAATAAGCAATTAAGGCTTGCTCCATCTCACTAAATAAAGATTGGAGTTTTTCTAACTTGTGGATGACCATTGTCTGATTGGTTCGAGTGAATTTCCCATTTTCTTTATTTTAAAATATTTGTGAAATTGTTGATCGGATTTGAGTACGTCTGGGGTTGAGAGGTCAAAAGCGGTACGGGGTGCGGTGCGGTTTGGGTTGAACAGAGGGCTATTTTCACTTTCTTGAAGAATGATCACATAAATTTCCATCCAAGCTGCGATCAAGCAATGAATTAAAATGATCATCACCAGAGTTTTTCGACCGATCAGGGGCGGTGATTTTTCGGGGTTTTGATGTTTAATTCTTTCGATCAGTATGATTAAAACGGCTGCCAGTACAGGCCAAGCTTTGAAGGCTAAAGTTGGGTCAGTTTGATAACTTCTTTGATAGATGAGTAAGCTAATTAAAGTTGCCACTATCCAGGGACTTAATGGAAATCTTCCTAAGATAAAAGGAGGCTGAGTGGTTCGCCAACCTATACTAATGGTTAGGAGTAGCCAGCCTAAAGCCGCAAAGGTATCTCGACCCTCCTCATCTATAGCAATGAAAGATAAAGTCCAAATAACAACACTGATTAAAAGCAAGGTTTTCCAATGAACAAACCGAGGGGGGAGTGCTGGGTAAACAAAGGTTGTGACTCGATCAAAATTCGTTTTCCAGTTCATAATTTTTAGAGGTTAAAAACACCAACTTTTAAAAAGGCAAAGAGTAACGTTACACCGTAGCTGATGCTATGGGCTTTTGTAATTACTTTAATTTGATTTCCCCACTGATTAAATTTTTCAATTTTTGAGGTCGCTATAATTTGTTCTGAATTTGTTTGAACATCATCAAAAATAAACAGGTTTAAAAATATAATTCCCGCAAATTTAGTTAATAAATATAATATAAAATAAAATAATGTTAGTAATAAAATATCAAGAGAAATCGTCGGAAACTCATCAAGCAACAAAAAAATTACAGTGTGTCGAACTAGATTCAGGGGGAAAAGAGTTTGTAAAACTGAAAAAACAACGACCCCAAAAATTTCGGCAAATATATTAATCATTACAGCATATTCTACACCCTGTTTCGGACTGATTTTAAATCCTCTCCGATAAACCCAAGATTCAACTGTAATTGCAATCAAAAGACGTAAAAATCGAAATAAAATTACCCGAGCGGCTAAAATAAATGGCTGCATAGATCACACTCATACCTGATCAAAAACTCTATTTCTCTGTCCTCTGTTCAATTGATCCAACCCCATTGACTGATCGCATTCGAGCAGCGCGGAGGTATAATCAAACCCTTAGCCTAAATTTATCATGTTGATTGGCTTTTTTGTTGAGTTTGAGACTACAGGGTTCTCTGCCACTTTAACGCAAAAAGTTGACTGTTAGGGTTCAGGGTACGGTTTTTGAGTTAAATGTTTGGTAAACTTGGAGACTCAACGAGTAAAACTGGAGTCCCTCCATAAAATTTTCCTCACCCTATGAATTATCCTATTCCTAAAAGCTTGACAGAAATGATGGCTCTGAGTCAACAGCCCCTGAGTGAAGAACTGGTGGCGTCTGCGATCGCAGGTGTGATCCAAATTGCCCGTTCTCAGCATCAGTCTCTTGAAGAACTCAAAGCAGAAGTTCTCGCCGATGACAGTCTTCTGACTTTAGAACAACGTTTGTGGTTAACTGAATTAGTGGTTTTGGCTTGGAATGGTTTACCGTGAACCCCTAAAAACCCATAAAAAAGCAGCCTCGAAAGGCTGCAAAAAGGAGAGATTAAAAAACCGTTGTTGTATGGAGGAGAGGAGAAATCTTTTCCAGATGTAAACTTGTAAAAAAAGTATTGAAATTTTAAATTAAATTGTGAGTAAACTTGAGAGAACACTCAACCCTTATGGTGTGCCATTCTCTTCAAATAGGCGATAGATAGTAGATACGACTGAAAATCTGTGAACCTACTTCCAACATAAGCGGACTTTGCCAAACTGACACGTGATCCCAGTCGGGTTAAGTTGTGATTCTCTTCATTCCACCTTTTGAGAAAAATCACAAGACTTGTGCCTAGACTGTGATAACCCGATCCTCAGCAAAGGATTGACGCTGAGGTGAGTTACTTCTGTGTGTTGGCATGATCATCGGTGTTTCCTACAGCCGATTGGTGTTATAGACGTAAGCAGGAACACGCACAGCATAGTCGGTTTCTACACCTGTTATAGACTGGGCAATTTGTTCAAAAGAATCGTTGTTCCAGTTGCGTTGGTGAATGGGTTTGGTTTGTTCACCCCGGAAGTAAGCCATTGTACCGATAACGGCAGCAGCAGCCCAACCTGTGAGTAACAGAGCAGCTAAAACGATTAAATAAATCATGTCGGTTAAGTCCTTAACTTTTTTTAAGTTATGTAAATAAATGTAACAAACTCTTGTCATAATTGTCAACCCCAGTTTTTGAAGACTCGGGAGTAAGGAGATGGGGAATAAACCATGGCAGTGATCCGCCTAGACCGTGGGGTAGGGGTTGAAGCAGGCGTCAAAACCCATAATGTTTAAAAAACACTAAACCACTATAAAGATGAAACGCCGGGTCCCAAACGGTTTCCGACTTGCGCTCAATATCGAGGTAACATTTCAAACTTCCCAATAATTGAGTGTAGTCAATCGCGGTCTCTGCAAAGGGCGTAAAATCTGACCAGAGAGGAACATTCACTAAATTTTGAAAGGTTTCTAGCAAACGATTCCA
>JBJHBL010000127.1:0-7284 GCA_050485465.1 Limnoraphis sp. | reverse complement strand
GGATTGCTTATGTCGAGGTGTAGAACATAAATGCTGGTATTTGAGGCAAAACTTAAGGGGCTCGATGAGCAGTATCGAAAGCTTGATGAAGCGATTAGAACCGCTCGTTTCGTTCGCAATGCTTGCCTGAGATACTGGATGGATAACATTGGTGTGGGGCGTTATGACCTTAACAAGTTCTGCGCCGTTCTCGCCTCCAACAGGGAGTTCCCCTGGGTCTCCAAACTTAACTCAATGGCTCGTCAAGCGAGTGCTGAAAGAGCGTGGAGTGCAATTGCTAGGTTCTTTGACAACTGCAAGAAAAAGGTCAAGGGTAAGAAAGGCTTCCCAGGCTTTAAAAAAGAACAAACTCACGGAAGTGTTGAATACAAAACCAGTGGGTGGAAGCTTTCTGTTGACCGAAGATACATCACTTTTACTGATGGGTTTAAAGCAGGAACCTTTAAGTTGTGGGGAACTCGTGATCTTCACTTCTACCAACTCAAGCAGTTTAAAAGAGTGAGAGTTGTGCGTCGTGCCGATGGGTACTATGCCCAATTTTGCATTAACCAAGAGCGAGTAGAAAGGCGAGAACCAACGGGTAAAACCATTGGTATTGATGTTGGGTTGAACCACTTCTACACCGATAGCAATGGAGAAACCGTTGCCAACCCTAGACACCTGTGTAAAAGCGAGAAGTCTTTGAAACGGCTGCAACGCCGTTTTTCTAAGACAAAAAAAGGCTCTAAAAATAGAGCCAGACTAAGAAATAAACTTGCACGCAAGCATCTCAAGGTAAGTCGCCAACGTAAAGACTTTGCTGTTAAGACGGCAAGGTGCGTGGTGAGGTCTAACGACCTCGTGGCCTATGAAGATTTGCAGGTGCGAAATCTGGTCAAGAATCACCGCTTGGCTAAATCAATTACTGATGCGTCGTGGTCGCTGTTTCGTGAATGGGTTGAGTATTTTGGCAAAGTGTTTGGAGTGGTAACTATTGCCGTTCCACCTCACTACACCAGTCAGAATTGCTCTAATTGTGGTGAAGTTGTCAAAAAGACTCTTAGCACTAGAACTCACATTTGTCCCCATTGTGGGCATACCCAAGACCGAGACTGGAACGCTGCACGAAACATACTAGAAAAAGGATTAAGTACGGCGGGTCACGTCGGAATCAACGCCTCCCGAGAGACTGACCTCTGCTTAACTGGAGAAATCCCTTTAAGCAAGTCAACTCGTGGAAAGAGGAAACCCAAAGAGTGATCTTTGGAATCTCCCGTTATATTGCTATGCAATTAGCGGGGGAGGATGTCAAGATATTCTGCAAGGAACAGATCAACGAGATCCAGTCTGTACAAAGCGATCGCCTGAACCAACATTACCGCAATTAGACAAAGGAATAGAAGGGTTAAAAATAGCGATTTTAGACGGATATTTCGCCGAAACCGGAGAACCCGAAGCCTTTGAAGCCGTCGCCACCGTCGCCCAAGCTTTAAACGTGACTCAACAAGTGATCATAGCAGAAAGCCATCGGGCCAAAGCCGCCGCCTATATCATAACCGCTTGTGAAGGAAGTCATTTACATTTAGCCAATTTGCGATCGCGTCCCCAAGACTTTGATCCAGCCACACGAGATCGGTTTTTAGCAGGTGCATTAATTCCGGCAACATGGTATAATCAAGCCCAACAATTTCGCCGTTGGTATCAACAGCAAGTCGGGGAAATCTTTCAGAACGTCGATATTCTGTTAGCCCCCACAACGCCCTGTACAGCCCCAAAAATCGGTCAAGAAAAAATAAACATTGGCGGCGAAGAACTGTTAGTGCGTCCCCATTTGGGATTATACACTCAACCGCTTTCGTTGATTGGTTTACCCGTTTTATCTGTTCCGGTAAAAGGTTTGGGTCAACTGCCGTTAGGCGTGCAAATTATTGCTGCACCACACAACGAAGCTTTAATTCTACGAGTCGCAAAGGTTCTAGAAGTTCAAGGCATCATCGGAGGAACGGGCATTTTCCAAAAAGATTGCAGCGATTAATTTGCGATGGTTCTCCCAGTGATAGATAATTGAGCTTAATATCAATTAAGATCAAGGGATATTTTTAAATTGAAGTCAAGGCATCGTACTACAATTGCGGGGAAAAGTAGAAGTGGATATTAACATTGGGCGAGGCAAAACAGCCCGCAGAGCCTACGGTATTGATGAAATCGCATTAGTACCAGGAACACGCACCCTTGACCCCGGTTTAGCGGATACCCGTTGGACAATTGGCGGAATAGAACGAGAAATTCCGATTATTGCCAGCGCGATGGATGGGGTCGTTGATGTGCAGATGGCCGTTCTCCTCAGTCAGTTAGGAGCGCTCGGGGTATTGAACTTAGAAGGCATTCAAACTCGTTATGAAGACCCCGAACCCGTTTTAAAGCAAATTGCATCCGTTGACAAGACCGAATTTGTGTCCTTGATGCAGCAACTCTACGCTGAACCCATCAAGCCTCACTTAATTCAAACCCGAATTGAGCAAATTAAGTCCCAGGGTGGCATTGCCGCCGTGAGTGCAACACCAGCAGGAGCGCTCAAATATGGTCAAACCGTCGCAGAAGCCGGGGCTGATTTATTCTTCGTACAAGCAACCGTTGTTTCAACGGCATTTCTGTCCGCCGACTCTGTAACCCCTCTCGACCTACATCAGTTTTGTCAAGAAATGCCCATGCCTGTGGTTTTAGGGAACTGTGTCACCTACGAAGTTACCTTAAACTTAATGAAAGCAGGTGCTGCGGGCGTATTAGTCGGGATTGGACCAGGTGCCGCTTGTACCTCTCGGGGTGTCTTAGGCGTAGGGGTACCTCAAGCAACCGCCGTAGCCGACTGTGCCGCCGCCCGAGAAGACTATTATCAAGAAACAGGTCGTTATGTTCCCGTAATTGCCGATGGGGGTTTAATTACTGGCGGAGATATCTGTAAATGTATTGCCTGTGGTGCCGATGGGGTGATGATTGGTTCTCCCTTTGCCCGGGCAGCAGAAGCCCCCGGAAAAGGCTTTCACTGGGGAATGGCAACACCCAGTCCTGTATTACCCCGAGGAACACGTATTCGGGTGGGAACCACAGGAACTTTAGAACAAATCTTGCGAGGGCCGGCTCAATTAGATGATGGTACTCACAACCTCTTAGGGGCTTTGAAAACCAGTATGGGAACACTGGGGGCGAAAAATATTCAACAAATGCAACAAGTCGAAGTGATCATTGCACCTTCTCTACTGACCGAAGGAAAAGTCTATCAAAAAGCCCAACAACTCGGGATGGGCAAATAGACAAATTACCCCCTCTGTCCCACGACTCATTGACAAAACTTGTTAATTTGTCGTAAAAATTAGGGTTGACTGACTGGAATTATTTAGAAGAAAATGTCACAATAGAGAAAGCGGAGACGTATGTTTCCGTTCACTCCTCACACCACACTCCGCCTGGACAATTGTTCGGGCGGTTTCTTATGGCTCTTGAGAACCTCCCAACCGAATATAGCACTAAAATAAGCACATTCTGTTAGTTGATGCAAGTCTAGAGTCCATAAATCTTGAATTCACCCATTGATAGAGGCATTCGGGACATAATATCATCTCAAATCAGGGCAGGGATCACAGGAAAAACTAGCCATCCCCAGTTTTCGCGATCGCCTTTTTGAGAGACTTTCATTGATTGAGTGCAAGATCTTGGTATAATTAAATAGGTATCAAATACCTTCAGAACAACGGAACAGCCAATTTTGGCTAACGTAAGACCAAAAAACTTGAGTTTTGAGGCCGTTCTGGGAATGAGAGCTTCGCCCGGTCAAGGCAAAGCCAATCACCCAACCCTAAGTGATTTTAAAAGAATAAGAACGAACTGCGCCAGAGAATGGTAATCTCAAAAGAGCAGATGTTATGTTTTGACTTCGTCCTGTGTTCGCACAAGGCAAGTCTAAATGAAGAGTTTACGACGTGTATAAGGATTTCTAGGCATGTCAGCAGCCCCACAAGTTACAGACGCTAGTTTCAAGCAGGAAGTGCTAGAGAGCGATGTCCCGGTTTTAGTCGATTTTTGGGCACCCTGGTGCGGCCCTTGCCGCATGGTTGCACCCGTCGTTGATGAAATCGCTGAACAGTATGCGGGAAAAGTTAAGGTGGTGAAACTCAATACCGATGAGAATCCCAGCGTCGCTAATCAGTACGGAATTCGCAGTATCCCCACCTTGATGATTTTTAAAGGAGGTCAGAGGGTGGATATGGTAGTTGGTGCGGTTCCTAAAACGACTCTCGCAAATACGATAGAAAAATACCTTTGAAGTTCAAAGTTCAAAAGATATAGGCGTGTAGCCAAAAGGTGAAGCAAGTCTGAGTTCTGAAGAGCTACATGAGGTCGCGCCTTAGAACTCATCTGGGGCGCGTTATAGTTGTCTGTAAAAAAAACTGTATGGATTCCTCTGGAACTAGCCTGACGGTAGATGCTTTGCAAGCGGAATTGTTAACACTGGTTCAGCAACTTCCCCACTTGAAGCATGAAAAATGGATTTCGCGATCGCTCTCTAGCCTGATTCGCATGGCGGGAGAACAATTTGATACCCTAGACTGGAAAATACTCTCAGCCTCGCTCTTGGATCTCGAGCGGGGATTTCAAATCTTTTATCCCTATCGCCACGTTCGCAAAATTTCCATTTTTGGTTCGGCACGAACTTCACCGCAAGCTGAAGAATATCAAATGGCAGCCGATTTTGCTCGAACTATCACTCAACAAGGGTTTATGGTACTGACTGGGGGCGGAGGCGGGATTATGCAAGCCGGAAATCAAGGAGCCAGCGCCAAACACTCCTTTGGGTTAAATATTCAACTTCCCTTTGAACAGTCCTCCAATCCTTTTATTGAAGGCGATCACAAACTGGTTAACTTTAAATACTTTTTTACCCGTAAACTGTTTTTCCTGCGGGAAAGTGACGCTCTAGTCATGTTTCCTGGGGGGTTCGGCACCCTCGATGAAACCTTCGAGTGCTTAACTTTAGCCCAAACCGGAAAATTTGGCCCCGCACCATTGGTTTTAATCGATCATCCTGGTGGGGATTATTGGCATGATTGGCAGGCTTTTATTGAAAAACAACTCCTGCGACGGCGACTGATCTCCGTTGATGATCGCAGCATCTACACCATTACCGACAATATAGAAACGGCTTGTAAAGCTATCTCAGATTTTTATCGCGTTTATCACTCCAGTCGTTATGTTAAAGAATTACTGGTGATTCGCCTTAAATCTGAACTCAGCGATCGCGATCTCGAACAACTCAATTATGAGTTTAAGGATATTGTGGTTCAAGGCAAAATCGAAAAATCACTGGCCTTAGCCGCAGAAGCCGGAGATGAAACCGAACATCTACCCCGTATTATCCTGCATTTTAATCAACTTGATATTGGGCGATTGTATCAGCTTATTTCCACCATTAATATGTTAGGGGCGACAACACCTGAAACGTCTCACCCCGAACAAAAATAGCTTCAAACCTCGTTAGGGTTGTAATTTCATCTGGCTAAACAGTTGTATCCCTGACTTCCAAACTAAATATCCTTTCTCGTTGAGATGAAGACCGTCGGTACTCAGTTCCGGTCTGAGTTGTCCTTTCTCATTGGTAAATAAAGGATGTAAATTTAAATACAGCGCCCCTTCGGCGATCGCGATCGCTTCTAGTTCTCGGTTCAAATTACGAATACGATGATTCGGAATCCCCAAGAGGCGATCGCGACCTTCCCAAGAGGCTTTTTCTGCACTATGAGGTAAAATCGACTGCACCACAATTTGAGTATTGGGGTGAACCCAACGCAAATCCCGAACAATTTCCCGATAGTTATTCAATAGGGTTTTGTCATCAACTCCCCGAATTAAATCATTGATGCCAATCATAATAAAAATCGTTTCGGGTTGCGTAATATCCAAAGTTTTCAAACGCCTGAGTAAACCCGCAGAGGTTTCACCAGAAATTCCTTGATTAAGCCATGTTCGTTCCTTTGGTAATAAATCCGGCGGAAACCAAAGACTCAGAGAATCTCCGGCTAAAACTGTTAAACGTTTCGGGGCGTTCATCGCCACCGCTTGCGCTTCTCGCTCTAACTGTTCAAGCCACTCTTGATAAGTCCACTGATGACGTCGCCCCAGTTGGGGAGGAGGGTTAGAAATGGGATCAACGTCTGAGAGTGAGTCGGTTTCTAGGGTATTATTTGTGACTAAAGCACTAGCTTGAGAACTCTCAGATAAGGGTTGTCCCCGTGTTAACAACAATACAACGGTAAGCATTAGCACTCCGTTGCTCACTAAAGAGAACAAAACCCAAGTTGGAATAGTTTTCGAGTGAATAGACACAGGATCGGATACAACTAACAAAATAATCCATCTCCTTATCAATTTATAGCACTTTCAACCGGGAATAGGGAAGGAGACAGTTATCAGTGACCAGTGAAGACAGTTATCAGTGACCAGTTATCAGTGACCCTCCGGGAACGATGCCGCGAGAGCAAAGTTTGTAAGAGAGTGACCAGCGCGCTCTACAGCGGCCCAATGCTTTCCGTGTGGAGTTCGTAGCGGTGTTCTGAGTTCTTGGGATACCTGACGAAATTGATTAAAACTTTAACCCATTAACAGCACGGTATCAATCACATGAATCACGCCGTTATCGGCTTCAATATCAGGAGAAACAACCGTAGCATTTTTAATTTCAAATCCCTCAATCAACGTGAGGGGTAGGGGAGAACCTTCAATAGAAGTGAGGGTTTGAAGTTGTTCTAAATCTGCTTTCATTAACTTTCCGGAAACAACATGATAGGTCAAAATTCGAGTCAGTTGGGGAATATTTTGAACTAAAGTTTGTATCGTTCCCGGTGGAAGTTTAGCAAAGGCATCATCGTGGGGAGCAAAAACGGTAAAGGGGCCAGGACTTTTGAGTGTTTCAACTAAACCTGCGGCTTGAACCGCTTGTACCAGGGTTTTGAATGAGCCTGCACCCACTGCAATATCAACAATGTCAGCCATTGATTCTGTTTAACTTATTTTTTTAGTCCGATTATCTTGTCCAATTTTAACATGATTGTGATCATGAATTTAATGCTTTTGAGCTAACACTAGAATTCGGTAAAACTTCCCTTGTTCTGATGGCGATCGCAATCAGATTATCTAAGCTCCGCAAGAAGACTCCCGGCATAATCTCCGATTTGACGGAGAGATGAATTGCGGGTGAAAAACGAGACACCCCAAGAACCCAAATTGAGCGAAAGCGATCAGGAGGGAGGAGGG
>JBJHBL010000126.1:0-7329 GCA_050485465.1 Limnoraphis sp. | reverse complement strand
CTCCTTCGGAGACGCTGCGCGAACGGAGACGCTGCGCGAACGGAGACGCTGCGCGAACGGAGACGCTGCGCGAACGGAGACGCTTCGCGGTAAGCGCAGCTATGCCGTAGGCTTTACGCCAGTTGCTTCACTTGGGGAGACCCCCTCTCTTGGGCAGCATTCCCTGGCTCCGTGAGACGGAGCGGGGTCTGCCCGCAAGACCGCACTGGACTCACCGGAGTTTGCGCTCTACGCCTGACGGCACGCTCCGCGAACGACTATTCCGCCAAGACCGCACTTTGCGCTGTTGCCTATTGCCTATTGCCTAATCCCTGTCCCCTGTAACCTGTCCCCTGTAACCTAATTGACTACGCCAAGATGGTTTTGAGGTTTTCGGTGGAATTCAAGGGTTGTAGAGCCGCATAGAGGCGGTTCAACGCATTAATATAAGCCTGTGCAGAGGCGACAATAATATCCGTATTGGCGGCATGACCGGAAAAAACCCGACCTTCTGAGCGTAACCGAATCGTGACTTCCCCGATCGCATCAATTCCGGCAGTAACAGACTGTACTGAAAATTCGATTAATTCATTGGGAATATTCACAACCCGGTTAATGGCTTTATACACCGCATCAACTGGCCCGGTACCAATGGCTGCATCCATCAATTCTTCCCCTGTTGGGGTTCTTAACATCACCGTTGCGGTTGGACGGGCGCGATCGCCACAGGAGACCTGAACTAATTCTAAGCGGAACAATTCTGGGGCTTGATGAATTTCGTTATTAGCAATTGATTCTAAATCCCAGTCGGTGATTTCTTTCTTTTTATCAGCTAATTCTTTAAACTTGATAAAAGCTTTATTAATATCGGAGTCGGACAGTTCAAAGCCTAATTCTTGCAAACGATTTTGGAAAGCGTGACGCCCGGAATGTTTCCCCAAGACAATCAGATTATTATTTAATCCAATGGACTGAGCATCCATAATTTCATAGGTCAGCTTATTTTTGAGAACCCCGTCTTGGTGAATTCCCGACTCGTGAGCAAACGCATTTGCCCCCACAATTGCTTTATTCGGTTGAACCAACATTCCCGTTAAATTAGAAACCAGCCGAGAAGTTTTATAGATTTCCTGAGTATTAATCTGAGTCAAGGGAGCTTCTGATTCTACCGGACGACCCAAGAAGGGATTATAATATTGTCGCCGCACATGAAGCCCCATGACCAATTCTTCTAATGCGGCATTTCCCGCCCGTTCCCCAATACCATTAATCGTACATTCGAGTTGACGAGCGCCATTTTTCACCGCTTCTAAAAAGTTCGCCACCGCCAGACCTAAATCATTATGTCCGTGAACCGAAATAATTGCTTGATCAATATTGGGAACATTTTCTTTGATTCCCCGAATTAAAGCCCCAAATTCACTGGGTGTGGTATAACCAACAGTATCCGGAATATTAACCGTTGTGGCTCCAGCGGCGATCGCTCGTTCGAGGACTTGATAGAGAAATTCGGGTTCAGACCGTCCTGCGTCTTCGGGGGAAAATTCCACATCATCGACAAAAGATTTCGCATAAGCCACCATCTCAGGAACAATGTCTAAGACCTCTTGCCGCGTCTTTCTGAGCTTATATTGAAGGTGAATGTCGGATGTCGCCAAAAAGGTATGAATACGCTTGTGAACGGCAGGTTCTAAGGCGCGGGCTGCGGTTTCAATATCGGAGCGTACCGCCCGGGCTAGACTACAAATCACGGGGCCATCTTCTGTCCCGACCGTTTCGGCGATGCGATTAACCGCCTCAAAATCCCCTTGACTAGCAAAAGCGAACCCCGCTTCAATTACGTCTACTCCTAAACGAGCTAATTGTCGAGCAATAATCAGTTTTTCATCTACATTGAGGGTAGCGCCGGGGCATTGTTCACCATCTCGCAAGGTGGTATCAAAGATAATAATACGGTCAGGATTCGGTTGAATTTTCATAGTGTGTGGAACCTCCAACTGTTGAGTGAATCATTCAATGATAACAAAGCCAAACTTCACGAGCTTGTTTGAGTTTTGAGTGTTTTTTTAGGCTGTCTTGTTAATAGTCTACTTTTTCGATTTGATCTCGAATATCATTGAGGTCGATGTATCTGTCTGTTGCATTCCTCAATTCACGGGCGATCATTCCTTCGGTTGAGACAACGGTAATATGAGTATTTTTTGATCGTAAAAGTTCAATCGCTCGTTCAAAATCTCCATCACCGCTAAATAAAACCACCCGATCATACTGTTCGACCGTATTAAACATATCCACAACAATTTCAATATCTAAGTTCGCTTTTTGAGAGTATCGACCGGAGCTATCATCGTAGTATTCTTTGAGGATTTTTGTCCGCACAGTATACCCTAAACTAATTAAAGCATCTCTGAATCCTCTTTGATCTTGTGGATCTTTTAAGCCAGTATACCAGAAAGCGTTCACGAGGATAACATCAGACTGTTCATGCTTGAAATAGCTCAAAACTCGCCGGGGATCAAAAAACCAGCCATTTTTTTGCTGTGCGTAGAACATATTGTTACCGTCTACAAATATAGAGAGACGGTTTTTTGAGTTAAGCATAGAAAGTTTAGACCTAGATATTTGTAGAAAAGAATTTAAGCTAATTATCTTATCTTAACATCTGGATTGTCACAAAGGGTTTAGGTCAGTTCAGCTACTCATATGCTTCGATCCCTCACCTGTTTCAGTCCAGATAAAGCGTGATTAATCCTCCAAAACATGAAATTTGAGTCAATTTGCTGGCAAAGAAACAGAGCATTGATCGTTGGTCATCTTGGTCACAAGTTAGCGACTGAGATCCATTGAGCAATCGCCATTTGATCACGGTTTCTAACTAGAGAGACTTCAAAACAATCTCGCCAGGTTTGCAAGTCAACCGAATACCAGGTTGTTAGAATCAACACAACAACCTCAGTTCTGTTAACAGAAGTCTCTAGAGAGAGATTCTGGGCTGATTGTCATCCACAAGTCGCTGACTCATCTTTACCGAAGAATAGAAAGACTGGCTCCCTGATCGGGAGATGCAGCCACAACAAGATCAGGTAATTTTTCTCCGCTTAACTTCACCATTGACTCACCATTACAGGAGAGCCTCTGGTACACTTGATTTTGTTTATAAATAATGAGTACAATATGACTTCCTTCTAGTATACAGCTTCAGGAAACAGGTTGCGTGCGGGTTAAAACTTCTTCTTTTCTAATGCCCACCGTGCTAACTCCGTGCGGTTGTGAAGTCCAGTTTTGTTCAACATATTGCTGACATGACTTTCAATGGTGCGTTGACTGACTTTCATAGCTTTAGCGATATCCCGATTGGCGAATCCTTTGGCAACCAGTTGTACGACTCGGATTTCTGTCGGGGTCAACTCCACACCCGGACGCGCTTGAATACTGGGCTGTCCATCAGCCTGACGAGTATTAATCTTGATTAGGCGCGAAGCTTGTCTGAGAGAAGATTCCACTTGAGCAACTAATTCTTCTGGCTCAAAAGGCTTGACAATGTATACATCGGCTCCAGTATTCAGACCTTTGACCTTATCTTGACTTTGACCCTTAGCGGACAAAAACAGAACGGGAATCCAGCCTGTACGGGGGTCTTCCCGAATCACCTTCACCAAACTGTAGCCATCCATTTCTGGCATCATAATATCGCAGATGATCAAGTCAGGAAGATCTAGCTCTAGCAGTTCAAGAGCTTTTAAGCCATTTTCTGCCGTTGCGACTTCATATCCCCGAAACTCTAAATAGTCCCTCACCAGTAGGACAAGGTTCGGGTCATCATCCACCAGCATTAGTCGTTTTTGCTCTCCAACTTTGATGTCCGTCATCTTGAAATTTTCCCTTGGGAAATCCCGCAACATTGAAAATGGCGACCCTGGAGTCGGGCAGTGGGGCGGGCTTAACCACTGTCAAACTCTTGACTCAAAAGTGATTTGACTCTAAATTGCGAAATAATCCTACAATTTTTGTTAGAATATGTACTTCTGAGTACAAGGTTTATTTCGATCATATCGGAAAAATTGACGGCCCGCTTATTTCAACTCACTTGAACAGCTACTCTCATCGGGATTACAGGTTTTTAAAGATTGGATATTAGGCGGTTCAGGTAAAGGATGAGTCAAAAACGCATACTCCTCAACAATCTGTGAATTGATTAAATGGTCTTGGATAATTCGTTCGATCACCGTCGGAGTGGCGGCGCGATACCAAACGCCATCCGGATAAACCACTAAAATAGGCCCTTGACAGCAAACCCGTAAACAGTTAGCTTTGGTGCGAAAAATACAGCTTGGACGTTCCGGGGTGGGCTGATCGAGTTTTAATTCTTTTAAGCGTTTTTTGAGATAATTCCAAGCTTCTAGACTGTCAGATTTTGAGCAACACTTGGGTACAGTCTGATCCGCACAGATGAAAACATGACGGCTAATGTGTTCGAGTCCTAAACTTTTCACCGCCGTTGTGATCGGGTTACAGACTAAAGCGGGTTCAATGTCTGTAGAAGTTGGGGTGACTGTTGAACTAAGTGGAGTTTCACCCGGAGTCGAGTTGGAGGATGAAGATTTTGAGATAGAGGGGTCTGTCATGATCAGTCCGTTTCAGGTTATAGATATCCCCGATACTCTCACCACCAGAGGTATAGAGAGGGGTTGGGTTTTCGATCAGATTTCCATGTCGATAGACACCTGGGGAGGCGGTTAAATCTTTCTCATGTTAGCAAAAGGTTGCTGCCCCCCAGAAAAGTTCGGGAACCCGTACTGATTTCTCTGTTGCAATTAGATTTGTCAATTCGCTAAATTAGCACTCAGGAAACAAGAGTGCTAACTCAAAATTTCTCAACACCGAAGGCAAATAAATGGACATCCTTCTGTGACATCTTACTGTTCAACTTGCGATAAAAGGAGGTTAGTGTATGGCTGCTGTAGCCTTAAATGTATCCACCGTTAAACCATTAGGTGAGCGTGTTTTTGTCAAAGTCAGCGAGTCTGAAGAAAAGACCGCAGGCGGAATTTTACTCCCCGATACGGCAAAAGAAAAGCCCCAAGTCGGTGAAATCGTTGCAGTTGGCCCCGGAAAGCGTAACGATGACGGTTCTCGCGCTGAAATGGAAGTCAAAATCGGAGACAAGGTTCTCTATTCTAAGTATGCCGGAACCGATATCAAGCTCGGTGGCGATGAGTATGTACTCTTAGCAGAAAAAGACATCTTAGCAATTGTCAGCTAGATCGACTGCAATCATCACAACAACTTGGCTTGTGATTTCTTGACCCATTTGGCAATTCAACTCCACCACTTAAACAAACAAACACAACACCACTATGGCTAAACGTATAATTTACAACGAAAATGCTCGTCGCGCCCTCGAACGAGGTATGGACATCTTGGCCGAAGCGGTTGCTGTAACTCTTGGCCCCAAAGGTCGGAACGTTGTTCTAGAAAAAAAATTTGGTGCGCCCCAAATCGTTAACGATGGAGTCACCATTGCAAAAGAAATCGAATTAGAAGATAACATCGAGAATACCGGGGTATCCTTGATTCGTCAAGCCGCTTCTAAAACCAATGACGCCGCAGGCGACGGTACCACCACAGCAACCGTTCTAGCTCATGCGATCGTTAAAGAAGGCTTACGCAACGTAGCCGCAGGCGCGAACCCCATTGAACTCAAGCGCGGTATTGACAGAGCAACGGGTTTCTTGGTTGAGAAAATTGCTGAACACGCTCGTTCTGTTGAAGATTCTAAGTCTATCGCTCAAGTGGGTACCATTTCTGCGGGAAATGACGAAGAAGTGGGTCAAATGATTGCTTCGGCGATGGATAAGGTGGGTAAAGAGGGCGTGATCTCCCTGGAAGAAGGGAAGTCCATGACCACCGAACTAGAAATTACTGAAGGGATGCGCTTTGATAAAGGCTACATTTCTCCCTACTTCGCTACCGATACTGAACGGATGGAAGCCGTTCTTGATGAACCTTTTATCCTCCTGACTGACAAGAAAATTACTCTGGTTCAAGACCTGGTTCCGGTTCTTGAGCAAGTGGCTCGTGCAGGTCGTCCGCTGCTGATCCTGGCTGAAGATATTGAGAAAGAAGCACTGGCAACTCTGGTTGTTAACCGTTTACGCGGTGTATTAAATGTGGCTGCGGTTAAAGCTCCGGGTTTTGGCGATCGCCGTAAAGCCATGCTCGAAGATATCGCAGTTCTCACAGGTGGTCAAGTGATCACTGAAGATGCAGGCCTGAAGCTGGACAGCGCCAAGCTGGATATGCTGGGTAAAGCTCGCCGTATCACGATCACCAAAGACAATACAACCATCGTTGCAGAAGGAAATGAGGCTTCGGTGAAAGCCCGTTGTGAGCAACTCCGCCGTCAAATGGAAGAAACTGAGTCTTCCTATGATCGAGAAAAACTGCAAGAACGCTTGGCTAAATTAGCAGGTGGTGTTGCGGTGATCAAAGTCGGTGCGGCGACTGAAACTGAAATGAAAGATCGCAAACTGCGTTTAGAAGATGCGATCAACGCGACTAAAGCTGCGGTTGAAGAAGGTATTGTTCCCGGTGGTGGTACAACTCTCGCTCACCTGTCTCCTCAAGTGGAAGAATGGGCGAAGGGTAATTTATCCGGTGAAGCCTTAACCGGTGCTTTAATTGTCTCTCGGGCGTTGGCGGCTCCCCTGAAACGGATCGCTGAAAATGCGGGCGAAAATGGTGCTGTTATTGCAGAACGAGTTAAAGAAAAAGACTTTAACGTGGGTTACAATGCTGCGACTAACGAGTTTGTAGATATGTTTGAAGCAGGTATTGTTGACCCGGCTAAGGTGACTCGTTCCGCGCTACAAAATGCGGCGTCTATTGCAGGGATGGTATTAACTACTGAATGTATTGTGGTTGATAAGCCGGAACCGAAGGATAATGCTCCTGCTGGCGCAGGTATGGGCGGAGACTTTGACTACTAATTTCTAAGACCAATTATTCGGACAACAGTTGTTGTCTAAAGTTCAAGGGTAGGTTAATCACCTGCCCTTTTTTATTTCCTATAATAAGACTGAATTGCTGTGTTTTGAGGTTTAAAGTTTATGGTCAGTGCGTTAGCCCATTCCACAATTAAACAAACAATTCCGCTCCTTGAAAATGGCGATCGCTTAACTCAAGTTGAGTTTGAACGCCGTTATCGTGCGTCAAGTGTTAAAAAAGCAGAGTTAATTGAAGGAATTGTATATAGCGATCGCAAATGATTCATGAGAATGAGCCATACATTGAAAGTTTGGAAAATCGAAACGTATCTTGACTGATACTCCATTCAAATAACCACTGGAC
>JBJHBL010000125.1:0-7355 GCA_050485465.1 Limnoraphis sp. | reverse complement strand
GTTTTTGCAGCAGCCACAGAAGTCTGGAGTGCGATCGCCTGAGTCCAATTTAAGGAGGGTTGATTCCTGTTTTGACCTGTAATAATCATCAGAGTAATGGAAGACGTTCCCAGGCGGAGCATTCCATTCTGAATGACTCGGATACAAGAGGATTGATCTGGGAGTGGATCAGACTCAAGTAAGATGTACAGATGGCGATCGCGCCGAGTTGCTTGGGCTATGACACCTTGAGAGTCCAACGCCTGGTTAATTAAAGTGGCAATTGCGTTAGCATCTCCCTGTTGGGCAAGCTTAATGAAGTTTGGCTGACTCACACTCTGTCTCCTCAGACCGACAAATAAACAAACTCTATCAATAATAAGGTTGAGAGGGGACTTGTGGGGGATATCAAAGGGATTGCTTTGGAAAGTAGATTTCCACAGGGGTGTTGACGAGAGCAGCTAAAATAGTCAAAGGCAGATAGAATCAGGGTTTAGAGTGTTTGAGTTTGATAATTTTTTGAGATCAATCAGCAGATTTTTGGGAGGAAATCACTGTGGCAATGCAGTATAGTTACGATAATAGTAAGGTGAGTTTGCCTCGTCGGGTGTTGGTAACAGGGGGAGCGGGCTTCATCGGTTCAAATTTTGTTCATCACTGGTGTCATGCCTATCCAAAGGATCGCGTGATCGTATTGGATGCGTTAACTTATGCGGGAAATCGTCAAAATTTAGCAACTTTAGAGGGTAAAGAAACGTTTCGCTTTGTCAAGGGGGATATTTGCGATCGCCCGTTGATTGAAAGTTTACTGAAAGAAGAAGAAATTAACACGGTTGCTCATTTTGCGGCAGAGTCCCATGTGGATCGTTCTATTCTAGGCCCGGGTGCTTTTATTCAAACGAATGTTGTCGGTTCGTTTACTTTATTAGATGCGTTTCGGCAACATTGGAATCAACAAAATTCTCCCGAAGATTACCGTTTTCTTCATGTCTCTACGGATGAGGTTTATGGAAGTCTCAGTATGGATGATCCGGCGTTTACAGAAACCACGCCCTATGCTCCAAATAGTCCTTATTCTGCTTCTAAAGCGGGGAGTGATCATTTAGCTCGAGCTTATTATCATACCTACGGAATGCCAACAATTATTACTAATTGTTCTAATAATTACGGGCCTTATCATTATCCTGAAAAGTTAATTCCGTTGATGTGTATTAATATTTTGCTCGGAAAACCTTTACCTGTTTATGGAGATGGGCAGAATATTCGAGATTGGTTATATGTGTTGGATCATTGTCGGGCTTTAGATACTGTGATTCATCAAGGAAAACCTGGAGAAACCTATAATATTGGAGGCAATAATGAGGTCAAAAATATTGATCTGGTGAGAATATTATGTCGTATTATGGATGAATTAGCCCCGAATTTACCTGTTAAACCGTCTGAAGAGTTGATTACTTTTGTTAAAGATCGACCCGGACATGATCGCCGTTATGCCATTGATGCGACTAAAATTAAAACGGAGTTGGGTTGGGCGCCTTTAGTCACGGTAGAAGAAGGATTAAGGCAAACAGTGGGTTGGTTTTTAACCCATCGTAGTTGGTGGGAACCGCTCTTATCTGAGGAATATCAAGCCTACTATCGCCAGGTTTACGCTTCCTAAATTCTTGATTCTGATCAGCCTAGAACTCATTGTTTCTCTAGGCTCAGATCAGGTTAATCGCAGCGTTAAAACGGCCAAGTTGTGATTAGAAATACCACGACACAAGCCGTTGCTAAAATACCTTGAATTAAGTTACCAATAAACGAACCGACGACAATTCCGACTGCGGCTTTAAATGCGAGTTGAGTTCTTGCGGCTAATTCTAAGTCTTGACGATAAAGAAACTCACCCACCATTGCCCCAAGTAATGGCCCAATCAAAATTCCTAATAAAGGCCCACCAAAGGGTAAAGCAGGTAATAACCCAAAAATCCCTAAAATTAACCCAACAATTGCTCCAATTTGTCCCCAGCGACTTGCTCCGGCTTGTTTTGCTCCCCAATAAGCGCTGAGAAAATCAATGGCGACACTGAGCAATAATACAGCAACGGCAACACCCAGCGCCCAACCGATGTTGGAAAAACCGCTGATTACTCCCCAAAGTAAAATAGACCCTAAAATTAAGCTAGAACCGGGAAGACCGGGAACTACCGCCCCAATCACTCCGACTAGCATCACGATTACCAATACCCAATATAAAACCTGCATTAGAATGATAGTCTCTCTCAAACAGCACTATTTATTATTGTATGGATATTGAGTGTTGACTGAGGGTATTTTCGAGTTTATCTGCAATGCCTTCAACCCATTTTTCATCTTGTTGGGTATAACTGCGAGGTGCATTCGCCCCCAAGATCAAAACCCCATGCTTTCCTATGGGTTGACAAATAACCCCTTGAGTATTTTCGGGTAAATAATCAAACTCAATTCGACCCGGATAAAGGGCAAGATTGACTAAATAAACAGGCTTCTGTTTGTCTAAGACTCGTTGGAGAATAGCACCGGGTTTAACGTGAGGATTTTTGCCTAAAACTCCCCGTCGCAGCAAGACTTGATTTTGATAATAAACAACAACCGAACCCGTAACCGTATTGGTTAATAGCAGATGACTTGCCCAGGCTAATTCAGTTTTCACCCACTCAGGCAAATCAGGTTTGAACTCAAACCCCGTTTCACCGATCAACTCAACTGCATCGGGAGATTTAGGCTGAACCTGTTGCCACAGTAAGCCCGTTAAAATTAATACAGCACTCAAAATCACCCCGACAACATCAGAGCGGGCTTGTGAGTCCAATATCTGCGGGGTGAGAGTGCGATTAATCAACAATAACGTCCCCCCTAATCCGCCTGCTAGAAAAGGCAGAAGTCGCAGCACTTGATTGGGATCAGATTTAGCCATTGTTGCTGAATGAGGGGTGGATCAAAAATGAACTATCCTGGAATTATCCCACTTCTCCCGGCTCTATAATCCGTTGAAACAGATAACCTGTACCGCGTGCAGTTAGAATCAACTCAGGATTACTGGGATCTTCTTCTAATTTAGCGCGCAAACGAGAGATGTGAACATCCACAACCCGGGTATCCACATGACGTTCCGGGGTATATCCCCAAACTTCTTGTAAAATTTCTGAGCGAGAAAAAGGTTCACCGGAACGACTCACCAATAATTCTAAAAGGCTAAATTCCATCCCCGTTAAACGGATGCGTTCATCACCCTTGTAGACTTGGCGTTTGTTGGTGTCAATTCTAATGGTAGCAACTTGAATTACCCCAGAACTCGGAATCCCCGAAGCCCCATTTTTATCAATCCGACGCAAAACTGAACGAATCCGCGCCTCGAGTTCTTTCGGAGAGAAGGGCTTAACGACATAATCATCAGCGCCCAATTCTAGCCCCGTAATCCGGTCGGCAACATCTCCCAAAGCCGTTAACATAATGATGGGAATATCTGATTCTTTTCTCAGTTCTTGACAGACTCCATAACCATCAAGCTTCGGCATCATTACATCTAAAACGACTAAATCTGGATCGGTTTTGCGAAAGGTTTCTAAGGCTTCCTCACCATCTGCGGCCGTCACCACATCATAGCCAATCATCGAGAGGCGTGTTTCTAGGATACGCCGGATGCTGGCTTCATCATCAACAACCAGTATTTTCTCTTTATGATTTTCCAATTGACTTCACCAATCCCAAAGTTTACATTAAGCTATCTTTTTGAGACAACCGAGTTTAGACTCTAACGCCGTTGACAACGGAATTTTAAGTCTACAACAGAGTAGGTTGTCTGTGTTATCACACTTTGTTTGACAAATCTGTTTATTTTTTTACTCTATCATTTGTAGAACTGGCAAGAATTCTCTCCGTTGAACTTCACGTTAGGGAAAGGTAAGCTTTCCCCGGTCTGAACCCCACAGTTTAGGAGTAAAATTATAATCTGATAGAACTTTACACTTTTTTAATCCTTGAACTCAGGACTCTGCTTGAGTTTTTCGATTTCGATCTGGGTGAACAGGACTCTCACATCGCTTTTTTCGGATTGGCTGCTGTGCTTTTCCCCAAAATTTCACTTATTTTAGACTTCAAATGCTCAATCTGTCTAGTTAAATTTATCTTAAGCAATGCCAAAGCAACGAATTCAGTATGTTTGTAATGAATGCGGGGCTGAGTTTCCCCAATATTTTGGTAGATGTCCGAGTTGTCATGCTTGGAATTCTTTAAAAGAACAAATTGAACCTCAAACCACTCCTTCTTTACAACGTTTTAGTTGGAGTAGCCTAGAGGAGACTAGCACGAAAGTTGATTCGGCATCAACGGGACAGCCTCGATCTTCTTTTAAACTTTCTCAAATTGCCGATCAAACTCAGTCAAGAATGTCTTCGGGTTATGGAGAACTGGATCGTGTTTTAGGGGGGGGAATTGTACCCGGTTCTTTGGTTTTAATTGGCGGTGAACCTGGGATTGGGAAGTCAACTTTGCTTTTACAAGTTGCTAATACTTTATCTCAAACAACGCGAGTTTTGTATGTTTCGGCTGAAGAATCTGGACAACAGGTTAAGTTGCGATCGCAACGTTTAGGTGTAGGGCCAAAACCTGAAACGGTAGAGTATCAAAAACAAGACTCGGAACTTGAAGAAACGGCTGTGCAGACTTCTCAAAGTGAAGCTGATCCTTTTACCGAGCAGTTAAAATCTCAGCAGTCTAAAAAAGACTCATCTTCAACTTCTCCAGTCGAAAAAACGAATGGAAATAATGGGAATTATTCTGAGGAAAAAGAGGAAGATACTGAACCCGAACTCTATCTTCTTCCGGAAACTGATTTAGAAATGATTTTAAGAGAATTAGAATCTCTTAAACCTCAGTTGGCTATTATTGATAGTATTCAAACCATTTTCTTTTCTAGTTTAACTTCGGCACCGGGTTCTGTTGCTCAGGTACGGGAATGTACTTCGGCTTTAATGCAGGTGGCTAAACGAGAAAATATTACGCTATTTGTTGTGGGTCATGTGACCAAAGATGGCTCTTTAGCCGGGCCGAGAGTTTTAGAACATTTAGTCGATACTGTATTATATTTTGAGGGGGATCGGTTTGCTTCTCATCGGTTACTCCGTTCAATGAAAAATCGTTTTGGTGCCACTCACGAAATTGGTGTATTTGAGATGGTTGCTGATGGTTTAATGGAGGTTCTTAATCCCTCGGAGTTGTTCTTAGGAAATCGAGAAGAATTTGCTCCGGGAACTTCAACGGTGGTTTCTATGGAGGGAACTCGTCCAATTGTGGTTGAGTTACAGGCTTTAGTGAGTCCTGCTAGTTACGGTTCAGCGCGTCGAGCGACAACTGGGGTTGATAGCAGTCGGTTATTACAGATTTTAGCTGTTTTAGAAAAGCGGGTGGGTATTCCGTTATCAAAATTAGATGCTTATGTGGCGTCTGTGGGGGGATTAAAAGTTGATGAACCCGCCGCAGATTTAGGGATTGCGATCGCTATTGTCGCCAGTTTTCGCGATCGCATGGTTGATCCGCGTACCGTTTTACTCGGAGAAGTGGGATTAGGGGGTCAAGTTCGACCTGTTTCTCAGCTTGAATTACGGTTACGAGAAGCCGCAAAATTAGGTTTTAAACGAGCGATTATTCCCAAAGGTCAAAACCCGGCTGATTTAGGAATGGAAATTATCTTAGTGGGTAAAGTATTAGATGCAATTATTGCTTCTATTCCCACTCAACCTGCCACAATGATTAGTCATTCAGAAACGAATCATTCAGATGTTAATTCTTCGGAAGTTCCTGACTTTTAAATCAGTTAACCCGGAATCAATCACATTGATCATTGATAACTAGAAATGATTCACGGTCAAAACGATTCTCGATTCAAGTCTCTGGAGAAAATACCCTTCATCTTTTCTAAAAAAAAGGACGAAGGGCGATTAAAGCTTAGAGATAGAATTGCTCAAGATATCTTCTCTAAAACATTCTTTTTTTACGCATTGCGCGTCTTTGGCGCTGGTTAGCAATAGCTTTGCGCTTACGTTTTTCGGGAGGGGTTTCAAAGTGACGTTTCTTTCTGACGTCTGCTAGGATACCCGCTTTTGAGACTTCGCGCTTAAAGCGGCGCAGCGCTGATTCGAGTTGTTCGTTTTCACCCAGGATCACTTGGGTCATTGTTTCTCCTTACTTTTTTACAACAACATTTGATTATTTGCTAAAGTGTTCTCAAAACTCACTGTTAAGTGGCAAGATTTGAGTTCTATAGCTAAGTTAAATTCAAACGCTCCTGTTCTCAAAGAAGCTTTTTGATTCCTTCGTCGATCTGGAAAACCGAGCGGATTACCCTCGGTCATGGGACTTCAACTGCTCTACTACAGTCTTTCGAGGAATTTGGCTGACTTAACCGAGTACAGAAACGATTCAAATTGAGAGCTTCAAGAAGCTGATTATACCGGAAACTACAACGATCAAGCCGATTAGTCAAACATCAAGACAATCATAGAGTAACTTGAAGTTCCAGTCAGCTAGCTTGGCGAACAGTCTTAACAGCCCATGACTGCTATTATTCTTTTTTTACCCGACCTGATGACTGGATCGACTCTGACTCATAACCCCTTTCCAGGTTTAATCCTAACTCGAGCAGATTCGAGTCAGGAATTAGACTGTTTTGATCTTCAGAGTCAAACACCCACCTTAGTCTAGTTTCTGGAAGGGATGAACTCCTAATCATATCTCGCTCTGAGTCTAATAGAAGTCTTTCTTCAGACTGGGATTTAAGAATTTTCCTCCCACTATAGGGGTTGACCCATAAGCATTTATTCTTAATTTTACCGGATAATCCCTCACCTCTGAGGACAGATTTCAATATTGCTAACCAACATATTAGCGCAATCGGGGGGATTTCGTCTATATATCAGTCTTAGAGGATTAAAAATTTTAGGCTATCGGCTAACTTGGCGAAGAACCCCACTTGCAATTGACAAGATCAACAAAATCCAAATCACCATCCCCGGTAAAAAAGCAAGAACTTGTAAACCTCGAAGAATCCAAACCAATAGAGTGATTGTGGTGATCACTGCAAACAAGTAAGAAAAAACTCTTTTTGGCGAAAAGGGGGGTCGAGTCACACCAGATACCGAATCAAGGATAAAAGACAAGCGCAACAGTAATCGCGTGCAATTGTTCAGTTCAACATCTTGATAGATCACTGCTGATAGCTAGGATAACAGGTTAGCCAACGAAAGTGGTAAAATCACTCGGGGTTAAACGATTAACCTCTATCTGATTGAGAATTGCCAACTGTTGATTATCCAAACTGAGAATCGTAGAAGTACCACTTTGAGTCAGAGTTAACT
>JBJHBL010000124.1:0-7499 GCA_050485465.1 Limnoraphis sp. | reverse complement strand
GTGAATTTCTCCCGCCAGTAAATCCTGCGGATTCTACTGGGGGCTTCTAGAATAGAGAATACTCTGCACTAGAAGTTTCCTGCTTCAAGGGCTGTCTATTGACTAAGCCTCCACAAGCAGACAAGACAATACCTGCCTCGTTTAATGCCCGATTCAACACATTAATTGCTGCATTTTCATCACGGTCTAAGACTGTGTTACAGTTCGGGCATTCATGGGTTCTCACAGACAAGTCTTTCGGTACAATTGCACCACAGTTTGAACATTCTTGAGTAGTTCTATAGGCAGAAACTTTAACAAAATGAATGCCGCGTTTTAGCGCTACTGCTTCCAGTATTGTTAAGAATCCTCCCCACCCCGCATCAAGAATAGACTTTCCTAAAGGTGTCCGCACTAACCCTTTAATGTTTAAGTCCTCAACAGCAATAAGGTCGTATCGATTGACTAACGAATGAGCAATTTTATAATGCTGCTGCTTACGTTGTCTTTGTATCTTCTGGTGAATTCTTTGAACTCGGTTTAACTGTTTAAGGTAGTTTTGAGATCGTTTTTGCTTTCTCGACAACTTCCGTTGTGCTTTCGCTAATTGATTTTGAGCATTACGATAAAAATGTTTAAAGGGAAAAGTTTCACCAGATGAGGTTACAGCTAGTTCTTTTAAACCGACATCAATACCGACCCCTGTTTTTACTTGTTCAAGTGGTAATAATTTAGGTACAGAATCATCTTTTAAACTAAGGCTTACATACCAACCATCAGCTTTTTTAATGATTGTTGCTGTTTTGATTACAAACCCATCAGGAATAGGTCGGTGAACAATAACAGGGATAACACCGATTCGAGTTGTGATCAGGTTTTTACCATCAAATTTGATAGCAGCTTTAGGATGATTAACTCGACTGAAACCAAACGACCTTAAAGAACCTACTTTCTTAAATCGAGGTTTACCACCACGTTTCCCTGACTTATCCGGAATTAACCAACGTTCCCAAGATTTTTGAAGACGTTGTAGGTTAATCTGTTGAACTTCCGAATAAATATCTTTGTAGTCGGGAAATAGCTTCTTGGTTTCCTTGAGTTCTGATTGTTGAGAGTAATAATCAACTCTTGCTAGAACCTCTCCAATAGGGCATGAAACTAGAGAGCATCGGTCTACGTAACAACGGGTTCTAGTTAACCAGTCAAGACGCTGACCGAGTGCATAGTTCCAGTGCCGTCGCAACAACTCTAACCAGTATTCCATTTGGTTGATCTGCTGTTGGCTTGGCTTGATTTTGTAGCAGTGAGTGATTATCATGGGTATCATCATACCACTTGCCGCTTTTTATGACAACCAACTACGAAAAAGGGTTTAGGTCTGTCTATTCTCTTACTGCTCATCTGGTACTGGTAACGAAATACCGCAAGAAAGTCATCTCGCAATCGATGTTAGACAGACTCAAAGCTGTATTTAATGAAACCCTTCAGAAGTGGGGATGTAAACTGGTAGAGTTCAATGGAGAAAGTGATCATGTACACTTGCTGTTAACCTACGCCCCTCAAGTTCATCTAAGTAAATTAATCGCTAACTTGAAAACAGTATCTAGCCGATTAATCCGAAAAGAATATCCAGAACTTCTGGCTAAGTTTTACAAAAAGCCTGTTTTCTGGACTGGCTCATACTTTCTGGCTTCTTGTGGTGGCGTAACTGTAGAACAGTTGAAAAAATATGTCGAAGATCAAAACCCTATCCGATAATTCCCCTCACCGTTAAACGCTTTGCGCTCTAACGGGAGACCCCTTATCGGCGGACCGTTGGTTAAATTTTGAATTTCTTCCGTCATATTCTCAAAAGTACAACAGCGTACTGCCAGAACTTATTGTATAGCACAACACAACGCAGCAGCGGACCGTATGAAAATTTAGGTTGAGATGCAAAATTTCTCGGTGTCCGGTGAGCGCGAACGTTAGCTTGCAAAGTTTTATGGAGTTGAAGATTCCGCTGAAGAAGCATCATATACTTTGAAATTAATTGGAAGATTGAAATGAAGCAATCGGTCAGAAGTTAGCAACAGGGAGCGATTTTTTCCTCAGCATAACCTTCTGGAATCGCCACAAATAGGCGATCGCTGCCGCTGCTAATCCGATGTATGTTCCAATCCAAACGCCTACGCCTGATAAGGGAGTATGAAATCCCAGCAGATAGCTTGTCGTTAAGCCAATGCCCCAATAAGCGACCGTTCCAATCAGCACTGGAATTCGAGTATCTTGTAGCCCTTGTAAAACACCGTTCGCTGTTCTTTGTAAACCGTCTAAGATCAGTCCAAAAGCCGCAATACTCATGATTGAAAGACTAATGTCTATAGCGTTCCCATTGGCTGGATCATTGAGATTAAGATATAGTCCGACGATTTGACGAGGATAAGTAAATAGCGCGATCCCAGTGATCAACATAAACAATACCGTTAACCCAATGCTGACAAATGCTGCCTGTCGAATCTGTTTCCAATCTCGTTGACCCAACCACTGCCCGACTCGAACAGTTGCAGCATAAGACATCGCAAAAGGAACCATAAGCAAGACAATCACAGTTTGAGACACCACTTGATGAGCCGCTAAAACTGGCGTTCCGAGTGTTCCCATAAAAAAGCTAACCGTTGTGTACAATCCATATTCCAACACAGCAGCAACGCCAATTGGGCCACCTACCCAAAGTAGCTGTTTAAAAATTCTTGGCTTCAAGTAATAGAGAGAGTGGAACAGCGAGTATTGATGGAGTGGTTTGTGCCAAAGCATATAAACTAGCAACGACAAAAACATGATCCAATGACCGCCGATACTCGCGATCGCTAAACCTGTAATTCCCAGTGCTGGAAACCCAAACTTCCCAAACCCTAAAACATAGTTACCAACGATATTAAACAAGGTTGCAGCGATCACAATGAACATGATCGGGCGTGCTTTGGAGAGGGCAACAATAGAACCTCTGAGCGTGGCAAATGCGATCGCTGGAAACAAGCCCCAGGCCATCACGCTCAAATAGGCATCTGAAAGAATGACTGTCGTTTCAGCTTGCCCAAATTGGTGCATCAGCCTATCGAGATGAGTCATAGCCAGCATTCCTGGAACTGAAAACAGTAATGCAATCGATAAGCCATGACGAGTTAATTGCCCAATTCTTTGAATTTGCCCAGAACCATAAGCCTCTGCAACTAATGGACTGACTCCAGAGATTAATCCCACTCCAGTCATCATGAATGCCATAAAGATGATTGTGGCTAACCCACCTGCTGCGAGTACATCTTGCCCCAGCCAACCCATCATTACCGTATCCACAAACCCAGTCGCAGCTTGAGCAACTTGGGCAGCTGCAAGGGGAACTGCCAATTTGAGAAATTCACGGACTTCTGCTTGAATGCTGAATCGGATTGAAATACCTGTCATGGCATTGACCTAAAGGACTAGAGTAGTTAAGTACCGCATGACGAGCTTTCCCTAGAGGTGTCCTCTAGAGCAACAAACCATCGCTCGAAACTATTCGACAAATGCCGAACAGAGATAAAAAATTGACAGAATTAGTTAAGGTTGTGCCAGTTTCAGAGCGGTTTCGATGACTTGCGATCGCAACGGGTCTTGCAAAGGCGCAAAATTATGCAAATGGGTTAACCACAAGCCATCCATTGCTAATCGAATCACCGTAGCGACTTCGGGATCGAGGCCGCTAGAGATGATCTTGTTATGGCACTCTTGCCAAAAATCCCGCACTGGCTTCAACAATTCAGGATTGGTAAAATTTGCGGCTAGCAAGTTGAAGTGAAGCTCATAATTTTCTTGATCGTCGAGTGCTGAGGCTCGAATATACGCTCTAACCCAGTGTCCCGGAGTATCGGGTTCTGGATCTTTTGCCAGTTCCTGATGCAATACTTCAACAAACTTGTCTAACGCCTGCTGAACCATGCTAGCAATTAAAGCCTCTTTGGTTGGGAAGTGATGCAATAGTCCACCTTTACTCACGCCTGCTTCGCCAGCAACCGCATCTAAAGTGAGCGCGTCAACTCCTTGCCTGACGACTACTTTATTTGCAGCGGCTAGTAATAGGCTGGGTTGAATGGACTTAGAGCGAGATCTTTTGGCAGAAACCATGAACTTCAAACCTGTAGATGATACAACTCCCACCGCCTAAGTTCGCAGTGAATCCTGGAACAATCAAACCGTCTGGTTGGTTGGATATTACAAATATACCGTCTGGTTGGTCGGATGTCAAGCTAACAACGTAGTGGATCAGACGGTACAGAGTCTTTGCACTTCGTTCTAGTTAGCCCAGAAATAGCGAAGCTGACACGACTCCGCAAGGAGCGGGCTGATAACTGTTTACTGGTCACTGTTTACTGGTCACTGTCCCCTAGACATCTTCTCTGGAACTCGGTATGATTGTAAAGATAATTTAACAAAATTCAAATCCTTTAAACTTTTTTGTTGAAAAATTTAGTAAACTACCACAAACATTGGAGCAAGCTGAATGCAGCTTAAACAGACTGATTTTAAATTACCCTTTCAATCTCTATTTTTAATAGCCCCGTTTTTCCTGTGGGGAACAGCCATGGTGGCCATGAAGGGCGTGATGCCGAATACAACGCCTTTGTTTGTCGGGGGGGTACGTCTAGTTCCGGCGGGGTTGCTGATCTTATTATTTACAACGCTACAAGGAAAAGCTCAACCGCAAAGTTGGAAAGCTTGGTTTTGGATTAGCCTATTTGCATTAGTGGATGGGGCATTATTTCAAGGCTTTCTCGCCGAAGGACTTGAAAGAACCGGGGCGGGATTAGGATCAGTGATGATCGACTCTCAACCCTTAGCGGTGGCAATCCTCTCCCTATGGCTGTTTCAAGATAAAATTGGCTTTTGGGGGTGGCTTGGCTTAGTGATCGGAGTCGGTGGAATTAGTTTAATTGGTCTACCCGATGAATTAATTTTAAGCGGCTTTAACCTAGAAACCGCAGGCATGGCTTGGGGCATCGATCAACTATTTCAAAGCGGCGAATGGTTAATGTTATTGGCCTCTCTGTCAATGGCCGTCGGCACCGTATTAGTGCGTTGGGTGTGTCGCTATTGTGATCCCGTTGTGGCCACAGGTTGGCACATGATTATTGGGGGTTTACCCTTATTTGCCCTGTCTGGGGGTTTAGAGTCTCAACAATGGACGCTTTTAGATGCTTCTGACTGGCTAGCTTTAGGATACTCTACAGTATTTGGCAGCGCGATCGCCTATGGTTTATTTTTCTACTTCGCCTCTAGCGGTTCACTGACGAGTCTGAGTTCTTTAACCTTTTTAACCCCTATCTTTGCATTATTATTTGGAAATCTATTGTTAGGAGAAGTTCTCAGTCCGCTACAATCATTAGGGGTAGGTTTAACGTTGGTCAGTATATATCTGGTCAACCAGCGCGACACCTTAGCAGAAAAGCTTAAATTCAACCGTTCTGAGGGTCAGAGATCAAATTCCCCCAATGGACAAAAACTCCAATCATCTGAAGCAAAGGCTGTTGAACTTCCTGTAGAGGTGCGTGTGACCGAACCGGAACCTAAACTGTAAAAAAAAGGCAACAAACCTATGCGAGTTGGTGCAAATTATCTGGGTGATGGACGCTGCGAGTTTATCGTTTGGGCGCCGTTACGACAACAAGTTTCTGTACAGATATTAACCCCCCAAGAACGGCTTCTGCCGATGGAAAAAGATGACCTAGGCTATTGGCATCTCACCACTACAGAGGTTTCGCCGGGAAGCCGTTATCAGTTTCAACTCGATGGGGAAATTACAAGGCCTGATCCGGCTTCTCATTTTCAACCGGATGATGTTCATAAACCTTCTGCGGTGGTTGATCATGGGGCGTTTCAGTGGACTGATGATCACTGGCAAGTGATCCCGTTAGAAGATTTAATTATCTATGAACTGCACGTCGGGACATTCACACCTGAGGGAACCTTTGAAGCTATTATTAATCGGGTTCCAGACCTGTTAGAAATGGGCATTAACACCATTGAAATTATGCCTGTAGCGCAATTTCCGGGCAGTCGGAACTGGGGCTACGATGGCGTTTATCCCTACGGTGTACAAGCGTCCTACGGCGGCCCAGAGGGGTTAAAACGGTTGGTGGATGCTTGCCATCAACAAGGAATGATGGTGGTGTTGGATGTTGTGTACAATCACTTAGGGCCTGAAGGAAATTATACCTCAGATTTCGGGCCATATTTTACCGGAAAATATAACACGCCTTGGGGACGGGCGCTTAATTTTGACGATGCTTATAGTCCGGGGGTGCGGAATTTCTTTATTGAAAATGTACTGTATTGGCTGCGAGATTATCATATTGATGGCTTGCGTTTAGATGCGGTTCATGCCATTTATGATTTTGGGGCGAAACATATTTTAGAGGAAATGGCCGATGAAACGAGGCTGTTATCTCAACAGCTAGGACGCCCGTTTTATTTGATTGCAGAAAGTGACTTGAATGATGTCAGGGTTATTAAACCTAAAGAATTGGGTGGATATGGGTTAGATGGTCAATGGAGTGATGATTTTCATCATTGTGTACATACGTTATTGACGGGAGAAACAGCGGGATATTATTTAGATTTTGGCAAGTGTGAACTGTTAGCAAAAACCCTGCGAGAAGCCTTTGCTTATTCTTGGAATTATTCAACAAACCGTCAGCGCTATCATGGAAACTTTGCAGGTGATCGCCCCGCCTCTCAGTTTGTGGTTTGCATTCAAAATCACGACCAAGTAGGCAACCGAATGTTAGGGGAAAGAATAAGTCAACTCACCACTTTTGAAGCGTTGAAATTAGGGGCGGCTACGTTAATTTTTTCGCCCTTTGTGCCGATGTTATTTATGGGGGAAGAATACGGCGAAGAATCTCCTTTTGCTTACTTTATTAGTCACTCGGATCCGGGTTTAGTAGAAGCCGTGAGAAAGGGTCGAAAAGAGGAGTTTGAAGCTTTTCACGCTGAAGGAGATCCACCGGATGCCCAAAGTCCAGAAACCTTTCAAGAATGTATTTTAAAATGGCATCTCCGAACCGAAGGAAAGCATAAAGTTATCCTCGATTTTTATCGAAAATTGATTCAACTGCGGCGTGAAATTCCAGCGTTAAAAAAGTTGAGTTTCCAAGATCAAGAAGTCAAAAGTTGGGAAACCGAAAAAATTGTCTCTATCCGTAGATGGAGTCAAGACAGCCAAGTTCTCTGTATACTAAATTTTAACTCCGAAGCCGTTACAACTGATACCATCACGATTGAAGGAAATTGGCAAAAGCGGTTAGATTCTGCGGATGAACAATGGATGGGGAATGGATCGAGTTTACCCGAGACTCTCTCCTCATCTGCAACGTTAACGCTAGCTGCTGAAAGTGTTGTACTTTACCAAGAACAGTAAAGTGAATCACCTCAAATTGGATAACTTTAACCCCCTCTAGATTTCAGAAAATATATGCGGATTCCAGTAGCAACGTATCGAATTC
>JBJHBL010000123.1:0-7630 GCA_050485465.1 Limnoraphis sp. | reverse complement strand
CCATCCGTTTCCAAAAAAAATAAACCTCAAAAACCCCACCATTAATTCATTCGTTACTATATCCGTTACCCATGAACTTTCTCGAACATATCAAAATGGCAACAACCACTCTACTCGCCAATAAAATTGGTGGAGATAATTAAACCAATGCCAAGATCAAAACGGATAGATCATCTGAAACAATACTCACCCCCGATCCATCCAACCACCCTAAACCCATCCGTTTCCAAAAAAAATAAACCTCAAAAACCCCACCATTAATTCATTCGTTACTATATCCGTTACCCATGAACTTTCTCGAACATATCAAAATGGCAACAACCACTCTACTCGCCAATAAAATGCGAAGTAGTTTAACCATGTTAGGGATTATTATTGGCAACGCTTCTGTCATTGGAATGATTGGTATTGGAGAAGGCGCCCAAAGCTTTGTTAATGACCAAGTTAATTCTTTAGGGCCAAATGTTTTATTTATTATTCCTGGGAGTCCAGAAGCCCAAAGTCGTCCCGTTTATCCCCCTCAAACATTAGTATTAGCCGATGCAGAAGCCATTGCAGAACAAGTTCCTTTAGTTGCAGAAGTCGCCCCGTCTTTAACCGGAAGTGAACTGATGAGTTATCGCGGGAAAAATGCCTCAGCGTCTTTAATTGGGACAACACCTGAGTATCTTTCAGTGCGAAGTTTTGATGTGGCGAGGGGAAGATTTATTAGTCATTTAGATATCAGACGAAATGAACAAATTGTTGCACTTGGTTCAGAACTTGCTGAACAATTATTTGGGAATGAAGACCCTTTAGGCAAACAAGTTCGCCTGAAAAATACTAGCTTACAAGTTGTTGGAGTGATGCGTCCAAAAGGATCAACTTTTGGGAGTAATGAGGATATGAATGCTTTTATTCCTATTACCACAATGGCGAACAGAATTGTCGGACAAACTTCGCCCTATGGTTTACAAGTCACCTTTATTTCAGTTTCCGTTAGAGACCAAGATAGCATGAGAGCGGCTCAATTTCAGATTGAAAATTTACTGCGACTGCGACATAAAATTACCAATGAAGATGATTTTACCGTTCGCAATCAAAAAGAGCTAATGAATACACTTGGACAAATTACGGGGGCATTAACGTTAATGTTAGCCGCAACCGCCGCAATTTCCCTCTTGGTGGGCGGAATTGGGATTATGAATATTATGTTAGTTTCTGTTACCGAACGAACCCAAGAAATTGGCCTACGAAAAGCGATTGGTGCTTCTCAGCAAGATATTCTCACTCAGTTTATCATAGAAGCAGTAATTCTTTCGGCTGCCGGAGGATTAGTGGGAACCGCGATTGGTATTGGTGGGGTGTTTTTAGTGGGTGCTGTGACGCCGTTATCGGCGGGAATATCTCCAGTCGCAATTACAATGGCGGTGAGTGTTTCGGGTGGAATTGGTCTGTTTTTTGGGGTGATTCCAGCTAGACGTGCGGCTAAACTTGACCCCATTGTTGCTTTAAGAAGTGCGTAAATTTAACAGGATTATTAAATCTAATGAAAACTTCTCTTTCTCCCTTTCAAAATCAACAACAACCGCCCTCAGAACGAACCATTGTTAAACTGGAAAATGTCAAGAAAGTTTATGGAATGGGCGAGATAGAAGTACAAGCTTTAAAAGGAGTTAATCTCACCGTTGAACAGGGTGAATATTGTTCAATTATGGGGGCATCAGGTTCAGGAAAATCAACGGTAATGAATATTGTTGGATGTTTAGACCGTCCCAGTTTTGGGGCTTATTATTTAGATGGGGTGAATGTTGCTCAAATGTCTGAGCAAGATTTAGCCAAAATTCGTAATCTCAAAATAGGATTTGTATTCCAACAATTTCATCTATTAGCCCAATTAACCGCCCTGGATAATGTGATGTTACCGATGCTTTATGCAGGGGTTCCCGCAGGTGAACGGCGAGAACGGGCGAGAGAAGCGTTAATTAGAGTGGGGTTAGAAAATCGTATTCAAAATAAACCCAATCAACTCTCTGGCGGACAACAACAACGGGTGGCAATTGCTCGTGCAATTGTTAATCGTCCTGTGCTATTATTAGCAGATGAACCCACCGGGGCGTTAGATTCAAAAACCACTCAAGAAGTGATGGATATTTTTACAGAATTAAACGCCAGTGGAATGACGGTAATGATGGTCACACACGAACCGGAAGTTGCCCGTCAAACTCGTCGTATTGTTTGGTTTCGCGATGGCGAGGTGATTCACTCTCATCTGACTCCCGAAGATTTACACGAAGCCACTTTTTAACTTGAAAAAATAATAATTTGCTCTCATCCCCCCGACTGTTATAAAATCTATTGATATTGTCAGGGTCTATTGAATGTTGATTCCATCTCTCAATCAATCCCTTTCCCGACTTTCAGCAAAAATCCCCTTAAAAACTCTATTAGTTGTCCCTTTTGTGTTGCAAATTGTCGGGGCTGTGGGGTTGGTAGGGTGGTTTTCGTTTAAAAATGGTCAAGAAGCGGTTAATAACTTAGCGATTGAGTTACAAGAACAAGCAAATTCTCGTTTAAAACAGTTCCTTGATCATTATTTTACTATCCCTCAACAGATTAATCAAATTAATCGAGATGCTATTCAATTAGGATTCGTCAATTTAGATAATTTATCCACACTGGGTTTACTTTTTGCGAAACAGGTTGAGGTTTTTGATGTCAGTTATATTAACTTTGGGGGAACCGATGTTAACCAGTTTATTGGCGTAGAAAATCGAGAAAATGATTCTCCTTTAATCACTGAATTTTATCGCCGTCAAAATGATGATTTGTATTGGAATGCTTACAGCCGAGATGCACAAGGAAATCGACAAAATATTAGAACGTTTCTGAATAATTCAGACCACCGCAATGAACGCTGGTATAGTGATGCTGTCGCCGCAGGTGAACCCCTTTGGAGTCAAATTTATCAGTGGGAAGATGAACCGATTTTATCCATTTCTGCAAGTTATCCGGTTATCATTAATAATCAATTTTTGGGTGTGCTTGGGGTAGACTTAAAACTTGCAGCGATTAGCAACCATTTGAATGAAATTGACTTAACTGAATCTACGACTATTTTTATTATCGAACGAGATGGAATGTTAGTGGCGAATTCCGGTGAAACTCTCCCTTTTATTCAAAATCAGCAAAACGTTCAACGAATTTTAGCCGTAGAAAGTCAGAATCAAAATATTCGTCAAATCACACAGGAATTAATAAAAGCAACTGATAATTTTAATCAAATTCAAGACTCGCAACAACTTTTTTTAGATCTAGAAAATGAACGAAAATTTGTTCAAGTTACCCCCTGGAAAACCGCATCAGGATTAGATTGGTTAATTGTTATCGCGATTCCTGAATCCGATTTTATGGCACAAATTCATGCCAATACTCGCACAACCATTCTCCTGTGTTTAATTACATTAATCATCGCCACAACCTTAGCCATTTTAACCGCTCGTTGGATTATTCAACCCATTTTACAACTCAAAAAATCTGCCTTAGCCTTTTCAGAAGGAAACTTTAATCAAAGGGTAAATCTCAATCGTTCCGATGAATTAGGAATATTAGCGAATGCTTTTAATCAAATGGCGGAACAATTACAAGCCTCTTTTGCTACCCTAGAAACTCAAAATCTTGAACTAAAAAAACTTAATCAACTCAAAGATGAATTTCTTGCAAATACCTCTCACGAACTGCGAACCCCTCTACATGGAATTATCGGAATTTCTGACTCTTTAATTGATGGTGCAACGGGACAACTTTCAGCCCAAACGACTCAAAACTTAACGCTAATTTCAAATTCAGGACAACGACTTTTAACCCTGGTTAATGATATTTTAGACTTTTCCCAACTGAAACACAAAAAAATCGAACTTCAGTTAAAATCTTTGGGATTACGCGAGGTTGTAGATGTCATATTGAGATTATCTCAATCTATCGTTGGACAGAAAAATTTAACGTTAATTAACTCAGTTCCTACAAATTTACCGGGTGTTGAAGCGGATGAAAACCGTTTACAGCAAATTCTCTATAATTTAATAGGAAATGCGGTTAAATTTACTGAATCTGGAACAGTAGAAATCACAGCAGTTGAACAAGTTGTAAACTCCTCTGCAAATCAAATTAAAATAACAATCTCTGATACCGGAATTGGCATTCCTGAAGATAAATTAGAACAAATCTTTGAATCTTTTGAACAGGGAGATGGTTCAACAGCGCGTCAATATGGGGGAACAGGCTTAGGTTTAGCAGTAACAAAACAGCTAGTTGAATTACATGGCGGTATCATTCAAGTTTATTCAAAAGTTGGAGAAGGTTCTCAATTTAGTTTTACCTTACCCAAAGCAAAGTCAGCCATTAAACCGCTAGAAACTAAAAGCATTCAACCTGCAACCCTTTCTAACAATCTCTCTTTTTCTGAACCTCAAAATCTGCCTAAGTTTTTAATCGAAGATTCCAGCGAATTTAAAATTTTAGTGGTTGATGATGAACCCGTCAATATTCAAGTCATTGCGAATAATCTCTCCTTGCAAAACTATGCCATTACTCAAGCAACAAATGGCTTAGAAGCCTTAAGCTTAATTCAACAAGGATTTAAACCGGATTTAGTTTTGTTAGACGTGATGATGCCAAAAATGACGGGTTATGAAGTCTGTCAAAAACTTCGAGAACAATACCTGCATAGTGAACTGCCAATCTTAATGTTAACCGCTAAAAATCAAGTAGCTGATTTAGTAGATGGCTTAAGTTCCGGGGCGAATGATTATTTAAGTAAACCTTTTTCAAAACAAGAGTTAATTGCTAGAATTAAAACCCATCTTCGTTTACTCAAAATTAATAATGCTTATGGGCGTTTTGTTCCCCATGATTTCTTGCGTTTTTTAGGACATGAAAGTATAATAGATGTTAAGTTGGGGGATCATGTTCAAAAAGAAATGACCGTGATGTTTTCTGATATTCGTTCATTTACAACCCTATCTGAAGCCATGTCTCCCCAAGAAACCTTTGATTTTATTAACCGTTATCTGAGTCAAGTGAGTCCGATTATTCGTCAACATAACGGCTTCATTGATAAATATATTGGCGATGGAATTATGGCACTCTTTCCCGAGTCTCCAGAAGATGCGGTACACTGTGCAGTAGCCATGCAAAAACAAGTGAGTTTATACAATCAAGAACAACAACAACAGGGTAAACTTTCAATTAATATCGGTATCGGTTTACATACTGGAACCTTGATGCTAGGAACCATTGGCGAACAAGAACGCATGGAAAGTACCGTCATTGCAGATGCGGTGAATTTAGCCTCTCGTTTGGAGGGGTTGACAAAACTCTATGGTGCCGGAATTATTATTAGTGAAAAAACCTTATCTCGTTTAACTGATTTTCAACATTATAGTTATCGATTTTTAGATCAAGTTAAAGTTAAAGGGAAAAATATCGCCGCAGGTGTGTTTGAAATTTATGATGGGGATATCGATTATTTACAAGCCTTAAAAACCCAAACCAAGTCTGATTTTGAACAAGCCGTTTTTCTTTGTCATCGCCAAGAATGTGAGCAAGCTCAAGCCATTTTACAGCAAGTTCTAACAATCAACCCAGAAGACAAAGCCGCATTATTATATTTACAACGGTGTCAACTTGGACAGTGAACAGTGCAGTGCAAACCGTTTGTCATTACCTGCGTCTTCGCTGTTGCCTGTTCCCTGCCCTAAAGACGACTAACGGGGTTGGCTAGAAACGCGCTGTGATTGTTGATTATACATCGCGAGTAAAACCTGACCGGGGTCAACCCAACGACCGCCATATTTTAACCCCCAGTGTAAATGGGGGCCTGTGGTGCGTCCAGTCATGCCAACACGGGCAATTCTTGTCCCCGCAGCTACAACTTGACCTTCCCAGAGTTGAATGCCACCACCATTATCAATGAAATAACGGCCTTGGGCGTTTCTCTCGACTCGTCCTTGAACATGGCAGTAAATATGTGTCCACTGTCCAGACTCAATCGCAATTCCTGTGCCACAACGGTTGTCTTCCCAAACTTCAACAACGGTTCCTGTCCACCAGTTGCGAATATAACTCCCCATCGGTGCCGCTAAATCTAGGCCATAGTGAAAACCACTCCCACGATAGCCAAAGGGAGAGGTATATTCCTGAAAATTTTCGACGGGGAAAGATGCCCCTGACCAATCGAGTCCCGCCGCAGCTTGATGGGTACTATATCCTCTCGCACTCACCATCGGCCATCCAAACACCGTGAGACAGAAACTGATTAACCCAACTAACAGTAACATTCGTTTTGGACGAATCCAGTTTTGAGCGCGTTTTACAATTGACTCGGCCATTGGTCTGTTTCACTCCTCTTTGCATTGATCAATAATGATTCAGTGAAATAATGATTCAGCGATCAGTGACCAGCTTTTACAGTTTACAGTTATCAGTGACCAGTTATCAGTGACCAGAGTTTTCAGTGATAGCACTACACATTATGGTGTTTGACATTGGTAAAAACTGAAAATCTTTTCTAGTCTTACTTTTGCCTATTGCAAGATTGCCAAATGAGCTGCGCGTAGCGCCATATTAGTTTTCACTTATCAATATTCACTGGTTACTGTTAACTGTTTACTGTTCACTGTAAAAGCTGTTCACTTGTTAAATGCCTGCTTGCTACCCCAGAATTGACATTCGATAATCATCAGCAATCAACCGGATAGAATTGCAACAGACTTACGACCCAGTATTTTACTCTATGTTGGGCCTTGATCAAATAGTTCAGTTGAATTTCTGTAACGTTTTGTTTAAGATGAGGTCAAATCTGCTTCCTTAACAGGTATAAGTCAAGGATTAATCACAAACTCTGCTTTTTAGAAATTCACGATAATAAAATTACCCATGTTCTTTGATATCTTCCCTTTTCGGTTTAGCCTTGATACTACAACAATTGCAGGAGCCGCTTTGTGGTCACTCGCCCTCTACTGGGGATTTTCACCCCTCAGTGAATGGGTGATCGAACAACTTAACCGTTGGTTTAACTTTGCTGAACAAGGACTCTACACTTCAAAAAAAGAGTTTGAACGCACTCGCGCCGCCCGTGAATCTCAAAACGCTTTTTATGCTTCCCTGTTTAGTATTGTGCCGTTTTTAATCGTGGGTAGCTTGTGTAATTGGGGGGTAGAAGCAGGTTTAGATAGTAGTTGGGCGATCGCTATGGGGATGATTGCTTGTATCAGTGGGGGTGTCTATGAACTCGGACGCCGAGACTCGCAACAACGAGGATGAATAGGGGACAGGGGACAGGGGCAGGGGACAGGGGACAGGGGACAGGGAATAGAACATTTTAAAGTCTCGGGCGGGTTTATAGAAGTTGTTTCTGGGAAAACATCGCTTTTGCAGAGGCGCGCCCCTACCTGAACTCAGCCAACCCCTAACCCCCAACTCCTAACTCCTAACCCCTAACCCCTCTCTTGCAAAGTTGCTCTCTTACAAACTTTGCTCTCTTGCAAACTTCCTCTCTTACAAACTTTGCTCCCGACGGAAACCGCCAGGCCGCAAGTTTGCGCTCCTTGATGGAAACCACCAAGACCCTTCGGGTATCTCCTATCTCCTA
>JBJHBL010000122.1:0-8098 GCA_050485465.1 Limnoraphis sp. | reverse complement strand
AGTCTAGCTTTGTTCCTGTTGTTTGAACCCTTCTGTTTTCCAGAGAGTTCGCGTTGAAGTCGGGCTAGATTTTTCTGAGCTTTTTTGTGGGCTGCTGGATTGTCAAAAACCGTACCATCTGAACAGGTCGCCAATACCTTAACCCCTACATCAACACCCAGATAAGCTCTTGATTTTACCGTCGGTTCTGGCTCAAAATCATAGCCTACAGAGATATACCAAGAATCGGAAACTCGACTAATTGTAACTCGCTTAGTCTGGATTTCGGTTAGGGGTTCGTAACTGTTAACCCATCCAATGAAAGGAAGTTTTAACCTCCTTCCTGAAAACTTCATTACTTTGCCACAATTATCGAGAGTCAAGCTATCATTTCTGCCTTTTTTCTTGAACTTAGGATGTTCAGCAACGCCTTGAAAAAATCGGCCAAATGCTTCTCCCAAGTGCATGAAGGCAAACTGATAAACTCTAGAAGTTAGGGTTGTAGCCTGCGAGTATTGAGGTTTAATGTGATTGATGTAGAACTTTTTGAGCTTGTTCGTTGAAGGTTTTAGTCCTTCTTTATAAGCCTCGTTCCCCATCACTAATGCCCAATTCCAGACCCATCTAGAATATCCCGCGTGTTGAGCCATTAAGGTCTTTTGACGGTTATTAAGTTTGAGTTGGGTCTTGAAGGCTCGTTGCATAGATGTATTCAGTTATCTGACAGATAGTACCGTGTTGTACCATAAAATGTTAACTCACTTACTGCTCTCTATTTCTGGGTTAGTGTCGGTGATACCGGACGCTACCAGCAAAACTTGAGGGAATCGATGAGGATTGTATTATGTTTTGGGGCAAGAGTCCAGTCCTGCGGGTAGGATACAGTGATCAGTGACCAGTTATTCAGTGATCAGTGACCAGTGATCACCAGTAAACAGTTATCTTAACTCCTAACTCCTGTAACAATTCCCCTGTAACCTGTAACCTGGTCACTGTAACCTTTAACCTGTAAAATAGATATACTAATTTAAAGTGGAAAAATTGAAGTCAAATGAGCCTTAATATCGTTACCTTAGTGGGTCGTGCAGGTCGAGATCCAGAAGTTAAATATTTTGAGTCGGGTAAAGTCGTCTGTAATCTCACTTTAGCCGTTGACCGCCGTACCCGCCGCAGCGATGAACCCGACTGGTTTAATTTGGAAATTTGGGACAAAACTGCCGAAGTAGCCGCAAATTATGTTCGCAAAGGAAGTTTAATTGGGGTTAAGGGTTCGCTCAAGTTTGACTACTGGGATGATCGCACCACAGGGGTTAAACGTTCTAAACCTGTGATTCGAGTAGATCAACTCGATTTACTGGGTTCTAAACGGGATAACGAAAGTATGTCAGAAACCAGCTACGAGGAATTTTAACAGGTAAGTTATCGTTTAAATCATAAATACAGTCCTTTGTTGTCCAAATCAATTGTTAGCGTGAGTGTAGACCCCTTAGAACAAGTTGAAATTGAATACCGCTCTGGTAAAATCACCTTTGAACGCGGTCGCTATCGTCAGTCTATCCAACATTTCGTGGCAGCTAGAGACCTGGTAGACACAAACTCTCGTTTGGGTGGAGAGATCCAAATTTGGCTCGCAACAGCCTATCAAGCCCTCGGTCAACGCCAAGAAGCGATCGCCCTATGCCGACAACTCAGCCGTCACGCCAGTTGGGAAACTCGCAAACAATCTCGCCGCTTGCTGGAAATTCTCGAAGCCCCCGAATTAAAAAGTAATCTGGAGGGATTAATCAAAATTCCAGATATGAGCAGTATAGATGAGTCGGATGGTTCACTCAGAGCCTCCCAGACTCGTCCTGCAAAATCTCGCAAGCGTTCTAGCCCCCAGTCTACTCCCGAACCCCTTGATCTCAGTCAGGTGAACACCCAAGACAATGACTTCCTGTGGATCGCATTAATCGCAGTCGCCCTTGTGGGTGGATTATTCTTTTTCTATTAATGTTGTTATGGCGTTATAGAATAACGATTGAACTGGGATAGACTGAATTAGTATTAATAAAATCGTCACGTCAGTATCAATGGAACGTGAAACATCAGACCTAGAGACTATCAAGCGCCAGCTAATGAGTCTAAACCGACAGAAAAAACCGAAAATGCTGGTCGTCGATGATGAGCCAGATAATCTTGATTTGCTCTATCGCACTTTTAGACGGAACTTTAGCGTCTTTAAAGCCGAAAGTGGCCTTCGCGCCCTACAAATCTTAGAAGCAGAAGGTGAAGTCGCAGTCATCATCTCCGACCAACGAATGCCAGAAATGAAGGGGACAGAGTTTCTCAGCAAAACTGTACCTCAGTTCCCGAATACGGTGAGAATTATCCTCACAGGCTTCACTGATATCGAAGATCTCGTTGATGCGATCAACTCTGGCCAAGTCTACAAATACATCACGAAGCCCTGGGATCCAAACGAACTCAAAACCGTTGTCCAACGGGCCGCAGAAACCTATGAACTCTTAAACCAACGCACTGCGGAGTTACAACACGCCCAAGCTCAAACTCGACTGTTAGGAACCTTGATGCAAGTCGCTCAGGGATCACACAGTCTAGAAGCTAGTCTCAAGTTAATGGCCGATGCAATTAGCGAGAATTTTGAAGCGGATATCTGTATCTTACAACAGGTAACAGGTAACACTTTAACTTCAGTTGCCGGGATATCGAGCGGTAGTGGAGCCGTTGAAAACTGGTTGACCTCTGATCCGATGGTTCAGGAATCTTTGAAGACAAAGAGCTTGCAAGCTTCGATTAATATCCCCAGAGATCCAGCCTATGCCGAGGTGAAACACTATCAAACTTCCGGTGTTCAAGCTCACCTGACAATTCCCGTGATTTTTCGAGAGGAAAGCATCGCTCTACTCTCGCTTCAGTGGAAACAACCTTGTCAGTTAACTCCAGAAGACTTAGATACCCTAGATTGGGTGGCGGGTGCGATCGCTCTAGTGATCTACAGCTTGAACCCTTAAACCCCAGTACAAACAAACCGATGAAACAAGAGCGAATTCAAGCCATCTTTAACCGCATCGCTCCCGTCTATGATCGCATGAACGATGAGTTCAGTTGGGGATTGCATCGCATTTGGAAAAAGATGGCAATTACCTGGAGTCAAGCTAAACCTGGACAGACCGGGTTAGACCTCTGTTGCGGAAGTGGGGATCTCGCCCTCTTACTGGCTCAACGCTTAGGAACTCAGGGTAAAGTGTTTGGAGTTGATTTTTCCCCAGAGCAACTGGCTCACGCCCAACGCCGGGAAAAACCCTTCACTTTCCCTTTGGCTTCTATCACTTGGCTGGAAGCAGATGCCCTGTATTTACCCTTTGAAGATCACAGTTTTGACTGTGCCACAATGGGTTATGGTCTGAGAAATGTCATTGATATTCCCCGCAGTCTACAAGAACTTTATCGGGTTCTCAAACCCGGCGCTACTGCGGCTATTCTCGACATGAACCGTCCAGAGCATCCCTCCCTGAGACGCTTTCAGCAATGGTATCTAGACCGCGTTGTGGTTCCCAGTGCTGAACGTCTCGGCTTTAAACAGGAGTATGCTTATATTAATCCTAGTCTCGAACAATTCCCCACAGGTCGTCAACAAGTGGCTCTCGCTCAGGCTGCGGGCTTTGGACAAGCCACCCATTATGCGATCGCAAGCGGTATGATGGGAGTATTAGTGGTCACAAAATAGTGATCAGCGATCAGTCGGTAACGAAAAAACTGATAACTGTTAATCCTAAACACTGATCGCTGATAATTGATATGGCAAACTCTCTAGAATTTTGGGTTTTAATTGCTCCACCGATTTTAGGTGGAATTATTGGCTATTTTACCAATGATTTAGCCATCAAAATGTTATTTCGCCCCTATCGTCCGATTCGCTTTGCTGGACGTATACTGCCTTTTACACCCGGTCTGATTCCCCGCAACCAGGAACGGTTGGCTAAACGAGTCTCAGATACCATTATGAGTTCTCTCCTCACGCCAGAGGAGTTGCAAAATCTCGCCCGTCGCCTGTTAAAACTTGAACGAATTCAAGCGACAATTAATTGGCTTTTACGACTCGCCCTCGATCAAGTTCAAGCGGATACTCAACAAAAAACTGCTAAAATTTTAGCGGGAATTTTACGGGATTTATTAGGTGAATCTTTGCCTCGAATGTTAAAAATTTGGGCTAGACAAGAAGATTTTCTAGAAGTTCAACTTAATCAAATTTTTGATCAAGTCTTATTAGACTTTCAATTAACTGAAAAACAAGCCCGTCAACTTTCAGATTGGTTACTCGGAGTTGTCATTCCCCCAGAAGTGATTCGACAGGCTTTAATTGACTTTCTGACTGACCGCAATATTGCAATTATTGATGAAGGATTTCGAGAAAGAAGTAGCGGAACTTATTGGGTGGTCGCTAATTTATTTGGTTTACGAAATAGTTTAACTCGTTTACGCACGTTTTGCTTGGATGAAAGAGAAGAAACAAATCGTCGGTTAGCTGAGTTAATTATTGCCTTGGGGATGCGACAACGTTTGCAAGAATGGTTGCAAAATTTATCTCTACAAAATTTGCCTGTATCAACGGTTCGTCAACTTCGGAATACCATTCGGGATTCTGTTCGTCTTTATCTACAAGAACGAGGAATTGATATCATTCAAGCATTAAGTTTATCCATTGATTGGGAAAATGTTTCTAGTCTCATTTTGAAGCGCCTGCAAACGTCTCCAGTGGTGAGTAACTCTTTAGAATTGGTGAGTGAAGAACTGGCTTTGGTTTTAGAACGTTATCTCGAACGAGATTTAGAAAAAATTGTGGCTCAAGTTATCCCAATTTTAAGTATTGATCAAGTTATTATTGATCGAGTTCTGGCAACTTCTCCCCAAGAATTAGAAGTTGCGGTGAATGGAATTGTCAAAAATGAGTTACAAGCGATTGTTAACTTAGGAGGAATTCTCGGTGTGATTATTGGTTGCTTACAAACAATCATTTTGTTATGGCGTTAAAACCGAATTTTTCTGAAAATTTCGCATTTTTTTTTAACTTACCCCATTGACTTCAGGGGGGTATTAGGGTATTATTTAAATAATGGGATGGTTGTGAAAAAAATATTTTTGCCTAGACTCGATTATATTAAATGCTATTCATAATTTATCAGAATTCCTCGCCCCTTGTCAACCTTTTTTCCGCGAATCCGACCTGTTTACTGGTCACTGTTTACAGATAACTGTTCACTGTCTTAACTGTCCCCTGTAACCTGTAACCTGTAACCTGATATAGCGCTGTAACATATACTCATCAGACTTTTTTTGCAAAAATTCATGTCCAACCCCAACTCAAACCGCCAGTCTCCGAAAAGTCAGCTGAGTCCAGAAAAATATGAACGTCTCAAAGCCGAACTAAAAGCCCCCTATCGAGGACTTCGACAATTTATCTATGTAGGGTTTGGGGCTTCTGGGTTTATTGGGGCTTTAGTCTTCTTAGCCCAACTGTTAGCGGGGCGAAACGTCTCGACGGCTTTACCCAACTTGGCCCTTCAGGTCGGGGTTGTAGCTTTGATGGTGTGGCTGTTTCGTTTGGAAAAACGAATAGCCCGTCGTTCCTCCCAGTCGAAGTAACATAACTTTACAAAATTAGACAAAGCAATATAACCCGTAAAGAAAAGAAAATAAAGAAAATATTACGAAATCTCAGATCCCTTGTGATCCCTGCAAAAATGTATAGTCAAGTTCAAATGGGGTCAGCCAAAATAAAGACCCTAAGCATAAATCCCTTTTTAACGTTCAAATGGGGTCAGCTTTAATAAAGACCCTAACTATAACAAACAAAACAAAACACCAGCTTTCCTCAATCAGAGGTGCTGGTGTTCTGTTGCCCAGAAAGTAGATCAAGACTTCAACGGGGATTACTGACTAAGTAAGGTGAATCAATAGCCTCCAGTTTTCCGGCATTCACCAAAGCTTGGTAAACAAAAGCAGAAATATCACCACGAGTGGCTACTTGATTCGGATTTAACTGATTTTGTTGAGGGTAGTTAACAATCAGTTGTTGCTGAGTAGCGCCTGCAACCGCTTGTAAAGCCCAGTTGGGGATCTGATTGAGATCTTGATAAACTGATAACACATTCGTATTTTCAGAGGTATAACCCAAACCTTCAGCCAAGCCAACAATACCTTGAATTCGAGTTAACTGATCATTCGGTCTAAACTGACCATCAGGATATCCCGATACAAACCCCGCCCGATAAGCCGCTTGAATGGCATTGTATCCCCAGAAACTTTGAGGGACATCGCTAAACTGACCCGCAGGCAGTTGAGGAGTGGGTGAAAAGGCTTTTTTTACAACAGCAGCAAACTGAACCCGGGTCATCGGTTCATCGGGACGGAAAGAACCATCCTCAAAACCTGAGATAATCCCTTGAGCGACTAAAGCCTCAATATAGGGTCGCGCCCAATGCCCTTGTAAATCGGATAAATTACCCACCGCCAGATTAACATTCGGTGCATTGACAGAGGCTGCAACATATTCGACAGCCCCTAAAATTCGATCTTCGTCAATGTCATTACCGACAGCCAAGATCGTATGACCACGAGTCGCGTTGTAAACATCATAACGACCATTGCTGCGAATAATATTATTACCGGGATTGTCTGCCGTTCCTAAAATAGGTTGAGATTGAGCGATCGCAACGATGCCATCTCGGGCATTGTTTTCAATCAGATTATTACGGATAATCGGTTGAGCGGAATGGGAAATCACGATCCCATCTTGATTTTCAATAATTTTATTTTCCACAATTTGCGGTGAGGCTTGGTCATTAATCGAAATCGCAAACCCTGTGTTTTGAAACAAGTTACTGCGGATTTCCCCTTGACCCGAACGCGCAACAGAAATCCCATTGCCTTCATTGCGAGCAAAAATGTTATTCTCAATTTTGGGATTGCCTTCTGCACTGATAAAAATACCATCCCGCTTGCTGTTAATAAACGTAGAATTCGTAATCGTCGGTGTCGATGACTCCACCCACAAAGCCGTTCCTCTCGTATGGGGGTTCGTCAGAGTGACACCAATAATTTCACAGTTTCCGATGGTTCTCACCGTAACGTTTTGACGAGCAAAAGTCGGACTGACAAAGTTGCCGCCCCCCATAATCACAATATCTTGACCATTATTAGAGGAATCACCCCGCAGTATAACCCCGTCTGGAATAGAGATCGGGAAAACTTCCCCCGTTTCTTGGCTGTAAGTGCCAGGGGCGAGTTGTACAGTTACTCCGGATTTAGCTTTTTGTAAGGCGTAAGTTAAGGTTTTATAGGGGTTAGCTTGATTTCCCGCCGTTTCGCTATCGACTCCTCTAGCGGGATCAACGTAAATGATTTGGGCGATCGCAAATTGTTGGCTTTGGGGCGTTTGAGAAAAGGGTTGGCGGGAGGAGGTTTCCGCGTGGGTGAGGCGAGGGGTTCCGAGGATTGTGGTGACTCCCAACAGTAGCGCCATACTCAATTGAGAAAATCTGACGGCAGATAAGACGAGGGCAGGGATTTGGGAAAATCGATAGTCTGCCTCTGGGGTCAAACAGGGTTTAGTCATCATATTTCTTTTTGAGATGTTGTTCATAGATATCAGCGATCGCAACAGATCATGGACTGTGGCGGGTTTAGCCCTTGAGAGGGAAACCGATCAAAAATCCGATTTGATACTATTGTTAGTATTATTCCGCCAACATTAACATACTCTCCATTTCTCAAGAAAGGGGTTTTTTAGCTATTGTTAATTCTGGGTTCATCGACACGACTTATTAAGTCGGATGTCACCTGATTAACAGAGGTCGGAGTCACGCCCGAAGCGTTCCATCAAAAGATGTAGTTTCCCAATGTCCTGGGGTACTCTTTTGCTGGGCTTCCTCAAGTGCCCTTCGGGTATCTCCTATCTCCTATCTCCTATCTCCTATCTCCTATCTCCTTCGGAGACGCTGCGCGAACGGAGACGCTGCGCGAACGGAGACGCTTCGCGGTAAGCGCAGCTATGCCGTAGGCTTTACGCCAGTTGCTCCACTTGGGCAGACCCCCTCTCTTGGGCAGCATTCCCTGG
>JBJHBL010000121.1:0-8211 GCA_050485465.1 Limnoraphis sp. | reverse complement strand
ATTTTACAAGATGTTGGAAAAAGTCTTAGATCTTCTGAGTTTGAACAAACCGAAGCAAGAGAAATGATCGTTAGCCTGATTGACCATAAGTATTCCTTTTGAACACTTTTCTTTTCCTTTCTAGGTAAGGTTCTTACCTTTTCTTGATAATCGACCCCAAACTTATCAATCATCCATACAATGCGTGCTGTAATTTGAGTAAAATTGTCATACTTACTATGTTCGATAATAAACCTGTCTTTGCCCATATATACAAACTCTTGGGCAATACTTTTAAGAACTTTTGGAGTTAATTTTTTATTTAGACTCAGTATACGTTCTTCTTCTTTAATTAGCTCAAGGTAGTTGTCTTTAAAGTAGTCATATTCTTCTATTAAATCTTCAGGGGTGCAGCTTTTTTTGTATTTTTCGAAGACTTTATCGATTCTTTCATGGTATTTACAACTTGTAAGTTGATTAAGCATGTCCTGTAACAATGGATAATCTTGGAAATACTGAGAGCTGTTCTTAGACAGCTCTCTTGTTAGTGCCTTTTTTGAGTGCTTATAAAGTCTTTTAAGTTTTTCCATATATATGGAAAATTCATAAGAGTTCATTTGTTTATCCTATTTAGTTCATTGGTTATTCTTTCAATTACTATGAGAGTTTCGTCTGGGTTAGAATATGGATTTTCATAAATTTCTACAAGTCTATTCATATCAAATAGTATATTATCAATAGAGTTGCAATACGACTTTTCGAATAATGTTTTATCTTCTAAGTATTCTCTTGCTACATCACTTAGCATCAAACGAATTGGATCTATGTTTTCAAAATTGAATGATGACAATGGCCTTATTTTATCAAATATAGCAAGGAGACATTTGTTTATTTTATTTTGCTGGCTTCGCTTTATTTCCATCTTTTTTTTATGATTAGCAAATTTGAATTTATAAAAATCTATAAGAAATGGAACCAACGTTTTACGAATAATATAAAACAACGTTGCTACCAAACCTAAAATAATGAATCCATATATAGTTCCCATGCATTATCTATGTTTTATATTGAATAAATTGAGTAATTTTTATGATTATTTGAACAAAAGCCACATAACGGCCTTTGGTTTAAGCTGCGAAGCTTGATGGATTAAGTTAATGACTTTGCTCTTTTTAGCAAACTCCCAAACCCACCAAAACCCGTTAGGCGAGTCCGCTTGAAACGCTTGTTAGCGCTCGTAACCTGTAAGACAAGCACAACAAGAAGGTGTTAAAATGCATTGAATTAGGGGTGATTTAAAGAGGACTATCGCCCATCAGTCACCCTTGCCGGACTCATCCTGAAGTAAATTCATGGATTGAAGCTTTTCAAGGCTTAAATTTTTGCGCACATAGGTTTTAACCACCGATATTGTCATGAATGTCAAAAACATGATAAATATCATCAAACAAAGCAAAATAACAACGGCGGCCTTGTCTAGTCCGATGGGAGAGGTGTAGTAAATAAGCACACCTAGCAGGAATGTATAAATTAGCGAGTTGTATGCGAGGCTTTTAGTTATATCCTGCACGCCTTTGTATTCGAGTACTCCATTACATAACTCAAAAGTGACTCGAGGAAAAAATATCAGAGGATATATGTCTAGGTAAACAATAAAATGATTTGGGGATTCTTTTTTCACATAGAGACCCCTAGAATTGGTTACATACCCGCGTTTAGTCGTTTTGAATCCATTATTTTGTTTCATATCAGTGTTAAGCTTCATTTCCAAATAAACACAGTTCTTTTTATCAAACATTTAGCCAACTAATACCCAACGGAGAAACCGTTTGAAACGCTTGTTAGCGCTCTTTTCTATTGAACACTTGGACACCCGGTCTCAGTCCAACATCTATTCGGTTCCAAAAAGACAAATCTAAGATAATGCTATGCGGATAATATGAGGGCTCATAAACTAACGCTTCGGCCCACTCCCCTTGAACTTTTTGTATTTCGAAGAACAGAAAATAGCTTTTGAACCAAAGTCCTGGGTGGACTTTACCATCACCTGTAAATTTTAATAAAACAGTTGTGTCGCTGAGAACTTCCATGATTTCACCACTTACCCATGTAGTATCCAATATGGAATTGAATGGTTCTGGTAATTCTGGAAATGCGGTCACTTTTGTTTCCCTTCCCGATGTTTCAATCAAAAAGCGTTGGAACGATCCATATCTTGGTTCTATCAGAGCATTCAGGTCAGAAACAAAATGGATCAGGTTGGGCTTCCTTATTAAATACAAGCGCTCTTGCCAATTTACTTTGTACAAATGCTTGTCAAACTGGGCTCCTGGATAAGCTATCTTGCCGATTTGTTTCGTCTTTGTCCCCACAAATCCATTCATTTCTTGATTGTTCGATTTTTCTACAAAATGGGAAACCTCAAGCATAATTGTCGAGTCTGTTTCGGAATATTTACCCAAATAGTAGCTCTCGTAACCCACTCTCTCGGCATCGGAAAACCTTGAGTACTTGAATTTACCCCCCTCTCGCAAAACCGAAACTTCCCCTTCATACCCGTTATTCCAGGCGAATGTATGAAGATCAACGGAAGTATCAATCGACTCTGTATGGTTACAAGAGCAAAGGATAAAAGTGAATATGGTGATTAAACTACGCATAATTATAAGAGCGCTAACGTTTGAAGCATAAACTGCGGCGCCACCGCGCCTATGACGGACACCGTCCGTCAATTTACCGCGATTCTGCAACAGCGCCAAGCATGGCGCTGTCAGTTTGATGCGATTGTTAACCACTTTCTTGACTTGGTAACCTTGCATATCCCTGTGGATTCCCTTGGCCGACTGCGACATTTCTGCAATCTGCCCGAATTTCTGACTTTTCCCGCCCTTAGGATCACATTTAGAGTATACCAAAAACTGTTCGTTGCCCCGGACTCTCATTTTTCCAAAGACTTTACCGCGACGTTCTGCGAAGAAAAACGGACTTTATCGATAAGCTCACTCCTGCCCGAAAGCCGGTTTCTAATTCTTCGGGCTTAGATACCTGTTCTGCCCATCCTGCGGGCCAGTAGGGAAAACCTGCAAATTCTGGCTCAATTTGAAAGACCTGTTTCGAAGAAGCTCGGATTCATAAACCTGCCTACACGCTGCGTCATCGATTTTGATAGCGGCATTTCCTGCAAAACTCCGGATTTGATTCGAGCTTCTCAAAGGTCTGGGAATTTCAACCTACCTGTCTGCTGCACTAACCTGTTGATTTGAATTTGAGAAGTGTCATTTTGGACAGCCTGGCCGAGATAGCCTTTTTGGGGGAAGAGTTCACGGAAAATTTGTCGTCTCGAAACTTGCTAAAAATCGATGTTCTCTTTTGCTTAAACTCCTGAGTCTGATTTTTGACAACACCTTTTCGGCGACAACTTGGCAAACTTACCAAATACATGAAGAATAGTGGTTAACGGCTTTGCGTTTAAGCGGCTGCGCCCGGAGGCCATGACGGACGCCAGTCCGTCAATTTACCGCGAATCTACAACAGCGCCAAGTCGGGCGCTGTCCGCTTGAAACGCTTGTTATAGAGCGGATTGTATTCATCTATTTCGATTGTGCATCCATTAATGTTCCCATTTCACTCGTGAGCCAATTTCCATCCAACCTGAGTCACGCTTACTAAATGTCAATAGTAGGCCACCACCGCTGAGAATTATATATTGCCCTTTCGACTTTTCGCTTAGGGCCCATACATGATGTACTATAACTTCAATATCACCATTTTCGGTGATTGCGAAAGGTGAAAAGCTAATATATGTGAAATCACCTTTTTGATTGGCCAAGCTTTTGATTGATTCTACACTTTGGACTTCCAACCGCTTTCCCCTTGTTCTGGTTACCCAGTGTCGTTGAATGTTATCGTTAGAAACGATGACTGTACGACTTCTTCTGAATAATTCATAACTAGGAATTTCTTTCATACCGATTGCAATATTCAGAGATTCCCTTATGATTTCCTTTTTATCCGAATCCGTGAGACTCTCTAATAATTGTAATAACTCATGTTCTTGATCATAATGGCATGTTTCTCCCCACAATCTGGATTTGAAATTATGTACTATTTCTTGACTCTCTTTTACGGAAACAGAATCGACTGTAATTCGATGATATCCAATTTGTGAAACTACCAAGGTGTATATGCCAAGGGGAACTTGTGATACTTTGTAGTTCCCATTCAAATCAGTCACTGATCCAAGTCTGATGGATTCAATAAAGACATCTACCCCGACTAAAGGTAGATTTGTACTGCAATCTGTAATCGTCCCGCTAATTACTCCATACCCCAAGCTAATAGTATTTTCTACGCTTTGCCCTTTTGATGAATGAAGTATGAAAAAGGAAGCAAATACAACAGCTATTGAGATCGATACGGCAGAACAATTCATTCCATTTGTAGATTTACGATGTGTAAAATGAAGTACATTTAATTTATTTTGACGGAGCACGCCTTTTTAATAATTAGATATATAGAATGTATTGAGATTGTTGACAAAGTTTCCTAAAAACTAAGGCGCCATGGATCCCTAAGGTTTTCCGCTCTATAACGCCCTGCGTTTGTGCGGTGAAGCCTTTCGGAAGAAGTTAAAAGCTTTGGGCTATTTTACAAACCCGAACTAAGAAAACGGGCACGAGGCGAATCCGCACGAAACGCATTGTTAGGTGTTTGCTTTTTATAGCACTTACATTACTTCATAATAATTTATTGTTTTGTGTGTAGATATGATTGCAATCTTTCTATCGCCTTAATTATGTGGTCATATAACAAGTGCCCACTTTTTTTCTGATTACACTTTCGACATAATAGTTGTAGATTCCATTTAGAGCTTGTTCCGCCAATAGAAACTGGAATTACATGATCTATCTCGTACTTTTCATTATAAGCACTACATTGTTGACAGATTCCACCATCTCGATTTATTATTTCTCTTTTTAAAGACTTTAAAATAGGTCTCTCACGTCCTCTTCCATCTGACCTTTGACCTGAAATTTGTACTTCCAATATGGGCTTTAGATGCTCACGAAGCAACTCGCCTAACTCAATTTCTGAGAAATGAATAAAAGCAAGATAATATGAACCTTTGCACATATTTTCTATGGAAATATCAGAAAATAAATCTCGACCAATACCAATCTTTTCTCTTACAAAATTAATGGCTGATACTTTAATTGATTCTGATAAAATCCGATTATTTGATTGTATATATAATAAATCAGGTCGCTGATTGAAAAGTCTTATTTTGTCCAGTATTATATATATATTGTCAAATTCTAGATTCTGTAATTCACCAATAAACTCAGGAGTAGTATTTGGAAAATCTATTATATAAGTTCTTTTCCAGTATTTTTTTTTGATTTCGTCAATTGCATTTAGTTTTGCAATCTCCCTTTCATTCACATTGTTTCTGGAGTAGTAAAATCTGGAATTTGAATAGTCATGTCGGTGAACACCTATTTGATAACTTCTTAAATAGTAAAATCCTTGCTTATTTCCATTTTTTGAAGGCGCCCTTATCCCTAATTCCTTTTTTATACATTCTTTATCTAATTCTATTTGATCCCATGTAATCATATCTACAGGTCTTTAATTTGAAAAACACCTAACGACCCTGCGTTTATGCTGCGGGGCGACCAAGCCTGAAGTTAACCCAAAAAAGCAAACCCGTCAGCATGAAACGCTTGTTATAATTGCGGGTCTGGTTGGTTTATTGAAAGTGTAAAGTATTAATAATTCATTTTTTTTAGGTTGTAATTACCTCTGGTTCTGGAGAAGCTTTTACTCTAAGTTTCCAAAAAAAATATAGCCCACCAATTGGAAGCCCAAAAGACAAATAAGTACCCAAATAACCCAAGAAACCAAAACCCATTCCTAATAATAATTGAAAACTTAAAAGATTGAAAGAAAAACCACTTGTAGCCATATAGCTAAATGTCGGAACATTCAGAACAATAACGGCAATATATTTCAGCCACTTTTTATCTAATTCGCTTTTCTTTATTAGTCTGATTACATAAATATTAAACACTGGAACACAAATAGCAATTAGTCCAAAAAGCCAAAATACACCTAATGATGGAATCGGTTCCTTCATATCCAGTTTGTCTATATTCATGATCTTTTTTGAATTGTCGTCAAATAGTACTTTCAAAAGACCAAATTCTTTATCATTTGATATTTCAATCCATGCAATGGTTGTGTTTTGGGGCGTACCTTTGCCTTCTGTTGTTGACCATTTCTTTTCAGATCTAATAAATGAGTAGTTTAAATCTGAGCCAAAGTTATTTACAATAAGCCTTCTAAAGTTGACAAGATTATTTTTCAAAACTTCGACATCGGTATTCTCTGCGATTTCATGATCCATAGCAAAGAATTGTAACGCATTTTCGTAGTCTTCATTTATCAGAGCTTCAACAAAACCTTGAGTCTTATCCTTAAATACTAATGTGTTTTTGATAAAGTCACAACTTGTAAGAAGGAAAATTAAAAATAATGAAAGTACACTTTGTTTGATTCTATTCACTTTTAATTTGATTTATTTATGACCGTATTATTAGTAAAAGTACGAGTACTTTAAAATCACACCATTTTCAAGTTCATCCCAAAAGTATTGAGAATCATTGAATCCTAATAGTTTTTTGATTAAAAAAATTTTCCCGCATTATAACGCCACTGCGTTTAAGCGGCTGCGCCCTGAAGGCCATGACGGACGCCAGTCCGTCAATTTACCGCGATTCTGCAACAGCGCCAAGTCGGGCGCTGTCCGATTGAAACGCATGTTATACTGCCGAATTCTTCCCAGATTTGCTCTTTAACTTCTGAATTTCCGAGAGATAATAAACCCCAAATATTATAGCTGTAGACCAACTAATGCTTGATGTTGCTATGATTATTTCGCTATAACTCCTGTCGTACCACCACCATTTTCAGGGCCAGAATAATTCGCAATGTTTCTTGAAGGAAAGGTTAAAATTTCCAGTATAGGCCTACTGACTTGATCTTTCATTGTGACTGTATTCTCAAAATAGGTTCCAATATCTGCAGCCATTGTATGGAATGACAGATAGAACACAATGCCAAAATGAAACATTACAAAGAGTATTATGAAAACAACATTTCTATACTTTATAAAGTAAAGCAGTGTTTTTTGATAGCTTGCTAAAATGACCAGTAGTAAAACTTGCCGGACTCAAAATCCAAAACTGCGAGTTCATTCGATTTTGCAAGAACTTTTCGATTCGTACTTATGCTATCACGACTGAATGAGCATTTATTTGATCGATTCCCAAATGTAGGGAGTTTTGGCAAATCAGAGTTGAACTCTGAATATCCAATACTTGTGAGGCGACTTTCGATTAGGGATAGAGAATCTACCGGAACTACAGCCTCTGCACACCTTTCATTGGAATCGATATTGTGAGTTTCAACAATTTCACCCGAATTAACAGGCAAAACATCTGGAACCCACCCTCTGAGAAAGAGGTTATCATCTACTGCTTCTTGATAATTGGCATATCGAGAAGTCGTGGTCTCACTGCACCCTATAATCAAGAGAAGAAAGCATGCACTGATAAGTATTTTTGATATTTGCATGGAGTCTTTCGGCAGTATAACGCCCCTGCGTTTAAGCGGCGAAGCCTGATGGACTAAGTTAATGGTTTTGCCCTTTTTAGCAAACTCTGCACCCACCACAATATGTGAGGCGAGACCGCTTGAAACGCTTGTTATAAACTCGCTTCACTCCTATGTGTCAATATCTAATTTAAGTTGAGGAATTCGATTAATCTTATTTTAATCGTTCCGGTGCCAGTAAATGCTATCCCTGTGCTACCTGGATCCATTTCTTCTGCATGTGTATGTAAAATCGTGGTTTCATTCTGATAACCGTAAAAATGACGTCCAGTTGCTGTTACTCTGAAAGTATTCCAACCATTCTGTACAATTGATCCCGTACCTAAGTTATTCTCTATTCCATTTCGTTTCTGACCCTGATGCAGCTTATTGCCAGAAATACGTAAGAATTGATAGTTATCTTTATCGGTGAAATGGTGAATCAGCATAAATGTGCCGTCAAATTGATCTTAATTTTCTTCAATCGTTACTTAAACCGTACTGTTATTATTATTCTAAGTAAGATACGTTTTTGTTGCAGAGTCCTCGATTTCTAGTTGTTTTGGTTTTTGCTAGTTT
>JBJHBL010000120.1:0-8735 GCA_050485465.1 Limnoraphis sp. | reverse complement strand
ATTGATAGTCAAAATTGTAGGAGACCGTGCGTTTAGGAATCACCTGCTGACCTTCGAGAACCAATTTAGCCGAATCTCCGAGCAGTGCTTCTAAAGCAAAATCAGGAACAGGAAGCCAAGACGGACGATGGAGAACTTCACCTAAACTGCAACAGAGTTGTTCCATCCGAACCGGGTTAGGAGTTGTACCATTAACTACTCCTTCGACTTCAGGGTGAGTGAGAGCAAAAATCATTAAATTCACTAAATCGTCCCGATGGATCCAAGAAAACCATTGCTTCCCGGAACCAATAGGCCCGCCTGCAAACAGTTTAAACGGAGGCAGCATTTTCGCTAAGGCACCCCCCATCCCTAAGACAATTCCTGTCCGAACAATCACTAAACGAGTACCCGCTTCTGTGACTTTTTGGGCGGCAGATTCCCAAGCTTGACAAACTTGAGCCAGAAAATCATCTCCCGGTGGACTGGTTTCATCAAAAGTGGCTGTTTCGCTAGTGCCGTAGTAACCAACCGCCGACGCATTGACTAAAACCGAGGGTTTGGTATCCGCTTGTAAAATCGCTTCTACGAGTTTTTCGGTGCCTAAAGCGCGACTGTTGATAATTTCCTGTTTGCGTTGCGGTGTCCAACGTCCCTCGGCGATAGAAGCGCCAGCTAAATTAACGACACCCTGACAAGGGGCGATCGCCTGTTGCCAACCGCCAGATTGAGTGGGAGTATAACCCATAACTTCTACGTTAGGATAGGCAGAATTGGGAAAAATACGTTGGGCGCGTTCTGGGTTGCGCGTTAGCACTAGCACCTGATGTCCCTGTTGATGGAGTCTCTCGACGAGGCGAGTTCCGACAAATCCGGTTGCTCCAGTAATTGCTACTTTCATCAATATCTACTGTTGAGTGAGCGGGTTTAGATTCAATTAGCGATCAATTCTAAACTCGTTTTTGATTATACCGACAGACAAGGCTAATCCTGTGTTGTCAATTCATCCCAACTTAGACACAATTAGAAAAGACAGTAGGGACTGGTCACTGAGAACTGATAACAGGTCACTGAATTAAATGCCACTGAAGAAACTTAACTTATGGGTAGGAACGGCAATCATCGTTTCTCTGGGCGCTCTGGCGAGTCTGCTGTATCTCCAGATGATACGAGTGCGCGCCTATAGTGTCGTCGAAAGTGCCAAACTCGTACCCTCTGAAGCAATCATGGCAGCTTTTATCTCGCCGACTCCCGAAGCGATCACACCGCTCAAACAGTTCGGCACCCTGGAAACCCGAACTTGGATTAACCAAAATTTAACCACTTTCAAACAACAAAGTCTAGCCGGGACTAGCCTGAATTTTGATCGCGATCTCCAGCCTTGGATGGGGGGAGTGATGGTCGCTCTGTTACCCGGCCAAAACGAACAAGAAACAGAAGATTTTAATTTACTCATGGTTGTGGGGATTAAAAACCCCATTAGAGCTTGGCATTTTTCCCGCAAGTTTAACGCCCAAAGCGATATTAAAAGTCAGCAACGAGACTATAGAGGCGTTCAGATTACTGAATATACTGAGCAAAGCGGTAAACGCTACAATGTGGCTTTAATTAATTCTCATCTGGTGATTGCCGCCGATCCAACAGCGATCAAACGAGCGATTGATACCACGAGAGGAGAGCCAGCCCTGGCGAGTTTTCAGGAAAATCAGTCTTTTTTAACCAGTGTTGATGTTCTTAATCCCATCGCCACCTTTTATATTGCCGAATATCCATCTTTTATCAACCAGATCACCGCAGATTTTTCGGGTTCTTCTCCCCTGTCAATTCAGGTTTTATCCCACCTGAAACCCATTCAATCTGTGGTTTTGGCCTTGGGGGTCAATTCAGAGGGAATCAGCCTGAAAGCGACCGCTCAACTCAATGATCGTGCCATTCAACAACCCGATCAACCTCAACTGAATTCTCTGGTGACTCGATTTCCAGCCGATACCATTGGATTAATTCAGTCTCAGGGGATTCAGCACGTTTGGTCAGAAATTCTTACTTTAGCCGAAGATAATCGCAATCTGAACCGCTGGGTTCGACAAGTCAGACAGGGACTCAGAGCTATCGATTTAGACGCGGATCAAGACGTTTTTGGCTGGATGGATGGTGAATTTGCTCTGGGGTTGATCACCTCTGATCAAGGGGTGCTGTCCGCTTTAGGGTTGGGTGGGGTTTTGCTACTCGAAACGAGCGATCGCCCTTCGGCTGAGAAAATGTTAGCTCAACTGGATCGGGTTGTCGCTCAGGGTAATCCTCCTGTGAATGTGGAACAACGAATGATCGGGGAGATTCAAGTCACTGAATGGAATGATCCTCAACAGGGGACTTTATTTGGACAGGGGTGGTTAGAGTCAGATATGATGTTTATTGCATTTGGAGGGCCTGTCGTGGAAGCGATCACCCATGAACCTCCCCTTTCCCTTAAAGCAAACCCTCGCTTTCAAAATGTGACTCGATCCTTACCTGAAGCCAATCACAGTTATGTCTATCTTGATATTGAAAAACTGATGAATTGGGCGACGGGTTATTTGATCGCCGCTCCTGCTTTTGCGGTTCAGCCCAATGCCCTGACTTTGTTAAATTCAGTACGGGGGTTGGGGATTAGTGCCGTTCGGTTGGATCAAAAAACGGCTACAGTGGAAATGGTTCTAACCCTCAAATCAAAACGAAACTGATCGCTAAATCAAAACGAAACTGATCGTTTTGTCTCAATCAGGTTGAGGAATTTTAAGTCAAAATTTATTTTTTCAGGATAATCTTAAATCAATTGAGTTTTGAGTAAACTAGACCTCAACGATATACCGGAAAGTATCAAAAAAGACTATGCGTATTTTGATCTACTCTTATAACTACTATCCTGAACCGATTGGCATTGCCCCTTTAATGACGGAGTTAGCTGAAGGTTTAGTGAAACAAGGTCACGAGGTTCGTGTTGTTACGGGAATGCCGAATTACCCCCAACGTCGCATTTATGATGAATATAAGGGAAAATCCTATGTGACTGAACAGAAAAATGGGGTAACAATTCAACGGAGTTATATTTTTGTGCGGGGTCCTGAACCGGGTGTTCTGGATCGGATTTTATTGGATGCTAGTTTTATTTTTACCAGTTTATTTCAAGCGATTAATGGTTGGCGACCTGATGTAATTTTTGCCACTGAACCTCCTTTGTTGGTTTGTGTTCCGGTGGCTCTTTATGCTTGGGTGAATCGCTGTCCTTTTGTGTTAAATATTCAAGATATTGTTTCGGAGGCGGCTGTGCGGGTGAATCTGCTTAAAAAAGGGGGGCCGCTGGTTGGAATAGCCGTCAAGTTAGAAAAATTTGCCTACTGGCGAGCGAATAAATTGAGTGTGATTGCGACCGGATTTATTGAACCTTTAGAACGACAAGGTATTCATCCGGAAAAAATTACTTATATTCCCAATTGGGTAGATACAAATTTTATTCGACCTTTACCTAAAGAGAATAATTATTTTCGCGAGCTTCATCAGCTTCAAGATAAATTTGTAGTTTTATATTCGGGTAATATTGCTTTGACACAGGGTTTAGAAACGGTGATTCAAGCGGCCGCAAAGTTAAAAGATATTCCTGATATTGTTTTTGTGATTGTTGGTGAATCCAGTGCTTTAGGAAATTTACAACAGTATTGTGAGAGTTATCAGGCAGACAATGTTCGATTGTTGCCCTTTGAACCTCGGGAAAAGTTGCCCGAGATGTTAGCGGCTGCTAACGTGGGATTAGTGGTTCAGAAAAGTCAAGTAACGGTTTTTAATTTGCCGTCAAAAATACCTGTTCTTTTAGCCAGTGGATGTGCAATTGTGGCTTCAGTTCCTGATACGGGAACGGCAAAAGAAGCGATAGAAAAAAGTGGAGGGGGTTGGGTGGTTCCCCCAGAAAATGCAGAGGCTTTAGCGGCGAGTTTATTAGAACTTTATCACCATCCGGAAACGGTCAAAATATTAGGTGAACAGGGTCGAAGATATGCCGAAGAATACTTTTCTTTTGAGCAAGCCTTAAAACAGTATGAAATATTATTTTCTCAGGTGATTAATCAATGTCAAAAACCAGCGTTAAAATCGGTCAATAAGTAAGGATTAATCTTGTTTATCCCCATTTTGAACAACTTGAATTCATGATGATGACCTCAATAGAACCTTCGGCGATGCCTCCTTCTTTAATTGATCTTCAGTTGCGAGAAAAAGTGTTAAACTGGCTGTCTGATCAAGTTCCACGCTCTCGGATTGAACATATTCTTAGAGTTGAAGAAATGGCGATCAATTTAGCCGTTCAATATCAACTGAATATTGCGATCGCTCAACAGGCGGGATTAATGCACGATTTAGCTAAATATTTTAAGCCGCAAATTCTGCTACAAATGGCGATCGCCAAGGGGATAGAAATAGATGAGATTTTGGAGCGTCATCCCCATTTATTACACGCGGATATTAGCGCAGTTGTCGCCCGAGAAGAATTTGGTATTCAAGATCAACAAGTATTAGATGCGATCGCCAATCATACCCTGGGACAACCTCAAATGAGTCCGATCTCTTGTGTGGTTTTTCTGGCTGATACTCTAGAACCCGGTCGAGGGGATACACCAGAATTGCAAGCCCTCAGATCCTTGTGTCAACAGAATTTGTACCATGCAGTCTGGAAAACCTGTGATTACACCCTAACTTACTTAATGAAAACCTGCCGAGTGATTCATCCGCGAATCATCTTCACTCGCAACTGGGCTTTACAAAAGGATAAGAGCGATTAAAAACCCCCTAAACTCCGAGGATCGCAAGCGGTGAAAGCCTTCAACATTCAGTTTCAAATCAACCCTCACCCCGAACCCGAAAATCGACTGCTACAATATTTAGACAAACACTCAAATCTGGAATAAGTCTCTAAAAGTTCCACAGAAGCTCAAAGAACTTAATGGTAAATCACGCCCAAGCAGAATACTATCATCAACCCACAGCCCCAGAGCTAGAGATAGATGACGAACGGACTCAAAAAACAGTCCGACTGGTTGCTCAAGCTGCCGAAGACCGAAAAGCCGATGAAATTACCGTGCTAAAGGTCTCAGAAGTTTCCTACCTAGCAGACTACTTTGTGATCGTTACAGGTTTCTCCCCGGTTCAAGTCCGGGCCATTTATCAAGCGATCGCCAAGCAAGTTGAACAGGAAACTCAACGAGTTCCTCTAAATATTGGAGGACAACGGGAAGCAACATGGATTTTAATGGACTATGGCGATGTAATTGTCCATATCATGTTACCCGAAGATCGAGAGTTCTACAGTTTAGAGGCCTTCTGGGGTCATGCTGAACGCATTAATTGGTTGACACTCTAGCAAAGTAAAGCAACCAGTCAACAGTTATCAGTGACCAGCTTTTACAGTTTACAGTTTACAGTGACCAGCTTTTACAGTTTACAGTTTACAGTGACCAGCGCGCTCCTTGCGGCCCGGCGGAATGGGCGCGAGAGCAAAGTTTGTAAGAGAGTGACCAGTGAAGACAGTTTACAGTGACCAGCTTTTACAGTTTACAGTGACCAGTTATCAGTGACCAATCTTGCCTATTACCTATTACCTATTGCCTATTGCCTATTGCCTATTGCCTCTTGCCTATTGCCTGTTGCCTTCTTCTATTGCCTTTTGCCTAGCGCATAGCGCCATATCGATGAATTCGTTATTATTTTTAAATCAGAGAATGAAAAATCTCCCAGATTGACTTCCCCATTGGAAAAAGCAGAGTTATGAGAGATCTGTCAATATCAGTTTGTCCAGTTCCCCCAGAACAACGTCCTGTTAATGAATATCAAGAATTGCAAGAGTCTTGGTTTTTTAGCTGGGTTACTCTTGAATGGGATCAATATCTGAGAAAATTGGCTTGGGTATGGGGGTGGAGTTGGTTAATCTTTGGGCCTGTGGCTGCTGCAAGTTTCCCGCCCCAAAAAGCAATGGTACAATTTCTGATCAGTGGAGGAGCGGGAGCGAGTCTGATTTTAATCTTAGTGGTGACTCGACTCTATTTAGGATGGTACTATGTGCGAAGTCGTCTAACCAGTGAAAGTATTTGCTATGAGGAGTCTGGCTGGTATGATGGACAAATTTGGGAGAAAACCCCGGAATTTCTAGCTCAAGATCGGCTGATTTTATCCTATCAGGTCGAACCTCTGCTCAAACGACTCCGGCGCACGTTTTATGGTTTAGCCTTTTTAGTGGCTGTGGGTGGGTTAGTTTGGATCGGGGTCTAATTGTGGGAGAATTAATTGACCCACAGAGACTTTCAAAGGATATATACTCCTAAGTCAGTCGTCTTTCCCGGTTTTCTATCTAATATCATCAAAAACTCACTGTTATGACAAGGGCAAAACGAACACAGGCGGCAGAACTAGAAGTCAGACTCTTACGATCAGGGATCTGTGAGTCTATTCATCGCGTTCAAGCTACAGTTTGTGATAGTCGTGGACGAGTGCTATCTGTTGCCGGAAGCGCAGACATGGGAACATTTGTGCGTTCAGCCCTTAAGCCCTTTCAAGCTTTAGCCACCACGAATACAGGGACACTGGAACGCTACAATTTAACGGATGTGGATCTAGCAATTATTTGCAGTTCTCATCAAGGGACGATTGGACAAGCCCGACGAGCTTTTAATATTCTCTGGCATTGTAATGTTGATCCGGCTTATCTTCAATGTCCGACTCCCCCCGGAAAACGCAGTCCGCTACAGCATGGATGTTCGGGGAAACACGCGGGAATGTTGGCGGTTTGTCGCCAACGTCACTGGCCTCTAGAAACCTATTTGCAGCCGAAACATCCGGTACAACAACTGATTGTCGGTAAAGTGGCTGAAATGCTGAAAATGCCGCCTGATGAAATTATTGTGGCTCGAGATGACTGCGGCGCTCCGACTTATTATATGGAATTGGGTCAAATTGCAACGCTCTTTGCTCAGTTGGCATCTGGGGATAATCTGGATATGGAACGCATTGTCCGAGCGATGACTCATCACCCCGAAATGGTTGCAGGAGAGGGGCATTTAGATACGGAATTGATGCGGATGACTGAGGGGCAATTGGTGAGTAAATCTGGGGCTGAAGGGGTTCAGTGTATTGGTCGTATTGGGGAGGGGATGGGTTTAGCGATTAAAGTGATGGATGGGGCGAAACGGGCGAAATATGCCGTTGCTATTCAGTTATTAAAGCAGATGGGCTGGATTACGCCAACACAATCTGAAGCCTTGTCTGAAAAGTTTTTAACCCTAGATGAATATCGGCGTTTAGAAGTGGTGGGAGAGTTGTCTCTGATTTAGCTTGAGGACATAGGCGCACTCTCCAACATGGAAAAACACGTTGATATTCGGAATGTTCGACCGGATGATTACCAACCCATTATTAGTGTTCTGAATGAATGGTGGGGAGGACGGCCCATGAGTGGGATGCTTCCTAAACTCTTTTTTGTTCACTTTGGTTCAACAAGTTTTATTGCAGAAATCGATCACAAAATTGTTGGTTTTTTGATCGGTTTTTTGTCCCAAACTTACTCAGAAGAAGCCTATATTCATTTTGTGGGGGTTCATCCAGAGTTCAGAAAAAAAGGGATAGGACGTAGGTTATACCAGAAGTTTTTTCAAACTGTTCAAACATTGGGTTATGTACAAGTTAAATGTGTCACTTCCCCGGTCAATAAAAGTTCTATTGCCTATCACCTCAGTATGGGATTTGAAGCTGAACCCAGTGAAATACAACAGGATGGTATACCCTATCATCTAGAATATGATGGCGGGGGAGAAGATCGGGTGTTGTTTGTTAAGCATCTCTAAATCATCAATGAATTGACTGAGATTAGCAATTCTGTGGAGAATAGGAAAAAGGAGTTTAAAACACGGGTGAATCACTCCTCATTCCTAATTACTTCTCCTGAAAATGTTGATTTTATTCTTCTTCTCCGGCTCCGTTTTCGTCATCTTCGAGATCATCAACGTGTCCGACAGAATTAGAAGAAACTAAAGCCCCACTATCTAGTTTTTCTCGAACTAACTTCTCAATTTTTGCCGTAAATTCTGGGTTTTCTTCCATGTAAATAATTGTTTTATCTCGACCTTGACCAATATTATCGCCGTCAAAGCTATACCATGAACCCTTGCGTTTAATTACGCCTGTTTCTTCGGCTAAATCGACTAAACAGCCCAACGTTGAGATCCCTTTTCCAAAAATAATATCAAATTCAGCAATTCTAAAAGGCGGTGCGACTTTATTTTTTGCGACTTTAACTTTCGCTCGAATTCCGTATTCATCGGAACCTTTCTTCAAGGTTTGAATGCGGCGAATATCTAGTCGAACTGAACAGTAAAATTTCAGTGCATTACCACCTGTTGTCGTTTCAGGGTTTCCATAGGTAATCCCAATTTTTTGACGTAATTGGTTCAGGAAGATTACCGTACAACCCGACTTACCAATATTCCCGGTAATTTTTCGCAACGCTTGGCTCATTAAACGCGCTTGTAACCCCATGTGAGCATCGCCCATTTCTCCTTCAATTTCTGCACGGGGAACGAGAGCGGCTACAGAGTCTACAACCACAATATCAACCGCCACAGAACGCACCAGTTGATCGACGACTTCTAAGGCCATTTCTCCGGTATCCGGTTGAGACACTAACAAGTTCTCGATATCTACCCCTAAAACCGAGGCGTAACTGGGATCGAGCGCGTGTTCTG
>JBJHBL010000119.1:0-9024 GCA_050485465.1 Limnoraphis sp. | reverse complement strand
ACCTGACTTCAATTCCAGAACAAAATAGTCATTTCCAGCGCCGCCTGTCAGCGTATTATTACCCTCACCGCCAATCAGAGTATCATTTCCCTGATCACCAAAGAGTAAATCATCTCCGCTACACCCTTTTAACAAATCATCCCCTTTACCTCCATATAAGGTATCATTTCCTTTCCCGCCACAGAGAGTATCATCGCCTTGATCTCCAAACAACAGATCATTTCCGGCACCCCCTAACAGCAGATCTCGTTGACCATTCATCTCCATCCTCTAATGATTGGATTTAGTCGTTTAATTAGGGCAACCAGAGGGGCTGACTTATGACCATCTACCATTTCTCCCAATTTCTTTAGATGGGCTTTGACCTTTTTTGCTTCCCATTCGGGTTCTAATGCTAATTTTAGGGCTTGTAATGCCCGTTCATAGATGGTGGGAATCCCTAATGGTCGCTTTTCTTCAGTGTTGGGTTTGGGTATCGATACTCTACGAGTTGGTTTTGTTTCATCGCCAAGTTATAGGTTATTGGCAAGTGCCATTCTTGGTTTGGGTGTTAGAGATTTTACTCCATCCACCCCTGCGGTTTTCTTGCCCTGATTGTCTTGGTCCTATGTCCTTCGCATAGGAGATACCCGGAGGCTCACTGTAACCTATAACCTGTTCACTGTAAACTGTAAATTACCAACCTAAAGCCGAATAAAAGGGTGTATTTCCTGAATTTTCTGACTCAGAATCCGCTTTTAAATCAGTTTCTTCAATACGAATTTCTGTACAGAATGTAGAAGTATTAAAGCCACCAAATCTTTTCACCGCACTGGTTCGCATTCTCACATTAGGACTAGCAAACCAAAAGCGTTCTATTGAACTCATGGTTTCATACTCAGTAATCAAAATTAAAGCATCATCTTCATCCATTTCAAATTGTCCAACAACCGGAACGATTTCTGCATAGCCTCGTTCTCGTAACATTCGACCTGTGCGGGGGTTATCGGCATCAGGAACAATCGCAAAAACCGTTGAACCGGAGTGATTTTCATCCTCTTTATCCCAAGCCATCTCCCCATTCCAGGTTACATAAGCACCCCCAGCAGCGATCGCTGGATCAACATCGTGCATTTGGCAAATTTCAACCACCTTCGGGTCATCTGCACTCAGGGCCTCAACATTAATTTTAGAATGACCCTTTTCCGCTTGTCTAAAAGCGAGATGATGAGTGGTTCTTAAAGACTGCCACTGTCCCGCACTCTGCCTAAAGAATTGCATTGCATCCATGCAGATAACTCCCTTTGACTGATTTTTCTAGCTTCTACCTTTTCTATCATAGGACTATTAGGTTTTAGGGGAGACAGTAGTCCCTTGTCCCCTAGAAGCTGTCCATAGAAGAAGGCACTCATGCAAAAGGCAACAGGCAACAGGCAAAAGGCAACAGTGATAACTGATAACTGTCTTCACTGGTCACTGATAACTGTCCCCTGTCCCCTATCCCCTGTAACCTGTTTCCTAATAATAACTATAAACTTTTGCAAACTAAATTAGTGAAAAATTGTACAGGATGGACAGATTGTCAAGGGGTTGTTACGATAATTTACAATAAAGAGAAGAGCAGAGTAGACGGTAGCACGTTACCTGCTGATTCTGTAGGTTCAAGTTGCACCGAAAGAGGAGAACACAATGAAAGCACCTGGAAATCTAAGTTTAGAGCAACAATTCAAACTCCAAGTTCTACGCGAGGAGGTCAAGGGTCTGAGTCTAGAACAAGCTCAAGACTATTTGTTAGAAGTCTTACGTCAAAGCATGGTTAAGGATAATTTGATGCGTCACTGGATGAAAAATCCTTGATCGTAAAGACAACACAAAAAGAAGTCAGAAGCACCCACGCCCTCTGACTTCTAATCTATTCAAGATTGAAATGAATATGTAAAGCTGTTTTCCCTTAACCGAAACGACCACTAACATACTGTTGAGTCGCTTCCTCTTGGGGATTTTGGAAAATCGTCTGAGTGTCATCAAACTCAACCAAATACCCAAAACGCTTACCACCCCCTTCAGCTTTAGCATTAAAGAAAGCCGTCAAATCTGCAACCCGTGTTGCTTGCTGCATATTGTGAGTCACAATAATAATGGTATAATTTTCCTTGAGTTCGTGAATCAGATCCTCAACCGAAAGGGTTGAAATCGGGTCTAGAGAAGCACAAGGTTCATCCATCAAAACAACATCGGGGTTAATCGCAACAGTACGAGCAATACAAAGACGTTGTTGCTGACCTCCAGACAGAGCGAAACCACTTTGACCCAGTTTATCTTTCACCTCATCCCAGAGTACCGCTTGACGCAGCGATCGCTCTACAATTTCGTCCATTTGTTCTTTTGATTTTGCCAATCCATTCACCCGTACCCCATAAGCAATATTCTCATAAATAGACTTGGGAAAAGGATTAGGTTTTTGGAACACCATCCCAATGCGTCGGCGCACTTCTACCGGGTCTACATCCGGGTCATAAAGATTTTTATTTTGATAATAGATTTTCCCATCTAAATGAAAGATCGGAATCAAATCATTCAGGCGATTAAAACATCTAAGAATGGTACTTTTACCACATCCAGAAGGGCCGATAAATGACGTAACTTTGTTTTTAGGAATATTTAGAGAAACACCGCGAACCGCTTTAAAATCTCCGTAGAAAACGTCTAAGTTTTCCGCTTGAAGAACAGTCTCTGTTTCCTTGATTGTCTGTTTATAAGTCGAGTCTTTCATAACACCTAACGTCCTGTGAATTTTTCAAGATTTAATAGTTCAGCACCCAGCTTTCCCCATGGGATGAAGATTAACTGCTCTATCGACTTCTCTAGATTAGAAATCACTTTTACTAGAAGCCCAACGAGATAGAATACTGGTTAATAACACTAAAAGCACCAAAACCAGTGAAGCAGCCCAAGCAAACTCTTGCAATACCCGATCAAACCCTCGAGCAAATTCATAAATCAAATAAGCTAACGAAGGCAAAGTCGGAGATACAATTCCTCTCGGCCAGTTGTTGGTATAAATTACAGTAAACAGTAACGGCGCTGTTTCCCCTGCGGCGCGAGCAATGGCTAATGTTACCCCAGTTAAAATAGCCGGAATAGCAGCCGGAAGAACAACTTGCAACACTGTTTGATAACCTGATGCTCCAATACCCACAGAAGCTTGACGAATTTCTTGAGGAACAATCTGCAACGCTTCATCAGTTGTACGGATAATCGTTGGTAGCATCAACACCGATAACGCCACCGCCCCCGCAACCACAGAAAACTGTCCCATTCTCAGGACAAAGAAACTATAAGCAAAAACCCCAGCAATAATAGAAGGAACCCCGCTCATCACATTGGTTGCAAACCGCAAGTTCTGAGCCACTTCCTTATCACTAAACTCCGATAAGAAAATTGCAGCCATTACCCCAAAAGGAACAGAAATCACGGTTGCTAGAGCAACAACCATCATTGTACCCAGAATGGCACTAGCAATCCCCCCAGAGGTTTGACCCGCAGTAGGAGGTAACTGAGTAAACAGGTCTATACCGAGACGGCTACCTCCTTTGATCAAAACGTAAATTAAAACCGCAAACAACGGAATGACCGTCAGAACAATGCAAGTACCAGCCAGACCTGTCATCACCATATCGAGAATATCCCGGGGACGACTGCGATCGCGAATTAAAGATTTGGCAGCCTCATTGCCATAGGGTTGAGCATAATTTGACATAACAACTTTTGAGGATAACTATCAGATGAACAACTCATACACTGGAGTAATCATGCTTTGACCACTCATTTAGACTTCTGTTACTGGTACTTAGATTGCACTCGGCTAACAATCATTTGAGCCAAAACATTCACAATTAAAGTCAAGATAAATAGCACCATCCCGGCATACATCAACGCTGAAACCTGCAAACCCGAAGCTTCCGGGAATTGGTTTGCCATCAAAGACGCAATGGTATTAGCTGGGGCAAACAGCGAAATATTGATTCGAGTAGAGTTACCAATAATCATCGTGGCAGCCATGGTCTCTCCCATCGCTCTACCCAGTCCCAGCATAATTCCCCCAACAATCCCTGAAAAAGATGCCGGAATCAATATTTTAAAGATAGTCACCCAACGAGTTGCTCCTAAACCCATAGATGCCTGGCGGAGATCAGGTGGTAAACTGGCTAGAGAATCCCGTGCAATGACTGTAATAATCGGCAAAACCATAATCGACAAAACCACACCTGTCGGGAACATTCCCGGGCCAGCGGGGGGCGTGCTAAATAGGGGAATCCAGCCAAAATTGTTAAACAGAAACATTTGAATCGGCCGCAGAAAGGGAATTAAAATAAAAATCCCCCATAAACCATAGACCACACTGGGAATCGCAGCTAACAGTTCTACCAGAAAGGTGATAATACGGCGAAATTTTGGCGGAATAAAATCTTCACTGAGAAAAATAGCAGTCCCTAAACCCAAAGGAACAGCAATCAACAAAGCCATCAAGGAACTCACGAGGGTTCCATAGATCATCGGCCAAGCCCCATATCTTTGATTGGGGGGGTCCCAAGCACTGTTCACGAGAAAACCAAAACCAAATTTGTGGAAAGCTGGAAATGCTTGCTGGGCAATCGGTAAAGCAATCAAAATCAAAATCAGTCCAATCCCCCAAGCAAAAAGGCGGGTTAGCCAGATAAAGCCAATATCTACTTTCTTCTCGAAATCTGAGCGAGAGCGTCCAATTTTTTTTTGATTAGCAACAGGTGCAACCATAGTCTAGTGTTTCATTGATGAAGTTATGGGTTTGCGTTCCTCACATCTTTAGTGTTCGAGGAATAGATGGGCTTGGGGATAAGGCAACTTGCCTCTACTGCGGGTTTTACCCAGAAGATCCAGGAAAATGGGCAGTTTCCCCAATATCAATCATCGCCCAAATTAGTTGATTTGAATATCAAAGTCCGGACTGATTACATTGGCAGCTTGTCCAACGGTTTCTCTAACGTTATCCGGCAGTCTGATATAGCCCAATTCAGGCGCGATCTCTTGACCACCATTCAACATAAATTCCACCAGACCTTCGATAGATTTAGCCACTAAGGGATCGGGATATTCTCTGTAGACGAGCAACCAAGTATAAGTCACAATCGGATAGGAGTTCTCCCCATCAGGGTCTGGGATAATCGCTCGTAGGTCATCTGGTAAAGTTACGGCTTCTAGAGAGTTGGTCTTGGTTTCACTCGTAGCTTCAATAAAGTTACCTGCTCTATTTTCTAAAGCTGCCGTCGGTAAACCTGCAGATCTGGCAAAGCTATACTCGATATAACCAATCGCTCCGCCGACTTGACTCACCTGAGCTGTCACCCCTTCATTTCCTCTGGCACCAATCCCTGTGGGCCATTGTACGCTTGTTCCTTGACCAACAGTATTTCTCCACTCTTCACTAATCGCCGCCAGGTGCATGGTAAACACCCCTGTTGTACCGCTACCATCGGAACGACTGATCACACTAATCGGTTGATTGGGTAAATTTACACCGGGGTTATCTTCCGCAATGGCGGGATCGTTCCAGTTGGTAATATTACCCAAAAAGATGTTTGCATAGGTTTCCCGAGACAGTCTCAGATTGTCTACCCCTGGAAGATTATACGCTAAAACAATGCTTCCTGCTGTTACAGGCAGTTGAATCACGCCTCTTCGCACTTGAGCAATTTGTTGATCGTTCATGGGTACGTCAGTTGCACCGAACTGGACTAACTCTTGGGTAAAGCGTTCAATGCCAGCACCACTTCCGACTGATTGATAATCGATTTGTAAGTTTGGCGTCTTGCGAGAAAATTCTTGTACCCAACGTTGATACAGAGGCGCGGGGAATGAGGCTCCAGCACCCACCATATTAACTTGTTGGTTGAGTACGAGTCTGGCGTCGGCCGCTTCTCCACCACCTGTGCCGCCTCCTCCCGTTGTGGCTGTATCTGTATCACCCCCACAAGCTGCAAGGGTTATGACTAAAGCTGCTGCTGATACTTTAGTGATTAGCCGAGAGATCTTAATCGCATTTAAGGGAAAAGCCATGGCAATGAAATGATTCAAATAACTGCATGAATACCCTAGAGGATAGCGTCTCGTTAACAAATCAAGGTAAAGGTTAGGTTAAAGATTAAGCAAATTAATTAATCTAGAAGCAAATCTTTATTTGTCCCTTTTCGTTCTCGATCTGTTAATCTAGAATTTTTATCAGTAAGCCATGAGAAGACAGGCGATGAGCGCCCGCTTTGGTGATGGGTAGTTTACTCACCCAGAGGTAGGATGATAAAATCTGGATGAATTTTTTACAACAAAAACGTAACGTGGTTCAAGTCCCACTCTCAACTGATCTACGAGGCGATCGCACCCCCGATAGCAAAAGCACTTTAGCCCAGAGAACCTCACAACCCCTTCAAACCTGGCTGAAGGCTCTTGGCGATCGCATTATTGCTGGAGATCTGATCACTCGCTCTGAAGCGATCGCCCTCAGCCAACAAGTTCAAACTCAAGACGAGATTCTACTTCTGTGTGAAACGGCGGATCGAGTTCGTCAAGCTTGCTGCGGTAACGTGGTTGATCTGTGTAGCATTATCAACGTTAAATCGGGAAATTGCTCAGAAAACTGTGGCTTTTGTTCTCAGTCGGTTCATCATCCCGGTGAGAATTCCCCCGTTTATGGCTTAAAATCTCCTGATGAGATTGTTGATCAAGCTAAAGCCGCAGAAGCAGCAGGAGCAAAACGGTTTTGTTTAGTCTCTCAAGGACGGGGGCCTAAATACAGTAGCCCCAAATCTACTGAATTTGAACAAATTTTACAAACAGTTCAACGCATTCTCACGGAAACGGATATTAAACCCTGTTGTGCTTTGGGAGAACTTACCCCAGAACAAGCAACGGCTTTAGCAGAAGCGGGCGTGACTCGTTATAATCATAACTTAGAAGCCTCAGAAAGTTTCTATCCCCAGATCGTTAGTACCCACAGTTGGCGCGATCGCGTTGAAACCGTGAAACATCTCAAAGCTGCCGGAATTCAAGCTTGTACTGGCGGTATTCTCGGCATGGGGGAAACCTGGGAAGATCGCATCGATCTCGCCCTCGCTCTACGGGAACTTGAAGTTGAGTCTGTTCCCCTTAACCTCTTGAACCCACGGGAAGGAACTCCCCTCGGAGATCAGCCTAAAATTAACCCCTACGAAGCTTTAAAGGCGATCGCTATTTTTCGCCTGATTCTCCCGAAACAAATTCTTCGTTATGCTGGAGGACGAGAAGCTGTGATGGGTGAACTGCAAAGCCTCGGCTTGAAAGCTGGCATCAATGCTATGTTAATCGGTAATTATTTAACCACTCTCGGTCAATCTCCTCAACAAGATCAAGCGATGTTAGAGTCTTTGGGACTCATCGGAGGAGAAGCCCCCGTTTTTTCCTGACCCTTCCCCCAGCCCCTTTTTGAAAATTGGACGCCCGAAAATTTTCTTTTTTTTGGGCCTCCCCCTTGACTTTTAGCTTAATTTTGGTATGATTATTTTATAATGGGAATATTTGCGAAAAAAATATTTTTGTCAATCCCCGATTATAAAAAACTATACCCTAAGAATACCAGAAGTCGCCGTGAGTTGTCAATCCCCTACCCGTCGCCCGATTTACTGTAAACTGTAAAAATTGTTCACTGAAAACTGTAAGCTGTAATGACTCCTCCCTTAGAATTGCTATGGGCAATTGTTGGCGTTATATTAACCATTGGTGGTACATTTCTAGAAGCATTTGCGGCCGATCCATCTTATTTATGGGAACAACAAGAAATCTCCGTCTATTCATTAGGAGTGACCTACCAAATCGGGGCAGTTTTATTAGTCGGTTGTATGGGAGGAAAAAACGCAGCAGCCATCTCACAAATTGCTTATCTTGCCCTGGGTTTAACCATTTTGCCAGTTTTTTCGGAAGGGGGAGGGATTGGTTATTTACGAGAACCAACCTTTGGTTATTTATTAGGTTTTGTTCCCGGCGGTTGGGTCTGTGGAACTCTAGCCTTTAAAGCCAGTCCGAAGTTAGAACTATTAGCCTTTAGTTGCTTTTGTGGTTTATTAACAATTCATGCAGTGGGAATTAGTTATTTAATTGCTAATTATTTGTTTGAGGGATTAATCACTCAAGGATTACCAATAATTGCAGCCCTGCAAAAATATTCCCTGTATGCCCTTCCCGGTCAACTCGCTGTCGCCTGTGCCATCAGCGTGTTATCCTATGTATTGCGTGGGTTAATGTTTTATTGAATATTTATTTTCCGTTTCCTAATTTATGCAATTTCAAAAAAATCCGATTTTTTGGGGGGTTGCAATCATTAGTTTGATTGTCGATCACCTCACCAAATTTTGGATCGTTCAAACCCTAGAACTAACCAACCCCCCTCAAACCATTCCCCTGTGGCCCGATGTGTTTCATTTGACCTATGTGATCAATACAGGGGCAGCTTTTAGTTTATTTAGCAACGGGGGAGTCTTGTGGTTGCGGTGGCTATCCTTGGGAGTGAGTTTAGGACTGATGGCGCTAGCCTGGTGGGGGCCAAGGGTCAATCGTTGGGAACAAACCGGGTATGGGTTAATATTAGGAGGAGCATTAGGAAACGGAATTGATCGGTTTATCTTCGGTCATGTGATCGACTTTTTTGAGTTTCGGTTTATTGAGTTTCCGATCTTTAATGTAGCTGATATTTCGATTAATATTGGAATCGCTTGTTTACTCATTGCCATGTTTAAAGAAGAACAATCTCAGCGTCCTCCCCATGATCCTCCTTCTCAAGCTTAACTGTTCACCAAAATAATGGGTCTGAAGCCCCGTCCTTCTAGGACGGCTTTTTTTGATTTTTAATATATTCTTTGAGCTTTTCAAGAGGAGCACCACCAACAGACACAGCAAAATAACTGGGACTCCAGAGAGAATCCCGATGGGGTTTAGGCAGTCCAGCTTGCCCATATCGACGGCTTGATACCCCCTTGAGAC
>JBJHBL010000118.1:0-9949 GCA_050485465.1 Limnoraphis sp. | reverse complement strand
ATGTGGGTGATTCGGATGGTGTCTCGTATCCTAATTTTTGGGGTGGGAAGACAGGTTGAATTTGACCTCAAACAAAATATTTTTGAACATCTACTCACCCTAGAGCCTTCTTATTTTTCTAGGAATCGAATTGGAGACTTAATTAATCGAGCCACCAGTGATGTTGATAATATTCGTCGCTTGTTAGGGTTTGCAATTTTAAGCTTGGCGAATACATTATTTGCTTATGGTTTAACGCTCCCGGTAATGTTAATGATTAACGTTCAACTAACGTTATTCTCCATTTCGGTGTATCCGGTGATGTTGATTTTAGTGCAGGTTTTCAGTGATAAACTGCGAGATGAACAGATGGAGGTTCAGGAGAAGTTATCAAATATTAGTGATTTGCTGCAAGAAGATATGAGCGGGATTTCATTAATTAAAATTTATGCTCAAGAAGAAAATGAACAGCGAGCTTTTGAACAATATAATCAAGAATTATTTAAAGCAAATTTAAGTTTAGCCAAAACTCGTAACTTTTTGTTTCCTGTTTTAGGAGGATTAGCTAGTTTAAGTTTATTGATTCTTCTGGTTCTTGGCAATCAATTTATTGCGAGAGGGGAGTTAAGTGTCGGGGATTTTGTGGCTTTAGTTCTCTATATTGAACGATTAGTGTTTCCGACTGCATTACTCGGCTTTACTATTACAGCCTATCAACGGGGAGAAGTGAGTATTGATCGCATTGAAGCCATTTTAAGTGTACAACCCAAAATTCGCGATCATATTAACCCGATTTTTTTATCAACTCCCGTTCAAGGTTGGCTGAGTGCTGTTGATTTAAGTTACACTTATCCAGGGAGTAAACTTGCAGCCTTAGAACGGGTCAATTTTACGATTAAACCGGGTGAAACGGTAGCAGTTGTGGGGGCAATTGGTTCAGGGAAATCAACCTTAGCCAATGCCTTACCTCGTTTATTAGATATTGATATTGATAGTGTTTTTTTAGATGGTCAAGATATTACTCAATTACAACTTTCAGAGTTGCGAAATACAATTGCTTATGTTCCACAAGAAAGTTTTCTCTTTAGTACAACAATTCGAGAAAATATTCGCTATGGGAACCCTTTAGCGGATTTTTATGAAATTGAATTAGCAGCAAAAATTGCTCAAATTGATGGGGAAATTATTAATTTTCCTCAACGCTATGATACAATTGTAGGTGAGCGAGGAATTACCCTTTCCGGCGGACAACGACAACGAACAGCTTTGGCGCGTGCTTTATTAGTCGATGCTCCGGTGTTAGTTTTAGATGATGCGCTTTCGAGTGTTGATAATCAAACAGCGACGGAAATTTTAAAGAATTTAACCCGTGGAACTCGGCGAAAAACCGTTGTGTTTATCTCTCATCAAATGTCAGCCGCAGCCAAAGCGGATCGGATTTTAGTGATGGATAAAGGACGAATTATTCAAGAAGGAACTCACGATCAATTGGTACAACAAAAAGGTTTGTATCAATCCCTATGGAATCAGCATCAATTAGAAGAATTATTGATCTAGCACCAACAGGAAGAGCAGAGGAAAGAGAAGATTGATGATCCTAAGCCCTCCCGGTTGTTTCTGGTCTATTTGATTGATTTTGATTTAGAGTTCACTGTTGACGGAAAAAGATGCACCGATATATGCTGCTTGCCACAAGGTGAACAGCAAATATTCTGTGTATTCATCCAAAAGCGTGACGAATATACCATTTTCTTCTTCGGCATCTAGATCGCTGGTGATCCAAGTTCCTGTTAAACTGACTTCCATCGACTCAGAATCTGCAATACACATGGCGATCGCATCTGAGTTGCGTTGTCGCAAAGCATCTTCGAGCATGGGTAACAGAGGCAAATGACGGGGAAGCAGGAAAGCCGCAGAACTGGGTTCAACCAAAATACTTTGACCCATTCGCATTGCTAACTGGACTCGCAGCGAGACTAACTGCTCTGGAGATTGAGTCAGATACTCCATGTGAAAAGCGGTTTCTGTGTAAGTTAACTTTAACATTGGTGATTTCCCCCCTTTCACTGCCTGTTTTTAGATATCGCTAGTGATCCGTAAGTTATGCGCTTCAGAAAAACTGACAGATAGGGTTCAACAAATGACAATTTTATTCCAATGGACGATCGCGCCAAAACTGTTCAGCAAAAGCAACAACGGGATGCAAAGGTGCTTTTGGAGGAGTGCGGATCGGCATATTAGCTTCTTCTGGGGTGCGATCGCCTTTGAGCGAGTTGCATCGTTCACAAGCAGTCACCACATTATCCCAGGTATGGGTTCCCCCTTTAGAGCGAGGAAGGACATGATCAATGGTTAAACGTTTCGTGCTTCCGCAATACTGACATTTGTGATGATCTCGACGTAGAATTTCCCGACGGTTCACGGGTGGCACCTTCCAAAGTCGTTCATTTCCTGTGATCGTCAAACGAATTTGTTCCGGGACGTGCAGCACAATGCTCGGAGAACGGACAAGCCATCCGGGGCCTGTTTGTTGAGAAACATCTAGAGGTTCAGCCTTGCCAGTCACTAACAGCGCGATCGCTCGTTTAATATCGATCCGGCTCATTGGTAAATAATTTTTTGAAAACACCACGACAGATTGCCTTAATACATCAGTTGTGCTGGTCACGGCTTTCCTCCATGATTGGTTTTGTTATTACTTTAAACTACAAACCCCGCGTGTGAGAGTTCTGAAGCGGGGATTGCAAAAAAGGTTGCTTTTTTTATTTAGGTACTGCATTCTAGTCTGCGTACCTCCCCGTGAGTTGATGGTATTCTGGCTGAATGAGCCGATCCAAAAGATTTAAATAATCATGCACCCATCTAAAGGATTTTCCATTGACTGCATTGCGATGAGCAAACTGACTCTCTTGGATGGCGATCGCTTTTGCAATGCCTTCTAACAGAGTTCCCCAACGACTAAAGCAGTTCTGGGCAAAGATGCTAGTTAATTGAGTCCAGGATAATGTCACGAGAAAGCCATACCTTTATAGCAGCTATTTTGAATCTGACTTTGTTTATACTACACTAAGTATTACAGCACTGTCTACCTTTTTGGAGGAAAAAAATCATGTACACCTTACCTCGGACTTCAACCACTGATATGGAAGTAACTAGCATCCGTTTAGAGCGGGAACTGAAGGAGAGATTAAAGGATCTGGCTAAAAATCAAGGCTATCAAGCGTTAATTCGAGACATTCTATGGAATTATGTTCAACAAAAATCGGGCGAGTATCGACCTCAATTTTCCCGACAGGATATTCGAGCCAGTTTTCCCGCAACCGCACAACAGGAAGAGTATTGTGTCCTTACAGGCCAAATTATTCGACCACAAGAACCAATGTTATTAGGCTTTACCAGTAATGGAGATTTGGTGCCTTTGAGCCTAGATAGTTTAGATGATTAACTCGACTTTAGCAAAGCTCTAAGTTTCTTTTTCAGAGTTTTGTGGAAATTCCCCGTAGAACGATCTCGAGTTAAGGCTTCTACGGGGAGAGCTTGTTTTCTAAACTTTACTAAAAATTCACATAAAAATCAGTGATCTTTTATAGCAGTATATTGTTTTTCATTATTCCTATGTCCATTAAAAAACAACTTTCATTATCTTTTTAACAACATTTCTGTTCAGCATTATCTCTGTCTTTTTTCAAGGGCAGTCTAGTTAAATTAAATTGAAATGCACCTTCAATCCAAAATTTTGGTGATAATTCACGGAAAATTGGAACATTACAAGTTCAGGAATTTCGGGTATTCAATGACGATTTGCTAGATTTTCTAAATGTTAATCTAGTTGATTTAAACAGGAATTCCATTACTCCTGTAGATGTCTAAGAAGAACTCTAAACTCAAAAAATAAAGTAAAAATCCGCTTGAACTTCCGACACTGACTCAAATCAGTTGTATAAAGTACCCCACCCTGGGGTCTTTTTCCTATGAGTTGCTATACAAAATATTGATTTTTTAAATATTTATTAATTTTTTAAACTTTTTCTGGAATCCATTGTGTCATGGATTATGCTTAACTGTTGTAGAGATGTTACAGATAATATTCAGACTCACTGATTATTTTTACCGTTTACTGTTGAGAGAGGTAATGTAGAAGATAGCAGTATTGTTTTGGGGGGATAAGACACATGACGCATCCTTTTACTTGGACTAAAATCTCACAACAAATTCCACCGGGTTTTAAACAAAAGAGCAAAAACTTACAGGTAAAATTAAATCGTTTTTTTAGATATTCAATTGTTGATTTTGCTTTAGCCTTATTGATCTTAATTTCTATAGGATTAACGCTCCGAAGTCTCTCTCAACCTCATCTTTTCCCCCTCACAGGTCAACTGGAAACCTTTCAACAAATTCTTACAGGTATTTTTGCATTTGAAATCGGACTGCGTTGGGTTGCGGCAACGTCTAAAACCAGAGCTTTACGCACCTATTGGTTAGATATTATCTCAATTTTACCTCTTTTGCAACTGGTGGGAATGCCTGCGGTTATTCAATTATTTAGATTATTGAGGGCTTTACGCCTGTTTAGTCTCTTAATTCATTATACCAATCTGTTGCCGTTAAACCTGAAACGGCGTACTCCAGAATATTTTCTGATTTTTGAGTTATTATTACTGACAGTCTTGTTTGGGAGTCTACTCATTCTAGGTTTTGAAAGTCAAAATAATTCTGAACTTGAAACGTTAGAAGAAGCCCTATGGTATAGCATCTATTCTCTATTTTCTGGTGAACCTATTATTAGTCCGATCAAGTCTTTGGGCGGACGAATTATGACGGTGGGTTTTATTTTAATGCACATGACGTTATTTGTTGTTTTTACAGGAACAGTTTCAGCATTTATGGTTGATAAACTTCGCAATGAAGATACTATGATGGAACTTGATCAATTAAGTAATCATACCATTATTTGTGGTTGGAATCGCAAAGCAGAAATTATTGTTCGAGAATACAAAGCCGCCGGAAAAACGAAAGATAACCCGGTTGTTGTGATTGCTTTTGTGGATGATGAACATACAATTATTGATCCAGATTTAAGATCAATTGTGCGATTTATAAATGATGATTTTACGAAAGTTACGGTTTTAGAAAAAGCGGGTATTCGTCGCGCTAATACCTGTATTATTCTTTCGGATAAAAGTCATGGACGCAGTGAACAGGATGCCGATGCACGCACAATTTTAGCCGCACTAACGGCTGAAAAACTGAATCCCAGTGTTTATACTTGTGCTGAATTAATTAATCGTGAATATGCTTCTCATCTGTCTTTGGGAAATGTGAATGCTTATGTCGTTAGCCAAGAACATAGTGCTTTTTTACTCGCGCAAGTAGCTTTAAATCATGGATTAATGGAGGTTTTTGGAGAACTTTTAAGCTATCAAGGTGGCAATCATTTTTATCGCATTCCTTTAAAAATAGAATGGGTTGATCGAAGCTTTTTAGATTTATTTATTCATCTTAAAAAATTTCATAATGCCATTTTAATCGGAGTTGATGATGGGAATGGAAAATTTTGTGTTAATCCCAATGAATATACTTTCAAAGAAAATGACCAAATTATTTTAATTGCTCAACATGATCTCAAATTCTAATCCCTATTCCCTGTTCCCTGATCCCTCATTCCCTTTTCCTTAGAATGATTTAACTTTCTTAACTGCCTGCGGCGCAAACAATTTGTTAAATTAAGAATAGAGTTGGGTTAAATTTGCTATGTCTGACTTGAATCGTGGAATAATGAAGTTCAAAGGAGCCGATAGCCCTGCTGTGGTCTTGGTTTCCTCTATTATTGTTTTAGGAGGAGTTGGTTTTCTCGTCGTTTGGGCGCTTCAAACCGCCTATTCTTTCTAAAACTCCCAAATTGCCAATATACAGCAATATTAGGATAACTCACCCCTCATCCCCAGATGCGATCGCGATCGCATCTTTCTTTTTTGGACAATGTGTAGTACAATTGTAATTTCTTGTCGTATAGTGTATCTTAACCAGACTGATGGCTACCTTTCGGGACATCTGCAACTATTATCGGCAATATCTACCGTTGTCGATCTTGAGTATTGGCGCCGCCTGTATCTTTGAATTATTAGATCTAGTGGTTCCCTATGCAATTGGTCAAATTTTAAACGTTTTATCAAACCAACCGCTAGATCGCCTGATGCAAGGTATTGTGAGTGCGATCGCCAACTGGACAGGAAACCCCATTAATACCCAACTCTCTTTAATTGTACTATCGAGTTTAATTTTTGGAGTCACCGTCGTTAAAGCCCCGGTTCAACCCTGGTTAGCCGCTTGGTTTCATTGGGTAATTCCGTTAAAAGCACGGCGAGATCATCATCGCAATGCTATTCGTAAAATTTTAACCCTTCCCCTAGAATTTTATGATGAAAATAACCCTGGACGAGTCGCCAGTCGTGTTGCCAAAGGCGTTGCAAACCATACCTGGACTTACCCAGAAATTGCAGGTCAACTCATCCCAAAATTAGTAAGAGTTTTAGGAATTTTTCTGATTCTTTGGATCATTCAATGGAGAATAGCTTTACTATTTTTAGCTTCTTTTCTTGTGATTTTAGGGTTAACCTTAAAAACCCTGAAACGGTTAACCGCCTTAGAAGAAGTTTTAGACAGTCATCAAGAAAACACAGAAAGCCGAAATTCTGAAATTATCACCAATATTAAAACCGTCAAATCCTTTGCAACAGAAGCCCAAGAATTAAAGCGACAAAGCACTCGGTTAGAACGAGAACTGTTCATGGTGATTTATCGCATTCATAAAGGCTATGTCACACTGATCACTTATCAAACAACTATTGTTCAATGTTGTTTGTTTACCGTCTTAGGGTTTATGTTAGCAGCAACCGTAGGCGGAAGAATTTCCATTGGTTATTTTGTTACCGCTTACACTTTAGCCAGTATGGCTTATTCAGAATTAACACCTATCAGTCAACTGGCTGAAGTCTTTGCCCGTCGCTATGCGTCTATGCTGCGGTTTCACGAATTCCTACAACTTCCTGAAGGTCAAGATGGTGTTTATCTCAGTACAAATCCCAAAGAAAATGAAAATGCTACACCCACTTATCAGTTTACCGGAAAGGTAGAATTTTCTCATTTAACCTTTGGTTATAGTCCAGAAAAACCCGTTTTACAGGATATTAACTTACTGATTGAACCCTATCAAACTGTTGCCTTAGTCGGGCGTTCTGGTTCAGGAAAATCAACCTTAGTCAAGTTACTCTTTCGATATTTTGAACCGAACTCCGGTCAAATTTTAATCGATGGAGAAGATATTCGGAAGTTGAATGTAACCGGATATCGGCAACGATTAGCGATTGTTCATCAAGATGTTGATGTGTTTAACGGAACGCTGTTAGATAACCTAACGTATGGGAATCCGAAAGCCACATTTGAGGAGGTTGAAGAAGCCTGTCGCATTGCCCGTGCCGATGAATTTATCACTCATTTACCTCTGGGATATTATACCATTGTTGGGGAACGGGGTGTGCGTTTATCTGGCGGACAAAAACAGCGTTTAGGGATTGCGCGATCGCTTTTAGTCAATCCGGATGTGTTAGTCTTTGATGAGGCAACCTCGAGCCTCGATTATGAGTCAGAACGATCGATTCAGTTAGCAATGCACAATATTTTGGGAACTCGTACCACGATTATTATCGCTCACCGTCTGAGTACCATTCGAGAAGCTGACAAAATTGTGGTGTTAGATCAAGGTCAAATTGTGGAAGTGGGAACTCACGATGAATTATTGAACCAACAAGGGATTTACCGACGGCTACACTCGCTACAAGAAACGGGAGAATTGTTTGACCGATAGACTGCTTTTTCCATGATGCCCTAAAATCAAAGCAGTTATCTATACCCTGTTTTGTTGTGATTGCAGCACCCTTTCCCCTCTATCTTCTCACGACTGCTGAAAATACGCCTTTACTGGGAAACGTTTGGCTAGATGTGATTGTGCTGGCTTTGATGCTAGCACTTTCAGCTTTTTTCTCCGGTTCAGAAACGGCAATGACGGCTTTGGATAACCTGAAACTGCGAGTGTTGATTAAAGAGCAAGGTGATCCGAATGGAATGTATACTCTGGTTTTAGAGAATCGCGCTCGATTTATTACCACGCTTTTAGTTGGGAATAATTTGGTTAATAATTTTTCCGCTATTCTCACCAGTAATTTGTTTGCTTTGTGGCTAGGGAATGCAGGTTTAGGGGTTGCTACTGCGGTTGTAACCTTTCTGTTGCTGATTTTTGGGGAAATTACGCCAAAATCCTTAGCAATTAGTAATGCGTTACCCTTTTTTAAAGCGATTGTTCGACCGATTTACCTGCTTTCGATAATACTAGCACCTGTTATCTATTTATTTGAGGCGATCGCACAACGGGTGATTCGTTTGTTTAATCGGGGTGCGGTTCAACCGAGTATGTCGGTACAGGAATTGCGCCTGATGATTGAGATTTTGGGGGGTCGGGGTCAACTGGATTGGCAAAAACATCAACTGCTGAATAAGGCGTTGATGATGGATTATTTGATGGCGCGAGAGGTGGTTAAACCGCGTATTGAGATGCGAACAATTTCTCACGAAGCGACGATCCAGGATGTGATTGATTTGTGTCTAGAAACGGGGTATTCTAGGATTCCGGTTCAAGGAGAGTCAAAGGATGAAATTGTCGGAATTGTTCACCTGAAACGAGCGTTACAGTTATTGCGATCGCCGAATTATCATCCTTCCCAATTGGTGACGGAAGCCATGAGTCCTCCTGTCTATGTTCCTGAAACGAAGCGAGTGGGAAATTTACTCAAGGAAATGTTACAACAGCGTCTTCACATGACGATTGTTGTGGACGAGTATGGGGGGACTGTGGGGTTAGTGACGTTGGAGGATATTTTAGAGGAGTTGGTGGGTGAGATTTACGATGAGAGTGATTTTCCGAGTCGCACTCCCCGCACTAAAAGTTCTTCGGCGACTTCACCTGCTACTAAAGCCAGTCCAAATCCTCAGAAACTCTCCCCTGTCAATGGTTCGGCTTCTCCTCCGCGATCGCCTTCTTCTGGAAACTCCCCCTCTTAGCTAAAGTTTTTTTGGAAAACACTTGCTTTTTCAGAATAATCCTGCTACATTTGTTTATTGTAGAATAAATGGGTCGATGCCCGAGTGGTTAATGGGGGCGGACTGTAAATCCGCTGGCTACGCCTACGCTGGTTCAAATCCAGCTCGGCCCACCTCAATCTTCATCAATGCCCGTGTGGCTCAGTGGTAGAGCACACCCTTGGTAAGGGTGAGGTCACGAGTTCAATCCTCGTCACGGGCTTAACCGAAAGCTATTGAATTGTCAAGGTTCTAGAGTACCTGTTGCATCATTCTGCACAGCTTACTCTTCTATTGATGCAGCACTGATAAAGTTTTGTCAACCCCTCTAACATTAGATAGGCATTTATACCCTTCTGTTCTTGACTTTAAAATCAACCAAAAACACTAATATCAATGACTGAAACTCCCTCTGTGTAAGGGTTTGTTTTTGCAGGCACTTACCCCTTATCCTAATTGATTAAAAGCTGAATAGACACAATATCGGCTGTAAAGCTTATGGGACAAGGATTATAGGCTGTTGAATAATTCGTCTATTCAAGCACTAGATAGCAAGGGTATAAGAAATTTCTATCAGTGTCAGATGTATGTACAGTTGTATGTACGGTTGTATGTACAGGTGTAATGACAGATGTAATGACAGATGTAATGACAGATGTAATGACAGATGTAATGACAGGTGTATGTACAGGTGTCTACAGATGTTAACAGGGTGTTAACAGGGTGTCTACAGAGGTGTCTACAGGTGTCTACAGATGTTGACAAGGTGTCTACAGGTGTTAACAGGTACAGGCTAACTAAATCATTTATAGGTAAATAATTTAACCTAAACCCTAAA
>JBJHBL010000117.1:0-11224 GCA_050485465.1 Limnoraphis sp. | reverse complement strand
TACCAGAATGGGGGGATTTAGGGGACAGTAGTAGGTTGGGTTAAGCCAGAGCGCAACCCAAAACCCCATAATTGTTGTCAAGTTTTCTGCTTTTTTTGATTATTTATTGTTGGGTTTCGTTCCTCAACCCAACCTACAGTCAACAGCTTTAAATCTTAATATAAAATAAAAATGGAAGAAGGTTTACAATTTTGCCCTAAACTAAGACTAATTGGGTGATGGAGAAACCAATAATGAACGCTGATGAACTGGTTGAACGATACAGTAAAGGTGAACGAGATTTTGAAGGCGTTGAACTGACGGGAGCCAGCTTAGATCGTCTTGATTTAAGTGATATTAACCTGCAAAATGCGGATCTCTCTGATGCCAATTTTAACGAAACAAAGTTATTACGAGCTAACCTTTCTTCTGCTAATTTAACTTCTGCTAATTTACGCGGGGATTTGCGTCAGGCTATCCTGTCTCATGCTATTTTAAATGAAGCTGATTTAGGACGAGCAAAGCTACACGGAGCTAATTTAACCGCAGCTAATTTAACCGCAGCTAATTTAACCGCAGCAAGTTTAAATCATGCGAATTTGCAACAAGCTAATTTTCATAATGCCGATTTAGATGCGGCGAATTTAATGAGTGCGAATTTGCAGCAAGCAGATTTGAGTTCAGCGAGTTTGAGTTGGTATGATAAAGTCGTTGCTAATTTAAGTCGAGCCGATTTAACAGAAGCCAATTTATCAGAAACAAACTTATGTGGGGCGAATTTACTGGAAACGAATTTAACCAGAGCTAATCTAAAAAAAGCTAATTTACAAGATGCGAATTTAATTCGGACAATTTTAACTGAAGCTGATTTAACCTTAGCAGAATTAAGTAATGCTCGATTACAAGATGCTCATTTAGAACAAGCGAAACTCCAACAAACAAACCTAAAAGGTGTCAATTTGTCAAGTTTAAATTTGGCGAGAGTGAACCTCAATCGTGCTAATCTAGAAAATGCGAACTTAAGAGAAGCCTGTTTGGAAGGTGCAAATCTAAGAATTGTTAATCTTAATCAAGCGAATTTGATTCGTGCTAATCTAAGTAGAGCAAGTTTAATTGGAGCAGATTTAACGGATGCCAACCTCTATGCTGCAACCCTAGAAAATGCTGAATTTCTCGGTGCTGTGATGCCCGATGGAGAAATTTACGAAATTGATACAGGCTTAACTCAACTGACACAAATTGAAGCGATGACACGTCAAATTATTCGGACAGATAAAGCACCCGCCCCTGTTGGCCCCTACAATCAAGCGGTAATTGCAAATGGGATGGTGTTTGTAGCTGGTCAAATTTCAATCAATCCCGCAACAAATCAAATTGTTCATCTCAAAGATGTTGCCAAACAAACCGAACAAGTTATGGCAAATCTAGAAGCCGTTTTAACCGCTGCTGGAGCGAGTTGGGCAGATGTCGTAAAAACCACCATTTTCCTCAAAGATATGAACGATTTTGCGGCAGTGAACACAGTTTACGGGCAGTATTTTCAGAGTGAAAATGCCCCCGCAAGAGCTTGTGTAGAAGTGTCGCGTTTACCGAAAGATGTGTTGGTAGAAATTGACTGTATTGCGATGGTAGAGAGTAATTAATAATTACAAAATGTCCTGAAATCATCCCAATACACCCGCAAAGGCAGAACAGATTTAATGAGAATAAACCTGTGTGATGGGTAAGTTATAGCAGTTGCCAGAACTTTAAGCCCAAAGACAGATGCTGATTCGGGCGAAACCCATTAGGACTTCAACCACTCAGGGTGCAAGCAATCGCGCCCCCAGGAGTGTGTTAACTTTTTTCTGCTTTGATGCTACCGTGCATTGAGCATCGCCTGTTCACAGATGATTTGAATTCAATTAACCGATTTAGGAGCGAAACCCGAATGAATACCCCGAAAATTTCTCCCTCTTTTTCCCCTTTTTTAAGCAATACTGATCCCAACTGTAAACTGGATGCTATTGTCATTTACAGAAATCCACGTCCGCCTCAAGCTATCCCTGCTCCTGGTGATGCACAACGGGTTCAAGTGATGCAACAACAAAGCCAAGAAAATACAAGCGTTGTTGCTCAAATGGCGACGAATTATCAAAATGCAACGGGGCAATCTTTAAACGTTTCAAAAGTGGGTTCAGGAGCCTTACCAGTTGCAACGGTAGAAGTCACTCCAAATACCCTTCCCGCCCTCGCTGAACAACCGGAAGTTATTGCAGTTATCCCCAACCAAAAAATTAAGCTGATTACCCCCCAAAACGTTAATTATTCTGAGTTGATGGCTCAAGAAGAAAAGCAAAAAATGACTTGGGGATTGCAAGCTTTAGACATTGCCAAACTCTGGGAAAAAACCAAAGGAAAAGGTGTTAAAGTTGCGGTCTTAGATACTGGGGTTTATAGTGATCATCCCGCCCTAAAAGATCGAGTCAAAGACTTTGTAATTATTGACCCCAACGGACGAAGAATTACTGCAACCCCTGCTTTCGACGGGGGAGATCATGGAACTCATGTTTGTGGAACGGTTGCAGGCGGAAAAACCGATAAAGGAGTTGCAATTGGTGTCGCACCGGAAGCTGATTTATTAGCCGCAGGGGTTTTAATTGGAAATGCCAGCTTACAAACCTTAATTGAGGGCATAGCTTGGGCGATTGAAAAAGGGGCAAGTATTATTAATATGTCTCTGGGTGTCACATATTATGAACCCCTGTTTGCTGAGATCTTTGATATGATTCTCAATCAATTTAATGTTTTACCTGTGGTTGCTATTGGTAACGAAAATCATGGAAATACCAGTTCACCAGGAAGCGCTCATAATGCCTTTTCAATTGGGGCTGTACAAAAATATCCAAATGATGAATTTGGCGTTGCTTTTTTTAGCAGTGGGGCGAGTTTAGTTTTCCCGGATGATGCACCAAATCGTTTAGTTACAAAACCGGATGTTTCTGCTCCTGGAACTCAGGTTTATTCTTGTATTCCTCCAGTTCAACAACCGAATGGAATTTATCAATATACCTATATGGATGGGACTTCTATGGCGGCCCCTCATGTTGCTGGAGTGGTGGCATTATTAATGTCAGCTTATCCCGAAGCGCCGTTAAGTGCAATTATTCAAGCCCTGAAAGAAACCGCCTATCATCCGGGGGGCGAAGAAATGCGTCCGGATAACCGTTGGGGTTGGGGTCAAATTCAACCCGTTAAGGCTTTAGAAGCACTGAAATAATCTGTTTTCTCCTCGACTCAACTGACCTGGGGCTTAAGTCCCAGGCTAATGGTAAAAGTCGGTTCAAACTGACTCAATTTTAAACTTCATATTCCACTTTTAGTCCTCTTAAGAAGACGTTCTCTCTATCAAGCCAGAGTTTCAACCTCTGACAAATTAGGGTTATAATTGTTGATTCTGTTTTTTTCTGTTAGTTTAGAGTTAAGGGTGTAAGCAACAAGCCTTGCACCCTCTATTTTTTAAACTGGATTTTACAATGTTTCCTTTAATTGGTTTCGTTCAACTTGCAGAATTCTCAATAGCAAGTGAAGTTTATCAACTCAATTCCATGAAAATTAGCTCAGAATTTTCCGCCCGGTTATCTCAGATGAACTCACAGGAAAAAATACGAGTCGTGGTTTTTTTACAAACCGAAACAGAAGGACAGCGAAAATCTCGCGAGGAGATTCAAAAAATTGCTGAAACTCAACTTGATACGGTTCGCCCCATTCTAACAAAATATCAAGGTGAACTGCTGACAGAGAGTCCGAATATTCTCGGATCAATTGGGATACACATTACCGTTGCAGGCGTTTATGCTTTGGCGGAGTCGTCTTCTGTGAAGATGATTGTTGAAGATCAGGGGATTTTTTCTCGTTAATCGTCAAGATTTTAACCTTTTTCTCCCCAAATTTGAAGAAGTATGCCACAATAAGCTTTACTATCTTTGAGCAAGTTAGGGTTATTGTCGAGCATCTATGTCAACTCCCCGCATTCATCCCGACACCATAGAAGAAGTTAAACAGAGGGCGGATATCTACGATGTCGTTTCTGAACGAGTTGTCCTCAAACGTCAGGGGAAAGATTTTGCGGGGTTGTGTCCATTCCACGAAGAAAAAAGCCCCAGTTTTACCGTCAGTACCCAAAAACAAATGTACTACTGTTTTGGCTGCGGGGCAGGTGGAAATGCGATCAAATTTTTGATGGAGTTGGATAAGACGTCTTTTGCGGATGTGGTGTTAAATTTGGCGCGTCGTTATCAGGTTCCGGTGAAAACAGAAGCGCCGGAAGAACGTCAAGAGTTACAAGAAAAGCTGTCTTTACGAGATCAACTCTATGAGATTTTAGCGATCGCAACCAGTTTTTATCAACACGCTTTATCTCAGTCGCAAGGTGTGGAAGCTTTAGAGTATTTAACCACTCAAAGACACCTCAGTGCAGAAACCATTCAACAATTTCAACTGGGTTACGCGCCGAAAGGCTGGGAAATGCTTTATGATTATTTAGTTGAACAAAAGCATTTTCCGGTTCATTTAGTTGAACAAGCCGGGTTAATTTTACCCCGAAAAAAGGGGAATGGGTATTATGATCGGTTTCGCGATCGCTTAATGATTCCCATTCACGATATTCAAGGACGAGTGATTGGTTTTGGTGGAAGAACCCTTTCCGATGAACAACCGAAGTATTTGAATTCTCCCGAAACAGAATTGTTTGATAAGGGTAAAACCTTATTTGGATTAGATAAAGCTAAAAAAGCAATTTCTCAACAGGATAAAGCCGTTGTGGTTGAGGGGTATTTTGATGTAATTGCCCTTCATGCTGCGGGAATTCAAAATGGGGTGGCTGCGTTGGGAACCGCCTTAAGTTTAACTCAAGTTCGGCAACTGTTACGTTACACTGAATCTAAACAAATTATTCTCAATTTTGATGCAGATCAAGCCGGGCAAAAAGCAGCAGAACGGGCAATTGGAGAAATCGAAAATCTTGCCTATCAAGGCAGTATTCAACTGCGGATTTTGAACCTTCCGGCGGGGAAAGATGCAGATGAATTTCTACACAGTTCTTCGTCGGAAGATTACCAAAATTTATTAGAAAATGCCCCTTTGTGGATCGACTGGCAAATTAATCAGATGTTAGTCGGGCGAGATTTAACAAAAGTGGTAGAAGCGCAAGATGTCGCCCAAAATATGGTAAAACTTTTGAATAAAATTGAGCATGAAGTCCAAAAATCTCAATATATTCAATCTTGTGCAGCCATTTTGAGTCAAGGGGAAGTGCGGTTAATTCCGTTGTTAGTGAAAACGCTACAAAAGCAGCTTCAAAAGTTGCATCGACGAGATGAATTGCAAGCCAAAGCCTCTGATGAGATTGAACTTCCTGTTTTAGCAGAACGGAGTTTATTGGAAGAAGCAGAGGCGTTACTTTTGAGAATTTATTTGCATTGTGCAGAACATCGTCAAATGGTGAGTGAAGCCCTAGAAACCCAAGAATTACAGTTTAGTTTGTCTCATCATCGCTTTTTGTGGCGACAAATTTTAGCGCTCGAAGAAAAGTTAGAAATTCCTATCGAGTCGATAGACTTAATTTCTAAATTGCAAGATCATTTATTAGAATTGAGTGAAACCTTGCCCCAACTCGATCATTTACTGTATTTAGATGATAAAGCAAAACTGAATCTCGGACGAGCGCCTCTGGAAATTCGGGCTGCGATCGCATCAATGGAGTTAGCCATCTGCAAAAGGCGTCGCAGCCTCGCCCTACATATGTGGCAAAACACAGATCGGACGGAAAACCCAGAATTATTCAAAATGTATCACGATGAGTTTCTAGCGGCAAATCAGCAGATTCAAACCTTAGAACCCCAGCGATGTACAAAGTTTGAGGACTTGGCAACAGTTCCTTTGGCGGAATTGGGATAAAGAGGAAAATGGATGTTTTCTCTCCAGACAGAGAAGATTAGCAGCTTTTAGAAGTGTCACATCCCACCGGATAACGAGGTCTAGACTGTGTGGTATGATGAAATTAAAGGGAACAAAAAAACAAAGGTATTAAAGGGTTAATCTAATGTATTAAATTTGTAGTACAACGTGTTTTTATTCGAGGTGTGAAACCGGAACCGAGAACCGGGTTATACAGGAGTATATAACGGGAACTCATCATCCGCTATACAGTCTAATAAATCACAGAAACCCCAGCCTTTTATCAATAAAATTAGACCCGGATCCTGACCCGTAAAACATAAAACCTATTCTAAACGTTTTTTTATCTTCCCATACAATTCCGGAGAAAAACGGTCTAGTCTAGTAATATTTATAGAGACTGAAAACCGTTTGACTTCGACTCAAGCCGTGAGAAAAATACTCCAGGGTCAGATGTAATATAACATCCGTTTTACATCCCTTTTTATTTCCAAAAATAAAGCTGATTTTATTCTTTATAAATTCGGCTAGAGGAGTTGTGAGCGAATATTGAAAGAAAACCTACAACCAAACCAAAAGGAGTTTATCATGTCGTACAAAATGCTATTCTGTTTAGGAATAACTACTCTATTAACCTTAAGTTTCATACCTGCCGCAGCAGCTAGAGGCAGGACAGTTTCTTTTGATGAGTCTAAACCCAGTAATTTTGCCTTAGCCAATGAAGAAACCAAGTCTAGTGGAGTCCCTCAAGGATCATCTCGTCCACCCAGAGGATAAATTTTATAGTGCTACGCGCAGACCGAGGTAAAAGTTCAACAATCAAAGCTTTTTAGGCTTTAGCAATATCCTCAGTGCCATACTCTACCGTTTCTCGATTATCGTGCAATTCACTTCCCACTGACCCCCATTTTTTAGGCTAGGGCTGTTTCATTTTCCCAGTGAATTTGTTAAACCCCTCCTGCCCAAGAAAGGGGGATCATCCCCATTGAAATGAGGCGCAGTTTTTGGGTCTGATTAATTATGAGTAATATTCTGACAAAGCCTTCTGTCTGTTTGATCAATCTTTGGGTTGTTTTTTAAGTAGTTTCTAAGCTGATGACAAACCGTTTGAAGTAAGTTGGAAATCTGATTAAACTGGCTCTCATCTATTGTCCAAAAAATGACCCGATTGGCTTCATCCGTCGCCACTAAAGTGGGATCATTCGGACTAAAGTTAACAGAAAGTATCGGCAGTGAAGCGACTCTCAAGGTTGAAATTAAGTTTCCGTCGCGATTCCAAAGTTTCACCGTACCATCAGCACTTGCAGAAGCAATGATTTCACCCTTCGGACTAAAACTCACCTGATAAATTTCTCCGGTATGTCCGCCAATTGCTGTTCTAGTATTCAGCTTTTCCCAGTTCGTATTCTGACCCTTTTTCCAAAAATGTAGAGCGCGATCAACTGATGCCGCTGCAATTAATTGTTCATTCCCATAAGGGGGACTAAAACTCACCGATGAAAACTTACTATCACCCTCAAATCTTTGAATGAGTTGACCCTGACGATTCCAAAGAATAATACTATTATCATCACTAGCGGAAGCCAACAACTGGCTATCAGGACTAAAACTCAAGTCATTAATTGCCGCTTGATGTTCGTTTAAACGATGCAAAAGTTCCCCATCACGGTTCCAAAGAGTTACCGTTTGATCATCACTCGCTGTCGCAATTAATTCTCCATCTGGGCTAAATTTAACCGTCCAAACTGGCGCATTGTGAGGTAAACTTTTAATCACTTCACCCTGAAGATTCCAAAGTTTGACCGTTTGATCTTGACTCGCAGAAGCAATAATTTTACCATCTGCACTAAAACTAATATTATTAACAACATCTTGATGTTCTGTAAACGTCAATTTCTCACTTAAATGATAGGGAAGTTCTTGTTGGGCTTGGCGATGTGCTTTCCATACAATGACTTGATTTTCTACACTAACAGAAGCGATCATCTCACCATCCGGACTAAAAATAGGGCTATAAACTTTTTCATTAGCTTGCAACACCTGGGGAATACTATCAAGATCCCAAATTTTCACAGAACTATCTCGGCTTGCGGAAATAAGCATCTGACTATCTGGAGTAAAATCAACTTGATTTACTACATTTCGATGACCTCGAATTGTTGTTTTTAACGTGCCTTCCTGACTCCAAAAAATAATCTTACCGTTGAAGTCAGTTGTAACAATAAATTTACCATCCGGACTATAACTGACGCTATAAACGGGGTATTTATGTTCTTGTAAGGTCTTCAAAAGTTGACCCTGACGATTCCAGAGTTTAACACTTTGATCCGCACTAGCAGATGCAATGGTTTGACTATCAGAACTAAAAGCAAGACTCCAAATTTTTTGATCATGGGCTTTGAACGTTTTGAGAAGTTGACCTTGACGATTCCAAAAGATGATGGTTCCATTTTCTTCAGCAGAAACAATCTGTTCACCATCGGGACTAAAAATAACACTAGAAACAGGGCTTGTATGTCCTTGTAAAGTTGTGATTAGTTTTCCTTCTAGCGTCCAAAGTTTGACCGTTTGATCGCGACTGGCTGAAGCAATTTGTTGACCATCAGGGTTAAAGCTAACCCACTGAATAGCATCTTGATGTCCGGGAATTCTTCGGATTAAAGTTCCATCTCGTTTCCAGAGTTTAATGATTTTATCTTGACTTCCAGATGCAATCATTTGACTATTGGGACTGAAGGTAACATATAAAATCGCTTCTTGATGTGCTTCAAAGCTGTTAATCAGTTCACCCGTCAATTTCCACAGTTTGATTTTTTTATCCTCCCCCGCAGAAGCAATGAGTTCACCATCTTTGCTAACACTCACTCCAATTTCAGCACCAAGATTTCCTTCGAGTCGATTCCGTTCTTGTAGTAAATGAGCAGCCGCCCAAAGCTTGTGTAAAGTTTCTTGTTCAAAAGAAGATTTTGTAAAAATTTCTGTTAAATCTTTAGCTCCTCTTAAAATACTTAAAGACGCTTCTAGCTGGTTATTATCCATTAAAAAAGCAGTATAATTAAAATTCGCTGTTTCAATGTTTTGCCGTCTTAATTGTGCTTTCTGCTCTCTAACAGTTGCGCTACTCATAATTGCTGTAGCTGAAAGTAATACCATCACCATACTAACACCGATTGAGGCAATAAATCGATTTTTTTGACGTTTAATATTCGCCTGAGCTTCTTCTAATCTTTGCTGAAGAACTTGATTAAGTTTTTCTTCTGCTTCCTGACGTTGAGCTTCTGCACGCTCTCGTTTTTCTTGTTCAAAATTGAGTCGAGCAATAATTTCAGCACTGCGCTGTTGACGAATAAAATAAACTAAATAGTCGTGAACTAATTGATAACGTTCTGCGGGACTTTCTGGCAGTAAACAGACTAAACCTGATGCTACAAATATTTTTAAAACAGTTTCTAGATCCTCAGAATTTATTTCAGTGTATTGAGCTAAATCTTTAAGTTCTCGACTCAAGTCAGAGCGTGTTTTTAAAGGACGAGTCTCTTTTTCATCCGTGAGTAAGTAGAGAACTAATTCCGCGAGTTGTTTGTTTTCTAAACCACATTCAGCAATCACTTCTTCTAAATAGCGTTCCACTAATTTTCGAGTTGGTCCCTCTTGTTGATATTGTTCTAGGCTGGTAATTTCCATCGCTTGAAGTTGAGCGCCAACGACTTGTAATTCTATTGGACGAACCTCATTAGATTCTTGAGCTAAATCTTCAACTAACTGATCAATTAAAGATTTTTCAAGTATAAACTGACTGGTTTCTGTTAATTTTTGGATAATCGATTTAGCTTCATCTGGTGAAAAATTACCGAGATGATAAAGAATATCTTTATCCAGAATATTATCATTAACAGCGTCAAAATATTTGAGGCGATTTCCTTCAAGTAAATAATGTAAATAATCTTGGCGGAGAGACAGAATAACCTTCACAAAAGGAGTATCTAAACAAAATTGAAGAAACTGATAAAATTGTTTTCGCTGCTCCGGCTCTTTATACACGAAGAAAAATTCTTCAAATTGATCAAAAATTAACACAATCAGCCGATTGTAACTAATATTTTTTTTAATCAGTATCTTAATATCTTCAAGTGTTTGGCTGTTATTTACATTAACTTGAACTCGATTAGATTCAACTAAAGTTTGACTTAAAGCTTGAATCCAATTTGTATAATATCGTTGTAAAATTGGTAAAACTTGACGTTCTTCTACTATAAGATTTTTCAGTTGAGGAATTAACCCTGCTTGGAGAATCGAACTTTTTCCAACGCCAGAATGTCCATGAATAATAATGAGTTTGCGATCATTACGATGAATGCGTCTGACTAAACGTTCAATATCTTGAACTCGTCCAGATGCGGCTATTTCTGGATTCACTCTTTGTTGCTTTTCACTCAAAGGTAAACCCGGATTAGTAATCACTTGGCTGTGAACTAAACGACCCGCCCCAATAAACGCTCGTAAGCCAAATTGCTGCTGAATTTCTCGTCGTTTTTGTTTGGTTTCAAAGGCTAAAAAATATTGACTATTTTGAAAATATAACTCCCGCAATTCATTTAAAATATCAACATAAAGTTCGGGATCATATTCGGGTCTTGCCATCTTCAGAGCCAGTTTTAAGGTCTGAATTCCTGGTTCAATTTCATCTAACTCTTTTTGGGCTTTTGCTAACGAAAATAAATACCAAGCTTGATGAAAAGACTTTTCCCAAGTTAAATAGAGATCTTCTTCGGGTGAAGTTTGAGTCAATCGTTTTTGGATTTCCTGTTCAAAAATGTTGAGAGATTTTTCAGCTAACTTTTTAGCTTTTTTCCAGTTTCTTTTTTCTAAAGCGACTTCCGAGAGAAAATGATAGCCTCTCGCTTGTCGAAAAGGATGTTTGTAAACATGATGTAAACCAACAGCTTTTTTAGAAAGATTTTCCAGTTCATCCCATTCTTTGAGACGATATAACGCTAACCCTAACGCATTAATAAATTTCGAGACTAAATCTGGACGTTCGGCTTGTTCAAATTTATCAATACACTGCTGATAATACTCTTTCGCAATGAGATAAGATTTTTCCCGTTCTAAATGATTTAAAACCCCATGACTATGCCACCAAAACCCTAAATAAAAGAGAAGATAACCCCACCGCTCTAAATTGTCCGTTTGTTGCCACAAGTTTAAACTTTTTTCATAATAGTTTAAAGCGGTTTCTGTTGAATTATCTGCAATTCGACCTAAGACAAATGCTAAACTAGCTGCAAGTTCTGTATCAAGCTGAATG
>JBJHBL010000116.1:1567-11329 GCA_050485465.1 Limnoraphis sp. | reverse complement strand
ATCAATCACATACACTTTATACCGACATTGCACAGGTGCAAATTGAGCGCGTTCAATCAATTCGCGAATATTATCAACTCCGGTATTACTCGCCGCATCAATTTCAATTACATCTAAGGTTGAACCTTGTGTAATTCCCTGACAAACTCCACAATTTCCGCAGGGTTGAGCCGTGGGTTGATCAACAGATAAACAGTTCAGAGATTTCGCTAAAATTCGCGCACTCGAGGTTTTTCCCGTTCCCCTCGGCCCCGTAAATAAATAGGCAGGAACAATGCGCCCACTACAAATAGCATTGGTGAGGGTTGTGGCGATCGCTTCTTGGCCAACCAAGTCAGCAAAGGTTTGGGGGCGATATTTGTGGTGTAGGGGTTCGTAGGTCACAACCAGGTGATCAAATTCAAAACAGTTAGCTGAATCTAAATATTTCTATACTAACGCTATCTGCATCTCTCATCTATGCTAGAGTTTTGTACAAGTTTTAGTTTTGATGTAAAAATACTCCCTAAAGGGGATGTGTACTCTTTGATAGGGAAATCTACTGAGCCTCAAATCCTCTAGTCGTTTTGATGATAGATTGCTATGCTCAAGATATCCAGATGGGAAACCCCCGATAGTATTAGATTACAATAGTATTAGGATACAAATCTAGAGCCTTTTTATTGATTACAGCTTATGTCTGTCCCCGTTCTTCGTGTAGAAACCCAACTTGCTCAAGCTTCCCCCGATGGGAGTTCTAATCCTTCAGAGTCTCTTTCCCCTGAGATCATTTGGATGGGAGCATCAGGGGTTTTGCTGCTTATTTTAATGGTTTTCTCGTTTTTATTTAACCAGAAAACTCAAGACTTAAATAAACAACTGAGAATGGAGCAGTTTAGAAATAAAGAATTGCAGAAAAAATATAAACTCGCCCTAGGAACGATCTCAAAAATGGAGAAAAACCCCGACCTCATTCACTCGCGAGATTTTAACTTAGACTATCTGAGAATGCGAATGGCTGAGGATGTTTTTCACTATGCTATTATCGTTCAAATCAAAATGAAAGTCAAGCAACAAATTGCCTTAGCTTTGCGTCCAACTCAATCAGCAGTTGGAGAAAAAGGAACGGCAGGAACAGGTCGTCAAGTTGATTCAATGTTTGATGTTGAATATGAAACCGGACAGGGAAATATTGTTAAAAAGCGAGTTTTGTTTAGAATTCAAATTCGACTGATGAAACTACCGACCCAAGCGACTTCAGCCACAATTAATCAAATTATTGACTGTTTAGAAACCTATCTCAGTCCTTCCGATGATCGGGAAAATTGGCAACCCACTATTCAAGGACGCATCGTGCAAATTCAATGGGATCAAAAAGCAAAACCGACACCCTTATTGGTCTTAGAACAATCCAATGAAGGAATGAACGTCACCTTTAGAACCACCCGTCAAACCCCAGATAGTGGAATTCAAAAAGCCACCTCCTCTCGCGACGAAGATCTCTCTCAAAAAAGAAGCAAGAAAACCGCAAGAACTTCTCGGAAAAAGACTGAAAATTTGCCTAAATAAAACTCAAATACAGAAGCATATTGGAAAATTTTTGGAAGGAATCGAACTGGAGATCAAAAATGAGTTAACCCCCCCCAACTGCAAACCTAATCACAAATCAAGAATCTTAAATCTATTGTTCTTTGATCATCTTGACAATTTCATCAGCAATATCTAAAATACAATTCATGGGTGATGACGAAAAACTTAGTCTTAAAATTGCTGTCAAGTGATTAATTCCACATCCCACCGGAACCTCTGGATGTGTCGTGGGTTCTCCCTTGTAAAGCTCAAATGGGTTTTGAGTTGAGAAAACTAGGCAAGATTAACTCAATCCTCACTCCAACTTCTATTTCTCTAGACAAGTTTCCTAATCTTCGCTAGATCAGCCTAAACTGACTTAAAATTGAAAACAATCTTTCCAGCGAATTGCAACTTCACGGATGTCTGTAAGCTCCAAACCCCACAACCCTTCTGCTAGTAGCCCAACTCCAGTGGGGCTTAAACTGTCGTTATTCAATCGGCTTGGGATTCGTCAGAAAATTGGCTTGGGCTATGCTCTCGTGATTGGAATGGCAATGTTAGGTGCAATCACCAGTTTTATCATTGAAGGATACTATAAAGGAAAACTCAAAGAACAGTTTCCTCTCGATCAAGAAAAAGCACAAGTTTTAACTCGCATTAATAATTCTGTGTTTGAATTAAAATCAAGTCAGAAAGAATTAGCCGCCTCAGTCAATCAATCTTCGTCTGTCGAAGAATATATTTCAGCAATTCGCTCCAGAATTTTTGAAATCAATCGTCAACTTCAACAGCTAAAAGCATCTCCTCAGATTGATAACCCAGAGGTGCAAAACGACTATTTAAAAATTCAACAACTCTCCCAGAAATATACCGAAAACATTAATTTATATGCCCAACAATTAGAAGCTCAATTTCAAGCCTTAGAAAGAGAGCAAAATAATCCTCAAGCTTTACAAAATATCCAAAATTCTTTAATTCAGTTAAGTCAGAGTCCAGTCGCCCAAAACTTATCTAACTTATCCGAAGAATCAATCGCCCTTTCAGTAAACCTCCAACGACGAGTAAGTCAAGGTATAAAAGCAAACCAAAAAGCAGAAAGAGTCGGCAATAAAATCATCTTTTTTAGTTTACTAATTTCAGCCTTTATCGGATTAATCTTGGCTGTTTATATCAGTTGGGTGATTGCTCATCCAATAGAATCGATGATCAAAGTTGCCAATCAAGTGGGTGAAGAATCAGACTTTGATATTCAAATTCCTGTCACTACAGAAGATGAAATCGGAGAACTCACAAAAGCATTAAATCATCTGATTCAAAGAGTCTCAGAATACACCGAAGAACTTGAAAAAGCCAAAATTCTTGCCGAATCTGCCAACCGTTCAAAAAGCGTCTTTCTTGCCAATATGAGTCACGAATTGCGAACCCCCCTCAATGCAATTATTGGCTACAGTGAAATGCTGCATGATGAAGCCTCAGATCTCGATTATACCGATTTTCTCCCCGACTTAGAAAAAATCCAAACAGCCGGAAAACATCTACGCGATATGATTAGTGATATCTTGGATATTTCCAAAATCGAAGCCGGTCATGTCACCCTCTATCTCGAAGACTTTTCCGTAGAAGAACAACTCCTGCAAGATGTTGTTACAACTGCTAAACCCCTAGCCGAAAAAAATGGCAACGTGATTAAAGTCGAAGCCAAAAACCAGATTGGTAGAATGTATGCAGACTTACCCAAAGTTCGGCAAATTCTCTTAAACTTATTGAGTAACGCTTGTAAATTCACCCAAAATGGCACTATCATCATCTATGTACAACGAGTAAAAACAAAACCCTCCAATACTGGCAAAACCTCTACCTCGGGGAGTCGTTTTGGAAAAAATCAAATGCAGCAATATCTCATTTTTCAGGTTAGAGATACCGGAATTGGGATGACCGAAGAACAACAAAAACTGATTTTTAAAGCCTTTACCCAAGCCGATGCTTCCACCACAAAACGATTTGGCGGAACCGGACTAGGACTCGCCATTAGTCAACGCCTGTGTGAAATTCTCGGCGGTGGAATAGCCGTTAAAAGTCAAGTCGGAAAAGGATCAACCTTCACCGTTTGGCTTCCTGTTCATGTCAAAATCTAATCAACTCCTGCGGCGATCCGTACCTGAGAGGGGAGGAATATTGTACTCAAACTCTATTCAAGGTAAACTAAAGTTTAAGAGTCATCAGAGAACCTCAATTCTAGATGAAGTTATCAAGAAAAAAAATCAGCTAAAAATCCTTGATATCTTGAGGAAAATTAATCCCTATTTTTTCTGGAACGTTAATCGGATTAACCCATTGACTTCCCCTAAATTTTAGCACTCTAGGCAAACATTTTCAACCCAAAATATCAAGAAAGGAGGATAAAATAATGCAGCCTACAGATTCAAGTAAATTTACAGAAAAATCCTGGGAAGCTTTAGCCCGTACACCCGATATCGTTAAACAAGCTCAACAACAACAGCTTGAAAGCGAACATTTAATGAAATCCCTCCTCGAACAAGACGGACTCGCCAGCAGCCTATTCAGTAAAGTAGGCCTGTCTGTTCCCCAACTGCGAGAACGAGTAGAGGCTTTTATTAACCGTCAACCCAAAGTAAAAGGCAGTAGCACAAACGTTTATATGGGCCGTAGCTTAGATCTTTTACTGGATAAAGCAGAAACCTATCGGCAACAATACAGCGACGAATACATCTCAATTGAACATTTGCTTTTAGCCTACACCCAAGACGATCGCTTTGGCAAATCCCTCTATCAAGAATTTAAACTAGATGAAGCCAAACTTAAACAAACCATCGCTCAAGTTCGAGGAACCCAAAAAGTGACTGACCAAAACCCTGAAGGAAAATATCAATCCCTCGAAAAATACGGCCGAGATCTCACCGAAGCTGCGCGTCAAGGTAAACTTGATCCCGTGATTGGACGAGATGATGAAATTCGCCGCACTATTCAAATTTTAAGTCGTCGAACCAAAAATAATCCGGTCTTAATTGGAGAACCCGGAGTCGGAAAAACGGCCATTGCTGAAGGACTTGCCCAACGTATTATCGCTGGAGATGTACCCCAATCTCTCAAAGATCGTCAACTGATTGCCTTAGATTTAGGTGCTTTAATTGCTGGGGCAAAATTCCGAGGAGAATTTGAAGAACGCCTGAAAGCAGTCCTCAAAGAAGTGACGGACTCCGAAGGAAAAATCATCCTGTTTATTGATGAAATTCATACCGTAGTCGGTGCCGGAGCCAGTCAAGGAGCAATGGATGCAGGGAACTTATTAAAACCCATGTTAGCCCGAGGAGAACTTCGTTGTATTGGCGCAACAACCTTAGATGAATACCGGAAATATCTTGAAAAAGATGCAGCCTTAGAACGACGCTTTCAACAAGTTTATGTTGATCAACCCAACGTCGTTGATACCATCTCCATTTTACGCGGTTTGAAAGAACGCTACGAAGTTCATCATGGGGTGAAAATTTCTGATAGTGCCTTAGTCGCTGCCGCTACTCTTTCCACCCGGTATATTAGCGATCGCTTCCTCCCCGACAAAGCCATTGATTTAGTCGATGAAGCCGCCGCTAAATTAAAAATGGAGATCACCTCAAAACCCGAAGAACTTGACGAAATTGATCGCAAGATTTTACAACTCGAAATGGAACGATTATCGCTGCAAAAAGAAAGCGATTTAGCCTCCATAGAACGGTTAGAAAAACTCGAAAAAGACCTCGCTGATCTCAAAGAAGAACAACACACCCTCACCGCTCAATGGGATGCAGAAAAAAATATCATTACCCATATTCAATCCATCAAAGAAGAAATTGATCGGGTGAATATTGAAATTCAACAAGCCGAACGCAACTACGATTTAAACCGGGCAGCTGAATTAAAATACGGTAAATTATCTGAGTTGCAAAAACAATTAACCGCAACAGAAACCTTACTCGAAACCACCCAAACCAGTGGAAAAACCCTCCTCCGCGAAGAAGTCACCGAAGCCGATATCGCTGAAATTATTTCCAAATGGACGGGAATTCCCATTAGTAAATTAGTTGAATCTGAAAAAGAAAAACTCCTCAACCTCGAAAACGAACTCCATGAACGAGTCGTCGGACAAGAAGAAGCCGTTACCGCCGTTGCAGAAGCCATTCAGCGATCGCGGGCCGGGTTAGCCGATCCAAAACGTCCCGTCGCCAGTTTCATCTTTCTAGGGCCAACAGGCGTAGGGAAAACTGAACTCGCCAAAGCCCTCGCCGCCTACCTGTTTGATACCGAAGAAGCCATGGTTCGTATTGATATGTCAGAATACATGGAAAAACACGCCGTTTCGCGGTTAATTGGCGCGCCTCCTGGATACGTCGGCTATGACGAAGGCGGACAACTCACAGAAGCCATTCGCCGTCGTCCCTACGCAGTGATTTTATTTGATGAAATTGAAAAAGCCCATCCCGATGTTTTTAATGTCATGCTGCAAATTCTCGATGATGGCCGCGTCACTGATGCTCAAGGTCATACCGTTGACTTCAAAAATAGCGTGATTATTATGACCAGTAATATCGGTTCTCAGTATATTCTCGATATTGCCGGAGATGATTCTCGCTATGAAGAAATGCGTAGTCGGGTAATGGATACCATGCGAAATAGTTTCCGTCCAGAATTCCTCAACCGCATTGATGAAATTATTATTTTTCATCCTCTGCAACGTCAACAACTCAGACAAATTGTTCAGCTTCAAATTCAACATTTAGTTGAACGATTAGCCGACCGAAAAATGTCTTTAAAATTAACTGATGGAGCCGTTGACTTTTTAGCAGAAGTCGGATTTGATCCCGTCTATGGTGCGCGTCCTTTGAAACGAGCCATTCAACGAGAGTTAGAAACTCAAATTGCGAAAGGAATCTTACGGGGGGAATTTAATGAGGGTGACACCGTTTTTGTTGATATTGAAAATGAACGGTTAACCTTTAAACAGTTGCAAGTTCAGTTGGCGAAAGTGCAGTAGTTCTATCATTCGATTGAATAATCTCCATTTGTTTTTCAGAGGGTGCGGTATACCGTACCCTACATCTTTAGGTAGGGATAACTATAGCAATCTGCTTCCATTTATAACCATTCACAACCGACAACAGGCTATACCTACTTGCAGTTCACAACTCCTAAACATATTGCTAGAGATCACTTCTTTGTTTCAAAAGGTTAAATTTCATAGTAACAATATATTGCAAAAAGTCATCTATCTCTAGGCAGAAAAGTTATAATCGTTCTAGACGCTACAAAGTTAATTTCTCTACATTTAGATATAGAAATATCCAACTTTTTTAATTTCACAAATACCGACTTTTGTCAAAGCAAAATATGACAGTTAATGAACTGGCATAAGAGAAAACACGGAGTCGGACTCAAAACAGTTATACCTGTAAGTGATTTCACTGAAAAAACCAGTGAACTTAGTATTAAGCTAAGTTGGCACCATGGGGGAATTGTGCAAAAACTGATGAGTTTAATTGCAAGATTGCAAAGTTTTTAGACGAACTCAAAGCATAATTCTTGAAACCCAGCTCAAATATTTTAATAGCAAAAATCAGATCAGCCAATCCCTCCAATCCCTCAAGCAAAAACCAAAAAATTTGCTTTCTTAGATAGAGTTAAAGTCCCAATGAAAATTGGAAACTTATCTTCTTATAGGAAACTCAACAATCAAAAACCAAATTAGCCTAATAGACCCTCAAGTTATCGATTCTTTTTAGGATGAATCTTTACTCTGTTACAGAGATTTACAGAGCCAATACTGAACCTAAAACCCAAACAAACTTATTCATATCTTGAGTTAATCCTCTGCACTTGTTTAACGAGGATAATCTTGAATGTAGTTTTTTAAAATTTAAGTGTAATCATGTATCTTACTTCAACCAATACCCAAACTTCCTCCTCTACTACAATTTCAACACTCTTTCAGACAAACCCGGAATTTGAGCAAAACTTAACATCAACAAACATTCTTGTTATTCTTGATGCCCAAATCAAAGACTGTGAAAAGCTACTGAAAGGGGTTGTGGCGGGATCTGCGGTTATTCTCCTCGATCCGACTCAAGATGGAATCCAACAAATCACCCAAGCTTTACGGGAAAATACGGGTGTCTCAGAACTTCATATCATTTCACACGGTAGTCCTGGCAGCTTACAACTGGGTAACACTCAACTCAGCCTCGATACTCTACAACAATATGCCAGTCAACTGCAAAATTGGTCTGTAAACACCTTAATCCTCTACGGTTGTAACGTCGCTTCTGGAGACGCAGGCGTTGAATTTGTTGAAAAACTCCACCACCTCACAGGGTCTAAAATTGCCGCTTCCGCCAATAAAACAGGTCACTCAGCTTTAGGGGGAGACTGGAACCTAGAAGTCAAAACCCATGAATTTGAAGTATCCTTAGCGCTAACATCATCAGCGATCGCCAACTATTCTCATATTTTCACATCATTTCCCGTTGAAAATCTGATCATTGATTCTATACCTGCAACTCGAGAAACCGTAACCGCAACCAATCAAGCCGGTCAAACCGTAACCTATAACTTTGGCTTCGGTGAAGATCTCAGAGTTACAGGCTTTATTCGTGATGGTGAGGAACAATATATTTCTGGAGGTCAGCTAGACCGATTTGTATTAAGACGAGTTTTTGATGAAAACGATCCCGAGCAAGTTCAACGTAGTAATCGCCAAATCGTTTGGTATGAAGAAGAACCAAATAGCTCAGGCTTAGAGATCAACTTACTCTCCAGTAGGGCAGAACCCCAAGGGGAGCTAGGGAGAATGGAATCTGCATTATTTAACGACTTCATTAACCGAGGAACAGACAATATCTTCGCGAATACAGGAAACCCCGATGGTAATGTTAACAACATCGAACGAGTTGACTATATCTCTACAGCAGGTTTGCCAGTTCCCGAAAGTGATCTAGATGGTTTCGGTTTTCTGATTAAAGAGCGTGGAGGTAATGATTTCTTTCAAATTGCGCTGATTACTGAACTTGATGAGAACGGTGATCCGAGCGATTTTGGGCCGTTACTCCGTTTTCCTGAGCAAGCTCCTTGGGGTATTGTTCCTGATACAATCGTTGCCCCCATGAGACCAAGCGTGCTGCGCCAAGACTCAAATGACAATGATCTCATCTCAACACGTATTCGCCTTAACTTCCCTCCCCAAAATGTTTCCAGTATTTTTGTCACTTTTGAAGACTTGTTGGGTGGCACTTCGACAAATGAAAGGATATTCGGTTATTCTCTGTTTCCACCAGATATTGATGAGACATTCGACTTAGTTGGATTATCAGATTTTCCCCTCGACACCCCGGATGAGAATAGTCCGGCGGGAGGAGGTTTAGACTTAATCGGAGGAGGTTTTGTTTTTAGACGAGCAGACCTTAATATTTCTCCTGTAGCTGTAGATGATCAAGCGACAACAAATCCAGAAACGCCCGTTGAGATTTTTGTTCTCGAAAACGACATAGACCTAGACGTAAGCCCAGAACCGTTAAGAATCACGGTAATTACAGATCCAGCCAACGGTACTGTGGTTATTGATGATAATAATACACCCGATGACCCAACTGACGATTTTATTATCTATACACCCAATCCGAGCTTGAGCGATTTTGAAGATACTTTTACTTACACCATTACCGATGGCTTTGATGAAGACACAGCAACAGTAACGGTTACAGTTAATCCCACACCCACCCAACCCGTTAGCGGCATCCTCTTTACCGACATTGAAGGTGACGGCATCCCCAACCCCGACGAACCCAGATTACCCAATATCACAGTCAACATCCTCGACGAAGAAGGGACTGTAATTGATACCGTCGAAACCGCAGAAGACGGCAGTTTCCAATTTGACAATCTCCCCCCCGGAAACTACACCGTCGAAGTCGATACCAATGACCCCGATTTTCCCGAAGATGTCATCCTAGAAATACCCACAGCTGAGATCGAAGTCACAGATCAACCCGTCACCAACATCAACTTTGGAGTTGAACCCGTAGAAGTCACCCCACCTGCCCAACCCGTTAGCGGCATCCTCTTTACCGACATTGAAGGTGACGGCATCCCCAACCCCGACGAACCCAGATTACCCAATATCACAGTCAACATCCTCGACGAAGAAGGGACTGTAATTGATACCGT
>JBJHBL010000116.1:0-1467 GCA_050485465.1 Limnoraphis sp. | reverse complement strand
CCGGAAACTACACCGTCGAAGTCGATACCAATGACCCCGATTTTCCCGAAGATGTCATCCTAGAAATACCCACAGCTGAGATCGAAGTCACAGATCAACCCGTCACCAACATCAACTTTGGAGTTGACCCCGTAGAAGTCACCCCACCTAATCAACCCCCCACAGCTGAGAATGTTACGAGTGACCCCACTCTTAATGTCAACTTAATTGCTTTACCCTTGACTCCGGAAGATGATTTCAGTGACCCCGATGGGGAAGTTGTGAGTATTAGCTTAACCTTACCTCCCGTTGAACAAGGTATTGTGTTATTGGATGATCGTCCGATCTTTGACCCAGCTGAGGTCGAAAATTTACCCCTAGATCAACTGGATAACCTGACCTTCCAACCTAATCTCAGCTTTAGCGGAGATGCCGTCTTTAGCTATACGGTCACAGATAATGATGGGGCGAGTTCTAATGTTGCGAATATAACCATTCCCGTTGTTCCCTTGTCGGTTCCGAGTATTCCTTCCCCACCCCCATTCCCGCCTACAGAACCTACAGAACCTACAGAACCTACAGAACCTACAGAACCTACAGAACCCACTGTTACCTTACCGCCAGAAGCACAGGATCAGACCGAAACTATTATCAATGATGGTACCGTTACAGATGTCCCACCGCTTATTGCTACAGACCCCAATGCTACTGTTGAGTCCTTTACCCTGATTGAATTACCCTCTAATGGAACCTTGTTCCTTGATGGCCAAGAAGTCACTAGCCTCGATCAAGTTCAAAACCTAACGCCCGAACAAGCCGGACAACTCAGCTTTGAACCTGACCCCGATTTTATTGGGGAAGATAGCTTAATTTTCATCGCAACCAATAACGAGGGTATTGTTTCTAACCAGGCGACAGTCCGACTAACCGTTGAAGAAGATACTGCTATTCCTCGCGAGGACGAACCCGTTGATATCGCTGATGTTTGTGGTTGTCTGCCTAGACCCGAATTTCCCAGCATTACTATACCGGAACGTCCTTTCACCATTCCTAACCCTCCCGATGCAGCAATTATGGGTTTTGCCACTGAAGACACCCTACGAGGAACCCTCAGTGATGATTTCTTGATGGTTTCACCGGATACCAGCGTAGTGGTTGGCTTTGACGGCAATGATACCGTGATGGGAACCGTTGGTGATTTACTCATCTTTGGCGATCAAGGAAGTGATTCTCTCCTGGGAAATCAGGGGAATGACACCATTATCGGTACTAATGGTGATGGTCTGCCAGCAGCAGATGCCTCTAATTCAGATTTGATCTATGGTCACGAAGGTAATAATCTTCTACTCGGTGGCCCCGGACATGACATCATTCATGGCGGTCAAGGAGATGATTTCGTCTTCGGAGGTCAAGGAGATGATTTCATCTGGGGTGATTTAGGTAGTGACACCCTCTACGGCGATCAAGGCAATGATACCATTATTGGCG
>JBJHBL010000115.1:0-11392 GCA_050485465.1 Limnoraphis sp. | reverse complement strand
GCCACAGAACGCACCAGTTGATCGACGACTTCTAAGGCCATTTCTCCGGTATCCGGTTGAGACACTAACAAGTTCTCGATATCTACCCCTAAAACCGAGGCGTAACTGGGATCGAGCGCGTGTTCTGCATCCACAAAGGCAGCGACGCCTCCGGCTCTTTGGACTTCGGCGATCGCGTGTAGGGCTAATGTGGTTTTACCGGAACTTTCTGGCCCATAAATTTCAATCACTCGTCCTTTTGGTATCCCCCCACCCAGAGCCAAGTCTAGGGTTAATGCTCCACTGGGAATGGTTTCTACCTTCATGCGGGGAGCATCCCCTAACCGGACTATCGCTCCTTTCCCGAAGTTCCGTTCAATTTGGTTGAGAACCTGACTGAGTGCTTTTTGTTTTTCAGCGTTATCGCCAGTAGTTTTTGTAGCCATTCGCTTTGTTCCCATTGTTTATGATGTGGTAGGGGTTTTTAATAAATGAGCCGGATCAAATGGATATATGTTCGTATCTTACCAGCTTGACTGGGCTTATCACTCAGCCCGTTTGATTAATTTACAAGACGTTATCGGGCGACGGTTGAACAGCGCCGCTCTGTTGACTCGTTGATACTCATGTTTGCTCATTGTAGCGAAGTTTGATGCTTTCATCAATATCAATTTTAGGTTACAGGGGACAGGGGTTAGGGGTTGGGGGTTGGGGAATGCTGGGGTTAAAATTGCTCTAAATCAAGTTCAAATCCGGGTAATATGCTTTCTCCTGATAAACGGGCGGGAAGTTGTACAATCTCAATAGGTTGCTCTGGGCGATAAATTTCGACTTGCTGCTGTTGCGGGTTAATCAGCCAACCTAATTTTATGCCACTGTTGAGATACTCCTGCATTTTTTGTTGAAGCGGTTCTAGGCTATCGGTTCGCGATCGCAATTCTAGTACAAAATCTGGGCAAATGGGGGGAAATTGTTCTTGTTGTTCGGTTGTCAGTGTTTCCCAACGTTCTAGACTCACCCAAGCTACATCGGGGGAACGATTTCCACCATTTGGTAAACGAAATATTGTTGAAGAACTGAATACTTTTCCTCGTTTGTTTTGACGGTTCCATAAACCTAAATCTGTAATAAAATCAGCTTCTCGGTTTCCACTGACTCCTCCGACGGGTGACATAATAACCAGTTCTCCGGTTGGTGTTCGTTCGATTTTCCAATTTTGATTGGCACGACACAAATGATAAAATTGTTCATCGCTTAAATTAACAGTATCTAGATTTAAAATAACCGTATTCATTGCTATAATAATTTTATATTTTTGTGTTTTTAAACTTTATCCTGTTTCAGCTTATTTGGCTTCCATCCAGTTTTCTCCTGCGTGTATCTCAACCAAAAGAGGAACGTTTAACTTAAACGCATTTTCCATCGTTTCTTTAATTCTCGGTTGGAGTTCTTTCCATTCTTCTGGGGGAACTTCTAAGACCAATTCATCATGAACTTGTAATAACAGTTTAGCGGTGTAATTTTTCAACACATCCTGCAATTTTACCATCGCTATTTTAATGATATCAGCACTTGACCCTTGAATGGGAGCATTTGCAGCTGCCCGTAACAGTTGGGCATCATATTGACCAATATTTTTAAGTTCATCCAGGTTAATATCTTCTAGGGGTCTTCCTTGTAATTGTCTTAAACTAGAACTCTCAAAGTTGAAATAACGCCGACGCCCTAATAAAGTTGTAACATACCCTTGAGAAATGGCTTGTTTCTTTTGTTGTTCTAAATATTCAAAGACTTTCTGATATTGTTGGTTAAACCGTTCGATAAATTCTTTTGCTTTATTGGTATTAACTTTCATTTCTCTTGAGAATCTTAACGCCCCCATTCCATAGATTACCCCAAAGTTAATTGTTTTTCCAAAGCGTCTTTCTTCGGAGGTGACATCTTTTGCATCCTCTTTTTCAAATAAAAATTGTGCGGTAACAGCATGAATATCTCGGTTGTTTTGATAGGCTTCTTGTAAAATGGGTTCATGGCTTAAATGGGCGAGAATTCTGAGTTCAATTTGAGAATAATCTGCTGATACTAATAACCAGGATGGTTTGGGGAGAAAGGCTTGACGAATTTGACGGGAAAATTCGGTGCGGATGGGTATATTTTGTAGGTTGGGGTTAGAAGAAGAGAGTCTTCCGGTTGCGGTGATGGCTTGGTTGAAGTCTGTATGGATGCGTTGGCTTTGGGGATGAACTAACTGGGGTAAAGCATCAACATAGGTTGACTTTAGTTTAGCGAGGGTTCGATGTTCTAATATACTATCAATAATCGGATGATCGCCTTTGAGTTTTTCGAGAACTTTGGCATCGGTGGAGTATCCTGTTTTGGTTTTACGGCTTTTTTTGGTACTAAGTTCGAGGGTTTCAAATAAGAGTTGACTCAGTTGTTTGGGTGAACCTAAGTTAAATTCGGTTCCTGCTTCTTGATAGGCAGTTTTTTCAATTTCTGCTAATTGTTTTTCCAGTTGATCTGAAAGTTTTTCAAGGTAGTCAATATTAATTCTAATTCCTGAATATTCCATCTCAGCTAAAACAGGTTCGAGAGGTTGTTCTATGTCTAGCAATAGTTTGTGAAGTTCGGGAACTTGTTTTAACTTTTCGCGCAGTTTAGGAACGAGTAAATAAGTGGCGTAAACATCTAAACCGCAATATTCAGCAACAGTGGGGATGTCTAAGTCGGCTATGGTTTGATTTTTCCCCAAAGAGAGTTCTTTATAACTTTTGGCGAGTATTCCAGAGTCTAAATATTTTCGAGACAGTTCGGTTAAATTATGGCTGTCATCGGGGTTTAAAACATAACTGGCTAACATCGTATCAAATACAACGCCTGCTAGTTTTATTCCTTGAACTCGTAAAATTAGGCGATCAAATTTAGTATTTTGTAAGGTTTTGGGATAGTTATTGCTTTCTAAAATGGGGCGTAAGGCTTCTAAAACGGTTTCTTTTTTGAGTTGAGTTCCGGTTGTATGTTCGAGGGGAATATAAGCAATATCTGTTTTTTCTGTTCCCCAACAACAGCCAATTCCGACTAATTTAGCGTCTCTCGGTTCTAAGGCGGTGGTTTCGGTATCCCAAGCAACGGGGTTATTTTTATCGGTAAATGTGGCTAACTTTTGAACGAGTTCTTGTAACTGTTTTTCGGTTTGGATAATTTGAGGCTGAATGATTTTTTGTTGAGATCGAGTTTCTGCTGCTTGGGTTTCTTCGTAACTCGGAAACCACAGTTCATCATCGTTTTCTGAACCGGAAGTCTCTGAATTTTTTATAATATCTTCGTTGACGTTTGTTAGTCCTTCAAAGGCGGGTTGGGTTTCAACTTGTTCCACAAAAGACCAAAATTCTAACTCTTTCAGTTTGGGGATAATTCGGCTAAAATCTAACTGGGTAAAATTACAGTCCTCTATTGAAATTTGTAACGGTACATCTTGGATAATTTTCGCCATGTGTTGAGAATGATAGGCGGCTGCTTTTCCCTCTTCTAACTTTTTGCGGGTTGCACTTTTAATTTTATCCAAAGACGCATAAATCTCATCTAAAGAGGGATATTCACTTAATAGCTGAACCGCCGTTTTCTCCCCAATTCCTCGAACTCCCGGAATATTATCAGATTTGTCACCACACAAGGCTTTATAATCAATCAGTTGTGCGGGTTTTATTTTCAGTTTATCAATTACATTTTGAGTTCTAAACTCTGTAGTGGTGTTACCTTTTCCGGGAGATAAATGTAAAACAGTAATTTGTTCATCTGCATCAATTAACTGAAATAAATCTTGATCTCCCGATAGGATTTTAACAGAATATCCCGCTTCTCGTCCTTGTCGGGCTAAAGTGCCAATCACATCATCAGCTTCATAACCCGCAGCCGTGAGAACAGGAACATTTAATCCTGCTAAAATCTCTTGCAAATTGCGAATATCTTCGATAAAATCTAAAGGCGTTTCTGAACGATTGGCTTTGTAGCTGGCATCTGCTTCGTGGCGAAACGTGGGTTCTCCGAGATCAAAAGCGATCGCTAAATACTGGGGCTTGTAGGTGTTAATGGTATTCAGCAGCGAGTTGAGGAACCCGTAAGATACACTGGTGGGAACACCTGTTTGGGTTTTCAGTCCTCCTGTACGGCTTTTCGCAAAAGCATAGTAAGCGCGAAATGCCAAAGAATGACCGTCCACTAAAATGAGAATTGGAGAATTTTCCACGTTTAACCCACTCAATACCAGTACCCTTATTGTAGGACAGGTAAGCAACATTCAACCCGTACTTGTCAAATTTTAACGAACTGTTTTCTCTCGGTTCGGGCTGAGTCAGCAAACGCCACGTCACCCCCGATCAAAAATCCTGAACTGTTCAGATTGTACCCCCCATTTTGAAGGTTTTGATCTAAGATTTAATTCAGAAGTTGTTACATTTCTTGATTAAAAATCCGTGCCAGAAGATTTTAGATTAATTGTTGATTTAGTTCTTGTTCTTGCCGCCGCAACGGTGGGAGGCTTGTTTGCTTCTCTACTTAAACAACCTGCCCTCTTAGGATATCTCATCGGGGGCATGATTGTTGGCCCTTCTGGACTGGGTGTCATTAAAGAATTAGTTCAAGTAGAAACACTCGCCCAATTTGGAGTAGCGTTTCTTCTGTTTGCGTTAGGCGTTGAATTCTCCTTTGCGGAACTCAAAAAAGTCCAGGGAATTAGTTTAGGAGGAGGGGGTTTACAAATCACCCTAACGATGATTTTAACCGCTATTATTTCTGTAATCACAGGTTGGGTGAGTTCTCCCGTTCAAGGAATATTTTTAGGGGCAATTTTATCACTTTCCTCAACAGCCGTTGTGTTAAAATGTTTAATGGAACGGAACGAAACTAGCACCCCTCATGGTCAAGTCATGTTGGGAATCTTAGTTGTTCAAGATTTAGCATTGGGGTTAATGTTAGCCGTTTTACCCGCCTTAGATCAACCCCTAGAAGCATTAGGTTTAGCCGTCGGACGTTCCTTATTATTCATCGGATTATTTGCTTTAGGTGCAGTCGCCGCCTCAATTTGGTTTATCCCTTCATTGTTACGATTTCTCGCCCAAACTGAAAGCCGAGAATTATTTTTATTAGGCGTTGTTGCCCTTTGTTTAGGCATTGCACTCTTAACAGAACATTTAGGCTTTTCAATCGAAATGGGGGCATTTGTAGCGGGGTTAATGATTTCTGAGGTTGAATACGCCGATCAAACGTTAACCTATGTTGAACCCCTGCGCGATATTTTTGCAGCGTTATTTTTTGTCGCAGTGGGAATGTTAATTGATCCGATATTTCTCTGGCAACATTTAGAACTAATTTTAGGATTAGTCTGTTTAGTTGTTATTGGAAAAACGCTGTTAATCATTCCCATTGTTCGCCTGTTTGGCTATCCGCTAAAAACTTCAATTATTGCCGGGTTAGGACTCGCACAAATCGGAGAGTTTTCCTTCGTTTTAGCCAGTGCAGGACAGAATTTAGGCTTAGTTTCTCGTCGAGTTTATCTCTTAATCTTAGGAACAACCGCCGTTACCTTAGTGATTACGCCCTTTGTTTTACAACTGGTTCCCCGTCTATTAGACTGGATGGAAAATGTCCCCTGGTTGTTTGCTTTTTTAGAAAAAACCTCCTTACCCATTGCAATTTCTGACGATTTACCGCAACAAAATCATGTCATTGTTTGTGGCTATGGACGAGTCGGACGAAACCTCGTTCAACAGTTGAGAAATTATGATTATCCTGTCGTTGTGATCGATCATTCTGAACGAAAAACTCAAGAATTACGCAATGGAAATATACCCTACTTATATGGGAATGCAGCCAGTTCTCATGTGTTAGAAGCCGCCGGAGTTGATCGCGCTTGTGCGATGGCGATCGCATTAAGTGATCCGATGAATACTCGACTCTGTTTGAAGCGTTCTTTAGAATATTCCCCCGATCTTGATATTACCATCATTGCCTATCGTGATCAAGATATAGAATTACTCTATCATTTAGGCGCAAAAGAAGTCGTTCAACCCGAATTTGAAGCCAGCTTAGAACTTTCAACTCATTTATTACTGAGTATGGGACTCCCCCTCAAACAAATTCAACAACAAGCCCAGAAAATTCGCAATCGTCATTACCTAGATTTACGTCCCGGAGAAACTCCCCTGCAAATTTCAAGAAACTTACAAGAAGCCGCCCAAAATCTCAATAGTAAATGGTATACTTTACCGGAAAATTCTCCCTTAGAAGGGATGACCATTCGCCAAACTGATTTACGTCATCTCAGTGGCGTGAGTGTAATGGCAATTCAGCGATCTGATGGGGAAGAAATCGATTATCCTGATAGTGATACACCCCTCAAACAAGGCGATCGCTTATTATTAATTGGAGATCCCGAAGCCGTGGCGATTTTAGATCAACTGGCGAAAGGAGAAGTCGAACTTCCTTTAGAAAGTGTTTCTTGTCAATGGTTAATCTTGCTAGAAAATAGTCCGGTGGTGGGTAAAACGCTGGCTGAAATAGATGTTTTTAGTCGTCATAATGTTCAGGTACAAGCCCTACGCCGTGAGGGTAAATTCCTTCGTTGGCCTCATCCTTCAACAGACTTGAAAGCAGAAGATCATTTATTACTCTGTGGTGGGTTTCAAAATCTTAATCAGGTACGCCGTAAATTGGTTTCGATAACGCCATCTGCACTCAACCCAACCGCCCTACCTCCGGCTTCACTCGAAAGTGACTCCACCCCAGACAAACAACCCGCCCCCTTCTAAGTTTTGGGCTTAAGATAGGCGATGGCTTGTCGCCAAACTAAAATCGGCTGTTGACGGTCATCTTGTAAACAAATACAGTTATGATCCTGCCAAAAAACTGTTCCCACCAGAACATCATTCGTCAGCAGCTTAATTTCCACAGGTTGTTTATCTTGGGTGTAGGTTTGAACCTGTCGAATACTCGGTAAACCTGTATCAAAGTCAGACATAAGGGGTTAGGGGTTTGAAGAGTAGGTTTTCTGATTTGAGATCAATCATATAGCAATGCGTGTCAGCAAAGGGTAGGGAATGGGTGCTAGACTTATTTTTGTGATCCGTGGAGGGATGCAATGGCGATTGAGTTTACGAAATACCAGGGTTTGGGTAATGATTTTATTTTGATTGATAATCGTCATCAGTCAGAACCGATAGTCACTCCAGAAATGGCAATGCAGATGTGCGATCGCAATTTTGGCATCGGGGCGGATGGGGTGATTTTTGCTTTACCCAGCACGTCCAACACGGACTATACCATGCGAATTTTTAACTCCGATAGTTCAGAACCCCAAATGTGTGGGAATGGCATCCGGTGTCTAGCTAAATTTATCGCCGATTTAGAGCGTCGTGAGGGTAAAATTAGCTCAACAGAATCTTCTGTAAGCTACAAAATTGACACTTTAGCAGGTATCATCAGTCCAGAAATTCTCCCCGATGGACAGGTTAAAGTGGATATGGGAAAACCTCGACTCCTCGCCGGAGAAATCCCCACAACACTGGCTAAAGCCGATGAGAAGGTCGTCAATGTACCTTTATCTGTCGCCGAACAGTCTTGGCTTGTCACCTGCGTTAGTATGGGTAATCCTCACTGTATTACCTTTGTTGAAGATGTGGCGGCAATTCCCTTAGCAGAAATTGGTCCCCAATTTGAACATCATCCCGTCTTTCCGGAACGAACCAATACTGAATTTATCCAAGTTGTCAAACCCGACTATCTGAAAATGCGCGTTTGGGAACGGGGTGCGGGGGCAACCCTCGCTTGTGGAACCGGAGCCTGTGCTGTTATTGTAGCAGGGGTATTAACTGGAAATTGCGATCGCCGAGCGACGGTAGAACTCCCTGGAGGATGTCTAGAGATTGAATGGTCAGCCCTGGATGAACGTTTGTATATGAGTGGGCCTGCTGAATGGGTTTTTACAGGTCAGTGGCGTTCAGATCACAAACAATGAGAATCAGAGACTGATAGACTGAGGACAAACTCAAATTCAGTTGGAAAATGATTAATCGGTGGCTGGGGTGAATTTCAAAGCTCGGAATGTTTTAACCTACAATATTGGCAAAAATGGCTATGGGTGGAGGGATATATCTGATTCAAGATGACGATCAGCTTGTGGAAATGATGGAGCAAGCCTACGACTCTGAAGATCAGCTTCAAGAATTGTTAGAAACTTATCCGAATCTGTTAGCTGGAGATGAAATTGATCGGGCGACACCAAGACGGTGGCTGGTGATTTATCGGGAAGTTACTATTCCTGCCGAGGAAGAATCAAGCGGACGATGGTCACTGGATCATTTATTTATTGATCAAGATGCCATTCCCACGTTAGTCGAAATTAAACGGTTGCACAACGCCGAGACGCGCCAAAAAATGCTCGGTCAAATGTTGGACTATGCGGCGAATTTGGGGAATTATTGGCCAGTGGAATCAACCATTGCTCAATTTGAAGGCAATTGTCGGGATCAAGGGCGTGATCCGGAACAAGTTTTTGAGGAGTTTTTAGGTTCAGAAGCCGATGAAGAACAGTTTTGGCAAAAGGTTAAAACCAATATTCAAGCGGGAAAAATTCGTCTGATTTTTGTTGCGGATGAAATTCCCGCTCCCTTAAAACGAATTGTTGAATTTCTCAATAAACAAACCGATCCGGTAGAAGTTTGGGCGCTCGAAATTAAGCAATATGTTTCTCAAGATGGGTTAAAAACATTAGTTCCCCGTGTGATTGGTCAAACCGCAGAAGCCCAACAGAAAAAATCCAGTGCAACGGGAGAAAGACGGCGGTGGGATGAGAATTCCTTCTTTGAAGAACTGAAGGTGCGAAGGGGAATTGATGAAGTAGAAATGGCGCGCAAAATTCATGCTTGGGCGCGGAAACAATCAGAAACTGATATTCAATGGGGAACGGGAGATATCTATGGCGGGTTTGCTGCTATTTTACATCAAAAAAATCGAAAACCTCATAAGTTATTTAGTGTTGATATTTCGGGTCGCTTAGAGATTTCTTCGATTAAATATGGGTCTCAACCGCCTTTTGATCGCGAGGAAAAATGGGTCGAATTACGCGGAAAATTAAGTTCAGTCGGTTTATCCCTTCCGGTGGATAAAAACGAGTTTAGATCCCCTGCAATTCGATTATCAACCGTTCAAGATGAAGCGGCTCTAAAACTTGTTTTAGATACCTTTGATTGGGTGATTCTACAAATCAAGAATGCTTAGTCAACAGGGGGTTTGAAGTTGAACAAAGGGCGCAATTTAGCGCCCCTCTCTATTCAATATTTAGGACTGGGGTCGAGGAAATGCACCCGCACGAACACGTAAGTTCATCGGTTGACCATTCCGACTTAACTGCAGATTCAACTCACTGCCGACTCGTTCTCGGTTAACCGCTTGTTGAACTTGCTCGGAAGCGGTGACGGTTTCTCCGTTGACTTGGGCAATCACATCTCCGGCGCGTAAACCTGCTTGTTCTGCGGGAGAATTAGGAACGACTCGCGTGATTAAAACGCCTTGATAATCGTTTAGCATGATTCCACTATTGGGATCGCTGTTTAATTCATTCTTTAGTTCAGAGGTTAATGTTAACATTTGAATCCCTAAAAACGGGTGTTCAATCTTACCATTAGCCACTAATTCTTGGGCAATTTGTTGGACTGTATTAATCGGAATCGCAAAACCTAATCCTTGAGCGCCTCGTAAAATGGCTGTATTCACTCCAATCACTTCACCATTTTGATTGAGTAAAGGCCCGCCGGAATTTCCTGGGTTAATAGCCGCATCCGTTTGAATGAATTCAACCCGTTTATCGGGAACTCCCACTTGAGCGCTAGAACGTCCTAAACCACTAATAATTCCTGTGGTGACGGTACTATCTAAGCCTAACGGATTTCCAATCGCGATCGCCCATTCTCCCGGTTGTAACTGTTCAGAATTCCCCAGTTTAACGGTGGGTAAATTCTCCGCTTCAATTTTAATCACAGCCACATCTGTCACGGGATCAGTTCCCAAAACTCTCCCTTCAAATCTGCGACCATCTTTAAGGGTAACAGTGACTTGACTCGCTCCATCAACAACATGAGCGTTGGTAATAATTTCGCCTTGTGAATTAATAATAAAGCCTGAACCTGTACCGGATTGTACTCGTCTGTTGGGAACACTGGGGGTTTGTTCACCGAAGAAACGACGGAAAAAAGGATCATTAAATGCGTCTGGAACTCGACTTTCAACGGTACGTTGAGCATCTATTCTCACGACGGCAGGCCCAACTTCCTGCACTACGGCTGCCACAAAGTTTGAGGGGGTTTGAAATGCAAGATTGGCAGAGGCAATGGTTTGTGTAGAATGATCAGGACGAGAGGGGAATATAGAAGATTGTGTAAGGGTTTGTGCATTTAATTTGCCTTGCAGGAACTGTGATCCACTTAGGGCTAGTCCGGCTCCTAATGCGATTAAAGTCGCTGAACTGAGAATTTTATTCATAATAGAATTTGATAAATTTTGAGTAGGAATTTTAGTTTTAAAGTTAGAGGTAATTTGAAAGTTTTTGGCTTTAGTGTTCATCGTTAGGGTTTACCTATCTTGAATAAAAAGTTTTAAAAAAGTCAGCCCAAGGGGTGAGGAGCTTGTCGAGGAACATTCTGTGTTTTGGGCTGACAATTCTTAAGATAGGGGCAAGATGTTACAGGGATATGACAGAAAGTTGACAATTTTGTTACATCTGGTAAAAATAGCTCTAACCCTTGCATGGTGTGCTTTTGCAGTTGTGAGGTGTAACAAAAACGAAACCGACAGTTTGACGCACTCTACCCGTAAAAGCCTTGTAAAATCAGCTTTTGCAGCAATTGGGCTGATTTTTAGGAAATTGTTTTCTAGGTTAACACATTAAGTTTGATTATTGTAAATCCCTTATCGTTCTGATACGATATCGCTATTTGACATTACGAAAATGGGATATTTTGATTCTCTCGTTGAAAAGTTTGCTCAAGAACCGGAGTTAGAAGCCGCTTTTGGTCAGCACATTCATTGGGGATTTTGGCAATATCCGCATCAGGCAACAGGAGAACTACAGGACTTTGGTCAAGCTGCCAATAATTTATCTAAATTGGTATTAGAACTGGCTCAAATTCCAGAAAATGCTAACATTCTAGATGCAGGGTGTGGGTTTGGAGGGACAATTAATTTACTGAATCAAACTTATAGTGATTTAAAACTGGTTGGTATTAATATTGATCCGGTTCAAATTAAACAGGCATCAATGATTCAGGCGAAAAATGGAAATTCTGTAAAATTTGTTCATGGAGATGCTTGTCAGTTTCCTGAATTTTCTGAGAAATTTGATATTATTATTGCTTTAGAATGT
>JBJHBL010000114.1:0-11578 GCA_050485465.1 Limnoraphis sp. | reverse complement strand
CAATGGTTACAGCAAACCGTTTCTGGTCACAGATTTTCGGGATTGCTTTTTCCAACAAACGTTGGTTACACTTCTTCATGCTGTTCGTACCCGTAACAGGCTTGTGGATGTGTTCCATTGGGGTAGTCGGACTCGCTTTGAACCTGCGGGCTTATGATTTTGTCTCTCAGGAATTACGAGCGGCAGAAGACCCAGAATTTGAAACATTCTATACCAAGAACATTTTGTTGAACGAGGGTATCCGTGCTTGGATGGCGCCGGTCGATCAACCTCACCAAAACTTTGTATTCCCTGAAGAAGTTCTTCCTCGCGGTAACGCACTGTAAGAACGGGAATAACCTTTTGAAACGAGTTTAAAACTCGCTCGTTAATTCCAAAACCCCCTGCTCTTGATGGGTAGGGGGTTTTAACGCTCTCAATTAAGACTCAAATACAGAAAAAGTCGCGGGATCATGATAGCCATGCCTTAAAAGGCAGGGTGGAAAGGCGACCCGCTAGGTTTTAACTTAGCGCTATATCCAAATCATGTAGGATATAGTTATTATGATTATATTTGAGTTCAAGGCTAAAGGTAAAACGACTCAATATCAAGCGATTGACGAAGCGATCCGCACATCTCAGTTTATCCGAAATAAGTGTATTCGATAATGATGTGATTGTCTATGAAAACTTGCAGGTCAAAGATCGAATCATTTCCACGCGCTGACGGTTCACCCCTAAATCGGATTCTCCTAGACGAGAAGCGGAACGAACCTGAATGATGTTATCGGCTTTATCAAGATAAAATTCGACATCATCGACAAATCCCATAATTGCTGAGGTAAATTCCGCGTAAAGATACTCCTCGTCTGCGGTAATGATTTTGGCGTTATCCAGATTTTCGATAATCGCTTTTAACCGCTCAAACGCTTCAGTTTCAGAGTCTTCATAGGTCAAAGGAGCAATCTGATGAACAACATCTGGACTTTGGCTAGAGACACAGTTCGGAGAATTAGGACAGTCCGCGAATTTCCCCTCATTTACTCCTAAATTTTGAGGTCGAGTCCCTGAAAACGAAAAAAGACTCGCGATCAACGGAGGAGGTGAAACGGTTTCCGCCAGGGCGGGTGGAACTGGCATAATGAAACTCGAGATGACCAAGATCATCATCAAACAGATAATTGTGAGTCGGGAGAGTTGAACAAAAAAAAAGTTGATCATCATTCAGATGGGTGTGATTGAAGCCTAGAGTTGGACAGTGGATGGATGGAGTAATCCGTGCAGGGGTATAAATTCCGATATGATAAAAACAATACAGTTTAGTCAACGATGAGTCTGAGATTATGCCCAAAACGGTCGCCGACATCATGACACCTAATCCAATTTTGGCTAGGCCTGATATGCCTCTCAAAGAAGCCATCAAGATTTTAGCAGAACACCGGATTAGTGGTCTTCCCGTTATTAACGATGCAGGTAAATTAGTGGGGATTATTTCTGAAACCGATATGATCTGGCAGGAAAGCGGTGTTACGCCTCCCCCTTATATTACAATTCTAGATAGTGTGATTTATCTAGAAAATCCATCCCGTTACGAAAAAGAACTTCACAAAGCTCTGGGTCAAACCGTTGAAGAAGTGATGACAAAAGCGCCACTCGCAACGATTACCCCGAGTCAATCTCTTTCAGAAGCGGCTCGTTTACTGAATGAAAAGCGAGTCCATCAATTACCCGTATTAGATGAAACGGGGATGGTGATTGGGATTCTTTCCTGTGGTGATATTATTCGGATGATGGCGACAGAGTAATATTTCTTGGCTATAGCGTCTTCTAGGTGATAAGATTTTAAGACTAAAATCAACGTTAAGACTGAGGTCAGTTTGAAGAACCTCAGCCTTCTAATAAGAGTTTATAAAAAACGCCAAACCTTGAAGAAAAACCTGTAATAACATGAGTATTACTCCTGAGTCGGTTCAACAGTTGCTCAGTTCAGAAGATTTGGGCGATCGCCTACGAGCGGTAAATCAGTTACGTCAGCTTGAACCGGAAACGGCTTTTGTGTTAATTCAACCTGCTGTGGTTGATCGCGATACCCGGGTTCGTTATGCGGCAGTGAGTCAATTGTCTTCTTTGGGGGTGCAAGATCGCAGCCTGGCATTACAACTGCTACGGGAATGTTTACTCAACGATCCAGAAGCAGATGTTCAAGCGGCCGCTGCCGATGCGATCGGAGCGCTCAAATTACGAGAAGCCTTTGAGGAGTTGCGGCAAGTTTATCATCAGACTTCCGAATGGTTGATCAAACTCAGCATTGTAGCAGCTTTAGCTGAACTGGGAGAACCAAAAGGGTTTGAATTACTCGAAGATGCCCTCCAGGGTGATAATGATTTAATCAGAACGGTGGCGATTGGTGCAATGGGAGAACTCGGAGATTCGCGAGCTATTCCGTTATTATTGCCATATGCCAATGATCCGGACTGGCAGATCCGACATCGGGTGGCTCAAGCTTTAGTTCGTCTGGGCGGTACTCCAGAAACCGAAGAAACCCTCAAACAACTGGCCCAAGATGATATGGAACTCGTCGCTCAAGCGGCTCAACGGTTAAATCAGATCCAATCATAAAAACCCGGGAAACTAGATGGTTTCCGAGATGAGGCGTTTTCTGGTAGCGTACTATTATGAGAGTGATTTGAAAGTTTGTATCGGCTCTCAACTCGTTGTTGTCATTACCGATTGGTTTGTTTGGGAGAACAAAATGTTAACAATTCTGTTTCAATTCTTTTTAGCTGCCTTGGTGATTGTCTCGTTTGTGATGATTGTAGGGGTTCCGGTTGCTTATGCTTCTCCCCAAAATTGGAGTCAGTCTAAGCCTCTGTTGTTTATTGGTTCAGGACTCTGGATCGCGTTAGTGCTTCTGGTTGGAGTCTTAAACTACTTAGTGGTTTAATTGAGAGATTGGGTTAGAGGCTCAGGTGATTCACAAAAATTGAGGTGGAATGGTTGAACCTCTGACCCTTGCTATAGAAATAAAGGATCATCGGCATGACCGTTTTTGAAGGAAATTTTACTCAAACTGATTCATTTAAGTTTGCAATTGTGATTGGTCGTTTTAATGATTTAATCACCACGAAGTTATTAGAAGGTTGTCAAGATTGTCTCAAACGGCATGGGGTAGATCCCGATCCTCAAGGATCGCAAGTTGATTATGTCTGGGTTCCCGGTAGTTTTGAAATTCCGTTAGTTGCCCATCAACTGGCTTTGAGTCAGCGCTATGATGCGATTATCTGTTTGGGGGCGGTGATTAAAGGACAAACACCTCACTTTGATTATGTAGCCTCAGAAGTTTCTAAAGGAATCGCCGCCACAGGATTTCAAACGGGGACTCCGGTGATCTTTGGGGTGGTGACAACAGACACGATGCAGCAAGCCCTAGAACGAGCCGGAATTAAGAGTAATAAGGGATGGGAGTATGCGATGAATGCCCTGGAAATGGCAAGCTTGATGCGCCAAATTAAAGGGGTTCCCGAAGGCTATGGAAATCATTCTGCCCCAGGGGGAGCATTACCTGGAGGTGCGAGTCGGGCGATCGCGGCGGAATCTTCGATCAATCAACAGGAACCTTCCTACTAGAGAATTGTTATTTATTCAAAAAATTCTAAAAATTGCTTGACAAATCGAATTTTTTGTGGAATCCTAGAAAGAGTCAAGCAATACTGCGGGTGTAGCTCAGTGGTAGAGCGCAACCTTGCCAAGGTTGATGTCGCGCGTTCGAATCGCGTCACCCGCTTAATCAAAAAAAAACTATAAATCCGTGCAAGGGAATAAAATCTCTTGTAATATTTTGAATAAAGGATATAGTTTTATGAATAGACACTCCCCCAATACAAACGGATAGTCCCGACTAACTTGACAAGACTCAGTTGGTCTGTATGATCCATTAAGTCTGTATTTAAAATCCGTAATTCTTAAACGCTTGATCTGATAACTGCTTGTGCCATCTCAGAAAGCCCAGAAAATCGACTTAAATGGGGATTACCCTTGCCCTTGTAGGCGAAAGGGTCATCTCAATCCAATTACCCTGACAGAAGCCTTTGGTTGCAATCGCTGTCAGCAAATTTTTGTCGTGGATGAGAGTGGTTATTCTCTCGAACAACTCTCAACTCACTATCCCTATAAACAATCATGGCATTGGACAGGTTATCAATGGAAGCGCTCGAGTGCAGGGTTACAAGCCCATTACCTACCCTTAGCCCTGGGAATGCTTTTAGTCCCATTAGTAATTTGGCTGCCTTTAGCATTGTATTCGCCCGGCCCAAATATTATACTTTGGGCGATGGTAGCTGTGATGTTGGCAATGTTGCCAGCACTGATGGTCTGGCTAGCTTATAGACGGTGAGCTTCGATGATAATTGATGATTTTAGTGCTTCACCTCTGCCGACGAACCCCATTCGTCGAGCCTATACGGCCCGGATCGAACTTGCTAAAACCAAGGGAGAACACCGCAATCGAGCCTTGAAAGCGATGGCAGAAGCCATGAGAACCCGACAAAACGATATTTTAGAGGCAAACACCCTAGACTTAGAAGCAAGTCGAGAACTGGGTATCTCTGAATGCGTGAGTGAGTGGTTAAAGCTGACTCCTGAACGGTTAGAAACAACAGTTCAAATTTTGAAGCGGTTGGGAGAACTCTCAGATCCCATAGGCCGAGTGATTGGGGCTTCCTATCAACTCGAACAAGGTCAAACCTATTATCAACTGATTCCGATTGGGGTAGTGGGTTTGATTTATGAAGCTTTTCCCGAGTTGGGAGCGATCGCGGCAGGACTCTGTATGAAAACGGCAAATAGTCTAGTTTTACTGGGGGGGAGTGAAGCCAACTATTCTAATCAGGTGATCGCTCAAACCTTGCAGGTGGCTTTAGAAGAACAAGGAATGCCGATTGGGACCTTAGAAGTGTTTCCCGCCGAACAGGATGCACCGATTCAGAACTTAGTCACCCAAGACCAGTATATTAATCTGATTATTCCCTATGGTCGCCCCCATCTGGTACAGCAAGTGGTGAATCAATCAACAGTTCCTGTTTTGCGAACAGCGATGGGGAACTGCTATCTGTATTGGTCTGCAACGGCTAACCTGGAGATGGTGCGATGGATGATTTTAGATAGTCATCAAAGCAAACCTGATCCGGTCAATGCGATCGAGAAAGTGTTAATTGATCCCAGTCAAAAGGGTTCATCTTTAGTCAGACTTTGGAACAGTTTGCGAGACGAAGGATTTGAAGTCAAAGGAGACGAACTCCTAGTGCAGAAATTTCCGGAGCTAACCTTAGCAGAAGCTTCAGAATGGTCACAACCCTATTTGAATAAAACCATAGCTTTTAAAGGGGTAGACAGCCTAGAAGATGCGATCGCTTGGATGAACGAATACAGTAGTGGTCATAGCAACTGTCTAGCGACGGAATCCTACAGCGAGAGCCGTCAATTTGCCTTAGATGTTAACAGTGCTTTAACGTTCATCAATGCTTCTCCGCGCTTCTCACGCCATCAAAATCGAGGGGATGCCATTTTTCTCGGAATGTCTAATCAGGTCGGTTACAGAAGGGGATTAATTGGCTTAGAGAGCTTGACCACTTTTAAATATATTGTTCAAGGAAACCGCCATTTTTAATAAAAAAACCCCAGGGAGAAGGGGAAAGTAGCAATTCCTTTGAATCTAAAAATCCTTTGTCCCTAGCTCCCAATCTTGGCTTCTAGTAAGCTTAGTCTAAGCGATTAGTTAGACTTTGGGGCTAACTTCACTTTTTTGGCTAGACCCAACGCTTGTAAAAGTTGAATGGTCATCCAAGTCATATCAATTTCCCACCATTGCAAACCGTGACGGGCTGAATATTGATAAGCATGATGGTTATTGTGCCAACCTTCACCATAGGTCAGGACAGCCACCCACCAACAGTTTGTAGAAGCATCATCACAGTCAAAGGTGCGATAACCAAACTTATGGGTTGCACTGTTAACTAACCAAGTGCAGTGGAATACGGCGATAATTCGCACAAAGATACCCCAGACCACAAAAGGCCAGCCGCCCAAGAGAAAAAGAAGACCGCCTAAAGCAAACTGAATCAGCAAGAAATAGTTTTGCATAAACAGATAAACAGGATCTTCGCCGATATCCTGAGTCAAGCGAGGAACTTCCGCTTTTGCCGGATGATCGCAAAGCATCCAACCCATATGACTCCACCAAAACCCCTTATTCGAGTCATGGGGGTCTAATTCATGGTCAGAGTGGAGGTGATGGAAACGGTGTAAACCTACCCAGTCAATTACTCCACCTTCGCAGGCTAAACAGCCACAAAAGACGAGAAAATATTCGACCCACTTTGGGGTTTCAAAACTGCGATGAGTCAAAAGGCGATGAAAACCGAGTGTAATTCCCAAGCCCCCTGTGACCCAATGAAGTAAAACGGCAATTCCCACCGCAGCCCAACTAAAGTTACTGGGCAGGAATGCAAAAAGAGCGCCGACGTGGAGAATTATCATAAAGGTGATAATTTTCCAATCGAGATTAAATTTTTGTGAAGTTGCAATCGTCATGAAAATGTGGTCTTTCTTTACGAATCTGTTCTATTGGCGTCATAATAATCACCACTCACGCGGTTGGGCGAGTTGGGTGATGAGCAGTAGCATTTTACAACTAGAAGCAGCAAAACAGGCACTATTTACGATCTTTTTCGGAATTGATGCTCAGGTCAAACAAAATCTCAAACGGGTTTTAGATGCCTTTCGACAATATCGAGTCGGAACTCACCATTTTGCTGGAGTGACGGGCTATGGCCATGATGACTTAGGCCGTCAAACTCTAGACCGCGTATTTGCGGAAATTGTGGGTGCAGAAATGGCCGCCGTCCGTGTCCAGTTTGTTTCTGGGACTCATGCGATCGCCTGTGCCTTGTTTGGGGTGCTACGTCCTGGGGACGAGATGTTAGCTGTTGCAGGCGCTCCCTATGACACCTTAGAAGAAGTCATTGGTTTACGAGGCAAAAGCCAGGGTTCCCTTCTAGAGTATGGCATCTCTTACCGTCAAATAGATCTGCAATTCGATGGAAAAATTGATTGGGAAAGCCTAAAATCGACGATTACTGCTAAAACGCGCTTAGTTTTAATTCAGCGCTCTTGCGGCTACTCCTGGCGTTCGAGCTTATCGATAGCAGATATTGAGAAAATTGTCCACATCGTTAAACAGCAGAATCCCAACACGGTTTGTTTTGTGGATAACTGTTATGGCGAATTTATTGAAACTTGTGAACCCCCTGCTGTGGGCGCTGATTTAATAGCGGGGTCACTGATTAAAAATCCGGGGGGGACTATTGCACCTGCGGGGGGATATATTGCCGGACGCAGGGAGTTAGTGGAAGCGGCGGCTTGTCGGTTAACAGCGCCCGGTATTGGCAGTCATGGGGGGGCGACCTTTGATCAAAATCGTTTGCTGTTTCAAGGCTTATTTTTAGCCCCGCAAATGGTGGGAGAAGCGATGAAAGGAAATCATTTACTGGCCTATGTTTTTGATCAATTAGGTTATCGGGTTAACCCTTTACCTTTAGAACCTCGTCGGGATGTTATTCAAGCGATTGAGTTAGGTTCACCGGAAAAGTTAATCGCTTTTTGTCGGGCTTTACAAAAATATTCTCCCGTTGGTTCTTATTTGGATCCGGTTCCCGGGGAAATGTACGGATATGAGAGTCAACTGGTAATGGCAGGGGGAACGTTTATTGATGGTAGCACTTCGGAATTATCTGCTGATGGGCCGTTGAGAGAACCTTATATTGTGTTTTGTCAGGGGGGGACTCATTGGACTCATTTAGAAATTGCTTTAGAAGCGGCTATAGAAGCGGTTGGGTTGGCAGATAATGCTTGAGGTTTCAACTCGGCACTCTTTAGATTTCTTTGAAAGTTCAACCTACTGAAGACATTGATAATAAATCATCCAAATTGCCATCGCCCTGAGATAATGACTCGCCCGAAAGGTTCCGGCGGCGGTAATGGCTTCTGGAGTTCTAAATTGTAAACCATTTTCATAAATTTGTTTCACCACAACTTCCGCTAAATTAAACCCTTCCTCTTTCATTCCCATTTGAATTAAAAACGCCGCTAACCCAAAATTAATCCCCGTCCAAACTTCTAAGGGATGCGTATCATTAGGGTTAACGGGTTCTCCATTCAGTCTAACGCCATTAGCAGCCCCTAATTGACCTTGATAGAAATTTTGAAAGCAAGATTGATAAATGGTTTGTAAGGCTGAAATGGTTCGTTCTGGGGCGACAATATCTTCTAATCCTAACAGTTTAACATAAAATTGACCACAGAGTTGATCGGCCATCACCACATCCGAACCCCTCTCACTATCAAGCTGATAATATTGACCATTCCAAAGCTTTTGATAGATCGGTTTTGCTTGTTTTAACCATGTTTTATAAGTTGAAATAGTTTCTGAAAGTGAGGGAAACAATGCAGAAAATTCTGTCTTTTCTAAACAGTTTCCGATTTCTATTGCTGCTTCTAACGCCGCTAACCACAACCCGCCACAATAAGCACTCACCCCCTGCAATTTCCAATCATCAAAGGTTTGGTCAGGGGCACCGCTATTTTCAGGAATTCCATCTCCATCTTTGTCAAACGTTTTCAGATAATCTAAGGTTTCAACAATCGCTAACCAACAATCTTTTAAAAAGTCAATATCCTCGCTTCCAGTTAACACAAAATCCCGATAAACTTGCAAAACAAAATCACAAGGTAAATCCTTCCAAAGATTACAATCTTGATAACTCGTATAATTCGTTTTTTCCCAGGGATGTTCATTAGGCGCGCCTAAATCGTGAGGAGTCGCACCTATCGCTTTACGAATCGCTTCTGCTTGATTATAACCGATAATTCGCGGCGTTTTATCTCCTTTAGAAATTGAACGTGCAAAGGCTAATAATACAGACTTTTCTAACTCTGGCCACAATAATAGTAATCCAAAAGATCCATATAATCGCACATCTAAACTCTCATACCAGCGATAATCTATACATTCTAAAACCGCAAATTGACCTTTCGGATTATTTTCATCAGCTGCACTCCAAAGCGTCCCGCCATCGGTTAATAAATACAGTTCATTAAACAACGCCATTTTAAACCACGAAGGCAACTCTTGACGGTTTAAAATCGGATTTTGCCAGTCTTTAATATTATCCAACCAGACATCAGAATGCTTCATCGCCGTGCGAATCATCGACCAAGCATTTCGACCATTCCGACCAAAAAAATCAGTATAGCGGCGATAATAACAAACCCCTGATTCAAACTCCGTTATCGGCAAATCCCAAGCCAAGAAAAAAGGAATTTTTCGCGTTTTTCCAGGTCTAATGGTAAATTTAACCGCTAAAGCCACACCAATTTGTTCACCTGTTGCCGCCGGACGTTCACTTTCTTGGTCTAATAAAGTACCATCTTGGGCAAAATAATGCCAAATATTTTCCCCCGTTCCCGCCGTATTCCAAGCTGTATGATAATAGACTTCTACAACCGGATTTGTAATCGTTGCAATTGCCATTTGTCCTTCGCCTTCTCGGACTTCCTCACTCACACTCAGGCGAGACATCAGACAACCGATTCGATGAAAATCTTCTACTAAATGATTAAAATTCCCGACACTATTTCCCCACCGGGATTGATATTCATAAACCGGACTGCCATCATCTCGGACTTGAACTTGAGGTTTATCTAACGCATTGGTAAACCAACCGATTGTATTTTGCCAAGTTAACAGAATACTGAGGGTAATGGGTTCATCGGTCGGATTATAGGCAATCCATTCAAAGATAGCAATTGGATAGCTACTTTCTTGATAATTTCCCGCCCAAATGGGTGAAAATTGTTCACAACTTAACTGGGCTTTAAAGACATTTTCATAAACAAACCAACTGCGAGGATAAAGGGCGTGATAAGTTCCCGTTTTCTGCGAATTAGAAGACGCAGGATACCAATTCCAAGCCGACAAACTCCCATCTTCTGGCGGTTCCGTACAAAGGGCATAGGCTTGAGTTTTGCCGTTGACTTCCTCAAATACACTAAACTGACAAGCGGGTAAACTGCGAAAAATATGTTCACCGCCATCAAGATGCCAGAGGTTAAAATCGCCCCGGGATGAACGACCAATACAACCCGCCCCAAACCCGCCTAACGGCATCCCATGCCAGGGGCCATCATCAAGGTTACTGCTGTAGCGGACTGTATAGGGGTTTTCCCAACCTAGACCGATGGGACGATTCCAGGTATAGGGGGGTATATCGTGACTTGTGGGTTGGTTGATCATAAAATTAATTTTATCGCAAAAGGGGTTTTTTAGTGCATAAGTGTGACTATCCCGGATGTATATTCTTGTATTGAGAAGAAGTGAACGACAACTTTTGTCTCAGTGAGTTTTGGGGTATGGAAATATGAGACTTTTACCGAAATTTTTAATTGCTTTTAAAATTACCGTTTTTTCTGTTATTTTAACGGGAATTGGGTCTGCTTCGGGTCTGACTATTCGCCCGGCGTTAGTGGAATATCGGGATAATGTCAATTGGTCAAGGGTGCAGTTTACTCATTCTGGAACTTGTGTTCACGACAGACACAATCCTGAAGGGAATCAGATTACCTCAAGTTGGTGTGAAGACGGAATTTTTATCACGTATAAACGTATTTGGAAAGAACAAACGGGAACTCGGACTGTGACGAGATATCGGGAAGTTAATCAACAGGTTCCGGATGAATATGTGTGTGATTCTCGGCGGCGTTGTCGATGGAAATATAAAACGGTTCGTCAACAAGTTCCCTATGATGTGATTGAACCTGTTTATGTGGAACGCTCAGAAATTATCCCGATTCAAGCGATAGAATTTAATCAGCGAAGTGAAGTTATTAAGTATGAAGGGGGAGAACTGTCTGAAGACTTAAAAGAATTTCTGACCTCTTTACCTGCGAGTAATCAACGGGTGACTTTAATTTTAGGGAATGGTCAATTGATTCGTTATGAAATCGGTAAAAATACGGTGGGTGAATGGAGAAAAGTTTATCGAGTTAATCGCCGTCGAAGTCTTTCCAATTCTGAGGTTTATCGATAAGTTTTAAGTTTTTAATACTGATCAAATCTCTGTATGGCAGTTTTTTTAGTCGCTTTTACTGCTCTTAAAATTAGGGAGATTGAGTTTGGCTTATATTTTCTAGATTTCGGGTAATTTTTCTCCTGAAAATTAAGAAATCACAACATCAATTTCTGGCTATAAAAATACCTAAAAATCCGTTAATTTATGGAACAAAATATAAGCTAGCAAGCCAGACAATTGGACTTTAAAAAACACCCGGATTTTTAAAAATTTCCGGGCTTTGAATATTCTTCCAGCCTATAAAACATTAATTCAAATTATGCTTGAGGCATCGTCCCAGTAGGTGTTGGCTCAGTTCCTCCTTCCGGAATAGTCTTCCACTGACCTTCTGAACTTTGTTGATATTGAGTTTTGACAGAATTCCAAGCAATTTTTTCAGCACCATCTTCACTCAAACCATCAGAAGTAGCACTATT
>JBJHBL010000113.1:0-12179 GCA_050485465.1 Limnoraphis sp. | reverse complement strand
GGAATTTCTCCTAAATCTTCATCGGGTTCGTCATCAGAATCATCGGGAATTTCTCCTAAATCTTCATCGGGTTCGTCATCAGAATCATCGGGAATTTCTTCTAAATTATCAGGTTCATCATCATCGGGTTCGTAATCAGAATCATCGGGAATTTCTCCTGAATTTTCATCGGTCACTTCCTCAGAATCATCGGGAATATTACCCGTGTCATCATCTTCAATACTGGGCGCTTCTTCAACCACTAAATTAACGGTTGCAGGATTAGAATTATTAATCCCATCATTAGCTTGATAACTGAAACTATCGATGCCACTAAAACCGAAATCGGGTGTATAATTAAAAGAACCATCAAAATTTAATATTAAGCTACCGTTTGTCGGTTCATCGAGTAAAATAGCTGTGAGTATATCTCCATCAGCATCTTGATCATTACTGAGAACACCTTCAACCGGATTAACAGTTAAAACCGTTTCAAAAGCAGTTGTATAGTTATTATTTTGTGCAACAGGGAAAGTATTAACCCGTTCTTCAACAATTAAATTAACGGTGGCGAGATTAGATGTTTCTGTAGAATCTGTAACTTGATAAGTAAACCGATCAATTCCGCTAAAACCCGGATTGGGTGTATAATTAAAAGACCCATCAGGATTTAAAATAACATTTCCATTCGGGGGTTCATGGACTAAATTAACTGTGAGTTGACTGAAATCAAGATTGCTGATATCATTATTCAGAACACCCGGACTAAATACAGTAAACTCCCGATCATTTATCGTAAAATAGTTATCATTAAAAGCAACAACAGAACCTGCCAGTTTAGAAGCTGTATCTGCAATTTTTAAAGTGATCTCACTCGCATTAGGATCAATACTATAAGCCTCACTTTCCACTAAGAAAAAGGTGGTTTCTTCAACGCCAATATCGCTATTTCGAGTCGCATTGGGATCATTAGGCGGGAGATCGTTATCATTAAATACAGGTAAGATAATTGTAGCGGTATTCTCACGAATCCTAAAGTTAAACCCACTATTGTCAGCGTTGACGCCTGCAATTTGACCCCCCGTGAAGCTGGCTAGAAAAACCTCAAAGTCACCCAAAGCAAAAGGAATCTCATTATTGAGAGTAATTATGACTCCATCATCGGGAATTTCCCCGTCAACGCTAAAGGTAATGGTGGTTTCGGTTCCTTCGTCTTCAATGAGAGTGAGTGGATCTGCTTTGATACCAATGGTTACAGCCATTTTTAGAATTCCGTTGCGTTATTGAATCAAACCTGTCAGAATAGAACAGTTCTTTCTGAGAATGAGTAGCATTAGTTAGGATAACATGATTCAGAACAAATAGGTTGCGATCGCGATAAAATTTGCAATCAGAGGATGCTGGAAATGTTGATTTCGAGTATCCTATAGGTTTGTTTGTCTAAATCTAAGGGGAAATTCAAAACAATTAAAACCAGAATATTAACCTCATAAAATCGCAAAAGATTTCTCCTAATCATTCATTCTGAAAAAGTGGTTCTGAACATTCTAGTATTGACTCCAATCATCAACTGATTTTATGCGAACATTTACAATTCTTTGGTTTGGACAATTAATTTCATCAATTGGTAGCACCATGACCTACTTTGGTAGTGTAATTTGGATGTGGTCATTGAGTGAATCGGCAACAACATTATCTTTAGGGGGATTTTTTGGAGTTGCGACTAGCCTTGTTTTAACATTATTTTCTGGAATTATTGTTGATAGATTTAATCGCAAGTCTTTAATTTTAGTCTCAGATTTTGTTGGGGGTTTTTCTACGATTGCTTTATTACTTCTAACCCTAACTGATCAGTTACAAATTTGGCATTTATACGTGGCAATCGCCATTAATACCCCCTTTACTCAACTGCAAATTTTAGCCTATCAATCCTCAATTTCCCTGCTGGTTTCTCCCCAACATTACACCCGTGCAACCAGTATGGGAGCCGCATTAAATTATGGTTCAAGTATTCTCGCTCCGGCTTTAGCAGGAACCCTTTATCCGGTGATTGGATTAGTCGGAATTTTAATGATTGATATTTTAACTTTTTTGATTGCGATCGCTACTGTATTACTCATTGCTATTCCTCAACCTGCAAACTCTAACAATTTATCTCAACAAACTATCTGGAAGCAGATCACCTTTGGATTTTCCTATATTTGGCCAAAATCAGGTTTATTGGCGTTATTAACCGTGACAACTTTATTTGGATTTGCTCACGATATTGGCGCTGCGGTTTATGAACCGATGATTTTAGCGCGCAGTGGTGGCAATAGCAATATATTAGGATTTACGGCTTCTGCTGCGGGTGCAGGCGGCATTACAGGAGCAATTATTGTCACCCTTTGGGGAGGCACAAAACGCCGAATTAATGGGGTATTATTTGCCATGATGGGAGCAGGAATCAGTAAAATTATCTTTGGTTTAGGTCAAACTGCTTTTGTTTGGATTCCCGCTCAATTTTGTTCGTCCTTGAATTTTCCTTTAATGGGAAGTTCAGATACTTCGATTTGGCTAACTCAAGTTGCACCCGATATTCAAGGGCGAATTTTAGCCATGCGATCGCTCATGCGTCAAAGTGTTTCGGCGGTTGCGTACTTAATTGCAGGGCCTTTAGCAGACTATATCTTTGAACCTGCCATGCAACCCGGAGGAGTTTTATCACCCCTGTTTAGCCCTCTATTTGGAACCGGAAAAGGAGCCGGAATCGCCCTTTTATATGTGATCAGTTCCGTAGGATTACTTGTGCTTGGAGTTTGGGGATTGCAATTAAAACCCTTAAAAACCGTAGAAAAAGAAGTTAGTTCAGTTTCTGCAAACGGCTAACTTGATACTGTTCAACTGCTTTGGGTTTAACCTGTTCACCCGATCTGAGTAAACTGAGAACTTTTCCATTCAATTTAACCCTAGCTGTGTAAGCACCCTGAACGGTATATTCTGGGGAATTATATTCAATCATCACATCAACCCAAGTCGCCTTTTGTTCAAGTTTTTTGCGTAATATTTTCGCTTGGGGAAGCGGAATAAACTTTAAAATCTGTTTCAAAAGATAGATCAAAAAGCCCCCTTGATCTTGAGCAATTACACGACCCGACTTGTGATAACTGAACCACTTCCAACCCTCTAGATCCCAGATTTCTCGTTCGGCAATTTGAGCAAATTTAACCAAACCCGACCATCCCCGATAATAGGGTTTTAAATCTGTTAAATTTCCTTGTTGATTAATCAGTAAGTCAAGAACATTTGACTCTAAATGACCCCAAAACCGACCGGAAGGAAAATCAATCAAAGTTGGGGCAAATTGATGACCCCCAAAATGATTGGTTTGCCAAATTCTTAGCTTTTTTTGAGAATTAGCAGCATAGTTTTGACGAAGTTCGAGATAAAGCGGATAGCCAAACCGACCACAAGCGCGATCCACTTGAGTATGAGTACAAACTAAAATATCTCGAATATCTTGGGAATTTTGGCGATACTGTTCAAAATTTTTTAACTGTTGAGGTTGAATCAAAAGAGCGTGAATCACTGAAGTAAGTTCAGCTTCAGGAACGAGATATTCTTGTTTTTTAAACTCAGAAAATAATACCGTTAAACGAGAGTAATGAAAAATTCGCAAAAACCCCGGTTGAGAATAGTCTTCATCAGGAACCACTAACAGAGGTCTGAGCATAATTTTAGGGTTAAGCTGTTCCCATTCTTTCAACACTTCAACAATAGGCTGAAGTAAAGGACTATTTTTCCAGGGATTACTCGTCCAGGGTTGAGGAACTTCTACAATTAACCATTGATCAACAGTTGGTGCAGTACCAATGGGATCGGCTCCATTGGCTTTAGAAAAAATATTGCAATAGGTGCATTCCGTTTGATATTCTATCCGTTCTGATGTAATCATAATAATGTTGAATTCTCTAAATTATAGTCAGAGTAAAAGGATTGAAATGAGTCAGTTAAAACCGAGTTTACCTATTAGCCTGGGACTTTAGTCTCAGGTATTGTTTGATTTTTTTTCAAAAGGTAAATCGCTACTGTGGCAGCTAAACTGTAAAAACCCACTAAAACTAAAATCGCAAATTCTTCAAACGGCCATTCAAAATTTAGTCCTTCTCCTAACCAAAATGTTCCAAACGCTGTGAGTAAAATTCCCGCACCGAGTTTAATTAAAACTTCAGGAAGCTTGAGTAAATATTGATGGAGTAAAGTCACTAAACCCATCGAAAAAACTAATGCTAAAATCGTCGCGCTAATTGCTTCTTTCCACGCTAGAGAAGCCAAGCCTAATGTTGTCACAATAATGGCAACTTCTAACCCCTCTAAAGCCGCACTTTTTGCCATGATCAGAAAATTCAACGGACTAAAACCTTCTAGGTCTGTTTCAATCAAGATTCCTTCAGCTTCGAGGGGATCATCACTCATCCAGCCTGCACGTTTTCCTTTGGCTTGTCGCAAAACAGATTTTTTCACCCATCCCCAGCCAAACCAGATAAGCAAACTACCGATAAATATTTGCAATAAGTACAAGGGGATTAACTGCAAACTGCTCCCCAAAGTGATCGCCACGACAGCCACCACTGTTAACCCGACTACCGTTCCCCAGATCGCCTCTCTAACATAGCCAGAACGGGCGATCGCGTAGGCAATAGCCGCCGTTTCCAAAAACTCAACACTGGCACTCCCCGCCGCAGCTACAAAGATACTCCAATTCATTTTATTCGAGAGTTATTCTCAACATTGTCATGGTATTATACAGGGAGGTCAGCAAAAAGACCAGAACTTTGCTCAATTTTTCTTTCAACCTGTTTTTGAGAATTAATCTGTATACTCGTTAACCGTTGCCAGTTGTGTTAAAACGCTTTTCATCAATAAAATTAAGTTGGTTTAAATTAGGGGTGATAGCCCTCATGGTTGCTGCCATTGTGGTGGGTGTGGCAAAACTGCAATTCACCTCCAGCTATTATCAGCCTCCACTCCCAGAAAAAGCCGCCATCTTTACTCCGGTTTATCCGTCCTCTATTCTCCCTCAAAACTTACAAATTCGCAAAAATGTTGTCAACCTTACCAGTGAGGAAAAAACAGCCTTTGTTAATGCCTTAAAAACCCTGAAAACTACCTTTCCCGAAGGCAGTAAAATTAGTCTTTATGACCAATTTGTGTTGCAACACGTTTTAACAATGGGGTTTCGTAGAAGCTTAGGTGCAAGCGGACTCAGTGAAGGAAACCCCGCCCATAGTCAACCCGCTTTTTTGCCCTGGCATCGTCAATTTTTGTGGGAATTTGAACAAGAATTACAAAAAATTGATCCCAGTGTGACAATCCCCTATTGGGACTGGACAGATCCCCAAGCATTAACTGTTATTTTAGATGAAAATTTTCTCGGCCCCAATGGAACCGGAAAAACGATAGAAATTCCCGGTTATGGTACTTTTACAGGCGGCCCTGTAACATCAGGTGCTTTGGCAGATTGGACATTAAATGAAAACATTCATTTTGATCCGATTAATATGACCTCATTAGGAACAAAATTGATTCGGTTTGTTGCCCTGCCGCCCTGTGAAACCTACCCCATTCCTAAAGCAGAAGTCGAACAATTAATGAGTTTCAATAACTATGAAGTATTCAACGCAATTATTGAAGGCGCGTTAGTTTTAAAACAGGGAAAATATGTTCCCGGTTGGGCATTACACGCCTATGCTCATTCTATCATTGGCGGGAGTTTAGTCGATGAAATTCGCCCCCCAGATCGAGTTCCTCATCAAACTAAAATTCTCGGTACAATGGATAGCATTCCTAGTTCACCCTATGACCCTATTTTTTGGTTAAATCATTCCAATGTAGATCGATTATGGGCAGAATGGCAAGATAACGGACATACAGGAAAACAGTTTTATCCGAGTGCAAAAATGCCCTTTGGACATAACTTAAATGATCCGATGTGGCCTTGGGATGGCAGGTTATCAAAACCGGGAGATTATGGATTAGGAAATATTGTCTCTTTGTTCACAAATATTCAACTCGAAAAAACCGTAACTCCGGCTGATGTTTTAGACTTTAGAAAACTCGGTTATACCTACGATAGCACAATCACTGTAAACGCAATTAACCATGACAACCATACAAAACTTTAATCATTGGCTGACTTGTCCCCAAGCCAATCCTAAAGCAAAATTACGCTTATTTTGTTTTCATTATGCGGGCGGAGGAGGATTAATTTTTAGAAATTGGTCAGCTTATTTTTCTCCCAGTATTGAACTTTTAGCCGTTGAACTTCCAGGGCGAGGAAAACGCCTGCGTGAACCGCCCTATACCCAACTCAAACCCCTCATTCAAGCTTTAAGTTTAGCCCTTTATTCTTATCTCGATAAACCCTTTGTTTTTTTCGGTCATAGTATGGGGGGGTTAGTCTGTTTTGAACTCGCCCGTCAACTGCGTCGAGAATATGATCTTACCCCTCAACATTTGTTTGTTTCAGCCTGTCGCGCACCGCAAATTCCTGACCCTTATCCCCCCATTCATCAGTTAGAAAAATCCGAGTTTATTGAAGAATTACGGCGTTATAATGGAACTCCCGAAGCCGTTTTACAAAATCAAGAATTGATGGACTTATTATTACCCTGTTTACGGGCTGATTTTGCTGTATTGGAAACGTACAACTATCAACCTGAACACCCCTTAGATTGTGATATTACCGCATTTTATGGCTTAGAAGATCAACAGGTGAATCAAGCCGAAATGCAAGCCTGGGAAAAGCAAACAACAGCAGATTTCTGTTTACAAACTCTACCCGGAGATCATTTCTTTCTACATTCCCATCAATCTGTTTTAATTCAGTTGCTTAACCTGAGAATAAATCAAATATTAAGAGCATTAATTCAATAATATTAAATAGGGAAGATTAAACCCTAAATCTTTTAAGCACTTCTCAACGCAACAATGGGGTCAAGTTTTGCCGCTTGTTTAGCTGGAATGACCCCAAAAAATAACCCAATAGCACCGGAAACACTCACCGCAATTCCAATTGCAACAGGTGAAACTCCAGCAGAAAAAGGGGTGAACATTCCCACAAAAAATATACCACCAACTCCCACTGTTGTCCCAATTAATCCACCCATTGCTGATAATATTACAGCTTCAATAATAAACTGAATTAAAATATCCTGTTGAGAAGCACCTATCGCCTTTCTCAGTCCAATTTCTTGGGTGCGTTCCGTTACAGAAACCAACATAATATTCATAATCCCAATTCCGCCAACAAACAGAGAAATTGCTGCTGTTGCAGCCAGTAATAATGTTAACGCCCCAGTGATTTTACTCAGTCTATCCATTAGCTCTTTTTGACTCTGAACAGTAAAATCATCTTCATTCGTAATTTTATGTCGTAGTCTCAATAAATTTTCAATCTGAAATTGAGCCGCTTCCATTTTAGATTGATGTTCTACAGAAACCGCAATAAACGTAACTTGAATACCATAAGGTGAAGTTTGTCCAACAATACGATTTGCTACCGTTGTTAGGGGAATAAAAGCATTCATATCTTGATTCGTTCCGAGGGTTGAACCTTTGGGCTGCATAATGCCAACCACTTGTAAGCTAATATTTTTTAGACGAACGGACTTTCCTAAAGGATCTTCATTCCCAAACAATTGTTCTGCAATTTCTGAACCTAAAACCACAACTTGTTCATTTCGTTGTAAGTCTAAATTACTAATAAATCGCCCTCTCGCCACATCAAAACCCCGAACGGTTAAAAACTCTGGAGTTGCTCCAATTAAAGCCCCAGACGCATTTTTTCCCCGATAAGAAATCAGTTCACTTCCTGTTATATAAGGCGCAACCTCTTTAACAGATGGCACCTGTTCTGCAATAGCTCTAGCATCTTCTAAGACTAAAGTTTGAGGCGGATAAACGGGACGGCTTTGAGCTTCTGGACTTCCAGGGAGAACAAATAACACATTTGGCCCAAAAGAATTCACCTGTTCATTCACAAATTTTTGCGCCCCTTCTCCCACACCAACCATTCCAATTACCGAAGCATTTCCAATAATAATTCCTAACATAGTTAGACTGCTTCGCATTTTATTGGCGACTAGAGTTTGGGTAGCCATTTTAATCTGTTCTAAGAAGTTCATAGGTAACGGATGGGATATTGTAACGGATGGGTTAACTTTGGGTGGTTTGGGTTGATGCTTTTGGTAACGGATGGGATATTGTAACGGATGGGTTAACTTTGGGTGGTTTGGGTTGATGCTTTTGGTAACGGATGGGTTAACTTTGGGTGCTTGGATGAATCGGGGGTGAGTATGGTTTCAGATGATCTATCCGTTTTGATCTTGGCATTGGTTTAATTATCTCCACCGAAGTTTAATCCGTTACCAGTGGGGTTTTTTGGGTTGATGCTTTTATTGTATTTATTTGATAATATCTTCTAGTTTTTTGCCTTCAGGAAGTTCAATAAAAACGCGATCGCCTGTATGAACCCCTTGCAAAATTTGAATTTGATTCCCTAAGGTTGAACCAATTGTCACCGGATGAAACTCGGGTTGATTCTGTTCATCTGGCATTAAAACCCCCGTTTCTCCTTGATAGGTGACAATTGCAACGGTCGGAACAACGAGGGCATTTTTCAGCGTTTCCCCAACAAATTTTAAGTCAACATTCATCCCAGACTGAAGCACTTCTTTACCCGTATTAATCTCAATTCTGGCTTGAAATAAAGTCACATCTCGTTCTCGAATGGCTTCCGGAGCGATTAACTGAACCCGTCCAGAAAACACTTGATTCGGGTAAGCATCTGCCACAATTTCAACCTGTTGATTGGGTTTAATTTGAGCAATATCGGCTTCAGGAATTTTCGCTAAAACTTCTAAATCTTTTGCCAAAGCTACAATCGAAGTTGAAGTCGCAGAAGTCGCATCAGACGCCGAAGTTGCCGGAGTAACAAACGCCCCTTCTACGGCATACCGTTGGGCAATAATTCCCGCAAACGGGGCGCGAACTTCGGTATCTTTTAGCTGAGTTTGATAAAATTTTATAGAGGCTTCCGCTTCCGAAACTTCTGCTTGCGCTGCTGCAATTTCTTCGGGTCGAGTTCCATTTAATAACTCATTTAATTGACTTTGGGCTTCTGAAACTTCGGCTTGAACTTGAGCAATTTCTTCAGGACGCGCCCCATTTTGCAATTGTCGCAAGGCTTGACGTTCCATCTCAACTGTTGCTTCTAATTGTTCAATTTGAGTTCTTTGACTTTGTTGGAGTTGTTCTAAACGCCTTTTAGATTCCTCAACAACCGCATTCAGTCGCCGTTCATTTTGTCGAAATTCCTCCAATTCATCTTGAGAAATTGCTCCTTGTTCTTGCAAATTATTATAGCGATTAACCCGTTCTTGAGCCAGTTGTAATTCTGCTTGATTAGCTTCTATTCTCGATCTCGCTTGAGCAATTTCATCAGATAAACTTCCCGAACGAGCATCGCTTAATCTTGCTTCTGCTTCATTTAATTTCGCTTGAGCTTGAGCAATTTCTTCGGTGCGAGTCCCCGCTTGTAATTCTGCTAAACGGGCTTGAGTTTGATTTAAGCGGGCTTGAGCAGCATCAATTTCTTCAGGACGACTTCCGGTTTTAAGCTTTTCTAAGTTAGCTTTGACTCTTGCTAATTGCGCTTGTGCTTGTAATAATTGCGCCTCTATTTCGCCGCTTTCCATGCGAGCAATCAGTTGACCCGTTTGTACAAAATACCCTTGTTCAACGTATAATTGAGCCAAGCGTCCTTGTGTTTTTGGACTCAGATTAACTCGTCGCACAGGTTGAACAATACCACTCGCTGTAATTCGCACGGTGATTTCTTTAGCCTCCACAGACACCGTTAAACTTTCAATAAGTTCAGGTGTCACTTGATTTCGATTTTGCACCCAATAAACTGATACAGGAACAGCTAATAGTACCGTTGAAACAGGCCCTATTAACCATACAACATTGAAACTTGACATTCAACTCCATTCCAATACGCCTCTATCTGAGTGAAACGAGATCAAAAACGATCAATCAATCGCCACAAATTTATTTTAGAGTGGCAAAAAATCGAGTTGATCGGCAGCAACATCAAGAACAGCGATAATTTCACTGCTTTCTGCTAATCGAATTTGAGTCAAACCATTTTCTTGAGTGGTTCGGAGTTCTTCAAAAGTCAAATCTCCCACCAATTCAAAGCTATCAATTCCCACCTTAAATCCAACAATAGTATCAACTCCCTCGGCGGTGGAAAGCATAAAGCGATTTCGTCCTGAACCTCCAATCAAGGTATCATTTCCGGCATCACCAGATAGAAGATTATCCCCTTCTCCGCCAATAATCAAATCATCGCCTTTTCCTCCATAAATAGTATCATTTCCCTCACCTCCAAGCAAAGTATCATTATCTTGATTTCCAAAGATTAAATCATCTCCATCCCCTCCAAAAATAAAGTCTCGGCGTTGAGAATCCCCGCTAGAAGCATCATCCCCAAACAACGTATCATTACCAGAATCACCCAAGATGACATCATTTCCCGGCCCGCCAATAATCAGATCATCTCCATCTCCTCCGAATAGATTATCATCCCCCTCTAAACCGAAAATGGTGTCATTTCCCGGCCCGCCAATAATGGCATCATTATCTTCTGTTCCGATTAGTTCACTTCCTTCTAAATCACCAAAAATTGACTCAGCAATTTCTGTATTCAGTTCAAGACTAGGAATGTCTATTTCAATCGGAATAATTGGATCGGGTTCCGGTTCAGGAGTCGGTTCAGGAGTCGGTTCCGGTTCAGGAGTTGGTTCAGGAGTTGGTTCAGGAGTTGCTTCCGGCTGAGGGAAAAACGGTTCAGAAATCGGAGGAATTTCAGGAATAACAAACGGTGCAATTGCCAGTTCAAAACTATCTTGAATTTGATTTCCTTGAGGATCAATCGCCGTGACAGTAATATTAAATTGTCCGGGTTGTGAAGGAACTCCAAAAATTAACCCACTGTTTGCATCTAACTCTAAATTTGCAGGTAAACCCGTGACTGAATACGTGAGCGGATCATTTTCTGGATCGCTAAAGTTTGAATCAAGATTTAGCGTAAAACCAATTCGTTGACGAGCAGTTTGATCAGGGATTGGTATTGTTAAAATTGGAGGCAGATTAATCGGTTCTTGATCATCATCTCCATCATCTATTGGAGTCTCTCCATCCTCAATGGTAATCGTAAACTCACTCGCCTCTGGGTCAACCTCATACTGTTCCCCATTCAACAGCCTGTAAGTAAAGCTTCGTGGGTCTTCAGCTATACCATTATTAAATACAGGTATTGTCAACGTTGCTGTTTGTTCCGTCATCCGAAACAACACCGCACTCACCGTTTCATTTGTACCGACAATATTACCCCCTTCGGTTCTCAGACCCACCGGGTCTAGTTCTTCTTCGGGGTTGCGAGGGTTACTCACTGAAAAGTCAAATTGAGCGATCGAACGAGGTACCCCACTGTCTAAGACCACCACTAGACCTTCTTCGGGGGGTGGACTATCAAGGCTAAAGGTAACGGTGACTTCTGTTCCCTCTGACTCCAATAAAACTTCTGGTGTCGCAGATACTCCCACAACAGGGCCAACGCCACCTGGAACCCCATCGGTTACGGTGAAACTGGCTGTACTGGCTTCTGGGTTAACGCTAAAACCCTCTCCGGGTTCTAGGGTGTAGCTAAACAGTTGGTCGGGTTCTTCGATTAAATCATCTAGAACAGGTAGGCTAATGGTTGCTGTGGGTTCTAGGATGGTGAAGGTGAAGCTACTCAGGTCATCTTCGAGGGCGAATAAATCTAAGACTCCCCCTGTGACTCCATTTTCGACTAAAGGTCGGTCAAACCGGAAGAACGGCTGTAAGGTTTCTGGATCAAAGCGGGTTTGGGCTGCGGTAAATTGTTGCAGGATACCGGGAACATCGCCCTGTAACCGCACTGTGATTCCTTCTTCTGGGATATCACCTTCGGTTTCAAAGTTCAGGGTGAGAATATCTCTTTCTGCTTCGCTGACGATTTCTTTGTCTACGCTGAAGCTGACTATCGGTGAGTCAACAGGTTCAACCTCTCCATCCTCAATGGTAATCGTAAACTCACTCGCCTCTGGGTCAACCTCATACTGTTCCCCATT
>JBJHBL010000112.1:0-12318 GCA_050485465.1 Limnoraphis sp. | reverse complement strand
ATAACCGGAACCGGAAATAGTCTCACCTTAAATACACCCAACGGAAATATTTCATTAGATAGCATCGGAAGCAATAATAATGAATTAGGAGGATTAACGGTTAATAGTGCAAATACCGTTAACCTTTCGGGAAATATCTTTACCAATGGAGGAATTAATTTATCCGGTGCAAATACCGTTAATCTCAATAATAATATTACTCTGGAAACCGATAGTAATAACGGAGATATTAACCTAGCAGGAACCTTTGTAGAAGGAAGTGGCGGGTTAATTATTAATGCAGGAAGCGGTCAAGTTAATTTAGGAACCTTTGGAAATAATCTACCCCCGAGTTTCTTAAACGTGAATACGTCTGGCTTAACCACTCTTAATGGAAATCTGAGAATTGATAATAATATTGATTTTACTCAAGCCACAGGCGGAACTCAACTGAATACGGATGTTAACATCACCAGTAATAACGGAAATATCTTATTTGAAAATAGTCCAATAACCGGAACCGGAAACAACTTAACTCTGAGTACACCCGAAAATATTTCGCTGAATAATGTCGGTCAAGGGGGGAATGAATTAGGAGAATTAACCATTATTAACGCCAATATTGTTAATTTATTCGGTAATATTTTTACCAATAGCGGCTTAGATTTTTCCGGTGCATCAACGGTTAATATTGCAGCGAGTTCAGTCACTCTAGAAACCCGTAGCGGAAATGGAAATATTAACTTCTCAAATGTTCCCCTTGAAGCAACAACAACCGGAAATCAACTGATTTTGGATGCAGGAAGCGGTAACATCACTTTAGGAACGGTTGGAATTAATACACCTTTAAATTCTTTATCCATTAATAGCACAGGTCAAACTAATTTAGGCGGTAATATTAGAATTGATGGAACCGATGGGATTACTTTTCAAAACGCGACTAATATTGTGTTAACAAATGACGTTAATATTGACACTCGTTTAGGGAATGGAATCATTGATTTTGCAAATGGAAGCGTTAACGGCAATTTTAATTTACAACTGAATGCAGGCAGTGGCAATATAATCTTAAGTACATTGGGAAATAATCAAGCTTTAAATTCTCTGCAAGTCGAAACATCTGGAATTACAACGCTTAACGGAAACCTCACAACCAATAATAATATTAACTTCACTCAAGCCAGAGGCGGAACTCAACTGAATAATAATGTTAACATCACAAGCAATAATGGCAATATTGACTTTAATAATAGTCCGATTTCAGGAACAGGTAACAATTTAACCTTAAATGCACCCAACGGAAATATTACCCTAGATACCATCGGAAGTCCCGGAAATGAGTTGGGAGATATTACGACCAATAGCAATGGAATTACTCAATTTAATCGCACGGTTAATGCTACTAGCTTAACAACAAGTTCTGGAGGAATTACCGAATTAAACGCCGATATCACCACAACGGGAGAGAATGGTCAGAATTATGGAAATGCTGTTAGTATTTTAAACAATATTACCCTAACAGGTAACGAAATTAACTTTAATAATCCTGTTTCTGGTAATAATGTGAATTTAACTCTACAACCTTTTACAGTAGCTTTTCCTATTGAAATTGGCGGAACTAGCAATAACAATCCCAATACTTTAAACCTCACCAATACTGAGTTAAACCTCTTGCAAAATGGCTTTAATTTAATTACAATAGGGGGAAATAATACCGGAACCATTACCGCAGTTGGAAATGTATTATTTCGTGACCCGGTTATTCTTCAGTCGGGTACAGGTTCTATTGAAACCAGAGGCTTTACAATTACTGGAACCGATAACGCATCTATTATTTTAAACGCCAATCAAGATATTAATATCAGTAATATTATTAATCCTAACGGAAATATTAGCCTAACCACAACCAATGGCTTGATTACTGCAAATGACCTCGTAGGAAATTCAGTTAATTTAACCACCAATAACGGTGATATTATCCTTTCATTTTTGCAAAACTTTTCTTTAATCAACCCAAGCATTTCAACGAATGGCGGTAACTTCACTCTCAATACTCCATCTTTGATTCAACTCTTAGGAAGTGGAGAAATTCGCACCACAGGGGGAAATATTACTCTGACAGGAACCGATATTATCAGTGAAATTGACCTGAATTCTAGTAACCCGCAAGGTCAAGGCGGTAATATTAATTTAACAGCAACAACCGGAATTATTTCTACCGCTAATTTAAACAGTTCCGGCTTAATAGGCGGTGATATTACCGTCATCGCTCCTACGGCAATTACTATCGGAGAAATCAACAGTAGTGGTACAATTGGAGATGGTGGAAATGTGATGATTGACCCTGTTGGTGATGTAGAAGTTGAGTTTATTAACGCTCAGGGTGGGCCGAATGGTCGAGGAGGAGATGTGTTCATTGAATCTACAGGTGGGTTTGTGCGAGTCACTCGTTCTTTTATCGACCAAAATAATATTAATGCTAGCATCTCTACCGCAGGCGGACAGGGTGGCGGTTCTATTACAATCTTACATCAAGGCGGCTTAGAAAATCCTCCCATTGCAACTTTTGAAGTTGGAAATCCGAACCTCACAGAAAATCAAGCGGGTACCGCCGCCGCCTTGACAACGGGTGAATTTACAATTAACGCTCCGAACTTATTTCCTGAATCTTTTACCCTCGGAAATATTAGGATTCAAACGGATGATATTATACCCACAGAACCTCCTGTAGAACCTCCTGTAGAACCTCCTATAGAAACTCCTGTAGAACCCCCAATAGAACCTCCTGTAGAAACCCCAATAGAACCTCCTGTAGAACCTCCTGTAGAAACTCCTGTAGAACCTCCTATAGAAACTCCAATAGAACCTCCTATAGAAACTCCAATAGAAACTCCTGTAGAAACTCCAATAGAAACTCCTGTAGAAACTCCTGTAGAAACTCCAATAGAAACCCCAATAGAAACTCCTGTAGAACCCCCAATACAACCCCCAGTAGAACCCCCAATACAACCCCCAGAACCCCCAACAGAACCCCCAATACAACCCCCAATACAACCCCCAATACAACCCCCAATACAACCCCCAGAACCCCCAGTAGAACCCTCTCAACCCGAATTTCCGGGTGATATTCTCCCTCGTCAAGAACCCGTTAACCCTCTGGGGATTTCTGCTAATCTTCCTTGTAGTCCAGTTGATGCTGGAATTTTAGCGGTTGAACAGGGATTTACTCAAGATTTTGAAGAATATTGGGGTATTTCCTCCGGAAAATCTAAAGGATTACTAGAAACCTGTGATGCGTTAAGTCAAATTGCCGGAATTACAGGGATTAAACCTGCTGTTATTTATGTAAACTTTGTTCCCGTTGAATATGACCTAGAAACTGAACAAAATCAGCTAAATGTTGTTAGCTCACCGACACAAAGATTAGAGAGAAAAGGGACTGACCAACTCGAATTAGTGATGGTAACAGCCGAAGGTCAACCTATTCGCAAACGCATTTCAGGCGTCACTCGCAGTCAAGTGTTACAACAGGGAAGTTTGTTTTTACGGCAAATTTTTCCAGCCTCTCGTCGAGGGAGTTTCTTACCCTATGCTCAACAACTTTATCAATGGTTTGTTGCTCCCTTAAATGCTGAATTAGAAGCTCAAGATATCAGTAATTTAGTATTTATTATGGATGAAGGATTGCGCTCTTTACCCTTAGCTGCTTTACATGATGGCGAACAGTTTTTAGTCGAAAAATACAGTGTTGGGTTAGCACCTAGTCTCACCCTAACTGAAACTCGTTATCGAAATATTAGACCCGCTCGAGTTTTAGCAATGGGAACCACTGAATTTCCGGCTGACCCGAATTTAAGTAACCTGCCTGCCGTGTCTGCGGAAGTGAATTCTATTACGGATAATTTATGGAGGGGAAGCTCATTTTTAAATGAAAACTTCACTATAGAAAATCTCAGACAACAACGAACAACAACACCTTTTGGTATTATTCATCTGGCGACTCATGCTGAGTTTAAAGCAGGAGAACCTAATAATTCTTATATTCAATTTTGGGATGATAAATTAAGATTAGACCAAATACGAGAATTAGGATGGAATCAACCCCCTGTTAAATTATTAGTTTTAAGTGCTTGTCAAACTGCGATTGGAAATCGTGAAGCTGAATTAGGATTTGCAGGGTTTGCAGCCCAGGCCGGAGTTGAGTCAGTCCTCGCGAGTTTATGGCAAGTGAATGATGATGCAACTTTTGCCTTGATGGTGAATTTTTATCAACAATTAACCGACGCCCCAATTAAAGCAGAAGCCCTAAGACAAGCACAAATTGCCTTTTTAAAAGGAGAGGTTCGCTTTGAAGGCTCCCGCCTAATTTTACCGGATAGAGAACTGATATTACCCCCAGAATTAGCCAATTCTTCTCTATCACAGCTTCTTTCAGACCCCTATTATTGGGCGGCATTTACAATGATTGGTAGCCCCTGGTAATTGACACAGAAGATAGGAGCGTGACTCATGCAGAAGGCAATAGAAGATGGCAACAGGCAATAGGCAACAGGCAAGATCAGTCACTGTTGTAACCTTCTTACTGTCCCCTGTCCCCTGTAACCTGTAACCTTCTAAGCTGTTCCCTGTATTAGCTTTGTTGTCGATAACGTTCAATTAAACTCGGTAAATAATCAAAGCCATCAACTCCAATTTGAGCGAGAAATTTAGAACGATTTTGGGAGAGAATTTTTTGAAAGTTCTCTGCTCCTAATCGTCCTTGTAATATCATCACTAATGCTGCGGCTTGCTGCCATTTAATATCTCCACGCTGTTCGAGCAAATACATTCCCAAACAAGCATGATAAAGGGCTAAATCTTCTCGATGAAGTTGATAATAAGCCTCACCTAAATAAGTATATCCCAGGGCTTGTAAATCTCGTTCACCGACCTGCTGAACCCTTAATAATCCCTGTTCTAAAGCGGGGACTGCCTCTGTCGGTTGTTCTAGAGCAACATAGGCAATTCCTAACCCTAGAGAACTAATCGCTTGATTCAGCAAATCCTGAAACTTTTCAGACAGTTTTAAACCCTGTTCTAGATAACGAATCGATGATTCAAGCTGCTCAAAAGTAACCGTGCGCTCTTGTCGAGCCATCATCACTTCACAAAAACCTAAACTGACTAAACAATGAGATTCTCCCTTGCGATCGCCAATTTGTCGTGCTAAAATTAAGGCACGTTGAGCATAGGTAATCGCTTGAGGATAGTCTTGTCGCCAACTCAACCGACTGAGGTGATTAAAATTCGCTACCTCACAAACTTTATCTTCAGTTTGACGGGCTAATTCTAAAGCTTCGTGATGTAGCCTCAACGCTTGGGAGTGATTACCCATCCACTGTTGAGAATAGCCTAAAACTGTGAGAATCCGGGCTTTTTCCTGAATATTTTCAACAGAACTGAGCGGTTGATTCAAGTAGTCAATGGTTTCTCGAAAGTCTTGACCCGAGAAGGAAGCAAACACACCGCCATAGAGCGGAAAATTATCCCGTTGAGCAAAAGTTCGCAGGATTTGTAAAGCCATTTGAAAACAAGCTTGAGATAAAACTTCCCGTTCTAAAGGTTGTGGTACTGGTATCAAACTTTTGCTCAATTCACACCAAATCATCGCAAAGACCAGAAAAGTCACACCCGACAAATTTTGCCCAAACTGAGCGCTATAAGGCTGCTTATCAAACCAGGCGACTAATCCGGTTTGCAAATCTCGCATCAAAACCATCAATCCCACCCAAGATTTCCAGTCTATACTGTCCTCAGTGCTTAATAAAGCGGCCGATTGATTTTGGGCTTGTTTGGTAAATAACGCCTGAGCTAAAGGGTTACTCACCTGTTTGGCCCAGGTTTGCCAAGGGCCAGAATTCATCGCCCCTCCTCCAAAACCCAGGGCGCGGTTTGGCAGATCATAAACCCAACTAATCAGATGGGGTTCCAATTCTGTCACCGATTTTAAGCCTTCTATTAACCCCAAGGCATATTGGCGGAGTTCAAAGGCTTCTGATTCATCTGTTAAACCTTCTGCTGCTTCCTGAAGGGATTGAGCTAGTTGTCGAATTTGTGGATGTTTGAAAACGTAGGATTGATTAGGGTCAAGAACCGTTAGGAGAACCGAAAGCCGTTGGTGAGCTTCTACTGCTAAAATTTGTTGAACGGCAACAGCACATTTACTCTGAGCCTGATGGTTTTTTTGCCATTCTTCCCAGGCTTGTTGCAACATTTTAATCGCCCGGAGTTGTCGAGTGGCTTTCGCCTGTTTGAGTTCATCAGATTCGGTTTGAACCAGAGACTCTAAGCTGCTGATTTTCTCCATCAAGCATCGCTCAAAGATTTCTCCGGTTCCGGGCTGAAGTTCGTCAACTAAGCGCCGATAAATTAACGCCTTAGAAGCCACTTTTCCTTTGAGAATACTGGCTAAAATTTGCTCTACGAAGGCTATATAGCGATCGCGATCTGAGGGAGAGTTCATGTTTTACTCGCACAATTGACTTCAAATTTCTCAGGCGTTTTCCTTGAGTTTAGAGTTCCATACTGATTAATTCAATGACATCTGCATGGGCGGCATAATTTCACGAGGAATGATGCGAACACCCCAATAAGAAACATTTCCATATTCATCAATGGTACAGTCAATTCGCTTCTCAAGTTGATTATTTGGCGTTAAAGTGAGGTAATATTTAGCACTATCTGGATCATAAGTGTGTTCAACTAACATCTCCTCCGGGTTATAACCCTGACTTTTGATGTGCTTCATCGTTGCGGCCAATGCGTATTTTTGAGTTTTCATTTATATTAGGTCTACAATTTTTTGAATTGACTTCTACTAGAATAATCTATTTTGCCCAACTTGTAACTTAAGCTGGGCTATATTACCGAACATTTGAGTTAACCTTGAACAGTTTCCTTTTGAGCTATAGGAAGTTCTATACGGTTTTCCGGAAACTTCGTGGGGATTTGACAGGAAAAGGCATGAAAGTTATTCAAGATGACATTAATCGGTTGCCAATCGGTTAAATTTGGCATTTCTTGCTTACATTGTGAACAGTACCAATAAATTTGCGCTTGACGAACGTGACGGAGCATTTTTGTTGAGCAACAGGGACAATTATTCATGGCTAATTCAACCTAATTTAAAACAAAAATTTATGGGATTTGCGTTCACGAAAACGAGTCGCTGTCTTGACTGAACTTTCAGATCTAATTCAGAGATAGCTCTGTTGGAAAACTTCTGTATTAATGAAAAAAAATGATGATCCCTCAAATGAACTTCTTTTTTTATGGGTGGAGAAAAACACAGCAGTTGAATTCCGCCGCTATCTATACCGCAAAACGAGAGTAAAATTCAGTTTTCGTAATTTTAATTTAAGTATTGATTACTCGGGCTTGATACATCCATCATACTTAAAAAAAAAATTAAATCTGTATCAAATCATACCTTATTTATAACTTTTTCCCCTTTTACCGGGTGTCTGAAGACAACTTCAACATGATTAACAAACACCCGGTTTTTCAGGGATTAACGCTATTCAGATGAGTCAGAAGTTATTAAACCCTCTTGAACTTCAAACTCTTTCTAAATTACTGTGTTGTTTTCACCCATTCGACAATTCCATCTGCTAACGCCACCGCTAACCTTCTTTGTTCTTGGGGGTTAACAATCCATTCAAATTCAAACGGATTAATCATAAATCCTAACTCCAATAAAACAGAAGGAGTCACCGATGGACGAGTTAAAGCCAGATTATTCCAAAATACCCCATAGGATGGACGGTCTAAAGTTTCCACCAAATAGTTATGCAAAAAAACCGCCAAACTGTGAGCTTGAGGATGATACCAAAACGTACCAATTCCTTTAGTATTCATCGCATCTCCACTATCGGGTAAAGCATTATAATGAACAGAAATTGCTAAATGGGGTTCTTCTTGATTAATCATATTAACCCGATCTTGCGGAAATAAATCCTCCTCAGATTTGCGAGTCATAAACACAGTCGCCCCTCGTTTAATCAGTTCATTTTGTAATAAATAAGAAACAATTAAAGTTACATCCTTTTCGGGATATCCCGTCGGCCCTCTCGCTCCTAAATCCTCATCACTTCCATGTCCAGGATCAATCAAAATATACATCCCTGTTAAAGGTTTTGGACTAAAAATATCTCCAAAAAGACTCGATTGAGAAACTTCTTCCGGTTCAGGAGGATGTCTTAAAGATAAAACTAAAGTTGTTCCATCATACCTCAATTTATACCCCCATTGTTGATTGGTTTTAAAATGAAAAGTGTATTGAACCGCTTGTTGTTGTTCTCCCATTGGAGAGAGAACAGGTTCCCAGTCCATGCGTTCAATTAACGGACTATCATCAAACCGAATGGTATCCGTTTGTGCTGTTGTATTATGGAGCGTGAGCGTTAAACTGCGGTTATCTTGCTTGACGGTAACAGGAACCGGAACTTGTAGGGGAAAATAAACCTCTGTCCAGTCACCAACTTGACGAGAACTTGCACTTCTAATAAACGATTGAGGGGGAATTTTATCCGTGAAAATTCTCGTTTCACTGGCTCTAATCCAGCCCCCATAATCTAAGCGTAAATAATCTCCTTGTCGTCCTGTAATTCTCGCTCGAGTTCCTTTAGGTAAAGGCGTTAAACGTGAATAAGTTGTACTGGGACCCGTTCTTGCAACCCCTTCATCAACAGTAACTTCTGCGATTTCAAATTCTACTGGGGAGATAATGGTAATATTTCCAGGTGCTTTTTGTGTCACTGTTTCTCCTCTTAAAGTGAGTTGATATTCGGGTTGACCTAAATTGACTTGATTTCTCCGACTCGGAACCGGAAAACTTTTTCCAATTTCTGCACAACCTTGATATTTACTAATTTCTACCTGTATCGGTTGATTTTCTCCCGTTAATACTGCAAAATTTTCAGGTAAAGCAAAAGATTGATTTTGAGGCGATAACGGAATAGTTTGACCTGCGAATTGAACTGAAACTCGACCATTCGGTGGGGCAATTGCACTAAAACAAACTAACTCTCCCGGAAGTTTAGATAAATTGACTTTTGGTTCGAGAGAATTGTTAGCAAAAGCAACTCCTTCTGGAATTTCAGGTAAGTTAGAAATACGATTAATGGTTAGAGTTAATTCTTCGTCTTTGTGTCTAAGTTTGAAAATATTTTCTCCCATTTCTAAAGGAAAAGAGGGCGCAAAATGACCCGCAGGAGAACGTTCAACCACAGTACCATTAACGGTTACTTCTGCATCTGGAGAGGCGCTTCCAATGAAAAAAATCTGGTGAGAAGTCGTTTGATGTTCGGCTGGAGGATAAGCAACGTAGAGAGGTTGTGCTGCCCAAGCTGGTGATACTATCATACATCCAAATGCCGCCAGTCCTAAAATTCGTTTCATTTTCACTTCCGTTCACTCACATCTTATAATTGTATTGAGCCAAGATCAATTATAATTCAGGTTTTTCCATGAATGAAGAAAATTTTCGCCGCTTACACTGCGATGATGATATTGTTATGCTTGAAAAGGATACATTTACTGTCGCCAGACTGAAAGAGTTATTGAGTCAAAACTTTAAAGACTTTATTGAGAAAACAGGCAAACAAAGAGATAGAGATAACAAATTTTATAATTTAGAATGGTTGATTGATCCGAATGATAACAGAGTAACAGTATTGGCTTCAATCTCTTATTTTTTATACAAATTTTGTCATCTACCTATTACTGACAAGTCTATTAAATTTGATTTATCTGATATTCGCTTTGTCATTCCCCCGAAAGGTATAGAATGTAAACTTTTAAGCTTAGTAAATCCAAAATGGATAGAAGGAAAAGTTAGATTTTTGACTGACTTAAAAATTAATGAAAAATATTTAGCAGATGTTACTGTTGAAGTTGAATTCTCTCCTAATCCAACTAATCTTAACGAAGATTCTGCAAATGAAGACAAACTAGACGACTTAAGATCAAAATTAAATCAACTCAACGAAATGTGAGGAACAGAAACCCAGTTTCGTAAAAGTTACCGGGTTTCTAGGGTTAACTAACCTAACTTATAGATAAACACTCCATCGGTTGATTAACCTTTAACTTAGATAAGATTTGAGAAGCAGCTTGTTGAGGATTATCAATCGTTGTATCAATCACTAACGTTCGTTCTGATGCCATTTTCTCTAAGGTTAACCGAGTCGATACAGCATCATAATTTTGCTGTTCTTCAACAACAATTTTTAGCTTTTGTTGTAACTCTTTTACTGTCACAACCCCTTGATGAATCCAGTCTATTATTTCCTGTTCTTCAATTGAATTAAAAACAGAACTTGCTTCTGGTATCCCTAACGCTGTAAAATTCGTTAAATCATCTAAATCAATGCTTTTACTCTCCGTCTTTTGCTTAAAGCTTTTAATAGAATCAAACGCATCATTTCGCTTTAAAATTCGCTGCAAACGAACTTTATTCGGAGCATCTAAAACAATAAAATTTGCATCAGGAAACGCTTTTACAGCATAATTTACCTCATCCTTTCCGCGTAAACCATCAAAAATAAATTTAGTGTTAACCTGCTGAGGATTAACCCAAACTTGACTCAAAACATGAGCCATTCCACCCGGAAACTTTTCGCGATACTGACGAGTATAATTAAACCGTTGAACCCGACAAAAATAGGATAAACTCCGTTCATCTTCCGCCATTTCGGGAATAATAATCTCATCGGTTAATGTGCGTCGGTTAGGAAGTAACGTAAAATCCAAACTTTCCTCGGTTAAATTAGAAATAACCGTACTTTTTCCCACCCCGGTTAAACCGACAATAATCAATAAAGGTTGTTTGGCTAAAGAAACCCAACCTTGAGGAACAGATGAACCAAAGCCAACTCCCAAACTTAACGGTTGAAAAGCGGAGGATTTTTGTGTCAATTTAATTGTCATTGAAAATTTTTTAAAATTTTGATTTGGGTTGCTTTTCAGAAGATTTAGAGGATTAACCCCATGAAAAAATCTTTCCTATTGACTCCAGTATACATAAGTTTACACACAGTCTCATCTATTTTTAGACTGAGGTATTGGGATATCCCCTCTAGTTGAGAAAGTTTTTTATAATAAAATTGGTTAAATGTTGACAGATTTAGGGTAAAATTGATTAATACCCATTTGTTATAAAGTTGATAAAAATGAATAATATTTAAGAATACGTCGATCAAACGGCTAAATTAATCGATTTACCTATTGACCCCGAATACCGCGAAGGTGTAACTTCTAACCTAGAACGAATTGCTGCTATCGCCAAACTCATCACCGAATTTTTCTTAAATGATAAAATAGAAATCGCCCCCGTATTCGATCCTAGTTTTGAGCGAGAAGCCACCCAAAAATCCTAAGAATTCTTGAGTTTAATTCCTAAAAATGTCTTTGAATCTCAAACAAGTTGATGCTGTAAAAATTGCTCATTTAGTTCGTTCAGGGGAAGTTTATGCTCAAGAAATTTGTCAACAATTCCTCAAGGAAATTAACCAACACAACCCCACATTAAACTGTTTTACAACCCTTCTATCAGAACCCGCTATTACTCAAGCTAAAACCCTCGATCAAGCCATTGCAAAAGGAGAATATATAGGAGCGTTAGCAGGCGTTCCTTTTGCCGTTAAAAACCTCTTTGATATCGCCGGAATAACAACCTTAGCCGGATCAAAAATTAACCGAGAAAACCCACCCGCTACCCATGACGCCACCGCTATTCAACGCCTCAAACAAGCAGGCGCTATATTAGTCGGAGCGTTAAATATGGACGAATACGCCTATGGGTTTGTAACAGAAAATTCTCATTATGGAGTAACACCAAACCCCCATGATCGGACACGTATTTCTGGGGGTTCCTCTGGAGGTTCAGCCGCTGCTGTCGCCGCAGGTTTGATACCGTTTACCCTCGGAAGTGATACCAACGGTTCGATCCGAGTCCCCGCCGCCTTGTGCGGAGTGTTTGGCTTTAAACCCACCTATAGACGGTTATCACGAAGGGGAGTTGCCTTATCTAAGCTCCGCAAGAAGACTCCCGGCATAATCTCCGATTTGACGGAGAGATGAATTGCGGGTGAAAAACGAGACACCCCAAGAACCCAAATTGAGCGAAAGCGATCAGGAGGGAGGAGGGTAGTTAAGTTTTTGACAATGTGATCGGATTGCTTATGTCGAGGTGTAGAACATAAATGCTGGTATTTGAGGCAAAACTTAAGGGGCTCGATGAGCAGTATCGAAAGCTTGATGAAGCGATTAGAACCGCTCGTTTCGTTCGCAATGCTTGCC
>JBJHBL010000111.1:0-12565 GCA_050485465.1 Limnoraphis sp. | reverse complement strand
TCTGAAAGCAGGCGGTGCTTATGTTCCCCTTGATCCAAATTATCCACCAGAACGACTTGGTTTTATGCTTTCTGATGCACAAGTTGCAATGGTTTTAACGACTAAACCCTTGAATTCAGAGATTGTTAAGCATATTCCATCAACTCCAATTCTAAATCTTACAGAATGTTGGAATCATATTTCTATTGAAGCGAATTATAACCCTACAAATTTCGCAATTCTAGAAAATATAGCCTATGTTATTTATACTTCTGGTTCAACCGGAAAACCCAAAGGAACAATGTTAACTCATCAAGGGTTAATTAATTATTTGAATTGGGCAATTGAAGAATATGACATAGCAAAAGGAGAAGGATCAATACTCCATTCTTCTATTGGATTTGATGCGACAATCACCAGTTTATTCTGTCCTTTATTAGTTGGAAAAACCGTTTTTATCTTACCAGAAAACAAAGAAATAGAAGCTTTGAGTACAGCCTTAAGTTCTGAAACTCAATACAGTTTAGTGAAAGTAACTCCTGCTCACTTAGGGATACTGAGTCAACTGTTGTCTGAACAATCAAAACTCAGTCAAGTTAATTCTCTGATCATTGGGGGAGATACTTTGTTTAGTGAAAGTCTTTCTTTTTGGCAAAAATACTCTCCAAAAACGAGATTAATCAATGAGTATGGGCCGACAGAAACAGTCGTTGGATGTTGTATTTATGAAGTTAAAAATCCCACTGATCAGTCAGGCTCAGTGTCGATTGGTCGCCCAATTGCCAACACTCAGCTTTATATTTTAGATCGATATTTACAACCCGTTCCGATTGGTGTTGTGGGTGAACTTTATATAGGAGGTTTAGGCGTAGCGAGAGGTTATTTAAACCGACCCGATTTAACAGCAGAAAAATTTATTCCTAATCCTTTTAGCCCAAATAAAACTCAAGATCGTTTGTACAAAACAGGAGATTTAGCTCGATATTGTGTAGATGGTAATATAGAATATTTAGGACGAATCGATAATCAAGTCAAAATTCGAGGTTTTCGCATTGAACTCGCTGAAATTGAAGCGGTACTCAGTCAACATCCAAAAGTTAAAGAAGCAATCGTTATAGTTCAAGAAAATTGTGATAATCAGTATTTAGTTGCTTACATTATTCCTCAATCTAATACTCCTTATTCTGACTTAGAAATAAAACATGAACTGAATCATTTTCTCAAAGCAAAACTCCCGAACTATATGATTCCCAATACTTTAGCCGTCTTGTCTAAATTTCCACTGACTCCGAATGGAAAAGTCAATCGTAAAGCCTTACCCAGCGTAGAGGAAATAATCCAAACATCATCCTCTTATGTTCCTCCGAATACCCCCAATGAAAAAATATTAGCAGCAGTTTGGAAAGAGGTTTTAGGAAAAGAAAATATAGGAATATACGATAACTTTTTTGAACTCGGAGGTGACTCGATTCAAAGTATTTCAATCATCTCGAAAGCTTCTCAAGCAGGCTTAAAACTAACACCCAGACAGCTTTTTCAATATCAGACTATTGCTGAACTCGCGGCGGTTTCTACCTTAGCTCAACCCCTAGAAACAACACAAGATTTAGCAACAGGTTCACTTCCCTTAACTCCGATTCAACATTGGTTCTTTGAGCAAAATCTTGCACATCCTCATCACTATAATCAATCTCTGACCTTAGAACTTTCACCTAATATTGACTTTAAATTTATTGAACAAGCTGTCCAGCAGCTTATGATTCATCATGATAGTTTACGATTGAGATTTGTTCAGGAAGACAGAGGTTGGAAACAATTTTATTCGCCCCCTGAAGAAACCATACCGCTCAGTTTTATTGATTTATCAGAATTAACAGAATCTCAGAAATTTAAAGCCTATCAAACCGCTTTAGAAGCTTTACAAAAAAGTTTGAATCTTTCATCTCAGCTTCTTCAAATTGCTTTGTTTAAACTCGGAGATAATCAGCTAAATCGTTTGTTTTTCATCATTCATCATCTTGCTGTTGATGGAGTTTCTTGGCGAATTATTTTAGAAGATTTTTCCCTAGCTTATCAACAACTGAGTCAAAAAGAAAACCTGCAACTTTCCCCTAAAACCACTTCTTATCAAGATTGGTCAACAGGTTTAATTCAGATGAGTCAGTCTGAAAAAATTATTTCTGATCAAAATTATTGGCTAGAACAGTCTCAGAAAAAGGTGAATACAATACCCGTAGATTTTGCCGTAGATCAATCGGTCAATACTGTCATATCTACAGCCAAAGTTATTGTTTATTTAGATGAACATGACACTCACCTTCTTTTAGAAGAAATACCGAAAAAATTTCAGACAAAAATTAATGATATATTATTAACGGCTCTGGTTCAAAGCTTTGCTCAGTGGACAGGTTACACTTCTCTTTTAATTGACTTAGAAGGACATGGACGAGAAGAAGAATTATTTGAAAATAGGTTTGAAAATAGGTTTGAAAGTATCCATCTATCTCGGACAGTGGGTTGGTTTAGTGCGATTTTTCCAGTGATGTTAGAGCTTGGAAAAGTTGACCCTCTCGGAGAGCAGATTAAATCTATTAAAGAACAACTTCGCCGTATTCCTAATCATGGAATTAGTTACGGTATTTTGCGGTATCTTTCTCCTGATAAAGCGATTAAATCACAGTTAAGATCGGCTCATCAAGCAGAGGTTATTTTTAACTATTTAGGTCAAATTAATCTGCATCAATCTGATATTTTTAAATTAAATTTATCTAACTCTAGCCAGTTTAATCAATCTCCTGATGCAGTGCGACGTTATTTATTAGAAATTAATGGATTAATCAGTCAAAATAAACTTCAATTGAATTGGGTGTATAGCCAAAATATTCATAAACGAGAAACAATCGAGTATTGGGCTAATCACTTTATTACCGCAATTAAAGCTTTAATTACTTATGCTTTATCTCCAACAGCAGAAGCTTACACACCCTCGGATTTTTCCGCGGCTCGTATTAACCAAAAACAACTTGATAAGTTTATAACCAAACTTAAGAACAACAATTAACCGATAGTCTTTCATCTATTCATTCACATGGCTAAACAAGATATCATCGACATTTACGAACTTTCTCCCATGCAGCAAGGAATGCTCTTTCATACCCTGTACAACCCCAGTTCAGGTGTATATTTTGAGCAGCGAAGTTGTCTAATTTCTGGCGAACTCAATATACAAGCATTTAAACAAGCTTGGCAACAGGTCATAACTCGACATTCTGTGTTGCGAACTGCTTTCTATTGGGAAGATTTAGAGAAGCCATTGCAAGTGGTTTATTCACAAGTTGACTTGCCTTTTATTAAGGAAAACTGGCAACATTTAACAGGAAATGAACAGCAAAATAAACTCGAATATTTTTTGCAGACAGAGCGAGAAAAAGGCTTTAAACTGGATAAAGCTCCTTTGATGCGTTGTGCTTTATTCCAGGTAACAGAAAATACTTATCAATTCGTTTGGAGTCATCATCATTTGCTGATGGATGGCTGGTGTAATGGGTTAATTATTAAAGAGGTTTTAGCTTTTTATGAAGCCTTTAAGCAAGGTCAAAATTTATCGCTGATCCCCCCTTATCCCTATCGAGAATATATTACTTGGCTACAACAACAAGATCTTGGGCAAGCCGAAACATTCTGGCATAAACATCTTCAAGGCTTTACAACTCCCACACAACTAACAGTAGATACCTCTAAAAAACATGAAACTCAAATCAATAAAAATGAAGATAGTAATTCTCAAGAATATTTACAGCTTACTCATAGAGAAACACTTGAAATAACATCATTTTGTCAACAAAATTATATTACACTCAACACTCTCATTCAAGGGGCTTGGGCGTTGCTTCTCAGTTATTATAGTGGAGAATATGATGTTGTATTTGGTGCAACAGTATCCGGTCGTCCTCCCACTTTACCTGGCGTTGAATCCATAGTTGGGCTGTTTATAAATACTCTACCTGTCCGAGTCGAAATTAATCCTAAAATAGAGTTAGTTTCCTGGCTGCAAAACTTACAAACTCAACAGATAGAACGAGATCAATATTCATATAGTTCTTTAATAGATATTCAAAAATGGAGTGATCTTCCGACGGGTACATCACTCTTTGAAAGCTTGTTAGTCTTTGAAAACTATCCAGTTTCTCTTGATACAGTATTCAATCAATCAAACAGTAGTTTAAAAATTAGTCAAACTTGGGGTTTTGAAAAGACAAATTATCCTTTAGCCTTGTTTGTTTTACCCCATTTTGAACTATTATTTCGGCTAGATTATAAAAAAAATCTCTTTTTTTCTCAAACAATTCAACAAATTTTAAGACATTTAAAAGAATTAGTTTTAGAGCTTATTAGCCATCCTCAAGCTCGACTCTTTGAGTTGTCCTTACTATCACAAAATGAGCAAAATAAAATACTAATTGAATGGAATAAAACTCAAATCAACTTTGAGCATAAAGCTTGTATTCATAAATTATTTGAGGCACAAGTTCAACAAACACCTAATGCAATTGCTGTGGCTGATGAATATCAACAATTAACCTATCAATCCCTCAATTCTAAAGCCAATCAGCTTGCTCATTACTTACAGAAACTAGATGTAAAACCAGAACAATTGATTGGAATTTGCTTAGAGCGTTCTTGTGAAATGCTCATTGCACTTTTAGCTATTTTGAAAGTCGGTGCTGCTTATGTTCCTCTTGATCCTAGCTATCCTCAAGAGCGTCTATTGTTTATTGTAAAAGATTCTGAAATTTCCTTACTATTGACTCAATCTCACTTCCAGCATTTAAGTTTTAAAGTTGATCAAGTCATTCATTTAGATCAGCAATGGGAAGAAATTACACAACAGAGTTATGAAAATTTAAACACTAAAATTATACCCCAAAACTTAGCTTATGTCATTTATACTTCGGGTTCTACTGGTCAACCGAAAGGGGTAGAAATTTGCCATTATAGCTTAACAAATTTCTTGATGGCAATGCGTCAAAACATAGGGTTATTAACCCTAGATATTCTTGTATCAGTCACAACTCTTTCCTTTGATATTGCCGCATTAGAATTATATTTACCGATCATTATAGGCGCTCGTTTGGTGATTGTTAGCCGTGAAGTTGCCACAGATGGTGTTGCATTAGCCAAACAATTAAATACCTCAAATGCAACGTTAATGCAAGCTACTCCCGCAACTTGGCGAATGTTAATTGCTTGTGGATGGATCGGAAACAAAAATTTCAAAATACTCTGCGGAGGTGAAGCATTAAATGATAATCTAGCTCAACAACTGATCGAAAATTCTCAACAGGTTTGGAATCTTTATGGCCCCACAGAAACAACAATTTGGTCAGCAATTCATCGATTAAATTGCAGTTACAGTGTTACCCAAAAATCAAAATATATCTCTATTGGTCGTCCCCTTGCTAATACTCAATTTTATGTTCTAAATTCACAGTTAAAACCTGTTCCAGTTGGGGTTCAGGGTGAACTTTATATTTCGGGTTTAGGTGTAGCCAAAGGGTATTTAAACCGTCCTGAATTAACAGCACAAAAGTTTATTCCTAATCCTTTTGATTCTACTAAAGATCAAAATCGTCTCTATAAAACAGGTGATTTAGTGCGATATTTACCTGATGGAAACCTAGAATATTTGGGACGCTTAGACAATCAAGTGAAAATTAGAGGTTTCCGTATCGAATTAGGTGAAATTGAAGCAGCATTAAGTCACTATCCTCAGATTCGAGAAGCCGTAGCGCTTGTTAAATCGGAACAACGGGGGGAACAAAATTTAGTAGCCTACTTTATCCCTCAAAACCATAACAAAGAGTCAGTTGAGCAAAATAATATTAATTCCCAAAAATTGCGCCTGTTTCTAGAGGAAAAATTACCAAAATATATGATTCCCTCTATATTTATTGAGTTAAAATCCTTTCCTTTAACTCCCAATGGTAAAATAGATCGTCGGGCTTTAGCAGCAATTGAATATCAACTTCCTACAATACAAAAGGTTCAACCTAAAACACCTGTAGAAGAAATCTTAGCTAAAATTTGGGAAAATATTTTAAATCTCAACGAAGTTGGAATTCATCAAAATTTCTTTGAATTAGGTGGACATTCACTTTTAGCGACTCGTGTAGTTTCACAAATTAGACAAATCTTTAACCTAGAGTTTCCTTTGCGTTATATCTTCGATTTTCCGACGATTATTGAACTTGCTCAAAAAGTAGAAGCATTAATACAAAATCAAGATAAACTACCAATTTTACCCCTAGAAATAATATCTCGATTGGGTGATTTACCTCTCTCTTTTGCACAGCAGCGACAATGGTTTTTATCTCAGCTTGAACCTGATAATCCCTTCTATAACATTCCGATTGCTATTCATTTGCAAGGAACCTTAAAAATTCATATTCTTTATCAAGCTTTTTTAGAAGTTATTCATCGCCATGAAATCTTGAGAACAGCTTTTCAGACTATTGATGGAAAACCTAAACTTATTATTTCAGAACACGGTGAATTACAGATTCCCATGATTGATTTAAGTCATTTATCTGAGACTCAAAAAGAGACAACAATTGAGCAATTGATTTTATTAGAAACTCTACAGCATTTTGATATTAGTATAAGTCCGTTACTGCGTATTAAGTTGCTTTATCTAAACCAACAAAAACATATATTACTCCTAACCTTTCATCATATTATTACTGATGGTTGGTCAATGGGTATCTTGTTAGATGAACTGTCAACACTGTATCAAGCTTTTTTAAATCAAGAACCGTCTCCTTTGGAAGAATTACCCATTCAATATTTAGACTTTGCCAATTGGCAGCGACAGTGGCTACAGGGTGAAGTTTTAGAAAATCAACTTTCTTATTGGCGACGACAATTGGAGAATGCGCCGACACTTTCAGAACTTCCTGCAAATCGCCTTCGTCCTCCCGTTCAAACGATTCAAGGTGCGAGTTACACTTTTCAAATATCTCGACCACAGTTAGACGGTTTAAAAAGACTCAGCCAGCAGTCAGGAAGTACGTTATTTATAACATTAATTACTGCATTTTATGCCTTAATTCATCGCTACACAGGCAATGAAGATATTATTATCGGTTCTCCCGTTGCTAATCGTAACCGCTCTGAAATTGAAAAATTAATCGGCTTTTTTGTAAACACATTGGCTTTGCGAGTCAATTTATCAGGAAACCCAACCTTTGAGGAATTATTACAACGAGTTCGTCAAGTTGCGTTAGAAGCCTATGCTCATCAAGATTTACCTTTTGAACAGCTTTTAGAAGAATTAAATATTTCTCGTTCTTTAAGTTACACACCCTTATTTCAAATCATGTTTGTCTTGCAAAATGCTCCTCTTAAAACAGTTAAAATTTCAGATTTAAGTTGGAGTCCTATTGATATTCCTAGCAAAACTGCAAAGTTTGATCTAACTTTATCATTGACGGACACTGAGGATCGGCTAACTGGAAAGTTTGAATATAATACCCACTTATTTGAACCCATGACTATCTCTAAGCTAGCCGAACATTTTCAGAATTTTTTAAAGGCTATTATTATTAATCCAGAACAAAAAATATCAGAATTAAGCTTATTAAATTCAAAAGAAGAAGAACAGATTCTAGTAGAATGGAATCAAACTCAAACCCCTGAATTTCGAGAAATTTGTATTCATCAACTCTTTGAACAACAGGTAGAACGATATCCAGATTCAGTTGCTCTTACATATTTTGATCAACAACTTACTTATCGAGAAGTTAATATTAGAGCTAATAAAATTGCACATTATCTCTTAAAAAATGGCACAAAAAATGATACATTAATTGGAATTTGCATGGAACGTTCAATTGAAACTTTTGTTAGTGTCTTAGGAATTTTAAAAGCAGGGGGAGCCTATGTATTTATCGATCCTAACTATCCTCAAGAACGTTTTGACTATATCTTAAAAGATACTCAAGTTTCAGTTATCATTACTAATACAAAAAATTATCACCTTGATGCCTTGAATATTCCTACTCTAAATCTAGAGAAAGATTGGCAAATTTTGAACCAAGAAGACTTAAACAACCCCATTCATCAGGTAACAGCAGAAAACTTAGCCTATGTTATGTACACTTCGGGTTCAACAGGTCAACCTAAAGGAGTTTGTATTCCCCATCGAGGCGTTGTGAGATTAGTTAAAAACAGTCATTATGTGAACTTGAGTTCTGAAGAAATTTTTCTTCAAGCTGCACCCCTTTCTTTTGATGCTTCTACGTTTGAAATTTGGGGAGCTTTACTCAATGGCGGACGCCTTGTTCTATTACCCACTGATCAAGCTTCTTTAAATGAACTCGGAGCCATTATTAAAAAGTATAATATAACAACAATATGGCTAACAGCAGGTTTATTTCATCTGATGGTTGATGAACAAATAGACTGTTTTAAAAATGTGCGTCAACTCTTAGCAGGGGGTGATGTTTTATCCAGTGTTCATCTTCAAAAAGTCTTGCAAAGATTTCCAAACTGCAAGCTAATTAATGGTTATGGCCCAACAGAAAGTACAACATTTGCCTGCTGTTATACAATATCAAGTATTAATCAAATTGAGCAATCTATACCCATTGGTTATCCCATTTCTAATACACAAGTTTATGTTTTAGATCGTTATCTTCATCCGGTACCTGTAGGAGTTCCTGGCGAACTTTATATAGGAGGTGATGGGTTAGCGAGGGGTTATTTGAATAAACCTCAATTAACGGCTGAAAAATTTATTCCTAATCCTTTTAACTCTAATAAAAAATCAAAACGTTTGTACAAAACAGGAGATTTAGTTAGATACAAAATGGATGGAACGCTTGAATATTTAGGTCGCTTAGATAATCAAGTCAAGGTGAGAGGGTTTCGGATCGAAATCGGGGAAATAGAATCGGTCTTAAGCCAACATCCAGCAGTTAAAGATGTAGCTGTGATTACAACAGAAGATCAACGAGGAAATAAACGTTTAATTGCTTATATTGTTCTTCAATCAAGTCTTGAATTGATGCACAATAATCATTCAAATAGACTATCAGATATTCGATCTTTATTGATAGAAAAGTTACCTAACTATATGATTCCCGCTCTTTTGATTCCCCTCGATTCATTGCCACTAACAACCAATGGAAAAATTAATTATCGCGATTTATCTCAACGGGAAATTATTCAGCCCGAACCCAAATCCGAATTAATCAACCCTAGAACTGAAATAGAAATTAAACTGGTAAAAATTTGGTCAGAAATTCTTCAAATAGAATCTATCGGAATTCACGATAACTTTTTTGAGATTGGAGGAGATTCAATTCTAGCGATTCAAATTATTAGTCAAGCAAATAAAGCCGGAATTCAACTGACACCTAAACAAATTTTTCAATATCAAACGATAGCAGAATTAGCATCAATAGCGACAGTCGAAAAAACAGTCATAGCTGAACAAGGATTAGTCACAGGTTCAGTTCCTCTCACTCCAATTCAACATTGGTTTTTTGAAAATCATCAAGAAGACGTTGATCATTTTAATCAGGCGGTTTTGCTAGAAACTAAGCAACCTATTGACCTAACAATTCTTGAACAAACAATTCAACGACTATTGCTTCACCATGATGCACTCCGTCTTCAGTTTCAACAGACCAATTTTGGCTGGAAGCAAACAATTTCCCCCAATTCTGAGTTCGGATTAACCTACTTCGATTTATCTGAACTTCCAGAATATCAACAAAATGAAGCCCTTAATTTCACCGTTAACTCACTTCATAAAAACTTAAATTTATCCATCGGTAAATTAGTTCAAGTTTCTCTACTGAACTTAGGGTTAGAAAAAGGATTTCGTCTGTTGTTTGTGATTCATCATTTGGCTATTGATGGTTTATCTTGGCGAATTTTGTTAGAAGATTTTCAAATGATTTATAAACAACTAAACAATCAGAAAAAAGTTAACCTTCCTTTAAAAACGACATCGTTTAAACAATGGTCTGAAGCATTACAGGACGATGCCAACTCCCCAATTATTCAAAAATATCGAGACTATTGGCTAACTATCTTAAACCCAGAAAATGATTCATTACCAATCGATTACTGTCAGGGAGAAAATAGAGTTTATGAATCAGAAACAGTTACAATTTCTCTCGGTGAGGAACAAACGCAAGCCTTATTAAAAGATGCTCCATCAGCTTACAATACTCAGATCAATGATCTTTTACTAACCGCATTAACACAAACTATACTCAATTGGACAGGTCAAAGTTCCCTGTTAATATATTTAGAAAATCATGGGAGAGAATCTCGGTACAATCATCTCAACCTTTCTCGAACAGTGGGATGGTTTACTTCTATTTTCCCTGTTAGATTAACACTCAATCAAACAACAAATTTAGGAGAACAAATTAAAACAATTAAAGAACAACTTCGTCAAGTTCCTCATTCGGGAATTAGCTATGGCATTTTACACTATCTAGCTCCTCTTGAATCAAAACTCCCCAATTCTCAAGCAGAAATTTGTTTTAACTATTTGGGACAATTTGATCAAATGCTATCTTCTTCGACAATGAGTTTGGCTTCTGAATCAAGTGGTCAAGCTCGAAGTCCTAAACAAACCCGAGGTTATTTACTAGAAATTAATGGATTAATGATTCAAGGAGAACTTAAATTTCACTGGATATACAGCAAAAACTTTCATCGCAGTAGTACGATAGAAAAGTTGGCAATAAGCTTTCTAGACGCTTTAGAACAGCTAATAATTTACTGTTGTTCTCCCGATGTCGGAGGTTATACACCGTCTGATTTTTCCCTCGCTCAACTTGATCAAGATCAACTCAATCAAGTTCTAAATCAAATTGAATTTTAAACTCAAACTTACTTTAAAAACAACATGAACAAAAAAAATATAGAAGATATTTACCCCCTCTCTCCGATGCAGCAAGGAATGCTGTTTCATAGTTTATTAGCCCCTGAGTCAGGAGCATATATTGTACAATCTTGCTATGAAATTCAAGGAAACTTACATCGCGTTGCGTTTGAACAAGCTTGGCAACAAGTGATAAATAGACATTCTATTTTAAGAACAGCTTTTGTGTGGGAAATTTTGGACAAGCCTCTGCAAGTTGTAGCCAAACAAATTAACAGTTTAATAGTTGATCAAGATTGGCGACATCTTACAACGGAGGAGCAGAAAACACAGCTTTATCTGTTACTGAAAGCTCAACGTAAACAAGGTTTTAACCTAGCAAAACCTCCTTTAATGTCGTTCAATTTGATTCAAATTCAAGATGATATTTATCAATTTATTTGGACTTATCATCATCTTTTACTTGATGGTTGGTCTGTACCTTTACTGTTAAAAGAGTTTCTATCATTTTATGAGGCTTTATCTCAAAATAAAAATTGCACTTTTGTTAAGTCTCGTCCCTATCGAGATTATATTGCTTGGCTACAACAGCAAGACCTATCCAATGCTCAGACCTTTTGGACTGAAACACTGAAGGGTTTAACAACGCCAACAAAAATTATTCGTCATACTGAGCGCTTTAATAGCACAAACAACTATCAAGAAAGAGATTTAAAACTTTCAGCCGAAATCACAGAAAAAGTTATATATTTTGCCCAACAAAATCAGCTAACAGTTAATACATTAGTCCAAGCAGCATGGGCTATAGTTCTGAGTTTTTATAGTGGTGAAAATGATGTTATATTTGGTGCAACGACTTCAGGTCGTCCGACTAATTTAATCGATGCTGAACAGATAGTTGGATTGTTTATTAATACTTTACCTGTGCGAGTTTCAATTCATCCCCAAAACACTTTGTTAGAATTGATCAAAAAACTTCAATCCCAACAAATTGAAGCTCAACACTATCAATATATTTCTCTGGTTGAAATTCATCGCTTGAGTGAAATTAATCGAGATTTACCTTTGTTTGAGACTCTTGTTGTTTTTGAAAATTATCCGGTTGATACTGCTTTAAAACAATCTCTCAAAAACATTCAGATTAAAAAGGTTTCGACCCAAGAGCAAACTAACTACCCTCTGACACTTTATGCCGTTAGTGATTCTCAGCTTTCTCTGAAACTTCTCTATGATTCTGATTGCTTTGACTCAGTAATAATTGATCAGATTTTAGAACATTTAAAAACTTTACTATTAATTTTTACGAACAATCCTCAACAAAAGCTTTATCAACTTTCACTCTTATCTCAATCTAATCAACAAAAACTATTCTTTGAATGGAACGCAACTCAAACAACCTTTGAAAACCTCGTTTGTATTCATAAACTCTTGGAAACCCAAGCCCAACAAACACCCGATGCAATTGCGATTGTTGACTCCCATCAACAACTCACCTATCAACAATTAAATCAAACCACCAATCAACTCGCTCATTTTCTACAAAAACAATTCCTACAAAAACCCAGTATTCAACCCGAACAAACCATCGGCATTTGTTTAGAACGTTCCTGCGAAATGCTCATCGCTTTATTAGCCGTTCTCAAAGTCGGTGCTGCTTATGTTCCCCTCGACCCTGGCTATCCT
>JBJHBL010000110.1:0-12627 GCA_050485465.1 Limnoraphis sp. | reverse complement strand
TTGAAGGAATTGAGCAAGTTTATTCGCGTTTTGATTCAGTTCTTGATAAGTAATCTTTTGTTGAGTTTCAAACAATTCATCTGTAAAGTGAATGGCAATTGCATCGGGTGTTTGTATAACTTGACTTTCAAAGAGTCGATGAATACAGGTCTTAATAAGATTAGTATTTGTATTATTCCAATCTGTTAATAATTGATTTTTTTCGCCTGGAGAGAGAATTAATAGATTAGAGATTTTTACTTTTGGATTGGCTACAATTTCTGATAAAAGTATCTGAAAATGCTCCATCATTCTGATAATGCTTTCGAGTTTAAATAAGTCGGTACTATATTCAACAACGACTAAAATTTCTGACTGACGTTCGATTAAATGCCAAGTCAAATCAAATTTAGTGGATTCGGGGTCAATCCAAAACTGACTAATTTTTAAGTTAGGAAGTTGCAATTCAGGACTGGATGCGTTTTGAAACTGGTAAGCTTCATTTTGAAACTGAAACATGACCTGAAATAAAGGATTATGGCTGAGATGACGTTCTGGTTGTAGTTCTTCAACTAATTTTGAAAAGGGTAAATCTTGATGCTGATAGGCTTCAGAAGTAACTGTTCTAACTCGTTGTAAAATTTTTTCAAAAGTTGGGTTTCCTGATAAGTTTGTTCGCAAAACTAGAGTATTAACAAAAAAACCAATTAAGCTTTCTAGTTCTTGATAATTTCGATTAGCAATAGGAGAACCAATGACAATATCATCTTGGTTACTATATCGATGTAATAATATTTTAAAAGCAGCCAGTAAGGTCATAAATAAAGTAACCCCTTGCTGACGACTGAGTATTTTTAAAGCTTGAGTAAGTTCTTGAGAGAGAGTGATTGAATGCGTTTTTCCTTTAAAACTTTGACTGACTGGGCGAGGGTAATCCAGGGGTAAATTCAGTATTGTTAAATTTTCAAGCTGCTTTTGCCAGTAACTTAACTGTGTTTTTAATTCCTCTCCTTTCAGCCACTCTTTTTGCCAGATTGCAAAGTCTACATACTGAATTTTGATTGAGGGTAGCGGTGATCTTTTTCCGTCTAAAAAAGCTTGGTAAATCGCCGAAAATTCTTTCAGTAAAACTCCTCTCGACCATCCATCTGCAATAATATGATGCAAAGTTAAAAGGAGTATATATTCTGTTTCATTCAGTTGTAATAATGTCACTCTGATCAGTAGATCTTGGCTTAGATTAAAAGGTTTTTGAGATTCTCGTTTTGCCAGGCGATTAGCTTCAGACTGACGATGATTTTCAGGTAACAAACGTAAATCAATAATCGGAAGATTTAAGCTGAAATTAGGTGAAATTATTTGCTGGGATTTATCCTCAGAAAAACTCTGAAAGCTAGTTCTCAAACTTTCATGACGGCTAACAATTTCATTAAAACTTTTTAGAAAAATAGGAATATTTAAAGATCCGTTCAGATGCCAAGCAATCGGAATATTATAAGCTGATGTTTCAGGCTCTAGCTGATGAATAAACCACAAGCGTTGTTGAGCAAATGATAAAGGTAGATCATCATTATTTCTCCGCTTGGGAATTGTTAATGAACTCAAGGACTGTTTTTTATTTTTTAGCTGTTGCTCAAGGAGTCGCCGCTTTTCGGGCGAAAGAGCAGCAATTCTTTGGGTTAACTCCTCTAATCTTGGGTTACTGTTCGTCATTTTTTCACAATATATCTAATAATTTTTATCTTCAAATTCTAAACTAAAGCATTTTGACTGACTCGAACGGCATGGTATTTTTCTCGCAACTCTTTTAAATAATTGAGGCTTTCCATGACAGCATTTTCATCCGGAACAAAGTCTATTAAACAGGCAATTTCATTAATCCCGGCTTGTTCGATTTGTTCAACAAAAGGAAGACAACTGGTAGGAGTTCCAATTAGTGAACGTCCTTTCATAAAGCCTTCAACACCAAATAAAAGTAAGCTATCGAGATCATCTTCTGAGAAGCTTTTTAGGCTAACATTTAAGCCCATACTTTTAGCGAGATTATCGAGTAAATCATAATGATTTTTCAGGTATTCACAGAAAGGTTTTCTAACTTTTTCTTTGACTTCATTTAAACTTTCTCCTAAAAAGGTATGAATCATTAGAGTTACTTTTCCTTCTTCTGGATTATGACCTTTTTTAGCTAATGCTTCTCGATAAAGTTTGATTTTAGGAACGATACTTTCTAAGGTTCCACCGAGCAAAGAAGTCAGAACATTTGCCCCCATTTTACCTGCTTCAATAAATGTTTCTGAAGATTGACAAGTAATCCAAATGGGAAGTTTTGCTTGAATCGGTTTGGGTAATGTTTTAACTTCAACGGTTTTACCACTTGCATCTTGATAGTTTACTATATCCCCCTGCCAAAGTTGCTGAATAGCTTTAATTCCTCGCCACATATTTGCTTTTCGATTAGCATGAGTTTCACGAGAAAGAATGAATTCATCCATCGTCCAACCCGATGCAAAAGCAATGCCAACTCTACCCTTTGAAAGGTTATCAACGACCGCCCATTCTTCAACAATTCGCACAGGATGATGTAAAGGTACAACCACACTTCCTGCTCGTAATTTGATTCTTTCTGTCACCATTGCTAGAGCAGCATTGGTCAAGGAAGGATTGGGATAAAGCCCACCAAAAGCATGAAAATGTCGTTCGGGAGTCCAAACGGCTGAAAACCCATTTTTGTCAGCAAATTTTGCACTTTCAATCAGTAAATGATATTTATTGGGTTGAGCAACTGATCCATCTCCATCAAAGTAAAAAAAGCTAAAGTCCATAATTATTTATTCCTTGATTAATGTAGTTTGCAAGAGAGTTTAATAAATCTAGATTGTTCATTATGTTTTTGCATCATCCTCCGAGAAGCTTCCCTGAATTGATAGTAAATTTTCTATCTCTTCTGATGATAAATTTTCAACATCTTCTAAAATTTTTTTGAGTTCAGGATCGTCTATGACTTGGCTCTGATTTTCTTCAATAATTTTAGCAATACCAGCAACAGTTGGAGACTCAAATAAAAACTCCCGCATGGGAATATCTATTTTAAATTCTTCTCGCAACCGCGAAATAATTTGAATAGCCAATAATGAATGACCCCCTAACTCAAAAAAGTTATCATAAATTCCGACTTTTTCTATTCCCAATAAATCTTGCATGGCATTAGCAATTATTTTTTCAGTCTCATTACGAGGAGCAAAATATTCTGTGTTTAGATTAGGTCGATCATAATGAGAAGAAAACTGAGCGGTTTGATTTAAGTTTAAATCTTCAATTTTTTCTGAAGTTTTTGACGGGGTTGACTGCTTGATTCTCTCTTGTAAATTTGTGGGAGAAATGATAACTTGAGAAACACTATTCTGAGATAAAATTTGTTGTGAGACTTGCCAAACTTCATCAGGTTTTATCGCTAAGTCAATTAATGCTGAACCCGTTTTTTGAGTTATTGATTCTTCGTCCCATTGACACGCATCCCAATTCATACTAATCCAGGGCGTTGAACTGGTTTTATTTTGTTCGTTAGCAAAAGCATCCATAAATAAATTAGCGGCGGTATAAGCACCAAATCCAATCCCTCCTACAATTGAAGATAAAGACGACTGTAGCAAATAAAAGTCTAATTTTTTACCTTCAAATACTTGAGCTAATGTCATTAATCCTTGCACTTTGCTTTTAAACTGATGATGGCATTCTTCGACGTTCAATTCTTGAATTAAACAGCTTGATCGATCTCCCATTGTTCCTGCGTGAATGACCCCATTAATTTGACCAAATTTTTCATAGGCTTGAGTTACAATAGACTGCATTTTGCTTTGATCCGTTAAGTCTGCATTAAAGAATAAAAATTCAGCCCCGGATGTTTCTAAGGCTTGCATTTTACGAAGACACTGACTCACCGTATCTTGCTGGCTATGTGATACTATCCACTGTTCCCATTGATGTTTTTCGGGTAAAGTTGAACGACCCACTAAAATGAGCTTTGCTTGCAAGTCTTGAGCCAGATATTTTGCATACACTAATCCTAATCCCTCGACTAAATCTCCTGCAATTAGATAAACATGATTCGCTTTAAATAAAGTGTCTTTTGTTGAAAGTTTAGGGAACACTAACGGTTCAAAAGTTTGCACCCAACGATACTGCTCTCTGTAAGCAACAATTGAATCTGTAGAGTTGTCCTTTAATTCAGTCATAATTTGATCAATCAGTTTTATAGAAAATGTAGAAGATTGTGAAATTGTAATATCGATGTTTTTGCAAGTAATAAAAGGATATTCTTGTGGAATAACTTTAGATAATCCTAGTTGTGTAACTTGAGAAGGATTGAGAGGTTCTGTACCGAGTATGTCGTGAATATTGCTGGTAACAGTTGTAATTTGTATAGGATGATTAACGAGTTGTTTGGTGATGGCTTGCACTAAAGCAAGTAAGCTATAAAAACCCTGAGTTTGACTGGATTCAAAGTCAATCTCGGATTGAATTCCCCAAAAGTGAACTATAGAATCGGGAAGGAGATTATTGTCATTTAATATCTTTATAAGCTGCTGATAATTCTCGGATTTTTCGGGATTGATTTCAAATAAATAATCCGTAAGTTGAATAAACTTTTTGCCGATTTTAACTTCTACGACATTTTGATGTTCTGCGATCAGGCGTTGCACGATTTTCTCACTCAATCCAATTTCATCAACAAAAACTAACCAACATTTACGGTCAGAATAGGTTGATACGGGTAGAGTTGAACGTTTCCAAGACGGAACATAAAACCATTCATTGAGATTAGAATTTTTTTGTAGTTCTTTGATATTTAACTCATAATTATTGCTTTCTAATTGCGGCTCAACCCAATAGTATTGTCGTTCAAATGGATAGGTCGGTAAGGGGATACGTTGATGTCGTTCGTTAGCATAAAATCCTAACCAGTTTACCTCTATTCCCGACAGCCAGAGTTGCCCTAATGCTTCTAAAATCTGAGCAATATCGGACTGTTGTTCTTGAGGATGACGTAATGAATTGAGAGTATTTATATCGGTTTTATGCTGTTGAGCAAAGGTCGTCAATGTTCGTCCTGGCCCTACTTCTAAAAATATCGGATTTTGCTTTTCTAATACTTGTTGAATTCCCTGAGAAAACTGTACTGTTTTTCTCAACTGTTCAACCCAATATTCCGGTTGAGTTGCTTCTGTTGCAGTGAGGCAGGTTCCGGTGACATTAGAGATGACTGGAATTTGAGGAGGATTGAGTTTAATTTTCCTAACAGTTTGTTTAAATTCATCTAAAATTGGCTCCATTAAAGGAGAATGAAAGCCATGAGAAGTCTGTAAACGCCGATAGGTAATATTTTGTTGAATTAAAACACTCTCGAACATTTTTATGGTGTTTATCGAACCTGATATTACGCAAAAATTAGGGGAATTAATAGCTGCAATGACTAATTCTTTTGGGAGGATAGACTGAACTTTTTCAGGTGTTGCTGCAACAGAAAGCATTGCCCCGGATGGACAAGTTTGCATTAGTTTTCCTCGGCTTGCAACTAAGGCTAAAGCATCTTCTAAAGAAAACACACCTGCTAGGGTTGCAGCCACATATTCTCCGATACTATGACCGATCATAACTTGAGGTTTTATCCCCCAACTCATCCACAATTGAGCAAGAGCATATTCGATAATAAATAGTGCGGGTTGAGCATAGGTTGTTTCATTAATACAGTTTTGTTTTGAATGTTGCTGAGGATAAAGAATATCTCGTAAATCTTGCTCTAAATGGGGTCGTAGACGCTCACTACATTCATCAATAATTTGTCTAAAAAGAGGTTCTGTTTCATAAAGTTCTAATCCCATATTAACATATTGACTGCCTTGACCGGAAAACATAAATACAACAGTTTTGGAACTGTTTTGATATAATTTTGTTGATAAATTTTGAAGGCTTGTGGTATCTTTTCGTAATATTTCAATCGCATCTTTTAAAGTTTCACAAACTAGCATTCGACGATACTCATGATTTTTTCTACCGATTTGGAGTGTATAAGCTACATCCGCTAAGTTAGGTGAGTACTGGTTTAAATAAGTAGCAAGTTGACGGGTTACTGTTTCTAAAGCTGATGATGTTTTTGCAGAAATTAATAACAATTTCCAGGAGCGAGAATAGCTAGAAATTTCGGCAGGTGGTGCTTCTTCAAGAATCAGATGAGCATTGGTTCCTCCCATGCCAAAAGAACTGACTCCAGCACGACGAGGTGTGCCGTTTGTTTGCCAATTTGAGAGTTGAGTATTGACATAAAATGGAGTTTCAGAAAATTGAATTTGAGGGTTAGGTTTTTTAAAGTTTAAACTGGGCGGAATTTGCTGATTTTTGAGGGCTAGGGTTGCTTTGATTAATCCAGCAATTCCTGCTGCTGCATCTAAATGTCCGATGTTACTTTTAACTGAACCAATCGCACAAAATTGATGATTACTTTTACCAAAAACTTTTGTTAAAGCTGAAATTTCAATGGGATCTCCTAATGCTGTTCCAGTTCCATGTGTTTCTATATAATGAATCGTCTCAGGTTCTATGGCTGCTTGGGCAATGGCGGTTGCAATAACTTCGGCTTGACCTGTTACACTAGGAGCCGTTAAACCTACTTTTTGAGAACCATCATTATTAATCGCTGAACCTCGAATCACGGCATAAATTTGATCGCCATCTTCTAAGGCTTGACTCAGGCGTTTTAAGACAACAATACCGACTCCATTTCCAAATACGGTTCCTTTAGCATTGGCATCAAAAGCACGACAATAGCCGTCAGGAGAAGCAATTCCATTGTCTTTATAAAGATAACCTGATTTTCTAGCAGAATTGACGGTTACTCCACCTGCTAAAGCCATATCACACTCTTGTTTTAATAAGCTTTGACAAGCCAGATGAACACTGACTAATGAGGTTGAACATCCGGTTTGAATTCCACAGCTTGGGCCTTTTAGGTTTAATTTATAAGAAACTCTAGTGGGCATTAAACCCATGACATTACTAATTACAAACTGTACTGAATCTACAGATGTTTTTAAGGTCTGGTTATTGAAAAGATTAATGATGTAATTATTGAGAGCAGAACCCCCATAAACCCCTATTTTTCCATAATAACGTTCAGGGTCATAACCTGCATTTTCTAGGGCTTCCCAAGCACATTCTAAAAAAATTCGATGCTGAGGATCAATCAGTTCTGCTTCTCGGGGAGAATAACCAAAAAAGGCAGCATCAAAGTATTCAATCTTTTCAAAACTGGCATAGGCTTTAACATAGTTGGGGCTGTGAATTTCATCTAAACTAACTCCTGATGTAATCAGTTCTTCATCTGATAAAAATTGAATAGAATTCACACCATTTTTGATATTTTCCCAAAACTGATCGACAGTTTGAGCGCCGGGAAAACGACCCGCCATCCCAATAATCGCCACTCGTTCATTTTTCTCTTTTTCAAAGGCTTCTAGCTTTGTTCGAGCTTCAGTTAGGGCTGCTAGTATTCGCTGAGATGAAGATAAATTATCCATCGGTTTAACCTCCTAATAATTTTTCTAAGTTTTCAAGTTCTTGAGTGATAGAGTCTTCTATATAATCCAGTGATAAATTATTTTTATTTTGTTGATTAATACTAACATCTTTTTCTGGATTAATCAACTTATTTTTTTGCATTATTTCTGCTTGAATATATTGAACCAAATCTTGTATTGTGGGATATTCAAAAATCACGGTTGAAGGAATAGGTTGTCCTAAATTATTTTCTAAGCGGTTTCTCAGTTCAATCACCATCAAAGAGTCCATCCCCATGTCAAAAAATCCTTGTTTTGGATGAGGATATTGAGAGGGTGGCAATCCTAAAACTTGACCCACTTCTGTTTGCAAATAAGTGACGAGCATTGATTCATGTTCACTGGTGGGTATCGTTGCAAGTTTTTGAATAATTTCTGATTTTGGGGTGGACTTTGGCACTTCTTTAGGAATCATTTCAGAGAAGAAAGGAAATATCAGTTCTTGCTGAAAAAACCGCGACCAATCAATCGGAATGACGCCAATTTGTGGGTCAGGTTGCATCATCAATTCTTCCAATATTTCCAACCCCTGCTGAGGAGAAATCGTTCCAACTCCCTTGAGGCTCATCTGCTGACTCACTTGACGTTCAGCCGCAGCCCCAACTTCTGACCAAGCCCCCCAATTAATACTGAGTCCCGGTAGCCCGATTATTTGGCGATAGTGAGCCAAGGTATCGAGAAAAGTGTTCGCTGCAACGTGATTCGCTTGTCCGGGTGAACCTAATAGCGAAGCCGCCGAAGAAAAGAGTACAAAATAATCGAGGGGGATATCTTTTGTTAATTGGTGTAAGTTCCATGCACCGTACATTTTTGGCTTCATTACTCGCTCAAACTTTTCAGGGTTGAGTTGCATTAAAACACCATCCTCTAATAGTCCTGCTGCATGAAAAATTCCTCGTAATGGAGGTAATTTTTTCTGAATTTCATAGAAAATATTAGTTAGTTTTTGCAGATCAGAAACGTCAGCTTGGGCAACAACAATTTCTGCGCCAAGTTTTTCTAATTCATCTAATTGACTTTGCTGTTCAAAGTTTAGAGAACGGCGACTTAATAATACTAAATTTTTTGCTCCTTTTTCAACAAGCCAACGAGCCACTAATAGCCCTAATCCTCCTAAACCTCCGGTAATTAAATAAGTTCCTTTTGATAAATTGCTTAAATTTTTCGCAGGTGAATTTGTAAGAACAATTTTACCGATATGTTTGGCTTGCTGCATATAGCGAAAAGCCGCAGGTGCGTTTTGAATATTAAAAACTTTTTGAGGGAGGGGTTGTAATTCTTGAGTCTCAAATTGATGCAAAATTTCAGAGAATATAGACTGAACTAAACCTGGATTTTCGTAAGCATTTTTCATCAAATTAATGATAGAATAAGAGACATTAGGCTTAACTTTATGGACTTGTTCAAAACTCCAAATATCTCGCTTTCCAATTTCTAAAAAATGTCCATTCTCCTTAAGAAGTGATAAACTTTTAGGAATAAAATCTCCCGATAATGAATTGAAAACAATATCAATTCCCTGATTGTTAGTCATCTGCATAATTTCATCATAAAATTCTAATGTTCGGGAGTTCATAATCTGTTTAATTCCCAATGATTTTAAAGATTCCCACTTACTCAAACTGGCTGTCGCAAATATTTCTGCTCCCACAGCTTGGGCGATTTGAATAGCCGCCATTCCTGTTCCTCCTGCGGCTGAATGAATTAAAATTTTGTCTCCTTTAGAAATTTTTGCAACATGGTGTAAAGCATAATAAGCAGTGAGAAAGTTAGCGGGAATTGTAGCCGCTTCTTCAAAACTTAAATGAGCAGGTTTTAAGGTAACTAACTGATGATTAACTGTTGCATATTGACTTAAACTTCCGGGTGCTAGTGCAATAACTGCATCACCAATTTTGAGATGTTTTATATCATTGCCAATAGCAACAATTTCACCTGCACATTCTACCCCAAACCAATCTCGTTTAAAGGGAAGTACACCTAGCGCATCTAGGATATCAATAAAGTTGAGTCCAGTTGCTCTAACTTGAATTTCAACTTCTTCGGGTTGAGGTTGACGGCGCGTTGTCGCTTCTAACTGCAAATTGTCCGGTGTTCCTCGCTGAGAAATACCGAGTTTAAAAGGTTGATTTTGGGGAAGTTTTAATGGATTGGAACTGAAAGCTTGATAACGACTTAAGCGAGCAACTTGACGAATATTTTGACGATATAAAACTTGATTTTCATCGGTGAAGTTTTCGAGTTCTTTTAGCAGTTGATCGATTTGATTTTTGAGAGATTGATCGGGATCTAAATCAATTTGAAGGCAATGTAACTCTGGATGTTCTAAAGCAATAACTTTTCCCATTCCCCAAAGCGGAGAGTGAGCAATTCCTGATAATTTTTTTTCTGTTCCCGTCGCGACAGCACCTCTAGTTACAATTGCTAAAGTTGGGGGTTGAGAATAATGTTTCACGAGGGACTGAGTGAGATTGAGTAAACTTTCCCATCCTGTTTTTGCAATTTGATCTAACTTCTCTACACTCAGCGTTGTAGGTTCATCTGTTTTTAAACCCCACAGGTAAATAACGTTTTCAAAGATGAGTTCTTCTGTCTTTATTTTGTCAAATAATTGATGAACATGATCTAGGTTACACAGGTTAACTTGATCAGTATTTGGGTTCATTTTTTGAGATTCTTTTCCAGCATAGACAAAGCTACAAAGTATACCCCTTTTTGTTAATTGTTTTTCTATTTCTTGAGTAATTTTTTGCTGATCTGTAAAAATCAACCATCGTTTTGATTGGGACTGAAGTGGTTGAGTCTTTTGAGCAACTATCACAGCTTGTCCTAGAGGTTGATTAGAATTTTCGGTGATATTTTCAATGGCTTCAAACCCTGTTTCTACTAAAAGCTTTTGCCATTGATCAACAGAAATTAAAGGATAGTTTGAACGAATTTCTTGATCCTTAAATTTCCACCATCCCTCTGTTAAGCCAAAGGTTAAATCAAACCACCGGAATGGTTGTGTTCCTTCTAATAAAATGAGTAATCCTTTAGCGATTAGTAAAGTTTTTATATTTTCTAAAACTTGCTTTAAGTGTGTCGTAGCGTGTAAAACATTAGCAGCAATAATAATATCATATTTTTGATTCTCAAAATTTTGTACATCTAGAGGTTTTTCTATATCGAGAACTTGATACTTGACAAACTCATATTTTTGAAACTTTTGTTTTGCTTGATTGACAAACAAGGGGGAAATATCGGTATAGGTATATTCAGCTTGTTTAGAATTAAAATGAGGAAGTAAATAAGCCGTTGTTCCGCCTGTTCCAGCCCCAATTTCTAGGATTTTAATTTTTTGTTCTTGAGAAATGTTTTCTAATGCTAAATGAGTCGCTTTTTGAATCATGGTATTCATTACTTTTGCACCGGGAGATTCTTGGTAGAGTTGAGTTGTGAGGGTTAAATCTCCCTTGGGGAAAAGCAACTGAGTTGGATCACATTTTCCCTGCAAAACTTCAGCCAATTGTGAACCACAGTTCTGTAATAAAGTCAATTCTGCTTGAGCATTAGAATAACGTTCTAATAAGATATTGTGTTGAACTTCTACGGGTAATTGCTCAGGAAGATGAATAACCTGCCAATGATTTTTTGAATCATCAATTAAAATCTTATCTTCTGCTAACATTTCTAAACATCGATGAAATAATCTTTGGTGTTGGCTGACAATTCCTAATGTTTGGAATAATTCTTCGCTTGAAAAATGCTGATTTTTCTGAAAGTTAAAGCCTATTTTATGAAAGGCTTCTACAATATAGGATGAACTCAAAGACTCTAGTTCAACTAATAATTTTTGATAGTTTAAAATTTCAGGCTGTTCTATTAATTGCGTCAATTGAGAAGATAGTCTACGTTTAATATCTGCTGGTTTAACTAACCCATCTCCGACTTGAGTTTGTTGAGGATGATTTTGAGGTTGCCATGCAATTTTGTAAAGCCAATCTTGAAAGGAACTAGACTGATTTCTAAAGAGTAGTTCTGGATGAACTACTTGAAGTTGCAAACCTTTTAGAGAAGCAACCATTTTGTTATCTAAATCAGTAATGTCTATATCCGCAACTAAAGTGTGTTGGTTGGGAGATTTAGTGGCTCTAATTTCAGCAAAACTTTTGACGCTCGAACTCGGATGAGTATACAACTTAAATTGTTCTAAACCCATAGGGAGATAGGTTTTTGACTGACTTTCTGTTTTTATATTAATACCTAAAGTCTGTAGACACCCATCTAATAAGGCTGGATGAAAAATGTAACTTAAATTTTCTATAATCAGTTTTTCAGATAGTTTGATAATGCCTAAAGACTGTGAATCTTTGCTCCAAAGTTGACTCAAAACTTTAAAATCTTCACCAAACTCTATCCCTCTCACTTGCAACTGCTGATAATAGTTTTCTCGGTTCACTTCCTGCTCAAAATTATTGTGAGTTCTCACCATCTGAGACTGACTTGAATTTTCAGTTTTCAATTTTCCCTGTGCATGAAGTATCCAGGAAGATTGAGAATCTGATTCAGCTAAACTGAAGATTTCAAAACAATAGGCTTGCTCAGATTCTGGAGTTAAAACCGTCTGGATAATTTTATCTTCAATTTCAGATAATATTAAAGGGGATTTGAGACTAATTTCTTCTAACAGTAAATTGGTAGTTTTATTTATTTGATATCCAGCATATAACACAATCTCTATAAAACCTGCGGCGGGAAGAATAACTTGATTAAAAACACGATGATGCTTAAGAAATTCCAAGTTTTCTAAGCTAATGGTATTTTCAAATAAAAGCATATCCGACTTAGCAATATTGAGTTTTCTTCCGAGTAATGGATGTTCATTCGATTGGGGATGTTGATGTTTTGGTTGATGATGAGACTTCTTAAACCAATAGCGTTGACGTTGAAAAGGATAAGTGGGTAAAGCCACCCGTTGACGAGAATAATCCCTCTCAAACTCTACCCAATTCACCTCAACTCCCGCCACATACAACTGAGATAAACTCGATAATAT
>JBJHBL010000109.1:0-14078 GCA_050485465.1 Limnoraphis sp. | reverse complement strand
GTTCTTCTACAGGTTCCTCATCAGTAGGTTCATCCTCATCAACAGGTTCCTCTACAGTAGGTTCCTCTACAGTAGGTTCCTCATCAACAGGTTCCTCTACAGTAGGTTCCTCATCAACAGGTTCCTCATCAACAAGTTCCTCATTAACAAGTTCCTCATTAATAGGTTCCTCATTAATAGGTTCCTCTACAGTAGGTTCCTCATCAACAGGTTCCTCATCAACAGGTTCCTCTACAGTAGGTTCCTCATCAACAGGTTCCTCATCAACAGGTTCCTCATCAACAGGTTCCTCATCAATAGGTTCTTCTACAGGTTCCTCATCAGTAGGTTCATCCTCATCAACAAGTTCTTCATCAACAAGTTCCTCATCAACAGGTTCCTCATCAACAGGTTCTTCATCAACAAGTTCTTCATCAACAGGTTCCTCATCAACAGGTTCCTCATCAACAGGTTCCTCATCAACAGGTTCCTCATCAACAGGTTCCTCATCAACAAGTTCTTCATCAACAGGTTCTTCATCAACAGGTTCCTCATTATCAAGGACTATAATTTCAGCAGTTCCTTCTGTAAAACCGTTTGCTATTGCTGTTAGTGTAACAGTGCGATCGCCATCATCAATTAAATCATCAATTGCGTCTAAACTGAAAGTAGCTGAGGTTTGATCGACGGGAATTGTTACGGTTAAAGGAACTGTTGCTTCCGTGGGATCGCTACTGGTTAAAGTCACATCTAAAGAGGCGGCTGTTCCTCCGGTTCGGGTCACTGTAACAGTAGCCGCGTCTTCTCCATCCGCTTCGGAAATACTATCAGTATCAACACTTAAACTCAAAGAAACAGGCGCAAAATTGGCAACATAAATTCCTTCTGTACCGTCATTAAATCTAGCCGAAAAAGCGATTTGATTTCCGCTCAACCCTTCGGAACCAAAAGCTAAGTCTTCAATAATTTTACCTTCAAGTGGTGTGTTTAAATCAATAACTGTTTCTAACTCTCCATTGAGGTTTGTATAAATTCCTTGCTGTTCTTCAGAACCCACACCCACAAATGCAACTGCTCCGTTATCATCTAAGCTGAGTAGATCAGAAGGGAAGTTGTTGGGATCTTCATCAGAATTAAATTGAAGAAAGTTTCCGACTCCATTGGGGATAGGAGTATTGGTATCAGCAACGAGATTAATTCCACCGATATCAGTATAGACACCTATGTTATTTAATGTATTATCGCCATTATCGTCTTGAACGCCAAAAAAGGCAACATTTCCGTTTTGGTTCAGGGTTGGAAAACGAGCATTAGAAAAAGTACCCGTACTATTCGGAACTAGAGTCTTATTATCAACAATTTTTGTTAAATCCCCACCCTCTTTTTTATAAATTCCATTGCTCGAACTATCTTCATTCCTTCCGTAAAATACAACAGTTCCATTATTGTTGATATCAGGAAAGGAAAAAGAGTCAAAGATTCCAGTCTGATTAGGAATGGGATCGTTGAGTTCTACAACGGATGTCAGTTCGGTTGTATTAGTATCAATATAAATTCCTCCTTTAGTCTCAGGGAAAAAAATACTACCAGCATTATTAAAACCTGTAAAAACTACATTCCCATTATCATTTAAAGAGGGATAAGGAAATAAAAATTTAAAAGTTGCTTCTGTGCTTCCTGGAATCAAAGTATTAGGATCGGCAACGGTTTTTAAACCTCCTACAGTTTTGTATATACCGCGTTGAAATAATGGAAGAGTAGGATCTATGTTGTCTGTGTTCTCTCCTATAATTGCCCAAAACGCTACATCTCCATTATTATTAAGGGAAAATGTATTAATACCCAAAGTTTCCCAATTATCATTGGGAAAAGGATCGTTAGGAATTGGGGTCTTAGGAGCTACAAGAACCTGAAGACTATCTTTATTAATATAAATTCCAAAACCCTCATCTGTGTCACTAAAAAATGCAACATCCCCATTCTTATTGATTGCAGGATACGTCAAGACATTTAAGGGTCTACTGAAGCTGTCAAAAGTTTCATTACTATTGGGAATAGAGGTATTCGTATTCGCGATCCGAGTAAATGTGAAAGCCATAGCAACCTCTGATAGTACAAGTATTTTTTCCTATGCTCGTCTTAAATAGCATTGTTGTGGTAACAACTCATTTTTACGATGACAAGAAAAGCTTACCTTTAGACCTAGAATTATATTAGCACGTTACTTCACTTGGGCTTGCTTTTAGGGTTAGCTGGTAGTCTAATTGTTGGTGGTGCTGCCTGTCTTCGACACTTTGCTCTACGCTTTATGTTTTACCGTATGGGGTATATTCCTTGGAACTATGCTCACTTTCTGGATTATGAAGATTTTTTTTGAACCAATCAAGGGCAGCTACTGATAAACTATTTAGGGCTGCCTTCATTGTCTCCCCCAAGGTTTCTAATCGGTTTAATGATCGAATCGCTGCGAGGATATGAGTTGAATCAGTTCTTTGTTGTTTAGCGAGACTTAAACGAGAAAAAGAGTCAAAACAGAGTATAATCGTTACCAGACAGGAGTTTAACGTCGAGATGATCCCTGATGAGAGAAACCAGTCCCTTTAGAACAACTAAAAACTGTTTGGGTATCAACATTCAACGCCAAGCTGTCTCGTCTAGAAGGAGAAAGAACATTTGCTATCATTATGAATGCAAGTTCTTTTGAAGAAGCGACAGAGCTTGACTATTTTATCACTAATGTTGATTCATCTAAAGCAACAAAACAGTGGTTCGTAACGACTTACTCCAAAAGAAACTGGGTAGAAGTCTTTTATCGGGAAGCCAAAGGTTGGCTAGGATTGAGAGAATACCAAGTCCGAGAAATCAGTAAATTTACGGAGAAAAAGAGCGATCGCTATCAATAAAATTAACACTTTAATTGAGGTTAATGTTGGGGTTTTTCCATTCTCCTTGTAGGGTAAACCCCGCCCAAAAGTAGGGAGATGACCATTTATTCTGTTGCCACATATCAATTTGAGCAACTCGCAAAGCAGCAACAGGGGAGAGATTTTGTTGAAGCATTCGTTGATAAAATTTTACCATTAATTCAGAGGTTGATTGATCATCAACTTTCCACAAACTTACCACAACTCTTGGCGCACCTGCATACATAAACCCACGAGTTAAACCGACTAATCCTTCGCCTCGAATATTTTCTCCGAGTCCGGTTTCACAAGCACTTAAAACGGCTAATTCTGCTGATAATTGCAGGTTGAAAATATCATATAACCGCAAAAATCCATTTAATGATTCTCCACTTTCATCGACTAAAGATAAGACTAAACCCGACAGTTCAGGCGTCTCACTATTCATTAAACCATGAGTAGCAAAATGAAGAATACGGTATTCATTCACTTGAGGGCTAGTGACAAATTCACGACGGGCTGAAAAGCCAAATTGTTTGGTACTATTAACCGTTGGAAGTAAGTCTAAAATACGTTCTGCTTCTGTTGCGGTAAAGGGTAAACGATCAAACAAAACGCCTGATTCTCTCGCCGAACGTTCTAACTCAGGGGGGAGGGATCTGATATTTTCTGGAGATATATTTGTTACCCGATCATCTTGATAGCTAAAAACGGGATCTGCCAGTATCGCTAAGGCTTTTTGAGCGGGGGTTCTATTCTGGGTTTCTTGACGTAAAACGGCTAAGGTTGAAGCTGAAGGAATGGTGACAATTTCATGTTGAACAATTAAGGGTGTCCATCCCTGTTTTAGGATTAATGTTCCGGCTGTGGGTAAACCATTAAAGGGTACATATTGTAAGACTCCATCGGCTACAATTAAAAGCCGTTTTTGATTGATTTTTTCAGATTGGGGTAAAATAATTTCGGCTAAAACTTGACCGCTTTCTTCTGCTAGTCGTCGGCGAATGCGTTGGGTAGGAAGTAAAAAAGAATCTCTATATTCTGTCACTTTAGCTTCAATTTCTGAGCGTCCTGGGAGTTCATGGCTTTCGATAGAATTAGAAGTCACAACCCATAAATAACTGCGTTCTTGTCCCAGAGAATATTCGAGTAAAACTGTTTCAGAATCAAGAATTTGTTGTTGAATTTCGGCAAGGGTTAAAGGCTGGGGTTGAGTCAAAGCAGCATAATTGGGACTGGTGGCACGAATTCGAGTTAATAACGTGCGATATTGTTGCAGTAAAATTTCAATTTCTTGATTAATTTTTCGTCTTTGTTCTTCTGTATGTTCACCACTCAATAACCGGACTCTCAACTGTTCTAATGCACTGAGTTGTTGTTTAATTTGTTGTTTTTCTTCTAACAATCTTGGGTCTATTCCAGAGGTGACTTCTCCTCCAGAATCTGCTAATATTTCTAATAAACTTCTTGCCTTAGCTCGTTCACTGGCTTCTAAGGCTAACCCATCATAGCCCTTTTCAGGATTTTGCTTGTGGAGTTGCATTAACAAGTCAATATAAAACTCATAATACTCCTGTTTAGAGGCGAAAAACGAGGCGCGTAAATCTTGACGATCTACTTTGGTTCGTAAATCTTCGATAATTTCCAAGGCTTTTTCTATCGTTTGAACCGCGGTTTCTAGTTCCCCTTGTTGGCGTTGAATTTGAGCAATATAATATAAACTCAAGGGTTCTTTTGTTCGATCTCCAACGCTTTGTCGAATTTGCAGAGATTGAGTACAGATCTCTAATGCTTGAGCAAGATTGCCTTGTTGAAAATCTACATAACAAAGGTTATTTAAGGTACTGGCTTCTCGGGTGCGATCGCCTATTTTTTGCCAAAGGGGTAAAGCTTCATTATAAGTGTTTTGAGCGAGTTGAAATTGATTAGATTGAGCATAAATATAACCCTGATTATTCAATGTTGCTGCTTGTCCCCGAAGGGTTCTGACATCAGTTTTTTCGGGTACAGCTTTCCAATAGTTCAAGGCTTGAATATAGATTTCTTTTGCTTTTTCTAATTCTCCTTTGTCAGAATAAACTTGACCCATATTATTTAAAATTAAAGCCGTAGTTTGCTTAAAACTAACATTTTCAGAACCCTGTAAAAGGCTCTGGGCTTGTTTATAATAATCTAAAGCTCGATCTAATTCTCCTAAGTTATAATACAATAAACCCATACTATTTAAGGTAGCTGCTTCTGCGGAAGGCGAACCCATATTTCTACGGAGACTGTGTGCTTTTTCATAAGCTTCTAACGCTTGTTGATATTCACCCCATTTCAGATAAACTTCCGCCGAAAGTTCTAAAATTGGAGCCTCCCAATACTCCGGTTGAGACAATTGAGGAACTAACTCTAAAACCTGACGATAATAATTTAAAGCTGCTTGATATTCTCCTAAGTCAGAATGAATTAAACCCAGAAATTGCAACGTGGTTGCTTCTTGAGTTAAATCCCCTTGTTCTCGCCAAAGTTTCAAGGCAATTTCTAACTGTTCAATGGCTTGACGTAAAGCACTACCTGTTCCCTGACGGTAATGATTTAATCCGGTTCGGAGGGCTTGATGTGCCGGATTTTCAGCAGTTCTCACCAGTGTCTTTTTTTCGCTCAACTCACCCGAGAAAACCTGAGAGGGCGTTTGAGACTCCACTGAGATAGCCCGCGAGATTTTTCCTGATAGCAAAACACTCACTAGAAAAGTAACTATCAGGATTCGATAAAACCGCTTATTTAAGCTGATTGGGTTGTGTTTGTATTTTCTGCTCATCTTTACTTAAAATAGATGTAATCAGAATATTGAGGATGTTCCTCAATCTTGGAGGTTTGCTTTTGTATCTTATTTCTCAATTTTAACTCTAAAATCAGATGATGCCACTCAACTTTTGGATCAAGAACGTTATCACTGGATTTTTCCTCGCTTTTGTTGTCGAGTTTGGACTCCTGAATGTTCCCGTTTTTGCTAAAATTAACCTCGCTATTGTTCAAGAAATTTTAGACGGAAAGGAGGTCTTCATCGAAGAACAAGAAGCTCAAATTGCAGACCAAGCGAATTTAGGACAACTCATTCAAACAAAAACATCCCGTGCGGGTTTAGAATTTAATAACGGTGCCGCCGGACGCATTGGAAGCAATTCTCGTGTTACAGTGGGTCAATGTGTGGAAATTGAACAAGGTCAAGTGGTTGTTAGTGGCCCTGCTAATGGTTGTATTAGTGGGTTTTCTGTCGGAGTCAAAGGCACACTTTATATTATGGAAACCAATCAAAATGGTACTGGAAATATTAAAGTTTTAGAGGGGGAAGTGGAAGTCACCTCTCAAGAACCCGGTGCTGTTCCTGTCGTTTTAAGAGAAGGTCAAAAAATCGGCGTTTTACCCGGTGTACTCGGACAAATTCAGAATATTACTCCTGAAGAATTAGCTCTCATTTTAACCGGAGAACTGTTTTCTGGGTTTAGTATTCCGATTACGCCAGAAGGTCTTTTACAATCAATTTGTCGGCGAATTGTACCGTCGAATTTTAGTTGTTCAGCCAATGGGGTTCCCACTCCTAGTATTCCGACTCCGACGGCTCCATCTGCGCCTAGACCCTCAATTCCCCGTGCGCCTTTTTAAGTTAAATTAATTTTTGAAAAGATGAATTTGCTTGAGTCTATTTTGAGTTCAATTGTTTTGTCACTTTCGACTAATCTTGATAATTTAGCAGTGGGGATGAGTTACGGACTGCGAAACTGGATTGTTCCCGCTCCGACTAATATTGCCATTGCCATTTTATCAGGATTTAGCACCTTAATTTCGATTTATTTAGGAGATCAAATCAGTCACTATTTACCCCCGAGATTAACAGGTTATCTGGGAAGCCTAATTTTAATCATCATTGGCATTTTTAGTGTGGGTAACACCCTGATGTCTGACTCAAATGAATCCGAAGAATTGAACGCAAAACCGTCAATTAATCGCCTTAATTTAAAAGAGGGAATTCTTTTAGGCTTTGCTTTAACGATTACTAATTTTGGAACAGGTGTAGGAGCGGGTATTGCTCAATTTGATGTCATTCTCACCAGTTTTTTTACTTTTTGTTCCAGTTTGCTGACTATTGGTGGAGGCTATTGGATGGGAAAACAGTTCACCCAAAAACCATTAGGAATTAATTTAGGATTAGTTGCTGGATTATTACTGATTCTATTGGGAGGATTGAATCTTTCTGGTGAATTTTAAACCGATGAATCAAAACCAATCTTCTCAAATAAAATTGTTTTTTCTGCGCTAAAGTGCCACAACAAAATGTTCTAACAACCATAAAACGGCAGGTAATGTAATAAAAGCCAATATCGTTGAAACCACAACAACCCGTGCTGATAAAGCCGCATCTCCCCCAAATTCATTCGTCATTAAAAAGGCTGTAATTGCAGTGGGCATAGAACTTTGAAGCACTAGAACTTTTAAATCTAAAACGGCTAGTCCTAAAAGTTTACCCACTGCAAATGCAATCACTCCCCCACCGACAAGCCGTAATAAACTCGCCCCAAGTTCATAGAAAGTCAGTTTAAATTGACTTTGAGAAATTTGAATTCCTAACATTAATAAACCTAAAGGAATTGCGGCTTCTGCTAACAACCTTAATCCTTCATCCAACTGAAACGGAAGTTGTACGTTAAACCCGCGTAAAGCCACGCCAAAAAACACCGCCCAAGTCAGAGGAAGTTTAAACATAAACTGAATTGAAGACCAAAAACCCCCCTGTTGTAAAAAGGCAGGAACCGTTGTTAAAACAACAATATTCCAAACAATTAAATACACAATTGCCCGTTGAAGTCCGGCTTCTCCTAACGCAAATAAAGTCACAGGTAGCCCTAAGTTCCCGACATTGGGTAAAGCCGTTGTGATCACAAAATTTTTCTTTAAATCACGAGGAAACTGTAACGAATAACTCAATTGCCAAGCAGAAACACACCAAATTAAAAACGTAATTAAAAAGCCAATAGTAATGGCAATTACATTTTCCCGACTCAGTGTTGTATTATAAAGGTTATCAACAATTAAAGCCGGAAATAAGACATACAAACTCAGACGAGATAGGGTAGATTGGTCTAAATTAATCTTTTTTCCGACAATATAGCCAATCAAAACAATACAAGCTACAGGCAAAATGGCGGAGAGAATTACAATCATAAATCTCACTCAATTCGCTTAAGTTCTTCCCGCAAAACTCTGTGTAAAGTTTCTTCTAAAGATTCGCGGTTTTGCTGAATATGCTGACGTAATACTTCTACCTTGACTAAAATCATATTCTACATCCATAACTATGATTAACTCATAATTTAGAGACGCCCTTAATGAACGCCCCTAAAGTAATTTCAAGGCAATTAAACAGCCGGAACTAAACCACTATGAACCAATAGCGGTTGGGTACTCGGTTCACGTCCTCGGAAGGATTTAAACACCTCCATTGGATGCAAACTTCCGCCCAAAGCTAACACCGTTTCTCGGAAGCGTTTACCCGTTTCCGCCATGGCTTTTTCATCTTCTAAACCCGCTTCTTCAAAAGCAGAAAACGCATCGGCGCTGAGAACTTCCGCCCATTTATAACTGTAATAACCTGCGGCATAACCCCCCGAAAAAATATGCCCAAACGCACATAAAAACGCATCTTCGGGTAAAGGTTTCAACACCGTTGTATTTTCAGCAATCCGGTTTCTAACATCAACAACCGTTTCCTTTCCACCCGGTTGATAACGATGATGTAACTCAATATCAACCAACCCAAAATGAATTTGCCTTAACATCACCGTTGCACTCATATAAGTGCGGGCGGCTAACAGCTTTTGATAATAATGTTCTGGCAAAGATTCACCCGTTTGATAATGTTTAGCCATGCCAAACAACGTTGAGCGATCATAACACCAATTCTCCATAAATTGGCTGGGTAATTCCACCGCATCCCATTCAACATTATTAATTCCGGCTGCCCCTGCATAGTCAACCGTTGTTAACATATGTTGTAAACCGTGACCAAATTCATGAAATAACGTTTCTACCTCACTAAACGTCATTAAACTCGGTTTTCCATCCACAGGTGGCGTTTGATTACACTGTAAATAAGCCACAGGTAAACGAACAGTAGATGCACCGTTTTCTGTGATTTTTGCGCGAGTAATACACTCATCCATCCAAGCCCCACCGCGTTTTTCAGCCGGACGACTATAGGCATCTAAATAAAAATAAGCAATGGGGTTTCCCGCTTCATCAGCGACTTGGAAATAACGTACATCTTCATGCCAAACTGGGGCTTGACTATCGGCTGCTGTAATGCGAATTCCAAAAATTCGTTGAACTAAACCAAACAACCCTTCTAACACTTGGGGAAGGGGGAAATAAGGACGCAATTCTTCATCGGTAAAGGCAAACTTTTCTTCTCGTTGACGTTCCGACCAAAAACTAATATCCCAGTGTTTTAAATCTTCTGCTTCGGGCGCGCCCTTAGATGCAGCAAAGGCTTTTAAGTCTTCAAATTCTTTCAAGGCTGCCTCATAACTGACCACCCGTAATTCTTCCGATAATGCCTCCACTGCTTCCACACTCGGTGCCATTTTACTGGCTAAACTTAACTCAGCATAACTGTTAAACCCAAGTAGTTTAGCCTTTTCTTGACGCAATTCTAAAATCCGTTCAATTAAGGGAAAATTATTCAAGTCCCCCCTCGAAGCCCGACTGATATAAGCCTTATAAACCTGTTCCCGTAATTCTCGGCGTTTGCTAAACTTTAAAAAGGGGCCAAAACTGGGAAAATCTAAGGTAATTCGCCAGGGGCCTTTTTCTGCGGTGGCTTCTTCCATCCCTTCTGAACGAGCAGCTTGAGCGGCTAAACTGAGTAAACTGGGCGGTAAACCTTCCACATCTTCCGGTTCAGTTAAGGTCAAACTAAAGGCTTTTGTCGCATCTAAAATATGATTACCAAACTTCGTTGAAAGTTCAGCAAGTTCGAGTTGAATGGCATTAAAACGATCCCGTTTTTCTCCTGTTAAACCCACCCCCGAAAGTTCAGCATCTCGAATTGCCGCTTCAACAATTCGTTTTTGGGCTGAGTCTAAAGTCTCCCATTCAGAAGACTCCTTCAACGCTTTAAATGCTTTATAAATATTTGGACTTTGGTTGAGTTTGTTGATAAATTGTACAACTTTGGGCTGAACGGTTTCATGGGCTGTTCGCAGTTCAGGGCTATTTTTTACACCCATTAAATGACCGACTATTCCCCAACTCCAGGTCAAACGTTCCTCTAAAAGTTGTAACGGTTCGACCAAACCTTCCCAAGTCGGTTGTACATCCGCTTCTAGCCTCGCTAGTTCGGCCTCGAGTTGATCCAACAGTTGTGTCATCTCTGGAACCACTGCATCCGGTTTAACCATTTCAAAGGGAGGGAGTCCTTTTCCCCGTAATAAGGGCTTTTCTGCTGTTGTGATCTTTGCAATCATTCCTTTTTCCTGTAGGGGTTCACTCAATAGTTATATTAAGTTATACCAAGTTATAGGGGTTTTGGGCAATCTCCGCCTTTGAGTTGCGAGTTACAAACCTTCTGAAACCTTTGATTAATCATTTTTTGATTCAAGATTGATTGCTAATTCCCACCAACGATATAACGGATGGCTTTTAGCAGGTCTATATCGTCCTTTAACTTGTATTGATTCTAACACCTTTTGTAATTGTAACCCCTCCAGATTGATCCCCTCTGAAAAATATTTAATTAAGTCTAAAGTTGATAATATTTTTACAGAAGATACTTCACTTTTAATAAATGAAATCGCCCGTCTATCATCCGTTGCAATTACCCATCCTCTCGACACCGCGATCGCACAACTTGCCGCCTCACCATCATCTATCCTAAAAGTATCATTAAAAAATCATTCCGCAGCAGATGTAATGCACACTTTATAAAAATTTATAGCGAAAACTCTATATCTAGATTACAATGGGGGGTTCCCGTTCAATCTTTCATCCCGACAATGGCCGTAAATCATCTGACCGAGTGGAACGCAAGCTGCGTTGACGAACAACTTACCCAACTTAATGTTACTCCCCTAGAAGGCTATCGTCCCCTCGATTATTTGCTGTATTCTGACACTTTACCCCGTCGTAATGATGGGCGAGTTAGCGATCGCATTCTCAACCGTTATCAACACCTCTACGAAGGCGGTTGGTGGTGTTCGGGGATTGATATTCTCACCGGAAAAGATGACCTCTGGGGCTGTTTTAAACCGCTTCAACCGCGTATTAATAGCGATCACAACAAAATTATTAAATATGAACATCCGCCCCAAACTCCCACCGGAATTTTTGCCTTAAGAGTCTCTCAACCCATCTGGGAACGTATCGCTCAACGTTACCATTTTACCCTTTTAGAAACAGATATTCAACCCGATCAAAGTGATTTAGGATTTTGGGACTGGGTGATCAACCATCCCGAAATTCCCCTTTGTATTACCGAGGGGGCGAAAAAAGCCGGGGCGTTATTAACTGCGGGATATGTCGCCATCGCCCTTCCGGGTATTCACGGAGGTTATCGAGTTCCTAAAAACGAGTGGGGTGAACCGATAGGGAAATCTCGTTTAATTCCACAATTACTGAAATTAACAACATCTAACCGAGACATATATATTATTTTTGATCAAGACAGCAAACCCAATACCAAAAAAGCTGTTAATCATGCCATTAAACAAACAGGTTATTTACTGACTCAACGGGGTTGTTCCGTTAAAGTTGTGACTTGGAATGAAAAACTTGGAAAAGGCGTCGATGATTTAATTTTAATCCATTCTCAAGCCGCTTTTGATCAGGCTTATCAAACCGCTATTCCCTTAGAAAATTGGAAAGCCTTATCTTTTAATCGTTTAACCTATTCCGTACAAATTCAAGTCAATCAACGGTATTTATCGCCTGTTGAAATCCCTCAAACCGCTAAACTGATAGGGATAAAATCCCCCAAAGGAACCGGAAAAACCCAATTCATAGAACATCTGGTTAAACAGGCGAAAAAATCGGGTCAACGAGTGTTAGTAATTAGCCATCGTATTCGTTTGGTTGAAGCTTTATGTCAGCAATTTGGCTTAAAATACCTTCGGAAAATTGAAAGGGATTCACCTCAAAAAGAAACGGCTGGTTATGGTCTTTGTATTGACTCTTTGCATCCCGGTTCTCGGGCGAATTTTAATGCAGAAAATTGGTCAGATAGCCTGATTATTATTGATGAAGTTGAACAAGTATTGTGGCATGGGTTGAATTCTGATACTTGTCGTCATCAACGAGTCGCTATTTTGAAATCTCTTAAAATTCTGATGCAAAATGTCATCGGAGGAAACGGAAAAGTTGTGATTGCGGATGCAGATTTAAGCGATATTTCGATAGATTATCTCCTCGCCTTAGCCGGAGTTAAACAAACCCCTTTTATTATCCATAATCAATGGAAACCCCAAACAGAGGAGGCTTGGTCAGTTTATAACTATAGTGGAAAGACACCCAAACAACTGGTTAAAGATCTAGAACAACATATTGCAGAAAATGGGAAACCCTTTGTTTGTTTATCTGCCCAAAAATTAGCCAGTAAGTGGGGAACTTGTACCCTAGAAACTTATTTAAAAACTCAATTTCCTGAGAAAAAAATTCTGAGAATAGACTCAGAATCTCTCGCCGATCCCACTCATCCCGCCTATGGTTGTATTCCTCAGATTAACCACATTCTTAAAGATTACGATATTGTCTTAGCGTCGCCCTGTATTGAAACGGGAGTTAGCATAGATATACAAAAACATTTTACCTCAGTTTGGGGGATTGCTCAAGGGATTCAAGCGGAAAATTCTGTGCGTCAAGCATTAGGACGAATTCGAGACAATATTCCTCGGTTTTTATGGTTAGCCACTCATGGGTTTAATCAAGTGGGAAATGGCGCTGTTTCGATGAAAAGCTTACTCAGTTGTAACCATCGGTTAACGCGGTTAAATATTCGTCTCCTGCAACAATCTGATTTTGAGGCGTTAGATGATCTAGAAACAGGGTTTCAAGCGGAATCTTTACTCTGTTGGGCGAAAATGGCGGTGCGGTTTAATGCAGGGATGAGTCAATACCGAGAGTCAATTTTAGCAGCGTTAACCGCAGAAGGTCATCAAATTATCGAGGTCGATTCTGAGATTAATAAAACCTCAAAGCTTCAACAAAAAATAGAGATTAAAAAGACATCCCGTCCGAGTTTATCGGAGATGATTTCGGCTGTCCGCGATCAAAATTATCAAGCAGAATGTCAGGCAATTTGTCAAGCTGTCCAGTTAAGCGATCGCCAATATCAAGCCCTGCAAAAACAATTGATTAAAACCACAGAAGAACGGAGATCCCAACGCAAATATGAGTTACAATTACGATATAGAATTCCGGTGACTCGTGATTTGATTGAAAAAGATGATCAAGGATGGTATAATCAACTAAGGATTCATTATTTTCTCACTGTAGGTCGTCCGCATTTGAGTTATCGAGATGCAGCGATCGCCTATCGATTAATCGAACAAGGTCGAGGAAATATTTTTATACCCGATTTTAACCGTTCCCAACAAGGCGCGATGATCGGAGTCATGGAATTATTAGGAATTCCGGCTTTAATTCAAAATCCCCAACGAGAATTAAAAAATACCGACGAAGATTTACAAAAAGTCGCAGAAATTGCCTTACGAGATCGGTTAGCGATTAAATCAATTGTCGGGATTGGACTGGCTAAAAGTTCTAGCCCGATTGTGATTATTAGACGATTTCTTGATAAAATCGGGTATAGCTTAGAATGCTTACGAGTAGAATCTCATCAGAAAAAACGAATCCGAGTTTATCGCATCGTTGAACCCAATGATCGACGATGGGAAGTCTTTCAACAGTGGTTAGCTTGTGAAGATCAATCTCCGGGACAATTCCCCTCACAAACCGAAAACGCCTTGAATGCGATCGCTGCGACGGGCCGGGTAGAAGCAGAATTTACACAACTCTGTTTGCAATTTTAGAGTATTCACCTTTAACACTACGGAGAATTTGTAAAGTCTCTGTAAAACTTCAGTAAAACCACTGACAAATCTGGGTAGAAAATGCAATGATGATAAATAGCAGTACCGAAGACCTCCAAGAGAATGGAGC
>JBJHBL010000108.1:0-14202 GCA_050485465.1 Limnoraphis sp. | reverse complement strand
ACCCACACCCGAAGTGGTTAACCCAACTCCCGAAGCAGTTAAACCCACACCCGAAGTGGTTAAACCCACTCCCGACATGATTTGTCCAATACCCACACCCGAAGTGGTTAAACCCACTCCCGACATGATTTGTCCAACACCAGAAGCAGTTAAACCCACTCCCGACATGATTTGTCCAATACCAACACCCGAAGTGGTTAACCCAACTCCCGAAGCAGTTAACCCCACTCCCGACATGATTTGTCCAATACCCACACCCGAAGTGGTTAACCCAACTCCCGACATTGACTTACCAATACCCACACCCGAAGTGGTTAACCCAACTCCCGAAGCAGTTAAACCCACTCCTGACATGATTTGTCCAATACCCACACCCGAAGTGGTTAACCCAACTCCCGAAGCAGTTAAACCCACTCCTGACATGATTTGTCCAATACCAACACCCGACATGATTTGTCCAACTCCAGAAGCAGTTAAACCCACTCCCGACATGATTTGTCCAATACCCACACCCGAAGTGGTTAACCCAACTCCCGAAGCAGTTAAACCCACTCCCGAAGCCCATTGACCTACGCCAGAAGGGAAAACATAAGAACTAACCGTTTCTTCGTGTAACGGAACTTGGTGCATTGAACCAAACAGAGAACCTGCAACCCGTTTGGCTTCTAAGTCATCTAAACCAAAAATTTCTTTATAAAGACGGTCTTCTGTATTGCTTCCGGGTTGAGTCGGAGGTGTCAATTCTGCAAAGATTTTACCTTGTAATTCTTCATTCCAAGATACAGTAATGAATTGATCTTCTATCCAGTCTGAGGGATAAATAGGCGGTATCCGAATCGCCGCAGAACGGGCTAAGATTAACCAACGACCATCTCCACAACGATAGCCAATTTCTATCACATATTCGCGATCGCTAACAGGAATCGGTACATACCATTCCCGTGCTAGTTCATCACAAGGATATTCCTGAATGCTGTGAGGAGTTTGATATTCCAGGTTAATCTCTGTGACATCGTAAATTCTCAGAGCGATTTGCTGTCCTCCCTGACGGCGAAGTTCTTCTTTGTGTTCGCTAGAGACATCCCAATAAGCATAGGCCCATTCAGGATCTCTAGCCATTAACACAATTCGACTTAAGCCATATCCGATAGGTAAGTCGATTAACCCTTCATCTACAGACGATAGAACTTCATCGACTTGTTCTACTTGGGTGACTGAAAATTTAGCCGCTTCTACCTCCTCTTGAGACTGGAGGCTTAAAGGTGAGGGGTTGGACATTCCTAATCTTTGACGTTCTATTTCTTGAATAGCAGCTAAGAGTTGTGATTTCCGCATTCGGCTATAACGCGAGATGCCATATTCACTCGCTACTTTACGCAATTGTCTCAGTGTCATTTCTTCCAAGGGGGGACGTTCTTTGACCATGACTTTTAGGCTCTCCACTTCTAACAACAACAGGTTTGGTGTATCTCTAGCTTTTCTTTGGGATCGTGGGGATCGCTTTATTACCGAACATATTGCAGAAAATTTTTCTAGGGGTCAAGAGGGAAGTTCCACTAATTATAAGTAAATGTACGGATTTATAGGCAGATCGGGGATCGTAATGTCAGGAAACTATAACATTTGAGAGATTTGGGATCACAAAAAAGGCGGATTTCATAACGATCATTGATCGCGAAACCCACCTAACAGTGAATCATTTTCAGTTGTCACCCACCCGCCACAATCTCCCGATCACAGTCTTGCGTGAGTGAGTTTTTTATCTAACAACACGCCAATCTTGGATTCTCCATAAATCCTGTTGTCGAACAAGCTGATATCGAACCCGTAGTGTGTCCTCACGAGAATCAGAAAGCTGACCATTTTGATAAAATCGGGTTGTCTCGCTGACCGTCGCTTCAATAAAAGCTTGATTCGGGTTATTGGGATCAACCTGAACATCATTAACAGTTAGACTATGTTGGTAATTGCGATAAGATCCTTCCGCTCTAATACTTTGGGCGATCCCCACCCATTGAGTCAGAGCCGGATCAACTAAAATACCTTGTAATGATTCAATCTGGTGTTGAGGCCCTAGTGCTGCCGCCTTTGTATCCAACCATCTCTGAATCACCTGTTGAGCGACTTCAGGAGTGAGGTCTTCAGCCAAAGGATTTGGGGGTTCAGGAGTGGGTATCGCCACTGGCGGCCCGGAGAGTTCGACCAGAGGTTGTCCACCACCACCCATAGCACCTGAAACCAAATTCCAGAACGCCGAAAGAATTAACCAAGCTAACCACACCCCTAAAAGACCAATGAAACCGAGTAAGAGTAAACGGCGAAGTTGAACAGAATCCAACTTTTTACTAGAACCCCGTCGGCTTGAAGTTGAACGACGTTCAGTCGAACCCTCCTGACTCAGTGATGAAGCGGATATTTTAGGTGAAGATGGACTCGCCACCGACTCAGAGGATGAAGAACTGTTGAAAGGTTCAGTCAGCCGAGGGGGCATCTGACGAGATGCCGAGGAAAGCTCAACAGGTTCTTGAAGCTGAGTCGAAGATAACTCACTTTTCAACGGAGAAGAAGGAGGCGGCTGTTTAGAAACCCTAGTAGGAGGTGAAGAAGAAGATTGGGTTATGGGGTTAGTTAAGGCAACAGCAGAGATCGCGGCAGTTGTGGGATTCGATGAGGTTTTTGGCATTTGAATAGACTCACTTTGAGGACTATTCGTTGGTCTTTGAGCCATACCTGTTCCCGTCGCCGAGTTGCGACGCGGTTGTACAACCACCCACTCATTCGCCGTTCCCACCTCTGTTGAGAGGGACTCTAAGTAAGACTGAACCTGTTCCGAGGCAAAGTAATCTTTTAGAGAAACTGAATGATTGAGTAAATCGCGAAAATGGGGAAACACCTCATCTTGCAGCCAGCGTTCTGCATAGAGACACAATCCCGGTAATAAATCGGGGGAATCCTTAGAATTTTCTCGAATATAGGCAATAGGTTCTCGTTCTTGGCTCAACTCTAAAGCGCGACTGGCTTCTTCAGTTTGACCTAATAATAAAGAACAGACTGCTTTTTCCAAATGCACATCCTGACGCCGCCCTAACTGCATTAACATCAGTTTTGCCTTGCGAATTAAAGCGGGTTGTCGGTTTGCAAAACCTTGAGCAATTTGAGCATAAACAGCTAAATAGGTCGCCACAGCAGAGGGACGTCGAGCTTCGGTTTCAAAAAGGGTCTGCTGTTCGGCGGTAGTCAAATGACGGCGTAACTGTTGGACAAAGCGCAGAAAATCTTCCACACTCAAACCGGACTGATCCTCGCCATGACCATCAATTCCGCCTCGTTCGTGCAGCATTTCACGCAAGAGTTGCAATCCTCTGCGACGTTCAGCAACTTTATTATCGGGCTGCTGCAATAATTCTAAAATACGGTAGGGGCGTAGCTTGTACAAGTCTACTTGCATTTCCCCTCTCAAGCTGGCAAACAGATTTTCTTGCAATAAAATTTCTTGACCTGTTTCCAAAGATTCAGCCGCTTTTTCGTACTGACCCTGTTGCCATTGTTCACGCCCCAACTCTAGATAAGCTAGAGCAACAGTTAAAACGACATCCGGGACAATCAGTTCGGGATCACCGAAGCGACCGTCTTTTAGACCAATACTCCCATTGCTGAGATAAGGCAGACTGAGTTTAATCACCTGCTCATATTCTCCTAACTCTTGCAAGACTAATAAAGTCCCGACAAAATCTTGATCATCGATTTCAATACTGGGAGTGTGAGCATCGACGTTCGACTCAGAACTGATCTGGAGTGAAGGAGTATTTCGACCCGATGGCCGAGTTTTGGGATCTTGGTGATCGTAGGTTTTAGCGAGAAAACCCATATCATAAGCTTGACGCTGATCCCCATCGGACAGCACCCCATAAGCTTCATCAATTAATCGCTTGCGCGACTGGATCGCTACATCGGAATACTCCCGCCTGGGAAGTTGTAGGGTGCGATCCCGATGAGCCTGCTTTAACTGTTCAACAGTAGCCTGAATCGGTAAGCCTAAGATTCGATAATAATCAAGTGGAATACGCACGGGCGACTTCCCCAACAGCGAGCGACTGATGTAGCTATACTAGCGAAGTTTGCCTCTGATCAGCAGTATTTTTTCAAACACTGGGTTCAGTTTTGCCAAGATCGACCAGTTGATAACGTTAATCCTTTGACTTTAGTCTGGACGATGACTTCAGATGCTCAGGTTATCAGTTATTTTTGCTACCCGATTAGTGTACCAGAATCTTCCTCTATCGAACCATCTTCTCTCAAAAATGGGAAGACTGTGGAGACAATGACCCGTGACCCGTAACTGCCCCTCTTCCCTGTTCCCGATTATTCAATTCGTGATCAATCACAGGTTAAAATAGTCTGATTTGTACACAGGTCTAAGACAATAATGGTTTCTGAACGCGAACGCACATTACCGACTTTTGAGGCTGACCATACAACGATTACCCGAGAAGAAGGCTTAATCCTTTACGAAGATATGGTTCTGGGTCGCTTGTTTGAGGATAAATGCGCGGAGATGTACTACAGAGGTCGAATGTTCGGTTTTGTTCACCTCTATAATGGCCAGGAAGCGGTGTCGAGCGGCATTATTAAAGCGATGCGTCTCGACGAAGACTTTGTTTGCAGTACCTACCGCGATCACGTTCATGCTTTGAGTGCAGGGGTTCCAGCCCGAGAGGTGATGGCTGAGTTGTTTGGTAAAGAAACAGGATGTTCTAAAGGTCGTGGCGGTTCGATGCATATGTTTTCCAGTCAACATCGACTTTTAGGAGGTTTTGCGTTTGTGGCTGAGGGAATCCCTGTGGCGACTGGCGCGGCGTTTCAAGCCAAATATCGTCGGGAAGCACTCGGAGATGAAAGTGCGGATCAAGTGACGGCTTGTTTCTTCGGGGACGGGGCTTGCAATAATGGTCAATTCTACGAATGCTTGAATATGGCAACTCTGTGGAAATTACCGATTCTTTTTGTAGTAGAAAATAATAAATGGGCAATTGGTATGGCTCACGAGCGGGCGACTTCTGATCCTGAAATTTATAAGAAAGGCCCCGCTTTTGGGATGCCGGGATATGAGGTAGACGGGATGGATGTTTTAGCAGTTCATACTTTGGCTAAAGAAGCGGTAGCCCGCGCTCGTGCTGGTGAAGGCCCTACGCTCATTGAGGCTCTAACCTATCGTTTCCGAGGTCATTCTCTGGCTGATCCGGATGAACTTCGGGATCAAGAAGAAAAAGAGTTCTGGTTTTCTCGTGATCCGATTAAAAAGTTAGCTCATCATCTGACTGAAAATCAGTTGGCTGAAGCCGAAGAACTAAAAGAAATTGACCGGAAAATACAAGCTGTTGTCAATGATGCGGTTGAATTTGCTGAAAATAGTCCTGAACCTGATCCCAGTGAACTCTATCGTTTTGTATTTGCCGAAGATCAATAAACTGAAAAACGCTTAAAAAAGGCTGCGTTCTTGACGGGTTGAGCAGCAGAAACTAACGCAGCCTCAAGACTATCTATTCTTCCCCGTCTAGCGATCGCTATGATGTTGAGGAAAAATAGCAATGATCGGCTAATATAGACCTAACCTCAAGAGTTTGAAGATTTCCGGAGCCAGTCCCCTTCCTGGGGAATCAAGTTTCGCAAACCAACGGCTCAGAGCGCTCAAGTCTTCTCAACCCCAAACCCATGAAAGCCAAAATTTACGATCGCATTGAGACTTTAGTTGATATTCAAGAAAAATTTAGCAAGCGCTTGATTCCCAAAGGAACAATTGGCACGGTTACAGAACATTATGAACGCCCCAAAGAAGGATATGGAGTAGACTTAAAAATCAAAGATGAACTTGCCTTCGGAGGTTTTGACTATGAGAATGTGTTGCTTTATCCTGAACAGTTCCAAGTGATTAACGAAACGGCAGAAGAAGAACATTTAAAAAAAGTTTATCAGGATATTGACTATAAAGTGCCTCAAGTGACACCCGATGATCCGCAGTTTATCTCCCAATCTCAAAAAACTCAGGTAGACTCATAGAAAAAAGGTCTACTCTCAAACGGAAACAACCGTCGCACGTTTGACTCGGGTTTCGATGCTAAAAGCTTCCGGATTTTTGAGATGACAGGGAGAAAAAGCTTGCTCAGAACGCTGTCAAACCAAAAATAATCAACCAGGAGTTAGTATGAATTGGACAAGGCGTATGTACATCGTTCTGTTAGTTTGGGCGATGCTTATGGGTATATCAGTCCATAACGCTTTAACCGGTCCGCAGGAGTTCAGTCTGCGAGTTCTACACACAAACGATCATCATGCTCATCTCGAAGCAGTTCAAGTCGGTGAGACTAATCTGGGCGGAATTGCTCAACGGAAAACTTTAATTAATTCGTTACGGAGTAATGATCAAACCCCCACATTGCTATTAGATGCGGGGGATATTTTTCAAGGTACTTTGTATTTCAATAAATATTTGGGTAAAGCTGATTTACCCTTTTATAATGAGTTGAATTATGAAGCCGTTGCTATTGGAAACCATGAGTTTGATAAAGGTCAACAAGTTCTTGCTGATTTTATTAAACAAGCCAAGTTTCCGATGCTTTCTGCAAACATAGAGGTGGCTTCTGACTCTCCGCTCTCGGGTTTAATTCAACCCTGGATTATTCACCAAGTCAAGGGTCAAAAAATTGGTATTTTTGGCTTAACGACAGAAGCAACGGCTGTGTTATCCAGTCCCGGAGACGGTATTGTTTTTACAGATAAAGTTGAGGCGGCAAAAAAAGCGGTTGCAGCCTTAGAAAAACAGGGGGTTAATAAAATTATTGCCCTCACCCATTTAGGCTTTTCTAATGACCAAGAATTAGCCCGTAAAGTGGATGGAATTGATATTATTATTGGCGGACATTCTCACACCCCGTTAGGCAATATGCCGGGAGCAACTCTACCCTATCCCGTTGTTGAAAAAACACCCAATGGAGAGACGGTTTTATTAGTCACTGATTGGGAATGGGGAAAATATTTAGGTGATTTACAAGTCCGTTTTGATAGTCTTGGTCATTTCAAGAATTGGCAGGGTTCTCCTCATGCGGTTGATGATAGCATTAAACCGGATGAAAGGTTTATGGCTCAACTCGAAGAATTTAAAGTGCCCCTGGATAATTTACGTCAACAAGTGATCGGGAAAACGGCGGTTAAATTAAATGGCGACCGCGCTAACATTCGGACTCAAGAAACCAATTTAGGGAATTTAATTGCTGATGCCATTTTAACAAAAATGAGCGTTGATAACGGACAGATTGCGATTGTGAATGGCGGCGGAATTCGAGCTAGTATTCCCCCTGGGGATGTCACTGTTGGACAAGTCTTAGAAGTCTTACCGTTTGGAAATACAGTCACTCGCTTAGATTTAACCGGTCGCCAAATTAAAGAAGCCCTAGAACATGGAGTAAGTAACGTTGAAAAAGGAGACGGAGGCTTCCCTCATGTTTCAGGAATTCGGTTCAATTGGAACCCTAAAGCCCCGCCGAATTCTCGTATTGTTTCTATTCAAATTCGAGATTCTCAAGGCAATGAAAAACCCCTCGATTTGAATGCAACCTATCGAGTTGTTACCAATGATTTTATGATGAATGGCGGCGATGGTTACGAGATTTTTCAACAGGGCGAAAATCAGGTAGATACAGGATTTTTACTATCTGATGTGGTGATTGACTATATTCGTACCCAGTCTCCCCTGAATCTTAACGCTGAAAATCGAGTTGTACCCCAAAGCGTCTAATTTTCAATAGTGCTTGCCCAGGGAACAGGACACAGGGCAAACCTTTCCTGTTCCCGGTTCAAGTCGTGCTTGATTGTGTCTTACTCTGGGTGTTTTTTTTGTAAGACTTTAAACGACTCGATACACAAAATTAAACGTAGCCCAAGCATTAATATCTAAAGCCAAATCATCAGTCGAAATACCCACCCGTTCAATACCTAGCTGACTGGCTTTGTTTAAATCTTCTAATACCGCCTCTGCTACTTCTAAAGGGTTCGATAACATCCTAAACTTTGTATTACTCGGCCCAGTCTTATTGGTTTGATCAACCACTTTTAGAGTTTGAGTAAAAGGATAGTGACTTAAAACCAGATAGGTTTCCGCCAAACCTGCTGGCCCGCGCACCACTTCTCCGAACATCTCTGTTGATGAGCTATCTGTGTAGGAACTCGTTGGCGGTAGACTCATAATTTTACCGGGAGCCACTCGTTGCTGTCGAGGTAAACTGGCTGAATTATTATCGATGGGTTGCTCATCAAGGAAGGGATCAAGAAGGTAAGCTTGTCCGCGAGTATTGAGATGAAACCAGATAAAATACAAAGGCAAACTGCCGTTATTTTGCAACTGATATTGTAGACGACTTCCCACAGGAACCGAGACAATACCCTGACTCACAGAAGCAGTGCGCTGAGAAGCTGTAGATGTCTGTGCAAGGGTTTCAGGTTCGAGTTCTGGGAAATTTTCTTCTCCCTGTTTTTGAGGGGTTTCCCGGCTGATTAATACCTTAGCTTGGGGAGCGAGTACCGCTAGTGTAGCTCGGGTTTTCATCAAAGATGATTGCTCATTGAGAGTAAGACCGAGGAGTTTAATCGCTAGTCGAGTTCTCAGTTGAGGAACAAGTCGTTGCACTGCGACTTTCACCGCTTCACCACCTTCTCCAACGGTTTCCGGTAATAACGCTTGACCCATTGAGAACAAACCGTAGCGACCTTGAAACAAAGAAGACAAAGGAGCAGAGGGACTTTGAGCAATGGTCGTATCTCGCACCCGCCCCAGAATATAATCCCCCGGTTGTTCTGTTGTGACCACAGATACATGGGAAATTCCCGAAAAGGCACTGGTCGCGTCTACTCGTTCAATCCTCGCCAGTTTGGGGTCTAAGGCGACTTTTAAATTAATTTGCCGGGGGAGAACCCGAATCGATTCTTTCACCCGAGTTCCCGGTAAAATCTCCGGTAATGTCCCGTTAGGCCCCCCCACAGTCCGCACCGTTGCTTTAGCGATTAGACCCGTGTGAGAACGAATTAACAGTTGAGGTAAGATAGGGTTAGTTTCTGAAGAAGAATTGGGTAAAACAGTGTAAAGGGAGTTGGTTTCGTAATACTCTAAAATTGATGCAGGTAGACCTGTTAGGAGTAATTTAGCGGTTTTGCCATTATCTTCGATCGCTTTGATTACACCGTCTGCGGCTTCGGAGTTAGACAATAACCGATTGAGTGTCAACCTCGGATCAGATTTCAAGTCTGGGGCTGAAGAAAGTTCCCTCGTGAGTTGGGGTTGTTGAGCGGCACCCATCGTTTGTTCAATGGTCGCTGCCACTTTAATTAAACTTGATTGTATGTGATCGGTGGGAAATGCTGACCAGAGGGTTTGGGTTAAAGTATGGGTAAACAATCCGGCACTCCAATTCTCTCGATTGATCTCCACAGCGACTTGTGAGGATTGAGCCGCACTGAGAACCAGACCCGGAAATTGATTCGGACGGCGTTTTTCCAGGAGTTCTCGGTCAAGATTCAGTTGAGAGAGGAGTTCGTCTTGAAAGGCAAGTTCAGCTTGAGAGAGTTGTGAAGTGTTGGGACTGCCACTGGAACGAATGCGAAAAACGCCTTGTTGACTGACGCCCGGATAAGCATAGCTGGTATCGAGTACTGTGATCACTTGATGGGTAGATAGCGATCGCAACATTAACCAGAGGGTATCCTCTAATAAGTCATTAATCTCGCCATTCTCCTGATTACTGGGTGAACCATCAATCGGCACTAAAGCATTTTGAGTGGTTGAAGAATCGGGTGTTGAATGGATACGAGGAATAGAACTGCCATAACCACTAAAATGAAAAACAACAATATCTTCGGGTTTTGCTTGTTCCCTCAAATGAGTCATAAAGGTATTTTCAATATTTTCGCGGGTCGCGTCTTGATTGGTCAGTGTGATAATGTCTGAACTTTGGAAACCAAAGCGATGAGTTAAAAGTTCTCGTTGAAGTTCAATATCTGTCAGACACCCTCGTAGCGGTTCAAAACCACTGTTCCCGCCTGGATATTGATTAATTCCCACCAGTAGCGCCAATTTCCGCCGGGTGGGTTGAGCGAGGGCTTGGTAATAGCGATCGCATCCATGCCACCACTGGGTTTCACTGATTCCGAGTGCTGCTAGGAGTACACTAGCCCGGTGCAAAAATTCCCGTCGTTTTAGTCCCATTCTCTCTCCCTGACATCCTATCCCTGCCGCTAATATCCTCTCCTGTATTTTACTTGACAATACCCGATTGCTCGGGGAAGCTTCTAAATTCTTCCTGAAAATGTTTTGGCGAACCTGTCATCGGACATTTTCCCGAATAGTAGCATTGCTTTTGAGTTTTGATTATATACAACGGTACATCAAAGCTTCAGATCCCCCTAATCTTTGATGCACCCTGAAATTCAAGCAGGACAACACTGAAGTTGATTTTGGGAAATTTGAAGATTGCCGATCAGCAACCAAGATTAAGGGGAGTTCTGTTGAAGCCGTTGTATCTAAGTCACGCTCAGGAACTTAACCGTGCATTGCTTTGACTAATTCTGCTGCGACTTCAGGACGGGAAAACTCTGGGGGTGGCATTTTACCCTGACGCAATAATTCCCGTACTTTGGTTCCAGAAAGGTGAATTCGTTGTTCTGGGGTACTCGGACTGGTTTTGCTAGTTGCCATCCCGCCACTGAGGGTGCAGTAGAAGGCGTGTTCAAACTTCATTGGTTGAATACCCAACTCCGACGGTTCAAACTCATCAAAGATATGTTGAGCATCGTAGGTGCCATAATAATCACCCACACCTGCATGATCCCGACCGACAATAAAGTGGGTGCAGCCGTAGTTTTTCCGAACGATCGCATGGAAAATGGCTTCTCTCGGGCCTGCATAACGCATGGCTGCTGGATTGATTGCCAAAATCACTCGCTCTTTGGGATAGTATTTATTCATCAAAATTTCATAGCACCGCATCCGCACATCAGCAGGAATATCATCGGATTTGGTTGCTCCCACCAGTGGATGTAGAAACAAACCGTCAACGGTTTCTAAGGCGCATTTCTGAATATATTCGTGGGCGCGGTGAATGGGGTTACGGGTTTGAAAACCGACGATAGTTTTCCAGCCTCTTTCCCAAAATAAAGCCCGAGACACGGCAGGATCAAGCTGGTATTGGGGGAATAGGGGATGATCATCACGCTGAAGTAGCCAAACCGGGCCTGCTAAATTGATTAGCCCTTGTTCGTAAACGACTTTGACTCCGGGGTGCTTTTCTTCTGTTGTCCGATAGACGTTGAGTGCTTCTTTTTCTTTATTATAAGTGTATTTTTGGGTGAGTTTGAGTACGCCGACAAATTTGCCAGAAGGGGAGTCTAACCGAATCAGGTTTCCTTCGAGTAAGGGAGTGGCGATTTCTTCGCTAACGGATAAGGTAATTGGAATAGACCAGGGTACGCCATTACTCAGGCGCATATCACTGACAACGGTTTCATAGTCGCTCTGTTCCATAAAGCCACTCAGAGGACTAAATCCCCCAATGGCAATCATTTCTAAGTCCGATAGTGATCGCTCGTCAAGCTGAACTCGGGGCAGGAAATCGGCTTTTTCGATAAATTCCTGGCGTTGCTCTGGGGAGGCAATACGATTAATTAATTCTCCACCGTGCGGAGCAATTGCGTCTTTCTGCTGACTCAAGGGAACCTCTTTGGGTGAACGACAAGTTGGGAAAATTGTTAAGTTTTTCTGACTTTCTATCTTAACCTGTTATCGGACTTTGTTCTTCTTTGACGCTCCCCGCTCTAAAGATACGGGGATTCTTCATTCATAGACTTGCCATAATTTAGCAGGATTTCTCCAACCCAACTAGAGGGCCAATATCCTGAACCTTGAGGTTTGGTGCGCCCCACCATACTTAATCCTTTTTGCAAGATGTTTAAAGCTGCGTTTCTATCACGGCAGTCTGTATATCCGCAATGAGGACATATATGAGTGCGAGTAGATAACGACTTTTCTACAACCTTCCCTTGAAAGACGAGGGCTGGCGGGCATCCCGTGTTATTTTCGTCAAGTTTAAAGGCTGATTTTCCGGAAATGCGATCGCATTCTGTCGGCAGAAAGATTCACAGATCTGCTAAAACAGATATCCTAGTGATTTAGCAACTCTGACTACCAGGGTAAAGGAGTTAACGATGCGAGTCAATTGGAAACTGTTTGCTGTTCTTTTGCTATGGATGCTTCCTGTTCAGGCTCAGGTGTCTAATACCCAGGTGCAGGCCTTAGTGGAAGCGTTACGTTTGGCGGCACCTCAAACGGGAATTGAAAATGATGGACTTTACTCAGACTGGCAAATTAAACCCGATAATATCCCCCGTTGGTCTAGACTGTGTACAGGTCAAGAAATGACCCCGGCTCAGTTTGAAGCTAATGAAACCAAAGCTAGAGAAGTGTTAGGTTGTGTGATGGAAGATGTTCTCAAAGAAGAATATCCTAGAAGTGGGAATCGGGAAGATGTGGCGATCCGACGAGCCGCGTCTTGGTGGATGACCGGAGATCCCAATCAATACAATAGTGGTCAGACGGCTGAATATACTCAGAAGGTCTTGCGTTTCTATCAGCAGCAAAAATAATCTAACATTCGTTAAATCGTGGTCTGGGGTAGATTTGATCTACCCTGTTTTTCATGGGAAACTTTTTTGTGTGCAGTTTCGTCTCTATTTGATAGATGAGCAGTATTCTATTGTCAGTCATACCAATTCCTAAAAATGTTCCCTGTTCCTCCCTAAAAAATAGGGGGTAGCATCACTATTTGAATTGTGGGGTGTACCAGTACAATAGAGGCAAGTGGGTATTTACCGTCAACTTTTCCCCCCTTGGATCAATGTCAAGCCAGGTTTCACATTCTATCGTAGAAGTATTAATTCGTCAATTCATCCATACTCCGAGGAAGAAATATGAAACATATTTTAGCGATCGCCACACTCTTGTTTTCCACAAGTTTAACTTTACCTGCCGTTGCTTCTGTGAGCCAACCTGTAGGGGTTCGTGCCAACACTGAAAATAGGTTAGAAACAGAAGGTATACTCTACGCCAATAGTCGCAATGCAGATGAAGCCTGGAGAAGATATCGAGAACAGCGTCATCGGGAACTTGATCTTCAGATGAATAATGAAATGAATAGACCTCATAATTCTCGTTTATCTCAAAGAGAGAAAGAACAAGTCATTCGGGATGCTCATCGGGAACTTGAGAGACAACTAGAGCGAGAAGAAAGACAATGGAAAGATAGCTATAGTCGTGATGATCGTTTTGATAATCGGCGCCATGATAATCGACGCATTAATCGTAATGATAGACGTTTTGATGATCGGCGCATTAATCGTAACGATAGACGTTTTGATGATAGACGTTTTGATGATAGACGTTTTGATGATAGACGTTTTGATGATCGGTATCGAGTTGATCCTCAAAATCCCTACGAACAGTATAGAAATCGAAATCGAATCAGAGTGGTGTATTAACTCACCTGTTTTGGTGTAGAGATGTTCGAGCAATGGATTGAATGTCTCTACAACTGTTTAAGATGTGGCATAAAATATGGTTTTTTCGGGTTCGGTTTCGACTAAAAGTTTCCCTTGAGAAAAAACGTATTGAACGGTTGAGCGTTTACGAATTGCCTCAAAACGATCTTCTGCATCTAAGATCATAAAATTAGCAATTTGACCCACTTCAACGCCGTATTCTTGACCAAGACAAAGGGTTTTTGCACCATTCCAAGTAACCATATTATAACAGGCTTCTATTTCTGCAAGCCCTGTCATTTGACAAACATGAACAGCCATGTGAGCCACATCTAATAAATCCCCTGTTCCTAAACTATACCAGGGATCTTGTATACAATCATGCCCTAAACTGACATTTAATCCCTGTTGCCATAATTCTTTAACTCGTGTTACTCCTCGTCGTTTGGGATAGGTATCATTCCGACCTTGTAGGGTAATATTAATCAAAGGATTGGCAATAAAATTAAGATTAGATTGCTTTAAAAATCCCATTAATTTAAACGCATAAGCATTATTATAAGAGGCAAAAGCTGTTGTATGACTAGCGGTGACTTTGTTACCCATTTCGCTTCTAATGGCACAAGC
>JBJHBL010000107.1:0-14417 GCA_050485465.1 Limnoraphis sp. | reverse complement strand
GTATTGTAATCACAACCGCTTAAAACAATGATTTCTAAACCTTATTCTATTCTTTCTCTTGATGGTGGCGGAATTCGGGGTTTAGTCGCCACTATTATGTTAGAATCTCTCGAAGAAAAAATTCAAAAACGCAGTCCGAGAAAACAACTTAAAGATTGTTTTGATTTAATCGTAGGAACTTCTACAGGGGCGATGATTGCTTGTGGAATTTCTCACGGTGTTCCGGTTTCAGAGATTAGAAGGTTTTATTCACTCAGTTCTCAATATCCTCAGAAAATCTTTCCCAACTCCAACTCTAACCTAATTTTTCGGGGACTCTTTAATCGTGTATTTCGGGGTACTAGTCAACCGATTTATGATGGTAAAGGATTAGAAGAAGTTCTTCAGACTATCTTTAAAAAGAGTACATTTCATCAACTTTCAATCCAAACTTTAGTCACTAGCTATGATGTTTTTAATGGTCAAGCTATTGTGTTTAATAGTAGACAACCTGAATGTAAAACCCTCCCCGTTTGGGAAGTTTGTCGGGCTTCTGCGGCGGCACCTGTGGCGTTTCCTGCCCATGTCATTACCGACAAAAATTTTTTACAATACTGGCAAAAAAAAGGTTATCAATTAACAGTTCATCCGAAAGATAATCAATACTGCATTCCTTTAGTGGATGGAGGAGTTGTCGCCAATAACCCGACTTTATGTGCTATTGCTGAAGCGATTAAAAATGGCAATAATTCTTCTAATGTTGTGGTTTCATCCTTTGGGTGTGGTCAGAAAAAACTCAAATCAATTGATGTGCCAAAAGCTCAAGAATTAGGGGCTTTTGAGTGGATTTATCCCTTTCAAAATATCCCTCTCTTAGAAACAGTTTCTGATGGTTCTTCTGATGCTATTGATCATATTTCTAAACACCTTATTCAACCCGAACACTATTTCCGTTTTCAACCCAATTTTGTAGAACATTATGCGTCTTTTGAGGCAACATCTCAAAATATAGATGGACTTGAAAATAGCACCTTAGAGTTTATCGCCTCTCCTCAAGTTCAGAGTAAACTCAACAATCTTGCCGATAAACTGACCGCTACTCCCGTTATCTCGACGCTGGAAACAGAAAAACAACAATTGCTGTCTGTATCAAATTACAACTAACAGAATCATCTTAAATTTTCGGCTAAATCTGCTGGATGTCCGACCTATTTAACTCCGTTAATTGATCGGACATCTACTGTTTAGACTTCTGGCGTTTCCACTTTTTTCAGGAGTTTAGAACGAATACATCCCCCCATCCAAGTCCATCCTGAACGTTCTTCTTTCGGTGAAAAATAAGCTACAATTTCATCGGGAGTGCTTTGGTAAAACTTCTGAATTTCTGCAACTGCCCATTTTCCCCAGGGAGATCTAACCCAAATTTGATCTCCGGGATGAAAAACTTCACCTGCGGCATTCGCCGCTTCAGGAACTTCTAGTAGGGTTTTGGGCTTTGGGCGAGAAGGTCGAGAGGGTCTGTCCGACGAATTCCCACTGGGTCGGGGACGAGGACTCGGTTTTTCTGAAATTGACGGCTCCGGTTTTGAGTCCGTCTTTGATTCAGTTTTTGTTTCTGACGGCTTGATGTCTTCGGGTTTCGGTCTGTTCGGTCTAATGACGGCGAGGATTTTGTTTGGATTAGTCATTAATTTACGGGGCTTTGGGCTGCCAAACGACTCATACAGTTTTAACTATTTACATTGTGACACTCTCCCAATGAATCGGGAGATTATGGGTTCAACGAGTCCACTTAACCTAGATGCTTTGGGTTATGTAAGCCAAAGGTGGTTCTCTCCCCAAGCGTTACTTTCCGTGTGGCCCACGGTAGTTACAGAGTTCTCTAAGATGGGTTTGAGTTCAAAATACGGCTTTGTCTAGTTCCCATGAATCTTTTACCTACTTCTGGGTTGACATCTAGAACTATTATAAAGCACAAATTGCTGAATCATATTCGATCCAATTTCCAAAGGTTTTCAAGGCAAAATTTCAAGGCTTTTTTGAGCTTTTAAGCTTAAACGGACGAGGGATCTTCTGATACTGGAGAAGCTTCTAAAATCGCACTGACATAGGATAAAGCCACAATTGGTGCTGTCACCGCTCGCAGAATACGTTGTCCTAAATTAACCCCCTGAAACCCGGCTGCGATCGCTTTTTCCACTTCTGCGGTTGTCCATCCCCCCTCCGGCCCTGTCAAAAGGGTGATAGAGTCTGATGGCTGTTTTAAACAATTCCACAAATGAGGTCGATCCCCCCGTGCGACACAAATATAGTTCAAACAGGAAGACGGTATTTGATCTAGAGCCATTGTTAAAGGCAGTGGATCAATAATTGTGGGAATAATTTGACGTTCAGACTGTTCTGCGGCTTCTTTAGCAATTCGCCGCCAACGTTCAACCTTTTGGGGACTAGGTTTCAGCACCGTTCGTTGACTGATCACCGGGACAATTTGAGATACCCCCAACTCCGTACAGTACCGCACCACCTCATCAAATCCACTTTTCGGGAGACTCACCCACAGTTTCACCTCCACAGGTAATTCCGTTTGAACAGAAATCGCCTCTAAAATTTCCGCTTGGGGAGCCGATCCAGGCAACATCACCTGTAATTGTGCCAGCCACCACTGACCCTGACCATCAATCACAATAAAGCGATCGCCCGGTTGCAAGCGTAACACCCGACCCAAATAGTGCTGTTGTTCAGCCGTTAGCAGGATGTGTCGGTTAGAAATTTGCGTTTGAGCGATCGCGAGTCTTTGAAGTTGAACCATTGACTCAACTCTAAATCGAGAATCTAAATTTATTGTTGAGCTTTCATGCGACTGAGATATTCCTCAATGGCTTGAGTTGCGACTTCCACAACAGGTTTACCCTGGCGCTTGGATTCTTCTTTTAAATCCAAGTAAGTTTGATGACGAACACTCACCCGATGGCGAATTTTATTGGGATCACCCCCATCATCAATAGACGGTTGAGTTACAACGGCTGAATCCTCATGGTCACTAGGTGTGACAGAGGGAGAGACTTCTTCTAGAGTCTCACGATCTAAGGTAACAGCTATCTCCTGAGTCTGTATATTCATCGAGGGATTCAATGAGTAGTTGGTTACAAACTGACGAATCGAGTCAAATCCGACACGATGGCAAAAATCCCCAAAACTTTCTTCGAGTTGACGATCCTGTTTGAAATAAACAAAAATCGGCTCTAGGAACGTTTCCAAGTCATTAATCGGCAAGCGATTAACAAAAGGTTCAGCCAGCCGGGTCTGATTCGGAGAGCCACCCAACCAAACTTGGTAGGAGTCAGGCGCACTCCCCACAAACCCTAACTCCGCCATGTAGGGCCTAGCACATCCATTAGGACATCCTGTCATTCGCACAACAAAATGCTCTTGTTCTAGGCCTACCTTGTCCAACAATACCCGAATCCGTTCCAGGATACTAGGGATTATTCGTTCGGATTCTGTAATGGCCAAACCACAGGTGGGTAAAGCGGGGCAGGCCATTGCAAAACGGACTAAAGGATCAATATCAGTTTCCTTGAGAACCCCATGTTGAGTGAGAATGGTATCAATCTGAGATTTGTACTGGGGCGGGATCTCATAGAGAATAATATTGTGATTGGGAGTCAGCAGCATCGGCAGTTGAAACTGCTGCACAATCTCTTTTAAAGCAGCTTTCAGTTTGAAATTGCCTGTATCGTGAACCCGGCCATTTTCAACAGAAATCCCCAGAAAGTGTTTTCCATCCCCTTGAGAGTGCCAGCCGAGATAGTCTTGATATTTCCAGGCGGGTAGGGGTTTATAGGGATGGAGAGATTTGCCGAAATATTCCTCCACTTTGGCTTTAAATTTTTCGACACCCCAATCATGTAGTAAATATTTCATCCGGGCATGACGACGGTTATGGCGATCGCCATAGTCTCGCTGAGTCGCAACAATGGCCTTGACTAAATCATAGACATCTGCTTTGTCTACATAGCCCAACTCATCGCCGATACGGGCAAAAGTTTCTTCTTTGTTGTGGGTGCGTCCCAAACCCCCGCCCACAATCACGTTAAACCCTTCAAGTTCTCCGGTAGGGTTGGTAATGACAACCAAACTGACATCTTGAGTATAGAGATCAACCGAATTTTCTCCGGGGACTGTCACCGCGCATTTAAACTTGCGAGGCATATAATGTTGACCGTAGATCGGTTCTTCTGAGTCGCTAAAAACCGTGCCATTACCGTTGCGTTGGCGGGCGGCTTTAACTTCTGGGTTTTCTTCGGCGCTAATCACCTTTTCACCATCCAGCCAAATCTCATAATAGCCCCCAGTTTGAGGGGTGAGTAAGTCGGCGATATTGTTAGCGTAGAGGCGGGCGTATTCGTATTCAGGACGATCTCGGTAGGGTGCCGGGGGGGACATCACGTTGCGGTTGAGATCGCCACAAGCACCCAAAGTTGACCCCATGCTTTGAATGATTGAAGATAGAACCGTTTTGATGTTCTTTTTCAAAATTCCGTGAAGCTGGAAACCTTGACGGGTGGTTGCCCTTAAGGTCTGGTTGCCATACTCATCGGCTAAACGGTCGAGGGTGAGATAAAGTTGAGGAGGAATAAATCCACCCGGGTTGCGGGTGCGGAGCATCATCTGATAGTCTTTTTCCTGACCCTTAGCCCGATTATCTCGATTATCTTGTTGATAGGAACCGTGAAATTTTAAGATTTGAACGGCATCATCAGTAAAAGAGTTTTCGTCGTTGAGTAGTTCGGTGGCTAAAGGTTCTCGCAGGTAGTTGCTGCGTTCTTTTATCCCTTCGACCTTGGAGATTTTGCGATCCTGTGTCGGTGAATTTACAGAGGTAGTCATAGAAATACGTCGTACCAGTTTTAACCAAAATTTGCTACGGGTTGAACTTTGTCTGTGATCCAAGTTGAGACCATTCAACCCAGAAGAAGACTATAAACTCCAGTAATCCGATCAAGATTAGGGGAAGTTTTTTCATCGTACCATGTTCTACTGGGACATTTTCCCCAATTGTCAGGGGAGAAAGCCTAAGTCACAATCAAATATTAAGAGTTAACAAAACTACAAAAATGCCAGATTCAATCATGTATGATGAAAACCACTATGTGGTTTTGGAATCTAACCAGCCTGAGCAATTCCTCACGCCTGCGGAACTGCGACAAAAACTTGAATTGATTTTGTCCAAACGCCAAGACGACTTACCCCGAGATTTGCAAAAGTTCTCAACGATTTCCCAACAAGCCGAATATCTGATTAATACCTGTTGTGACTTTGATCTAGCTCCCGGACAATACCTTCAGTGGTATGCCGTCAGACTAGAGAAATAGCGATCGCGCTGATTACTCTCCCCCGTTCCCCTGTCCATAGAAGAAGGCACTCATGCATGAGGCAAGAGGCAAGATTGGTCACTGGTCACTGTTTACTGGTCACTGTAAACTGTCCCCTGATTACTGTTCCCGAATTAATGCCAAATCAATTCGTTCTTCTTCGGGTTGAGTAATTTCTGCAACAATATTAGGGCCGAAAAATTTGGTCAGTTTATCCTGTTTTTCTTGCCAAGCGGCTAGGGAAACAAAGGGCGAGTCAAACTCCAAAACCAAGCCATAAACCCCATCTACCGAAATTTCTCGAATCCCCTGGAGTATCGGATGTTCATCGTCGTTGCTTCCGAGTTTTAAACGTTCGAGAGTATCAATGAGATGAGCGGTTTGACCGTAGCGGTAACGAGTAACGTCTTTGCGAACTTGATTTTGAGTGTCTGTAGCCTGTTTTTCTCGCAAGGCTAAAACTTCGGGGGAGGTAGGCTGAGAATAGGGAACAGGTTCTAATTCTGCTGCTTTGAGGGCTAGTCCTCCCAATAACAGGGGAATCCCATAAAAGAAGCCTGCTAAATTTAGGGTTGCATAGTCTTTAAAATAGGCAACAAACCCGACTACAGTCAGGAGTCCTCCCAAGATTAAACCCACTTGAGCTAAAGATGTTTGACGTAACATATATGTTAAGGTAGTCCGCGTAGTTGACATCCTCCCGCTAAAAGCCAGGGATTCCTATATCGCAAAGCTTGATGTGAGCGTTTCGGTATTTATTCATTGTACAACTATATAGAGACGGCGTTTCCTCTCATCGCTCACAGCGATCTGCTCCACGCCGAAAACTAGATGATAGACATATCGCTGCCCAGTTGAGAATATTCCAACTCGATAGCAGCCCTCCTGTCAGGGAAATCTTACCAAAGCCTTCCCTGTTCCGTGCCCTCGTTACCCAACCTTTAAGATGACTATAGATAATGAACTATTGACGACTAACATTGAGCATAAGCTTTTAGAGCAGATTGACTCTCTGAGAAAGGAAGATGAACGATTGTATAATATTCTCGCCATTGATATCTGGGCATTGGCTAAGACAATGGATGAGTTACAGCCGGGTTTTTGGGGTGCGTTTATGAAAAACCGCGAGAAAGCCCTTAAACGGTATCTGGCAGAAACAACTAAAAATAAGCCGACAGATAGCAAACGTCCGCCTTTCCTGCGTTAAAATTGCTGAGGCGGCTTGGCATTTTCCATTGCAATTTACCCTAAAGCTCGTTTGTGTATCTCCTAACCCCGGTGATTTTCATTGCAGCTTTTAGTAGCTGTTATATATTATAGTTGATGAGGTAACAAAGAATATATAAAATGGACTCCAACACGATTCGAGAACGTATTGCTTTAATTGAGATTAAGCGAGAATCTCTGGTTAAACTTTTAGAAAAACCCGATTTAGGAACCCTGAGAATTGATGTGAATCAAGCCCTTGAAGAAATTGATGAGCTAATTGAGGAGTTTAAGCGGACTTTTCCTGATGCGAATCAAAATTAAAAATTGATGGGTTTAATTTCAAAAACTATTGCTCCCGTAGAGAAATCAGTCATTCCCCTCTACGGGTTATTAAACTTGAAAATCAGTTCACTGAGTGTTACCGGAGTTGAGTCTTATGGTTCAAGAACAAAAACATCCTCAATATTTTAGCGATCGCGCCACTGTTGAGAGTTTAATGCAAGGTCAAAACACTGAATATAACTTAGCTGAACTCGCCCGATTAAAAATTCGTTATCGAGGATTTCCCGGCGCCTATGATCTTCAAAAAAATTTAGAAAAAATTATGCAAAATTGGCAGTTAACCGAAGAAACCCTCTTTGAAAAAACCCGTGAAATTCACGCTAAAGGTCAAGTTTATAAAGGAAAAAAAGAAGACCAAGAAGATTGGCTTTAATGAAGGAAACAGGTAAAAAGCATTCCTGCAATTTTGAACTTCTGAACTCCCCATTCTCTAAAGATTATCAATGCACCGAATTTCTGCAACACCTGGAGGTTGGACTCCTGAGACTGAAGGCGTTATATTCATAGAACAAACTCCCGCCCCGATTATTTTTCTAACGGCGGCGGATACCGATATTCAAACCCTCGCCACCGCAGTTAATCAACTTCCGGCTGATTTTCCATCCCTACGAGTCACCAACCTTTTACAACTCCAACAACAATTAACCATTGATACCTATGCAGAAGATATTTTAGCCCAAGCAAAAGTTATTATTATCCGACTATTAGGTGGGCGTTCCTATTGGAATTATGGCTTAGAAGTGGTGGGCGAAACCGTTGAAAAAACTGGGGGAAAATTAATCATATTACCCGGAGATGATCGCCCCGATCCCGACTTAATGAGTCATTCAACCGTTTCTCTCAAAATTGTTAATCAACTTTCCGATTATCTAACCGAAGGCGGCATCGAAAACTATACAAACGCCCTATTATTTCTCGCTAAAACCTGCTTAAATCTCCCCTATAATAATCATCCCCCTGTTGCCGTTCCTCGAGTTGGACTCTATTCAGAAAAAAACCAGCAAACCCCCAATAACCCCAAAGTCGGTTTACTCTTTTATCGCGCCCATTATCTCTCAGGAAATACACGCCCAATAGATGCCCTTTGTCAAGCTTTAATCGAACGAAATTTAGACCCCATTCCAGTGTTTGTGTCCTCCTTGCGTGACCCCGATATTCAAGAAGAAGTCTTAATAGAACTGCAAAAAAACACCAATGATCAAATTTCACTCCTCCTGAATACGACCAGTTTTTCTATGGCTTCTATTGCCGATGATTTTAGTATCAATTCTCCCCTATTTCGCCTTGATATTCCCGTTTTACAAGTCATTTTTAGTAGTCAAACTGTTGAACAGTGGGAAACCGACTTTCAAGGACTTTCACCGCGAGATGTGGCGATCAATGTGGCTTTACCCGAAGTTGATGGACGCATTATTAGTCGCGCCGTGTCTTTCAAAGCTGTAGAAACCTGGGACCCCCAGTTAGAAACTAATGTTGTGGGGTATACTCCAGTTGAAAATCGCATTCAATTTGTAGCCGATCTCGCCCAAAATTGGGTGAAATTACGCCAAAAACAGGCTACAGAAAAACGTATTGCGATCATTCTTGCTAACTATCCCGCTATTGATGGACGGTTAGCCAATGCAGTGGGACTTGACACCCCCGCCAGTTGTGTGCATATCCTCGAAGCATTACAACAAGCTGGATACCATCTTCAAAATATCCCCCAAACCGGGGAAGAACTAATTAAACAGTTAACTTCTGGGATTACAAATGATTTGGAAGGACGAGAACTTAGAACCGTTCAACAGTCTTTAAATTGGCAGGATTTTCAACATTATTTTGCACAAATTCCTGAAAACACAAAAAACGCTATTTGTCAACGTTGGGATCTTGATTTTTCTGAAAACTCTCACCCAGAAAGCTTCCCAATTTCAGGGATTCAACTCAACAATATTTTTATCGGAATTCAACCCAGTCGCGGCTATGATCGCGATCCAAATTTAAACTATCATGCACCCGATCTAGAACCAACTCCCGACTATTTAGCCTTTTACTATTGGCTGAGATATCAATTCCAAGCGGATGCTTTTATTCATTTGGGAACACATGGTAATTTAGAATGGTTGCCGGGAAAAAGTGTCGGACTCTCTCAAACCTGTTATCCAGAAATTGCCCTGGGTGCAGTTCCAAATTTATATCCCTTTATTGTCAACGATCCGGGGGAAGGTTCCCAAGCAAAACGCCGTTCCCATGCCGTAATTTTAGACCATCTCACCCCCCCTCTGACTCGGGCTGAACTCTATGGTTCATTACAACAGTTAGAACAATTAATTGATGAATACTATGAAGCCCAAAGTTTAGATCCGTCTCGACTGCCGATGATTCAAAATCGTTTGCAAGAATTAATTTTTTCTGAGAACTTAAATCAAGATTTGGGATTAACTCAAACTCAACTAGATGACCAAGCTTTAACCTCAATTGATGGTTATTTATGTGAACTCAAAGAAGCTCAAATTCGCGATGGTTTACATACTTTTGGGCAATGTCCGACCGGAAAACAGTTAAGAGATTTAATCGTCTCAATTGCCCGTCATCCAGACTTTCAGCGTTTAGGACTGACCCGGGCGATCACCGAAGATTGGCAGTTAGATTTTGACCCCTTAACAACGGATTTATCCGAAGTTTTAAACCCTATATTAACTCTGGAAAATCAACCCTGTCGAACCGTTGGGGATGCCGTTGAAGTCCTTGAAAATTATGCAGCTAATTTAGTCGAAAAAATCATTATTGGTGAAACCGTAAACCCGGGTAAATTAACTGAAAAAGAGTTAAATTGGATCGCCCATAAACTCTTACCTGCTTTACAAAAAACTCCCCAAGAAATCAGCAATTTATTAAAAGGCTTAGAGGGGCGATATATTCCCAGTGGTTCATCCGGCGCCCCCACGCGAGGAAGACCCGATGTTTTACCCACCGGACGTAATTTTTATTCTGTAGATATTCGCGCAATTCCTACAGAAACCGCCTGGAGAATGGGTCAACTCGCAGCCGACGCTTTAATTGAACGTTATACCCAAGAAAATGGGGAATATCCACAAACATTAGGACTATCGGTTTGGGGAACTTCTACCATGCGAACCGGAGGGGATGATATTGCTGAGGCGCTGGCATTATTAGGGGTTCAACCTGTGTGGGATGGGCCGTCTCGTCGGGTGGTTGATTTTGAGATTTTACCTCTGTCTATTTTAGGGCGTCCGCGAGTAGATGTAACGTTAAGAATTTCCGGTTTTTTTCGGGATGCTTTTCCGAATTTAATTGATTTATTTGATCAAGTGGTTGTGGCGGTTTCTCAACTCGATGAACCCCCAGAATATAATCCTTTAGCTGCACAAGTTCAGCAAGAAACAGAACATTGGGTTAATGCAGGATTAACAAAAGAACAGGCGGAAATGCGTTCTCGTTATCGAATTTTTGGATCAAAACCGGGGGCTTATGGTGCGGGTTTACAAGGGTTAATTGTCTCCCAAAATTGGACAGATGAACAGGATTTAGCCCAGGCTTATATTAACTGGAGTAGTTATGCTTATACTCGGCAGTTTAATCAGGGGAATTCTCAAAATAAGTTAGGCGGAATTTCTGCCCCAGAAGCCTTTAAAAATCGCCTAGAAAAAATGCAGATTGTTTTACAAAATCAAGATAACCGTGAACAGGATTTATTAGACTCCGATGATTATTATCAATTTCAAGGGGGTTTAACGGCTTCTGTGCGGGCAATTTCTGGGCAAAATCCACAAACTTATTTTGGGGATAATTCTCAACCAGAACGCCCAAAAGTTCGGCAATTGAAAGAAGAAATTGCTAGGGTTTATCGGTCACGGGTTGTTAATCCCAAATGGATTTCAGGTGTGATGCGACATGGTTATAAAGGAGCGTTTGAAATTGCCGCCACTGTGGATTATTTATTTGCCTATGATGCCACAACCCACTGTGTAGAAGATTATATGTATGAAGGGGTTGCCCAAGCTTATGTTTTAGATGAAACAGTACAGAAGTTTATTCAAGAAAAAAATCCCTGGGCGTTGCGAGATTTGGCAGAACGTTTGTTAGAAGCCAACCAACGGGGGTTGTGGCAAACATCAAATTTTCGTCTCTTAGAAGATTTAAGGGCGATTGTCCATCAAGCCGAAGGTACCGTAGAAACCCTGAACTCTCCAAAATAATTTGATGGAAATTTATTCCCTAAACCTGCTCAATCGAAAAAATAAACCCTATAATAAGAAACTGGACATCTAGAGTCTTCACTTTTCTATAATCAAGATGGAATATCCATTGGGAGGTTTCCATGAATCGATTTCGTCGTTTTAAATTATCGGGTTTTTGGGGTTGGATTGTCGCAGCGTTCCTGTTAGTGGTAACGATGTTTAATTTCCACAATAAACAGGTCAACAGTACCCCCGTTACCTCTAGATCAACAGAACAATCAATAGAAAATGTAAGGATTGCTAACCCCCAAAATTCATCAAATATTGCTCAAAATCCTCAAGCAGAAATTATTACTAAAGCGAACGCTTGTACTCAACAAAATCCCTTTGATGAATCTGTAAGATTTGCGCTGCGAGCCTCTAATTTAGTGCAAACAGCCAAAACCAAGCAAGAATGGGATGAAGCCGCCCGCAATTGGGTACAGGCAGTTGCTTGGATGCAAGCCGTTCCTCCCAATAGTCCTCAACGGGCTTTTGCCGAGAAAAAAGTGGTTGAATATATGCGGAATTTAACCTATTCCCAACAACAGGCTGCCCGCGCTCAAATGACGAGTCAGTTTCCGAGTTTTGATAGTGAACTTCTCGATCAACAATTACAACTTTATTTGTCTTATCTCAGCACAGTTGGAAAGCCAGATATTTTAATTGTTGGGAGTTCTCGGGCTTTACAAGGGATTGATCCGCGAGCGATGAAAATTGCTTTAGCCGCTCAAGGAAATCAAGGTTTAAGAATTTTTAACTTTGGAATTAATGGGGCAACGGCTCAAGTTGTTAACTATCTTTTGAAGGATGTATTAACACCGGATCAACTCCCTAGAATGATCGTCTGGGCGGATGGAGTACGGGCTTTAAATAGCGGTCGAATTGATCGCACCTATCAAGCGATTTTGGCTTCAGAAGGGCATCAACGTCTCGCTTCCGGTGTTCGTCCTCAATTGGCTCAAGCTACACCTCAGAATACAGAAATTTGTTATCAATTGCCTAAAGCTTGTAATGCCAGAAAAGAATGGGATTTTAATAAAGTTCTTGAAGATGATCAGCTTTTTTATACAGAATTTCCGGTTAAAACTTTAGACAAAAAACCTGTTTCTTTCGTTCAATTCAATTCTTCAGAATCTCCTCAATTGAGCAATCTTCTGTATCGTCCCTCTGAGCCAATTGCCGCTACACCTGTCTCTCTGAATGCCATGATTGATGCTCATGGATTTTTATCCGAATCTAACCGCTTTAATCCTTCGACGTACTATCAAAGACGCCCCTATGTTGCCGGGCGTTATGATGGAGATTATCGCGCTTTTAATTTAGGCGGGGAACAAGCGAGGGCATTAAGTTCAATTGTGGCTTTTGTTAAAAGTAAAAATATTCCCCTCGTGTTTGTTAATTTACCCCTAACGAATGACTATTTAGATTCCTATCGGCGATGGGCTGAACAGGAGTTTAGAAATAATATGCAGCGACTCTCTCAAGAGTATGGATTTATGTTTATTAATCTTTCTGAACAAGCCCTCAGTCGTAATGAATACTTTGTTGATCCCAGTCATTTAAACCGCTATGGCGCCCAAGCCGTTGCCCGTCGGTTAGCTGGACAATCTTCCATCCCCTGGCCAAGACCTCAATAACTGGCAAGAGGCTACTGTTCTTTGTTTTTTGTATAAGGCAAAGCCATCGCCTACCAGAAGCGATGACATTGCGTGTGTTTAATTTTAACCTCGTTAGATTACCACAGACCTCGAACTGGGGGTGGTGCAACTTGGGGTGGTGCAACAGGGGGTGGAGGTGCTGGAGGAGCAGGAGGACGGGGTGGCTGTAAGGGTGCAGGCCCCGGTAAACTGATTTCCTGTAAGGAACATCCCGCTCTGCTATAGCCTGATGCAGTTCTCAGTAACGCTTCTAAATCAGTGGCTAAATCCTGAAGTTTTTCAACGGTACTGGGAATGTTACCCACATCAACGTACATTCCGGGAACGGGGTACTTCAGAATGAAATCCAAGAAAGAGATTTTGCCATCATCACTCACCGCATTAATTAATGCTGCGTGTATAGCTGCTGGGTTTTCAACTCGACGATGAGTTCGGATGGTTCGAGAAATCTCTTCAACAACTTCCATCCCGGTTGGACTACAAATCAAACAGGCAAAAGGAACTAAATCGAAACCCACTTCCAGAGTCATTAAACCCCGTAACGTGTCTTCGTCGATCCCTGAAGCACCAACAAGCTGTCTAATTGTCTTTGTTTTTTCTCCAGTCTCCGCAAATCGAACCAGATCTCGGGTTCGGATGGGAGCTTGGAACGGACCATAAGTGAGAACAACTCGACCCGCAGCTTGGGCGCTAGGGCCACTCATCACCACACTCGCGATTACGCCTAGAAATATTCCCGGACGAAACCGTTTGAAAAATTGTTTTTTCATTGTCAACCGATTCGTTTGGAATTGATTGGTATTAGATACAGGAAGTTCACTGAACAAGCGTCCTTTTGGTTCGTCTTACAGCTTCACAACCCCTATCACAACTCTTTTGACAACTGATCTTACCGCTCAACCCTGAGATCAAAACGGAAGACTTGTTGCCCCTTCAGCTTAAAGGCAGTTGCTCAGTTTCACAAGATCTCACCTAAAAATTTAGGATTTTCGATCTGATTATAGGACTAGCCGCTAGGTGGGTAAAGCTTACTTTTCCCTTCTCTGCTGTTTCCTGATAACTGTTCCCTGTTCACGGTTTGTGTTCCCTATTCCCTAATAACTTTAAAATTCTTATCTTTTGAGCGAATTTTCCCCACAGATTCCACAGGTGTTCCACAACAGAAGGCGGTGTTTTCCACAAATACCCGATACTTTTCCACATGAAATTACCGTCTGGAGTCGATCTGACTGCTCTATTGGGGATTTTGTGATCGCCGACACCTATCCCCTTAGATTTGACCCATACTGTAAAATTTTGTAACAAAAAACAGGCTGTAAGGCTTGTTATTCCGTAAAAACTTGCCAAGAGATGCTGAGGTTGTAACAGTTCTCAACATTGACAACCCCACCCCCTTCTAGCACACAATATCGACTACTGATTTGCAGATTTTGAGGAAGGAAACCTGTACCGCAGTCCAACCCTCCGAGAATCCAAAAAAGTCGGTATTGTGTAGATCAATCCCCAGAGCCGTTATGAACACCAGTGTAAGTATCCTGACAGAAATTCCTGAAATCTTGCACGAATCCCTCCAGGGCTACCTCGACAGCCATCCAGACTGGGATCAAGATCGGGTATTTTCTGCCGCC
>JBJHBL010000106.1:0-14583 GCA_050485465.1 Limnoraphis sp. | reverse complement strand
TAGATAATATAAGCGAGATTTTCTTGGGTAAGATTAACAGAAAGATTGTCTAATTTTTGTTGAGTAATGATTGACCAATGTAGGTCTAGGTTGAGAAGATTGGGAACGGGAAAGTGTAAAGAATTGAGGGATGTTTGAGTAATAATGAGTGAAATGTTAGCGTTCTGAATAATATAGTTCAAACGTTCGGGAGGATAGCTAGGGTCGAGGGGAACATAAGCAGCACCGACTTTGAGAACGGCTAATAAAGCGATGAGCATTTCGCAGGAACGTTCTAAACAAATGCCGATGGTTTGTTCGGGTTGAATATTAGGTTTTTGTAGGAATTGTTTTTGTAGAAAATGAGCGAGTTGATTGGCAGTTTGATTTAATTGTTGATAGGTGAGTTGTTGATGGGAGTCAACAATCGCAATTGCATCGGGTGTTTGTTGGGCTTGGGTTTCCAAGAGTTTATGAATACAAACTAGGTTTTTAAAGGTTGTTTGAGTTGCGTTCCATTCAAAGAATAGTTGATTTTTTTCAAGTTCTGTTAAGAAGAAAAATTCAGAGAGTTTTTGGTTAGGATTCGTGATAATCTGTTCTAATAAAGTTTGCCAGTGCAGAATAATTTTACTGATGGTTTTAGCTTTGAATAAATCTGTATTATATTCAAATACTCCCCTGAGTCCCGATGGCGTTTCATACAAATCTAAACTTAAATCAAATCGAGCGGTTTGATTATCAGGATTAATAGAGTTAAACGTTAAATTGGGGAGTTCAAAGCTTTGGGTGGGAGTATTGTGAAGAATAAACATCACCTGAAATAGAGGATTGTGGCTTAAATTTCGTTCAGGCTGCAATTCTTCAACTAAGTATTCAAAGGGTAAATCTTGATGAGCATAGGCTTCTAAAGTTACTTCGCGTACCTGTTGAATCAAGTCTCTAAAGCTAGAATTTCCAGATAGATGGGTTCTAAAAACTAAATTATTAACAAATAGACCAATCAGATTTTCGATTTCGGGACGATTTCGATTCGCAACTGTTGAACCAATAAGAATATCTTCTTGTTGAGTGTAGCGATACAGTAATGTTTTAAAAGCTGCTAATAACAGCATAAACAAGGTAACATCTTCTTGGCGAGCCAGGGCTTTTAAAGATTCAGAATGTTGATGAGATAACGCAAAAGATTGTGTTTCTCCTCGGTAGGTTTGCACCGCAGGTCGAGGAGAATCTGTGGGTAATTGGAGAGTTTTTGGATGATGTTTAAGTTGTTTTTTCCAATAGTCTAGTTGTTTGAACCGAGCTTCACTTTGTAACCATTTTTGTTGCCATACGGCATAGTCTACATATTGAATTTTTAGTTCAGGCAATTGTGAGTTTTTACCTAGAGAAAAGGCTTGATAAATTTCGGCTAATTCTTTAATGAGTACCCGCATTGACCAGTAATCAGAAATAATATGATGCAGGGTAAAAAGTAGCACATATTCATGGCTTGAAAGCTTTAATAATATGGCTCGTAGGAGAGGAGCTTGAGTTAAATTAAACGGGTGTGATGCTTCTTGCTTGATTTGTTTTTTAACCTGAATATTCTGTTGAACATCAGAAAGTTCTTGAAAATCAATAACTGAAAGATTATAATCAAAAGCTGGATAAATACACTGAAAAACTTCCCCTTTATCCTCGAGAAAACTTGTTCTTAATATTTCATGTCTTTTGATGATTTCATTAATACTTTTTTCTAAAGCATCGATATTGAGCGAACCCCGCAAACGCAATGCCGCAGGAAGATTATAAACTGAACTTCCCGGCTGGAGTCTATCGAGAAACCAGAGTCGTTTTTGAGCAAATGAAAGCGGAAATAATCTAGGCTTTTCAGCCTTTTTTTGCATCATTTTTTTGAGCAGTTCTCGCTTCTGTTCCGATGAAAGTTTGGATAGGTTAGATGGTGTTGGGTTCATGAGTTTTCCTCCGCTAACATTTGGGTTAATAAATCATCAAGTTCCTGTTCTGAAATTTGCTCTATATCATCTATATTTTGGAAGGTATTGTCACGGTTAACTCGCTCGATTTGCATGAATTCAGCTTGAGAAATTGGATTACTATTTTGTTGAATTTCCCGTTCTAAATCAGTAATCGTTGGGGTTTCAAAAAAGCGACGAATTGAAATATCAACCTGGAAAGCTTGACGCATTTGAGCAATCACTTGAGTCGCTAAAAGTGAATTTCCACCTAAGTTAAAGAAGTTGTCTTGAATGCCGACTTTTTCTAGGTTTAACGCTTTTTGCCATATTTCAGCTATCTGGGTTTGTAATGAAGTTTGAGGAGGGATATATTCAGCTTGAGTTGGTGTCATCAAATCATTAGGTTTGGGTAGATTTTTACGGTCTATTTTGCCATTGGGTGTTAGAGGAAATGTGTCGATAATCATATAGTGTTGAGGAATCATGTATTCTGGTAATTTTTGCCGTAAAAACTGACGTAATTTTTCAAGAATTGATTCTGATTTTTGAGGCGTTTCAGGAGACAACCATTGTTGAGTCCAGGTTTTATCAATCGCACCACCTACAAAGCTATGTAATAAAATTTGATTCGGTTCGAGGTTAAACAAATTGTCTATCGTTTCAAATTTTAAACCCCCAATGGGACAAAGACCCATTTCATATTTAGGTGCAGTTTCCATTAAAAGTTGACTCATATAGCCAGCTTCTAGCAAACAAAATTCTTTGGCTTTCTCGCCATACACAGGAGTAATAGCGTTTAAGTTGCCGATTAAGAATAAAGCAAAGGTAGACTGTTCAAAAATCGATTGATTGACTCCATATAGATGGCTATCAATTTCAGCGTTTTCTTGAATTAAAACTAAACGATGTTCTGCGGGATTGTAGTAATAAATTCCTGCTTTAATTTCTGGAATTGCATTGGGTTTAATATAACAATAGGTCTGCACCGGATATAGACTTCCGGCTGAAGCATATCGATATTTAGGTAAAGGCAAGTTTTCGAGTTTAAGTTGCATTAAACAGCTTATAAACTGACTAAATTCTTGGAGTGATATGGATTTTTCTATAAATTTTCGATAACTTTGACGTTGCAAATAAGTTTGAGTCAATTCTGGATTAATTTCAGGTTTTGGTAACTTTATATTGGTTTGGTTCGCTTCGGTTTTAAGCAGTCCAGCTTGTTGTAACTTAAATTCTATCTGATTAAGGTTAGAGAAATTTTGGGGGTCTTTGGGAAGAATATAAGCAATTAACTGTTGATTTTCCCGTGATTCTCCAATAACTGTTACAATCGCGTCTTGAATGGCTGGATGTTGCTTTAAGGTTGATTCAATTTCACCCAGTTCTATTCTATACCCATTAATTTTAACTTGAAAATCTTCTCGACCTAAAAATTCAATATTTCCATCGGGTAAATATCGCCCTAAATCTCCCGTTTTGTATAATCTTTCTTGCGTTTTCGGATGAATTATAAAACTTTGATTGGTCTTTTCTTTATTTTTCCAGTATCCTTGAGCGAGTCCTATTCCTCCAATATAAAGTTGTCCTGTTACCCAAACTGGACAGGGTTCTAAAGCTGTGTTTAAAACATAAAAATGTTGGTTCGCCATTGGACGACCATAGGGAATACTTTTCCACTCTAGATTAACTGTTTCAATCGGATATAGAATTGACCAAATTGAGGCTTCTGTTGCGCCACCTAAGCTAATAGTTTGAGCATTTGGATTCAATTTGTTCTGCATCAGCTTGGGTAAATCTAAGGGTATCCAATCCCCACTGAGTAAAACTAAACGTAAGGAATTTTTAACTTGAGAGTGAGAGTCTAAATGTTCTAACAGCATTTGCATCAGTGCGGGAACAGAGTTCCAAATTGTAATTTCTTTCTGTTCTATTAATTCAAGCCAATGAGCCGGATCTTTAGTCCCTTTAGCATCAGGAATGACAAGGGTTCCCCCAACTGCTAATATTCCAAAAATATCATACACTGAGAGATCAAAATTTAAAGCGGATAATCCTAAAACTTTGTCTTTTGAGGTGATCTGAAAACGCTGATTGATATCAAGGATTGTGTTAACGGCACCTTGATGATCGATCATTACTCCTTTTGGTAATCCTGTAGAACCGGAAGTATATATAATATAGGCTAAATCTTGGGGATTATTTTGGGTATTGAAAGCTAAGTGATCAGTTTTTTCTGAGGGAACCTCTAAAGAAGCTTCTAAGGTATCTACACAAATTGGGTTAATGCTTTCAGGAAAATCTAGCTTTGGCTGAATCCAAGATTGTGTGATAACTTGTTGAATTTCTGTTTCTTTTAATAGGTGTAGTTGTCGTTCTTTTGGGAGTTGAGGATCGATAGGAACATAAGCTGCACCTGTGGCTAAAATTCCTAAAACTGCGACGACTTGTTCCCAACCTTTCTCCATCACAATTGCGACGAATTGATGAGAACTTACACCCAAATTTTTGAGTTTTTTGGCTAAGTTTAAAGCCAGATTATTTAATTCTTGATAGGTAAACTGATGTTCTCCACTGACAATCGCGATATTTTCTGAATACACAGATACTTGATCAAAAAATAAAGTCTGTAGGAGTTTTTTAGGAGCCTGAAAATCGGTTTCTGTTTGATTGACTTGTGTAATTAATTTAAGTTGTGTTGGCGGTAATAATTGCAGATTTTTCGTTTCCCAGAGTTCATCTTCATTACTAAGACGCTCTAAAAATTTCGAGTAAGTTTTAAACATTTCATCTAATAGTCCTGTGGGGAAAAGTTCATCAATTGTATCCCAATTAAAGACTAAAGCACCGCCAATTTCAGAGACTTGATGATCAAAGTAGACTTGTGAGGTTTGACTCAGGCTATAAACAACTTCTGTTTCCCAGTTTCGATGGGAGGTTTGAGGGGTATTTTGGGTGAGAGTACTGGTAAAAACAACAGGCATTAATGCGCCTGAAACTCGCCCTTGAATTCGAGCTAAATCTCGCAAAACTTGAACGCCGCTAACATAACGATGATCTAAGTCTTCCCAAAGTTGAGCTTGAATATTTTTTGCACGAGTTGTAAAATTATTCTGTTCACTCTGATTAATTTCTAACAATAAAGATGAGGTAAAATCACCAATAATTTTATTGACTTCAGGATGAACAGGTAGACGATTAAAGAGTGTTAAATTGAGGGTAAATCTTGAACTTTTGCTCCAAGTTGTTAAAATTTCTGCAAAGGCGGCGAGTAACAAACCTGATGGGGTAATACCTATTTGAGTCGCTTTTTGCTTCAGATGTTGCCAAGTTTGAGGTTTTAATTGTCCACTGCGACGGATAAACCGAGGGTTTTTTATACGGGCTAAATTGTGCTGAAGGGGAAGTTCGGGAGCCGCAGCTAAATGAACAAGACGGTTTTGCCAATAGTTGCGAGAACGATGATAAAGTTCAGAGTCACGCCAAGCCTGTTCAGCTAATACATAATCTCGGAAAGAAAGGGATAAATTCGGTAATGAAGTTTCTTGATTTTGAATGAGTTGAGCCAGTTCACGTCCGATAATTTGTAAACTCCAAGCATCTCCAATTAAGACATCAAAACTGACAAAAAATCTGACTTTATTGTTTTTTAGTAAAGCGGCTTTAATTTCAAATAATGGCCAGCGATCTGTCAGTAAAATTTGATGAGAGAGGCGATCGCGCATTTCTTCTAAAGTTGCGGTCACACGCTGATCATTTTCACTTTGTAAGTCGATGGTTTTGATTTTATAGGCTGGAACTTTCGCTAAAATTTGCTGCTGTCCATCAGTTTTAACAATCACTCGCAACATATCGTGATGTTCAATTAAGCGCTGTAATGCTTGTTCGACTTGTTCAACTTTTAAACCAACGGTTTCGATTTCTCGATAGCCATGTGTTGCAATATTTCCGAGTTCAAATGCTTCACTTCGACCCATCAAATAAGCTTGTTGAATATCTGTAAGCGGAAAGGGTTGATTCTGATCTTCTGGATGAGGAATAATTTCAGGTAAGGGTGAAATTGAAACATTTTGATTGAGAGTTTCAATCTGTTCAGCTAATCCCAATATTGTCGGTTTTTCAAATAAGAAACGCAGAGGAATTTGTACACCAATGGCTTCACTCATTTTGGCAATAATTTTGATCCCTAAAAGAGAATGTCCGCCTAACGCAAAGAAGTTATCATTCACTCCAACAGATTGAAGGTTTAGTTCTTGTTGCCAAATTTTAGCAATCGTTTTTTCGAGTTCAGTTTTAGGTTCAAGATAAGTAACCGCTAATTCCGGTCTAAAAGTATCAGGAACGGGTAGAGATTTACGGTTAATTTTTCCATTGGGAAGACGAGGTAAAGCATCCAGTTTTATAAAAGTATTAGGTATCATATAACTGGGTAACTTTTGTTCTAAGAATTGTCGAAGTTGATTGACATTTGAGGGTGAATTTTCTGATAAAAAGACAACATAAGCAACAAGGCATTTTGTATTAGGTTCATCTTCTCGAACCGTGACAACACATTCATGTAAAGCTGGATATTGGCTTAAAACGGCTTCAATTTCTCCAATTTCAATTCGATACCCTCTAATTTTAACTTGATGATCAATTCGTCCTAAAAAGTCTAAATTTCCATCGGGTTGATAGCGAACTAAATCTCCAGTTTTATAAAGTCGATTGAATCGATGACTTTCAATATTTTGATAGGGATTAGCAATGAACTTTTCAGCCGTTAATTCAGGTCTATTTAAATAACCTCTAGCGACTCCTTCACCCCCTAAATACAGTTCTCCTTTCACTCCAAAGGGAACGGGTTGTAGATATTGATCTAAAACATAGGCTTGAGTATTGTTGATCGGTTTGCCAATAGAAACTGACCGTTGAGAACTACTTTTAACTAGGGCATAGGTTGAGTAGGTTGTATCCTCTGATGGGCCGTAGAGATTATAAACTTTTTGAATATTTTTCTGTTTTTCTAGTTGTTCAACAAGGCGATTTTGTAGTGCTTCTCCTGCTAAGTTAACGGTGTGAACTGATGATGAAATTCCTTTGATTTGTAAAAGATGAGCAATAGCACTGGGAACTGTATTAACTAAGGTAACTTGATTAGCCGCAGGTATATTGGGTAAGTCTAAAGCATTCTCTGCTAAAATCACTTTTCCTCCCCAACTGAGAGGTACGAAAAGTTCAAAGACGGATAAATCAAAACAGATAGAAGTTGAAGCAAGAACACCCGCAAGACTTTCAACAGGAAAGACCTCTTTTGCCCAATCAATTAACTGAATTGTACTGCGATGTTCAATGGCGACTCCTTTGGGTTGACCTGTTGAACCGGATGTATAAATGATGTAGGCTAAGTTGTTTTCTGTCACTCTAGATTCTGGGTTTTCAAAACTTTCTTGTGTGATTTTATCCCCGTCTTGATCGAGGTTAATTCGAGGATGAGTTCTTTGAGTTTCTGTTAAAATATTAGACTGAGTGATTAATACAGCAACTTGGGCATCTTGGAGGATAAAAGATAAACGTTCGATGGGATAAGCTGGGTCGAGAGGAACATAAGCAGCACCTGCTTTCAACGTTCCTAAAATAGCAACAACCATTTCAATAGAACGATTCACACAAATTCCGATTTTATCTTCGGGTTTGATGCCGAGTTTTTGTAAATAATGAGCAAGCTGATTGGCTTTTTGATTCAGGTTTTGATAGGTCAGAATCTGATGATTAAAAATTAATGCAACGGCATCGGGTTCTCGTTGAACTTGTTCTTCAAAGAATTGATGAATACATCGGTTAACGTTGAAGTTCTTTTGAGTCTGATTAAATTTAACTAAAAGGGTATTTTCTTCTGTTTCAGATAGATAGGTTAATTGCGATAAATGCTGTTCTGGATTGGCTACAATACGGGAAAGTAAAGTGACATAATGTTTAACTAAACGTTCAATTGTAGCTTCTTTAAATAAATCAGTGTTGTACTCAATTTGTCCTTTTAGACCTTGTTCGGTATCCTGAAGATTAAACCGAAGTTCATATTTAACTGTTTTATTTTCTAAGGGTAAACGTTCTATATTTAACCCGGAGAGTTCTAGAGGTTTAACGGGTGCGAGTTGGAGATCAAACTTGACCTGAAAAAGCGGCATCATCTGACTGAGATCTCGTTCGGGGTTTAAGACTTCTACTAATTTTTCAAAGGGTAGGTCTTGATGAGCATAAGCAGCTAATGTAACTTCTCGAACTCGATTTAATAACTCTTGAAAAGTTGGATTTCCCGCTAAACTGGTTCGTAAGACTAAAGTATTAACTAACAGTCCAATTAAACCTTCGATTTCAGAGCGATCGCGATTGGCGATATCTGTGCCAATAATGATATCATTGTTTTGAGTATAACGATGAAGTAAAACTTTAAAACTGGCTAAAAGTAGGGTAAATAATGTAGTGCCTTTTTTCGCGGCTAATGTTTTTAATGAAGCGGATAATGATTGAGAAAAAGTAATAGGATAATGTTCGCCTTGATCAGTTGAAATGGCTGGTCGTGGGTAATCAAGCGGAAGTTCTAAAACTGGTAATTCGTCTCCAAGTTGCTGCTTCCAATAATTCACCTGATTCTCTAAAAGTTCTCCCTGAAGTCGTTGACGTTGCCAAAGCGCCCAGTCTGCATATTGAACAGGTAATTCTGTTAACGGTGAATTTTGATTATCGATAAACGCTTTATACAAAATACCCATTTCTCGCAGAAAAACTCCAATTGACCACCGATCAGAAATAATATGATGTGTGGTCAGTAATAAGATATAATCTATTTCATTTAACTGTAACAGTGCTAATCTTAATAAAGGTGAATTTAGAGCAAAACAACGTTGGGTAAACTTCAGAATAATGCCTTCAATTTCTGCTGGATTTTCTGTTAATTGTGTGAGGTCAATAATAGGCAGAGAAAAGGGTTGAAAAGGTGAAATGATTTGAATCGGTTGTTGATCAGCGTTGGTTGAAAACGTCGTTCGCAGCGTCTCATGTCGCCGAACAATTTCATTGAGTGTTTGCTCTAAAACCGATACATTTAACTGCCCTCGCAAACGCAAAGCGCTAGGAACATTGTATGAACTATTCCTCGGATCAAGCTGTTGAATAAACCAGAGACGCTGTTGAGCAAAAGACAAAGGTGCTTCCGAGGTGTGTCTGCGCGGAATGATCTGCACTTGAGGACGCTTTAACCCTTTTTCCTGAAGTCGTCGCTCAAACAGCTTTCGTTGTTCAGGAGAAAGATTAGCAATTTCTTTAAAAAAGTCTTGAGATTGATTCTTCATTAGTTTTGAATTTAAAAATTACTCGTCTGTATTGAGGTGCTGTTGAACTTCGTCTGGAGAAAGGCGTTTGACCTCGGCCAACAATTCAGCCATCTCTTCCAACTCCTCCGGTTGAGGTTGATTTTGAGCAATTACGGCTGCAATGCCTGCTACCGTAGGCGTTTCAAACAATAGGCTTCGCAGGGGTAACTCCACCTGAAACGTTTCTCGCAGACGGGAAATCGCCTGAATCGCCAGCAGGGAGTGTCCTCCGAGATCGAAAAAGTTGTCATTGACTCCAAGATCCTCAATCCCTAAAACTTCTTGCAAAATTATAGCAATAGCTTGTTCAGTTTCATCACGAGGTGCAATATATTCTTGTGATAAGTTGGGGCGAGAATGTCCTGAAGCCAAGGATTGAGGCTGATTGGGGTCAGAATTGTCAATTTTCTCTGACAAGGGTTTAACCTTGGCCCATTGTTCAAGGCGAGTTTCTAAATCTCCCTTAGAAACAATCACTTGAGTTGGCGAATGTAAGGATAAAATTCGTTGAGAAACCTGCCAAACTTCATCAGGTTTTAGGGTAAATTCTGCTAAATTTGCACTCAAATTTGCACTCAACCCGGTCACAGTTTGTCGTGAAGTTTTTGAAGTAATTGCATCCCAGTTTATAGCATACCATAAAGTCGGAACCTGATTCACTAAATTTTGATGATTTTTAAAATTAGCAAAAGCATCAATTACCTGATTAGCAGCAGAATAAGCCGCTAAACCGATTCCCCCAACAATTGATGAAAGGGAAGATTGAAGAATATAAAAGTCTGGCTTGTGATGTTGCAATACTTTTTCTAAAACATACAATGCTTGCACTTTTTCAGTCAAGTTAAATTCACATTTTTCTGGTTTTAGGTGTTGAATTAAGTCAATCGAGTTAACATCACTCATCGGTGTAGAATAGATGACTCCATTGAGTTCGCCAAACTGTTGATCTATTTTTTCGATGATGACTTGCATTTCACTTTCATCGGTGATATTGGCTTTAAATGCTAGACAATCTAAACTTTCTGGAATGTCTCTAGGGCTAACTAAAATGAGTTTAGCTGCAAAATTCTCTACTAAATATTGGGCTAAGATCAAACCAATTCCTGAATCAAAATCACCAACAATTAAGTAAACTCCACCTTGTCTGATTGGTATATTTTGCTCTAGTTTTGCATCGATTTTAACAGGTTTAAATATTCGTTTCCAACGATAAGTATCTCGATAAGCAATCGTTAATTCTGTGGGTTCATCTAGGAATTCTGAAAGTAAGCACTTGCTCAATTTTTTCTGTTCTTCTTTGGAATTCGGAACTTTAATATCAATATGACGACAAGAGAGTTGAGGATATTCTTGACCTATTCCTAAGCATAATCCTAAAATTGTTGCTTTCTCCGGATGAACTTCTTCTGAACCCATGACAGTATAGAGCGGATTTGTGACTGCAAAAAGTTGAGTTGAATGTTCTGGCTTTTTGGCTAGAGATTGAGTTAAAAAGAGTAAACTATAAAAACTATAATTTTGATCCGATGCTAACTTCAAATTAGAGGAATATTTTGCATCTTCTATTCCCCAAAAATGTACAATGTAATCAGGATGAAACTCTCGTAAGTTTAAATCTTCCATCAAAGCTTGATAATCCTGTTTTTGCTGAGGATTGATCTCAAACATTCGATAACCCACTTCGTCAAAGGTTTCTCCGATACTGACCGTAATAACATCCTGACCTGCATTCATTAAAGTTTGAGCAATTTCTGTCCCCATTCCGAAAGAATCTAGAAAGATTAACCAACTTTTATTCAGTTGACTTAAACGCTTCAAGTCCATCAATTCTGGTAAAAGCATTCGCTCCCAAGTTGGGATATAAAACCAGTCTGCTAAATCTCGTTTTTTAGAAGACGGTTTTAAAGGCTCTGATGAAGGTTCTACCCAGTATTTTTGGCGTTCAAAAGGATAGGTTGGTAAAGGTAAGCGATGACGTTTTTCTGAGCTATAAAATTTAGACCAGTTAATCTTAACGCCAGTTAACCAAAGCTTACCTAAAGTTGTTAGTAAAAAAGCAATATCAGACTGATTTTGCTGAGGATGACGTATAGAAGATAATACAAGCAATTCACTTGAATTTAGCTGCTGTTTAACTAAAGTGGTCAAGGTTCGTCCTGGCCCCACTTCTAAAAAGAGACGATTTTTATCTTGAATTAATTCTGAAATTCCTGATGAAAAGAGTACGGTTTGACGTAGATGTTTTGCCCAATAATTTGAATCCGTAGCTTGTTCATCCGTTAGCCAAGTTCCTGTAAGATTTGACATCAGTGGAATCCGAGGAGGATTTAAGGAAACTTGCTTAACTATTTTGAGAAATTCAGTTTGAGCTAAATCCATCATCGGAGAGTGAAACGCATGGGAAGTTTGTAGTCTTTTCGAGGTAATTCCTTGAGTTTCTAACTGTTTTTGTAGATCATCAATGGCTTGAATTGAACCTGATAATACTGATAATTGGGGTGCATTATTGGCTGCCAGTGCTATTTCTGAACTTAGAAAAGGTTGCACATCTTCCATTGATAGAGCAACAGAAATCATGGCACCTGGAGGTTGCTGCTGCATCAATTTTCCTCGATTGGCTATTAATAAAAGGGCATCTTCTAAGGAAAAAATACCTGCCAAACAAGCGGCTACATATTCCCCAATACTATGACCAATCATTGCTTCAGGATAAATTCTCCAAGCCATCCACAGTTTAGCGAGTGCATATTCAACGACAAAAAGAGCGGGTTGAGCGTAGAGTGTTTCGTTAATTTTATCATCACTTTTAGAGGATTTCGGGTAGAGTATCTCTCGTAAATCTAAATTGAGATAAGATTTAAGAATTTCACAGCAATTATCAACCTGTTCTCTAAAAATTGGCTCGCTTTGATAAAGTTCTAAGCCCATATTCACATACTGCGAACCTTGCCCTGTAAACATGAAGATTACAGAATGATGAGTCGGTTCTTGAAAGTGGGTCAAAACCTGATCGGGTTCTAAAGATTCTAAGGCTTTTATACCGTCTTCAAGGGTCTGACAAACCATCATACGACGATAGTTAAATGCACGTCTGCCCACGTTTAATGTGTAAGCAATATCCGCTAAGTTTAAGTCTAAATCTTGTTTAAAATCAGTGACTAAATTGCTTGTAATTGTTTCTAAAGCTGTGTTGGTTTTGGCTGAAAGTAGGATTAATTGATAGAGGCGAGAAGCACTAGAGGGTTTAACGGTTGGGGCTTCTTCTAAAATTACATGAGCGTTAGTTCCGCCAATTCCAAAAGAACTCACGCCCGCTCGTCTAGGGCTATTCTTCGTTTTCCAGTCTGAAAGTTGGGTATTGATATAAAAGGGACTGTTCTCAAAATTAATTTGATGATTTAGGTTTTTAAAGTGAAGTAAGGGGGGAATTTGTTGATGTTTTAAAGCAAGAATTGTTTTGATTAAACCTGCGATTCCGGCGGCTGCGTCCAAATGTCCAATATTCGGTTTAACAGAGGCGATCGCACAAAAGTTTTTCTGTTGAGTCGCCGCTTGAAAAGCTTGAGTGAGTGCAGAAATTTCTATTGGATCACCCAAAGCTGTTCCAGTTCCATGAGCTTCAATATAAGTAATTGTTTCTGGATCAACTTCAGCCATGACTTGAGCGGCTCGAATCACCTGTGCTTGAGTATCAATTCTCGGTGCCGTATAACTGACTTTAAATGCACCATCATTATTAATAGCTGAACCTTTAATAATTGCCTGAATTGAATCACCCTCACTTAAGGCGTCTTCTAATCGTTTTAACACCACAACTCCGACACCATTTCCCCCTACTGTTCCTTGTGCTTGGGCATCAAAAGTTCGGCAATGTCCATCGGGAGAGTAGATCCCTTCTTCCTGATAGAAATAACCTGTTTGTTGAGAAATTGCTACTCCTCCCGCTAAAGCAATATCACAATCTCCACTTAATAAACTTTGACAGGCTAAATGAACCGCAACTAATGAAGTTGAACAGGCTGTTTGAATATCAATACTTGGCCCCGATAGGTTTAATTTATAGGAAACTCTTGTTGTTAAAAAATCTTTATCACTGGCTAAAAAAAGCTGGTAGTTGCTAACTGAATTTCTGATTTTTGGGTTCGTATAAAGATTGAATAAATAACCATTCATTCCCGCACCCCCATAAACCCCAATCGTTCCCGAGTATTTGTCGGAGTCATAACCCGCATTTTCTAGAGCTTCCCAAGCACATTCTAGGAACAAACGATGTTGTGGATCGAGCAGTTCTGCTTCTTTTGGATTAAACCCAAAAAATTCGGCATCAAATAAGTCTATTCCGTCTAACTTTCCACCTGCTTTGACATATTGAGGATGATGAATAAGGTCTTCATTGATTCCAAGTTCTAGAAGCTCTTCATCTTGATAAAAATGAATAGACTCAACTCCATTTTTTAAGTTATCCCAAAAAATATCAAGAGTGTTAGCCTGGGGAAATCGACCCGCCATTCCAATAATTGCAATTTCTAAACCGTTATATTGAGTAGTCATTTTTCTCCTTTTTTAGTGATAATAATAGAGTTTTAGATCGTTAAATTATTCAGTAAAATCAATTATTTTCATCGGGTGGATTACTGATCAAAGCTTTTCGTTTACGGAGTTGAGACAATCTCTGTTTCCCAACAGTAAGCTGTTCTGTTCTGGCTTCTAACTGCTGATTAGATGAAGATTCTAATCGGGCATGACTAAAATAATCAGCTAGAGCCTGAATTGTTGGATAGCGAAACATTTCGACTAACGAAATATCGGATGAGAATACGGTTCTTAATTGGCTATGAACTCTCACCATTAAAAGCGAATGTCCTCCTAACTCAAAAAAGTTATCGTGAATACCAATCTCGTCTAAATTAAGAGCTTTTTGCCAAATCTGAGCTATTGTTTTTTCAATTTCAGTTTTTGGAATGACATAAGTTTGTTCTAACTCTGGGCGTACTTTTTCCAGGATTGGAAGCGCACGTCTATCAATCTTCCCGTTCGGAGTCAAGGGTAAAGCATCTAACAACATAAACGCCGAAGGTATCATATAACTGGGTAACTTTTCCGCCAAGAATTCTCGCAACCTTGTCAAATTAATTTCTACTTTTTCCAGCGCAACGAGATAAGCAAATAGACGCTTTTCTTCCGCCTGTGAATGAACAACAACCACCGCCTGTTGAACTTGTGGATATTGTTTCAAAACCGCTTCAATTTCTCCCAATTCAATTCTAAACCCTCGCAGTTTAACTTGAGAGTCT
>JBJHBL010000105.1:0-14587 GCA_050485465.1 Limnoraphis sp. | reverse complement strand
TTGAGCCGCACCACTAGCAACGTCTAAGGTTTGTCCGGTAAAATTGAGGAGTAAATCGCCCCATCCGACATGATTATCCTGAGCATACTGACTGTCTGTTCCCTCGTAGGGTAAGTTACTATTAACAGCAAAAATGACTTCATCTGCGGTTTGTTTCATCGCCATTCCGTAGATTTCATAAATCGTGTCGCCGACATTATTGCCAGACATACTATCATTAAAAGAATCGATGCTGTAATACCAATCCCCGAATAAAACTCCTGCACGGGCGGTTTCTGTTGAGAGAAAGGGAACTAGATTAATACTCGCAGTAATTAAACCCACTGTTAGGGTTTTTGTGTATGAGTTTGCCATGTTTTTAATGACCTCGCGATAAAGATAGCAGACAGTTAACGTATTTGAGTCGAATTTTTTAGGGCGCGGGAGATTGCTCACGCTCAAAATCGAGATTGGAAATGAACTTTATTGCCCAGCCTCGATAGCTCTTAATAGCGGGGAGTGTCGTTTGTTTTGGACATCGTTTTGTCTCCTTGAAAGTTTTATATATTGACATTAAACAGAATTGATAAAAATGTAAATCCATAAAGTTCATTCATTTTTTTTGAAAGATTTGAGCATAAAGTTCATAAAGTTCATGCTAGAATTTTAAATAACTAAAAAACCTCTGCTAAACTATGGATTTTGAGGACATTGAAGCCGTTCTTCAACTCATTGAAAATTGGCTTAATCAAACCTGTAGACAAGGACTTGAACCCCACGAGAGACTGATAATGCAAGGGTCTTGGAAGGGAAAAACTTATGAACAGATGGAAATTCCAGGCTATGCCTTGAGTACAGTTAAACAAATCATCAGTCCAAAGCTCTGGAAACGTCTCTCAACATTAATAGGACAGGAAGTTCGTAAAAAAAACTGTCGAATCGTTCTTGAGCCAATTTTACAAGATTTTCACAAACAATTTCAATTAAAATCAAACGAAACACAGAACGATCAACTTAATGAAATTTCGACGAAAAAAGAGAATATGAACCGAGTTTCCCCTAAAATTGATTGGGGAGAAGCATCGGACACTTCAGGTTTTGTAGGACGAGATGATGAACTTGCTGAGTTAAAGCAGTGGATGATTAGGGAGCGCTGTGGTTTAATTACTTTATTAGCAAGTGGGGGAATGGGAAAAAGTGCGTTAGCCCAAAAATGTGCTGAACAGAATAAACAGCATTTTGATTCTGTGATCTGGAGAAGCTTGCGAGAAGCCCCTCCTTTAGATAAAATTATAACTGATTTAATTGAACACATTTGTCCGGAAAATATTAATCAAATACACGAAACTAATGAAAATAAAATAAATGGTTTAATTGAAGGGTTAAAAAATAATCGATGCTTGGTTATATTGGATAACTTTGAAGCGATTTTTGAACCGAACAAGTGGGCGGGAACACACTACAAGAAAGGTTATCAAAACTATGGATATTTTCTTCAGCGTGTTTGTGAGTCTCGCCATCAAAGCTGTTTATTAATTACCAGCCGGGAAAAACCCCATGAAGTGGCAATCTCTGAATGTGATAGGGTGAGATCCAAAGAAATTAAAGGTTTAAAGGAAGAAGCAGAAAAACTCCTTAATGATAAATATTTACTGGGAACTTTTGCAGAGAAACAAAAATTAATTACACTTTATGAGGGGAATCCCCTGGCTTTAAAGATCGTTGCATCATTAATCAAAGATGGATATCAGGGAAATATTCATAAATTTTTGATGCGAAAAATAAAGAGTCGAATTAGCAAGATTGACGATTTATTAGAAGAACAGTACAAACGCTCCACAAGGTCAGAAAAAGTGATCCTGTATTGGATAGCGATCAATCGAGAGCCTGTTGAAATTGATGTGTTAGAAAATGATATTTTGTTCTCTCAAATCTTGGAAGAATTGCCGGAAGCATTAACCTCTTTGAAAAGGCGATCGCTAATTGAAACATCAGAGAATATCTACACGCTGCAAAATGTGCTCATGGAATACATGACAGAAAGATTGTGTCAAAAAATTAGTCAAGAAATTCAACAAAGTCAATTAGATAAATTTGATCGCTATGCTTTGTTAAAAGCGACGGCAAAAGATTATATTAGAACAACACAACAGCGTCTTATACTTCAACGTATTGTTGAAGTCCTAGAAGAAAAACTGGGTAATAAAAAAGAATTAATAGCCCATTTCAGGGAACTTATTAAAACCATAAGGCGAGAAAAGTTAACCTGTTATTCGGCGGGAAATTTGATTAATTTATTGTGTTTTTTGGAAGCGGACTTAAGCCATTATGATTTTTCCGAACTCACAATCAGACAAGCTTTTTTAAGAGATGTTGAACTACAAGAGGTTAATTTACAAAAATCCGAGTTAAAAAATTGTATTTTTCCTGAAAAAATAGCTCAAGTTTGGTCTTTAACCTTGAGTAGAGATGGTCAAATTTTAGCGGGAGGTGATGGGATCGGTAACGTTCATATTTGGGAAACGAATAAACGTCAAAAGTTATATATGTTGCCAGCCCATCAAAAACGAGTTAGATCAATTCGCTTAAGTCCAGATCAAACAACTTTAATTACTGCCAGCCTTGATAAAACCGTAAAATTTTGGGATATTCATACAGGTCAATTAAAGAGAAGTATTGACATCAATGCTAATTATCAGTTCGGCGTTGTTATGATTAGTCCAGATTGCCAAATGTTAGCAACTACTCATCATTATAAAGGTAAAGTAGAGATTTGGGATTTAAACACGGGAAGATCGATTAGGAGTTTTTCATCTTTAAAATACCTTAGAGCAATTAGTTTTAGCCCTAATAATAAACTGATTATTAGCGGAGATGACGATTGCAATGTAATGATATGGGATATTAATAACGGTCAACTTTTAGGCTGCTTTAAAGAATCTTTTTCTGTGGTAGACACTAATAATCTGGGTTTTAAAAATAGTGGAGAAATCTTCGTCGGGACAAGCCGGAGAGATCACCGAATAATCATTTGGGATATTCACGACTTAAAAAACATTAAAATTTTAGCAAGTATACCCGCCCATGAGAATCAAATTCGCTGTGTGGAATTCAGTTCGGATAGAAAAATGATGGCGAGTGGTAGTGCTGATAAAACTGTTAAATTATGGGATATTTCCGATTTAAACCATCCCCAACTGATGACAACCTTACAAGGACACAGTAGTTGGATTACCGCATTAAAATTTAGCCCTAATCGTAAAACTTTAATCTCAACCAGTTCTGACAGAACACTGAGGGTATGGGATATACAAAACCCCTATCAAACAACTTGTATAGAAACTTTTAGAGGATACAATGCTGCTATTCGAGGACTGATTTTTAGCAAAGATGGTAAGCATTTAATCAATTGCGGTGAGGATAAAAAGTTTAGAGTCTGGAATCTAACAACAGGTGAATTACTGAGGAGTTGGCGGGGACATGATGAGCGAGTAACAGCAGTTACTTTGAGTCCTGATGGTCAAATAATTGCCAGTTGCAGTTGGGATTATCAGGTCAAGTTATGGGATTTCAAAACGGGTCAATGTCTGGCAATTTTAGACGGACACACCGATCAAGTTTATTCTGTCGTTTTTACAGTCGATCAAAAATCTTTAATCAGTGTGGGTGATGATCACACAATCAAAGTTTGGGATCTTAAAACTCAAGAATGTGTAAAAACTTGGCGACCTCAACTGAATCAATTGTTTGCGATCGCACTTCATCCTGACAATCAAATAATTGCTGTAGGCGCTTATAAACCTTTGATTCAGTTATTGAACTTTCAGACAGGTCAAGAAATCACGACTTTAAGAGGACATGAACGAGAAATTATTGGATTAGCGTTTAGTCCTGATGGTCAACTTTTAGCAAGCAGCAGCCAGGATAATACTGTACGGTTATGGGATATCAAAACCGGGAAACAACTCAAAAAATTTAAAGGTCAACAGGTCTGGACGTATAACGTGGCGTTTAGTCCAAATGGTCGATTTTTAGCCTTTGGTAGCGTTGATAATACTCTATGTTTATGGGATGCTAGCACCGATCAATGTTACTATCTATCAGACCACAATCAAAATGTTTTAAACGTGGCATTTAGTCCAGATAGTGAGATGATTGCTAGTGGCAATTATGATGAAACAATAAAAATTTGGGATGTTGACACCCTAAAATGTCTGAGAACGTTTAAAATTCCCCTTCCCTATCAAGGGATGAAAATTACAGGGATTCAAGGGTTAAGTCCAGTCAAAAAACAAACTTTGAAAGCATTAGGTGCTTTTGAATAAATTATACTGAAAAGCAGAAAAATATTGATGAATTAGTAGGCTGAAACTGCTGATGCGAAAGTTTTGTCAGAAGCCCAACTTATCAGTAAGACAACCCAAAAAGATTGATCCTTCTGAAAAAAGCTCCAATACAATATTGGAACAACGATTTTCAGCATTCAACTCAAAGAAAGGCTATCCCCTCTAACCTAGTGGCTAACTGGCGATCGCAGAAGTCGAATCACACTGACTCACCCATTTGTGTACAAAATTTTGTTCTTGCAAAATCTCAAACAAATCAATATCATCTTCTAGTAAACAAGCGTGACCACTTCGCGGTAAAATCACTAAGCGACTATGGGGAAGATGTTTCACCAAGAATTCTGCTTCTGTCACCGAAGGGAGTAATAAATCCGCCGCCCCAGCAATCACCAAAACAGGTTTTTTAAGTTGGCGGAGTTGGTGGGTATCGAGGACAAAAGATTGCAATAATTCTAAACGCCAAGCGGAGGTTTGTTGGGGAACAGATTTCATCGTTTTAATCAAAGCCTGACGATCATCAACCGAAATCCGACCTAAAGACGCTAAAAAAGGCAATAAACTCAGCACAGAAGCCGGGTAAAACCATTTGGGCATTGATTGAGTTAAAAATGATCCCCATTGTAGCCAGGGTTGTTGTTTAAATGATGAAGCAGGATTCACCAAAATTAAGCGATCAATGAGTTGTGGTGCCTTGAGGGCAATATTCAAAGCCAAACACCCCCCAAAAGATTCGCCACACAGATAAACAGGTCTGTGTTGATGAGCGCCGAGTTCCGCCTTGATCAGAGCGATCGCTTTAGCTGTAAGAGTATTCCAGTTGGATCGATCGTCTAAGGGAATGTTCAGACAACGAATATCAAAAACACGGGCTAACTGAGGAACCTGTTTGTGTAGCAGTAAACCCGTACCATCCATTCCCGGTAAAAAAATAAATAACGGTAAATGCGGTTGGGGCGATGTAGGCGGGAGAAAGCAAATCGCGTTGAGATTTTGGTTTTGTTCGACGAACTCGCTGGGGATCATTAGATTTATCAACAAGAAGGTTAACGGCTGAGATCGGCATTCTCAACAAAGATCAACTTGATCGTTGAGAAATTGAGCCGAACAGGTTAGACACAGCCCTGATGTAATAAGTTTGCAATTTCATCTTCACAATATGCTGTTAGATTTGCAACAAGTTCTCGACCTTGTTTCCCTCGATATTGTTCTTGCTGTTGGGGTTTAATCCAGTAGGGACGGCCTATTAAAATATTCACTCTTTTGTAGATCACCATCGGATGCCAACCGGAACGATCAAAAAGCGGTTCGGAGGGATCAAACCAACTTAATAGGCGTAAAGGAATACCCGTACGAATCACTTGTTCATCAAAAACAGCGATCGCCACAGGTAAAACTGCCATTTCATCAAGGGGAACCCGCCAAGCCAAATGAGCAAAGCCCCGATGAAAAGAACCAATTTGGTTCGGAGAGGTCACTTTCAGCATCGGTTGAGCGCCTTCGGGAAATACACCCACCATCTCTTGATTTTGCAACAGTTGACTGGCTTGATGCAGAAAATGTTGAGAGCGTTGAGTGGGTTCTTGTAGAGGAAAAGCCCCCAGGGTTGTCACAACATCCCGCAAGATTGGCACTTGACCCATGTAGTGATGACAAGCAAAACGAATCGGACGACCCAAAGCCGACGTTAATACGACTGGATCGAGAAAACTACGATGATTACTTACGAGCAAAACCGGACTCCGTTGAGGAATTCGGTCTTCATTGTGCAGGAATATTTTCGTTCCTAATGCCGTAAGCAATCCGCGTGAACTTTGCACGGCTTGATCTGAAGACATAATTAAGTAGGTTGTTGGGTCGGTCTCAATTTCAGCAGAATATCTTTCCCTTAATATAAGTTTACAGGATTATTAATCTGATCATTCCTCAGATAGAATTTTTCGAGATCTAGAGTCACTCCCATTGAGGATTTTTGCTCTCAACCTGCCATTCAATCATAACTATCAGTCTACTGACCCCACTCACAAAAATTGAAGAAAGTATGAGAGTTAAAAAGTTTCCTAGCAGTTTTTGAGGGGTACCCCGGTCAAAAAGATCCGATTTCTTCTCATATTGAGGCAATTCCCCTGCTGTTCAGCGAATTCATTGAGTTTAATGCCTAAGCTATGATTAGAATTAGTTTTGAGCTAATCAACCTTGACTCAATACCCGTTAAAGAAATTAGGGGCGGAAGAGGTATCGAGCTAATCTGCTGTAAAAGTTAGTCTTTCTAACATTCAACAGCAAGTCAGTGGTAAACCCCGCCCTGCTTTCAGTTTTTTCAGTCCGATCCAATGAAACCAAAAGAGACAGAAAATTTATTTGCTCTAACGACCCCCCTCTACTATGTTAACGACGTGCCTCATGTGGGGAGCGCCTATACAACAATGGCAGCCGATGCGGTGGCTCGGTTTCAGCGTCTACAAGGAAAATCGGTACTCCTGATCACGGGAACTGACGAACATGGTCAAAAGATTCAGCGTACGGCTGAAAACCTGAACCGTTCTCCCCAAGCCCATTGTGATCAAATTGTCTCTAGCTTTGAAAGTCTCTGGCAAACACTGGAGATTCACTATGATCGCTTTAGTCGGACTACAGATCCTCGTCATGCTGAGATCGTTAAGGCGTTTTTTGAGCGCGTTTGGGACAAAGGGGATATCTATCTCAGTCAACAACAGGGTTGGTATTGTGTCGCCTGCGAAGAATTTAAAGAAGAACGGGAACTGATTGATCAAAAATACTGCCCTATTCATACGAATAAACCCGTTGAATGGCGCGATGAGCAGAATTATTTCTTCCGGCTTTCTCAGTACCAACCGCAACTTGAAGCCCTCTATCAAGAGCGACCCGAGTTTATTCAACCTGAAAGCCGTCGGAATGAGATCTTGAGTTTTGTCAGTCAGGGTTTACAGGATTTTTCAATTTCTCGTCTCAATGTTGACTGGGGGTTTCCGGTTCCGGTTGATCCCAACCAAACCATTTATGTCTGGTTTGATGCCCTCTTGGGTTATGTCACGGCTTTACTTGATCCCGACGAGGACGCGACATTAGAGAATGCTTTATCCAAATGGTGGCCGATTGATTTGCATTTGATTGGCAAAGATATTTTGCGCTTTCATGCTGTTTATTGGCCGGCAATGTTAATGTCTGCGAATTTGCCCTTACCCGGTCGTATCTTTGGACACGGATTTCTCACTAAAGATGGTAAGAAGATGGGGAAAAGCTTGGGTAATACTTTAGATCCGGTAGAGTTAGTTTGTCAGTTTGGATCAGATGCAGTTCGCTACTATTTTCTCAAAGAGATAGAATTTGGCCAGGATGGTGACTTCAATCTGACTCGGTTCGTCAACACGCTGAATGCTGATTTAGCCAACGACCTGGGAAATTTACTCAATCGCACACTCAGGATGGCTCACAAATACTTTGACGGTTGCATTCCTGACGTTAGCGGCGCTGATATTCCCGAGGATGATCCCCTAAAATCCTATGGTTTAACTTTAGGTCAAACGGTGGCTAAGGGTTATGAGCGTTTAGCGTTCAGCGAGGTCTGCAATGCTGTTTTATACCTGATCCAAACGGGTAATAAATACATTGATGAACAAGCACCTTGGACACTGTATAAACAAGGAAAGCTTAATTTAGTTGGGTTTGTACTTTATTCTGTTCTGGAATCTGTTAGACTAGCAGCTTACCTGCTTTCTCCGATTATTCCTAATCTTAGCAGTGGTATCTATAATCAGCTTGGTTTCTCAATTGACTTTAATAACAAAACCCAAATTGAGACCCTAATGCCTTTTGAATATCATGCTAGATGGGGAGTCTTGCCTGCTGAACAAGCACTTGCTGAACCTCAGCCCATTTTCCAACGTTTGGAACTCCCAGAAACAGTTTCATGATCCCCAATCTAACCGTTAAGCTTTACTTAAGATAACACATCTGTCTTCAATCTGACGACTTCACGACTCATTCAATAAACAATCTTCCCATAATAAACGAGGTATAACAATCATGTTTAATCCCATGAAAAACAACGGCGAAATTTTTACCCCTGAACAAGTTCTTGAAAATCGGGGTCGAGTTGCTATCTTTATCGATGGTTCCAACCTCTTTTATGCCGCTTTACAGTTGGGGATCGAGATAGACTACACCAAATTGCTATGTCGGTTGACTGGGGGATCACGGTTGTTGCGTTCATTTTTCTATACGGGTGTTGATCGCACTAATGAAAAACAACAAGGCTTTCTTTTGTGGATGCGACGCAATGGCTACCGAGTGATCGCCAAAGATTTAGTTCAGCTTCCCGATGGCTCTAAAAAAGCGAATTTAGATGTTGAAATTGCAGTGGATATGCTGGCTTTAGTGGGATCTTATGACACCGCAGTCTTGGTCAGTGGGGATGGAGATCTCGCCTATGCAGTTGACTGTGTCAGCTATAGAGGTGTGCGAGTTGAAGTCGTGAGTTTACGAGCGATGACCAGTGATAGTTTAATTAATGTTGCTGATCGCTATATTGATCTCGAAAATATCAAGGAAGATATTCAAAAAAATCCTCGCAGTCCTAATAGCTATCCTTACCGTCCTTTTTCCAGCATGAGTTTAATGGAACACCGACAAATGGAGGGATCATAAGATTATCACGACTTAAAAACAGTAAAGAGTTTTCAGATTGATCACAGTTGGGAGTCAAACTTAAGTGCAATTTTTTTATCGGAAAATTGGATGGTTGTTGGTTGGGATCTCTGTGATCATGGGAGTTTCAGCCTGTACTTTCCCTGAACAGCCTGAAGAGAATATCACTGAAACTCAACCCTCACCTGAAGACGAATTTGACAACAGTTTAACCCTCGATGATGTCACCCTCGAACAAGCCGACGAAGACGGACAGTTATTGTGGCGAGTCGAGTCCAAACAAGCCAGTTATAGCAGAGATAGTCGAATTGCTCAGGTGACTCAACCCATTGGGGAACTGTTTCGCGATGGTAAACCCCTCTATAAAGTTGAAGCGGAACTGGGGGAAATTTACCAAGATAGCAAGCGGATTGTTTTACGCAATAATGTTGTTGTCACTGATTTAGATGAAGGCTTAGTCGTGCGAGGAAATTTCCTAGAATGGATTGTTGATCAAGACATTTTAGTGGTTCGTAATGGCGTAACGGGAGAACACGAAAGTTTAACTTTCACAGCCTCTGAGGTACAAGCCTTTAATCAAGAAAAACGGATCGAGTTTTGGAATCAGGTTGTTGTTAATCTGAAAGAACCCATTGTTCAGTTTCGCACGGATCATGTGATTTGGGAGTGGGAAGAAGAAAAACTCATTGCTAATCAACGTTTAGAAGTTGATCGCTATGAGGGAGAAATGATTTTTGATCGCGCAGTTGCAGGAGAGGCGATTATTGATCTCAAAACTCAACTTGCTGATCTACAAAAAAATGTACAAATTGCCTTATCAGAACCCCCACTACAAATTTCCAGTAATCAAATTAAATGGTACTTTGATGACCAAAAAATCGAGTCTCCACAGCCGATTACTATTATTCATCGAGACGAACAAGTAACGATAACAGCCAATCAAGGATGGGGAGATCTCGAAGCTGAACAGTTTGATTTAGTCGGAAATGTGGTTGGAATTGGTCAAAAACGTCTAGCTCAGTTGAATGCCAATCAGTTAACATGGTCTACTTCCCAACAACAGTTTCAGGCGACAGGAAATGTGATTTATCGTCAAATTGATCCCCCTTTGAGTTTGATGGGAGAACAGGCTGTCGGTCAATTTACGGATGATACGATTGTGATCACGGGGGGGCAAAATGGGGGTCAGGTGGTTACAGAGTTTATTCCTTGACACACCCTTTTGGGGAGTGAAAATAAGAAGGGGGCACAACATCTGTTATACCCCCTAATTTAATTTAGATTGTCTGGAAAAAGCCGTTATTTATTCTGCCGCTTGGGGTAATAATTCCCGTTTTTCTCCCGACATTACCTTGACTTGTCCATCACCATCAATATCAACAATGGCGGTGTCACCATCTTTTATCCGACCGGAGAGAATTTCTTCGGCTAAACTATCTTCGAGTAACCGCATGATCGCCCGACGTAAGGGACGAGCGCCATAACTGGGGTTATAGCCTTCCTCCACTAAACGTTCATTAAAGCGATCAGTGATTTCCAGCTTGATGCCTTTTTCCGTCAGACGGCTAAAGACTTCGTTCAGCATGATCACCGCAATTTCTTTCACCTCATCCTTCGTCAACTGACGGAAGACAATAATCTCATCGAGACGGTTCAGGAACTCTGGACGGAAGTATTGTTTCAGTTCTTCGTTAACCAGGTTACGAATGCGGTTATACTGAGCATCGGATTCGTTTTCAGAGAACTCAAATCCTAAGCCACCGCCACCTTTTTCGATCACCTTCGATCCAATGTTCGAGGTCATAATGATCAAGGTGTTCTTGAAGTCTACCGTCCGACCTTTAGCATCGGTTAAGCGTCCATCTTCAAGAATTTGCAGCAACATATTGAAGACATCGGGGTGGGCTTTTTCGATTTCGTCGAACAGTACCACCGTATAAGGACGCCGACGCACCGCTTCAGTTAACTGACCGCCTTCGTTATACCCAACATAACCGGGAGGCGAACCAATCAATTTGGAAACCGTATGACGTTCCATAAATTCGGACATATCCAAGCGGATCATCGCTTCTTCTGAACCGAAGAAATAGGACGCTAACGCTTTGGTCAATTCCGTTTTACCCACTCCAGTGGGGCCTGAGAAGATAAAGCTCGCAATGGGTCGGTTGGGGTTCTTCAAGCCTACCCGAGCGCGACGAATGGCGCGAGAAACCGCTTTGACCGCTTCTTCCTGACCGATCAGACGCTGATGCAGGGTGTCTTCCATGTGCAGCAGCTTCTCGGACTCAGACTCGGTGAGTTTGTTGACGGGAATACCTGTCCAACTGGCAACAATTTGGGCGATATCTTCTTCCGTCACCATCGGGGAATCATCCTCTGTGGTACGGGTTTCAGATTTTTTGGTTTGAGCGATCGCCCGAATTTGAGACTTGATTTCCATTTCGCGATCGCGAAGTTCTCCAGCCCGATCAAAGTCTTGGGAACGCACTGCCTCGTCTTTTTCTTTCAGGACTTGACGCAGTTCTTTATCGAGTTCTTTGGCTGCAGGCGGGAGTTGGGAGTTAATCAACCGAACGCGAGAACCCGCTTCATCGATCAAGTCAATCGCTTTATCGGGTAAATAGCGATCGCTAATATACCGATCTGAGAGTTTGGCGGCCGCTTCTAAGGCTTCATCCAAAATTTTCAGCTTATGGTGCTGTTCGTAACGTTCCCTGAGACCGTAGAGGATTTCTACCGTTTCGGTGACACTCGGTTCACCCACCATCACGGGTTGAAAACGGCGTTCTAAAGCCGCATCCCGTTCAATGTGTTTGCGGTATTCATCAAGGGTGGTTGCACCGATACATTGCAATTCTCCTCGCGCTAAGGCGGGTTTGAGGATGTTGGCTGCATCGATCGCCCCTTCGGCGGCCCCGGCCCCAATCAGGGTGTGAACTTCGTCAATCACCAGGATGACATTACCCGCAGAGCGGATCTCATCCATGATTTTTTTCAGTCGTTCTTCAAATTCCCCTCTATACTTGGTTCCGGCGACCAATAACCCAATGTCAAGGGTCACGACTCGTTTTTCTTCCAGGATGTCGGGAATGTCGTTTTGGGCGATGCGTTGGGCGAGTCCTTCTGCGATCGCGGTTTTACCGACCCCGGGTTCTCCGATTAAAACGGGGTTATTTTTAGTTCGGCGTCCCAGAATTTGAATCACCCGTTCAATTTCTTTTTGGCGACCGACAACCGGATCAAGTTTGCCTTCTGCGGCCATTTGGGTTAAATTCGAGCCAAACTCATCGAGAGTCGGTGTTTTCGTGCGACTTCCGCCACCGCCTGCGGCGACTTCTGCGGTTTCACCGAGCATCCGAATCACTTGAGTTCTGACTTTGGTCAGATCAACGCCCAGATTTTCTAGAACCCGAGCGGCAACCCCTTCCCCTTCGCGGATCAGACCTAAAAGTAAGTGTTCAGTACCGATATAGTTATGACCAAGCTGGCGAGCTTCTTCTAAGGAGAGTTCTAGAACGCGCTTGGCTCGGGGAGTGAAGGGAATTTCAACGGCCACAAATCCTGAACCCCGACCGATAATCTTTTCGACCTCGATCCGAGCATCTTTGAGGTTGACCCCCATTGATTTGAGTACCTTGGCAGCAACGCCTGTTCCTTCTCCAATCAGACCCAGGAGGATCTGCTCGGTTCCCACAAAGTTATGACCCAGGCGACGTGCTTCTTCCTGGGCTAACATGATGACCTTAATTGCTTTTTCTGTGAAGCGTTCAAACATGGCTAATTTCCACCACCTGCTGCATACCCGTACGCTAATTTTAGCGTGACACTTTCAACTCCCGAAAAATTAAAAGATAATAAAAATATTTAATTTTTCTGGGTTAGCCTCTAGGTTGGGGCTGAGTCGTCTGATGCAACTGGAGTTATCCAATTGGGGAGTAGACGAATAACCTTTCCCTTTCAGCTGGGAAGATTTCTCTTCCGGGATTAGATTGATCGGCTGTTTCTCTTTTTTTAACTCCGCACTTCTGCTGATTTCTCAGTCAGAGTTCGCTTCGTTTTTCATTGAATTCTCTGTTAGAGTTCAACAGAGGATTGCTGTAACGGAGAATACAGACCGGAAAATTGAACAACAACTTGATGATCAAATTCAACTGGGGTTGAAAGAGAATTAAGCTGGTCTGTTCATAGAGTTAACCTACTGGCAACTTAATTTTCATTCTGTATAGTGGTTGTCTCTGCTGTTAATCATTAAACAGGGTTTGTTTTAGGTTTAATGATGGATTCTAGCACAATGTTTTCAGGAAATGTTTGGGGTGATCGCCGAAGTGCCTTGACTAGAACAACAGGTCAGAGCGTCCCAGAGGATCGCGGAAAACGCAGTAAAGGAGGCGATTGCTAATCGGATTAGAATCGTCTAGTCCGTTGCTCCGGTCCAGCAAATTTTTCAAGGTGATCTCGTTTTATTTTAATCTTTTTTTTGGGGGAGGTGGGCAAAGCGATCGCGAATCTGTTGAGACCAAGCCACAAGAGTTTGTTCAAACCCAGGAGATTGTAAACCGTTTTTCCAGAGAATTAGAGCATCTTCTCCAGTATCGGAGTAATAACGACGGCGGCGTCCAGCTTCTTTAAAGCCAAATTTGCGGTAAAGAGACAAAGCGGGTTGATTAGAAACTCTCACTTCTAAAGTAGCGCGTTCGAGTTGACGTTTCCAGGCGGATTTGAGTAGAGCATACAACAACGCTTGTCCTAAACCTTGTCCTTGATAATCAGGATGAATCAACAATAGCGTAATATGCGCTTCTTCTAAAATCGCCCATAAACAGCCCACACCGATAACCGTCTGAGACGTGATCTGCCTATTCTGTAGTTCTACCCGGAAATGATTTTCTAAACTTGTGGAGGCGGGCGACTCCAAAGCCACCCAGGTCAGTAAATCACTATTGGGACTGTCTAACTCTCGTTGATAGCCGGAGAGTGTCCAGAGTCCTCCTAAACACTGTTGATCGAGTGCAACCGCAGCGCGAAGGTGTTCTGCCGTTAAAGTTTGTAGTTCTAGCCAAACCATTGAGTCCCTATCGTCCCTATAGATCAATTCAATATCAATAGAAAACAGATGTCATCTAGTTTTCGGCGTGAAGCAGATCGCTTTGAGCGATGAGAGGAAACGCCGTCTCTATATCGTTGCACAATGAATAAATACCGAAACGCTCAATCGTTAACCCTGATTTTGATGTACAATCGATGTGGTCATTGACCCGCCTGAGTGACTAGAAGGGCATAAAGCGATACCGTGCAGTTGAGCCAAAGCGGAAACCCGCGTTTAGGAATCCTTGTGGGGTGTAAATACTCTAGGAGTATTCCAGCGCTTTGAAATACACCAAAGACTAACTGGGTCTAAGGATAGTCCGAAAGAGCAGTTAGTGCCAACTTGGGTTGAGTCAAAACTGACTTCAGATGGCCGGGGCAGCAAGCCTGTAAAATCAAAAGAATTGCCATTAGGCGGGTAGTAGCTCACCGAGATTAACTTAATATACATCAAGTGGAAAAGTCAGGACTCCAATATCTACCTCAATCTACACAGCCTTCCGAAACTCGCT
>JBJHBL010000104.1:0-14594 GCA_050485465.1 Limnoraphis sp. | reverse complement strand
CCAAGCTTGCTTGGCTTTTGCCGTATCGCCCATCTGTTCATAGGCTTGCGCCCGTTTCATCATAATATGAGCGCCTAACAGGGGATAATCTTGTTCAAGTCCCCGCAAAAGCGGAATTGCTTCGGCTGCTTGGTTTTGTTCAATGAAATCATTCGCCAGCAAAAAACGCGCCCGACTGCGTTCTATAGATGCCCGAGAATGTTGAGCAATGTCTTTCAGTTCAACTTGGCGTTTTTCCGGAGGTAAAGAAGCTAACAGGATCACCCTCTCTAAGGTTTGATCCACCTCTAGGGTTGAGACTTCACGAGACGGTAAAAATCGTTGTAACTGCGTGAGCGGAAAAAAGATGCCTATCGCCAGAGCGACAGACGCAGCGCCGAGTAATAAGGCGAATTGAGTGATCCGTTGTTTAACCATAATAAAATTTGCTCTAGGGTCAATTTTCAAAAGTTGTGATCAAAACGTTATTACAGCAATTCAAAACTTAAACTTTTACGGTCTACAATTGCCTAAGCCGGATTAACTCACACGACAGAGTATCCATCTTAAAGACATTGGCGGGTTGGGAATGGGAAACACATCACGCCCCAATGCCCAATGTTCAAACCAGGGGGTCGGTGGCCAGGCTTCGGCAGTTAAATGAGTCCGTTCATATTCATACACCGACTCATCCGATAAAATCTGTAGGGGCAAACCCTGCATCGCAGCATTCAACTCTGGACGAGTTAACAGATAAGACCATTGGACTTGAGACATTTCTCGCACCTTTTGATCGGGTTCATAGCCTTCTTGAGCGACAAATGTACTAAACAGAAGCAGTCCTCCGGGTTGAATGGCTTCGCACATCACGTTCAACAGAGTTTTGACTTCTTCAACCGTGCGAAAATGGGAAATCACTTCAGCTACAACTGCTAATTTATAATATTTTGCCGGAAGTTTGAGAGCCGGATTAAGAATATTACTTTGAACCACCCGCACCGGAAGGTTTTCAGCTTTTGCCTCTTTGGCAATAATTTGAGCAAATTCGGGGGTGAGTTCCACAGCATCAACAGGATGTCTGAGTCGCGCTAGGGGTAAAGTATTACGCCCGACTCCTGCACCCACGTCTAAAATTGGAGCCTGATCCGCAGCTCCCAGTTGAGAAGCGATCGCCATCAGTTTAGCATCAGGATGAGAACCAAACAACGGCCCTTCACGGCTGGTTAGCCAGCGTTGATACTTGTCTTCTATAGAGAGAATTTCTGTTGTGACGGTTAACCTTAAGCCATTCGTTAGTCCTTGTGTGGGGTCAGGTGGCTCATATTTAAAGACTAAACGAGCATGAGGTGAAGCGTTGTATCCTTCTGTGAGTCTTTTCTGAACTATCTGACGTAAACCCTGCATTTCGCTGGGTGTGAAATTTTGTCCTAACGCCACCAGCAAGTTGTGAAACTGTTCGAGATAATCATCTAAGAGTGCAGGTACACAGGGTAATACCATCTGTCCTTTTGCTGATGTGAGTCGCTTTACCTTCAGCATCAGCGCATTGTCTAAAACGGCTGGATCACCTACCGTTGTTGGCTTATTCACTACCACGAGTTTTTTATCCTCAATCTCATCGGAGTTCCCTTGATGTTAATGTACCGCATTGACCCGTCATTGGGTGAACTCGTTCCACAACTAGGGACAAATTTGGCGATCGCAAAACTTACGATAACACTTAAAAACCCGGTTTCTCAAAGAAACCCGTTTTTTTTCAACTCAATGGGTTGGGTGCATCAGATCATTAATCTGTAGGTTTTACCATCAACCTTTTTTGTCTGATAACCCTACAGGTTAATTTTTAGCGCAAGCAAGAGCGCCCCTACATTTTTAACACCATCTACCGAGCAATATAAATATCAATATATGGTTCATTATATTAAACCATACTAATCTTTTTTATCTAAAAAAAATTTCAATATTTTCCGAAATCATCCCGACGCATTCTGTAGCTTGCTTCTAGAAAAATTCAAACAAAACTCTACCCCAACAGGTTACACAATGACTCTGGAAAATCAGGTTGATGCTCTGCTAAATTTAATCTCTCAAGCTGGTATCGTTGTAGATACAGCAGCAGTTAAACGTTCTCTACAAAAAGCCACTTCTCCCCGATTTGAAATCGTTTTTGCGGGAACCTTTAGTGCGGGTAAATCTACCTTGATTAATACGTTGTTAGAGCGGAAATTGCTCTACAGTTCTCCAGGAGTTGCTACCGGAACTGTATGTTACGTTGAATATGCTCAAGATCCAGATGACGAAAAAGCAGTTCTTTACTTCTTTAGCAAAACCGAAATTCGACAACAAATTTCCGAACTTTGTGGGAAGCTAAACTTAGCAGACAGCGTAAACTTGGAGCAACCCGCTAGCATTCAAAACCTACTAGAAAAAGCCGAAAACAAACTGAAAGAAGCAAAGGACAATAAAGACTTAAAACAAGAAGAAAAAGCAAAATTACTTCTACAGTTGCTTGATGGCTTTGTAGCGAACAAAGATAAAATTCAAAGTAATCCTCCTATCGAGCATATAACTTTAGAAGAAGCACAGCATCATGTAAAATTTGAAAATGCAGCCGTTTTCAAGCAAATCAAATATTACTGTCATAATTCCTTACTAGAAAATGGAATTGTTATCGTAGACACTCCGGGGATAGATTCGCCTCTATTAATTCATGCTAAAATTGCCTTCGATCAAATCACTCATCCTGATACTTCCGCAGTGGTTTGTGTATTGAAATCCGCTATCAATGGAACGCTAACAGGAGAGGAAATTGGTCTCATTCACCACATTCGCAATGCTCCCGGAGTAGGCGATCGCATTTTCTATGTATTCAATCATATTGATGCGACTTGGTACAACGAAGCACTTCATGGACTACTAGAAAATGTAATTCATTCTGAGTTTCACCAAGAACAGCAAAAAGGACGAGTTTATAAAACCAGTGCAATGTTAGGGTTTTATGGTTCTTTGCTGCTCCGAAAAAATTCTGAATTTGAAGTACCAGATGAATTTAAGAGCGAGTTAAATCACTACTTTAGCACTCCCGAGAAAGTATCTCCTGCTGTATTTCCTGCTGATTCTGAAATTAATGCTGCAACAAATACACAAGAAAAGTTTAAAGCAATCATCAATGCTCATGGTAACAAATTACTGAATCAGTTAATTCAAGAAAGTGGAGTTGAAGGGTTTAAAGAAAAGCTGAATTATTATCTCATGCACAAACGTAAACCCCAACTCTTTCAAGCACTAGCAGAGGATCTTCAACCCATCTGTAATGAATTGATAAAACATTACTTTGATTTGAGAAACGAGTTAGCAAGTAAACCCGTTGATGTTGAGGAAATTAAAAAGGACGCTTTAGACAAACTCGGTCTAGAATTACATCTAATTGGTAAAGAATTTTCCAAACATATTCACGAACAACTCAATGAAGCTTTTGCGACGAACAATAACAATCGTTTAGAACGAGATTATCGTCAACTTCAGAGAAATATGCTGGATGAGCTTGATCGTTTGATTGCTAACTTTTCTGTTGAAGAAACGCATCAATTGGCGTTGAGAAGCCATAAGGAAAATGTAGTTGTTCCGGTGATGGCGATTTTGTCAGAAGCGTTTTACTATGTCACCAATGGACTGAAGAAAGTTTTAACTGAATCTTCTCAACAATTGGTGAATAATTTCTTCAATCAATTAACTCACAATGTCTCCAGTGCTGAATATTACAAACAGCTACAAGATTTGTTGGGGAATGATGCGGGAATTCATCAATATCTCGATAAAGATTTGCGTGAAGAAGTCATTCATGCTATTATAAACGAAGCTCGAACCGAATGTGAACCGTATATCCGAGAAACTGCTTTATTTTACGCAGAAGGAACCGTTCCAGCTTTTCAACTGCGACAAACGCTATATCAAGCTTGTCAAAGCACAGATTTTCAAGGGATGTTAACTGCTGAACCTGCTGTTCGACAACTTTTGGAAATTGATTTTCGCAAAAAAGTTCATCACACCATTATGCACCGATTTCGGACTACGATTAATGAAACCATTAACTCTCATCTTTTACCCGGTGCAGATCATCTAGTAGGAGTCATTATTGCTCAATATGAACCTGCTCGTATCAACTTAGAACGTAAAATAGAACAGGATGCTAAACGTCGAATTCAAGAAATTCAACAGCAGAAAAAGGCAGTAGAAGCCAATATTGGCACTTATAATCAAGCTGTTGATAGCGTTAATCAAGATTTACAGGTTCCCGGTTTTAAAGGGTTTCTACTCCCTAAAATTTAACCTATAGTAGGGTGCATCAGATAATTAATCTCTCGGTTTTACCATCAACTTTTTTGTCTGATGCACTCTACATTCTACACTTTTTGAGAGTCGGGTTATCAGATCATTAATCTCACGGTTTCATCATCAACCTTTTTGTCTGATGCACTCTACATTCTGCACTTTTTGATAGTAGGGTGCATCAGATAATTAATCGGTTTTAACTCCCTAAAATTTAACCCATAGTAGGGTGCATCCAGATAATTAATCTCTCGGTTTTACCATCAACTTTTTTGTCTGATGCACTCTACAAATATATTAATCGCTTTCAACCACACAAACTATTTTACCAACGGCTCGTCCAGTTTCGCTGTAATTATGCGCTTCAATAATATCAGACAGCGCATAAACCCGATCAATCACTGAGCGAATTTTACCCGCTTCTATCCAATCTCGCAACGCATCTAAATCTCGACGACTGGGTTGTGCTAATACTAATTTAGCGGATTTTTTACCCGAAAATAACCAAGTTTGAACGGAGGCGAGAATATTTTCAGGAGCGGGAAGCGTAGAAATATAAATTCCATCAGGTTGTAAAACGTTTTCACAGTTAGAAAAAATTTGTTTTCCAACAGCATCTAAAATAATGTCATATTTTGTACTTTGTTGGGTAAAATCTACTTGGGTGTAGTCAATCACAATATCCGCCCCCAACTCTTTAACTCGTTCTAAATTGGCGGTGCTACAGACTCCCGTGACTTCAGTTTCCATTACTTTTGCAATTTGTACGGCGTAGGTTCCCACACCGCCTGAAGCACCGTTTATTAATACTTTTTGTCCGGGTCGAATTTGACCTAAATCAAATAAAGATTGTAGCGCTGTTAACCCCGCAATGGGAACGGCTGCGGCTTCTTCGTGAGTTATCGTTGAAGGTTTGAGGGCTACCGAAGAAGCGGGAACGGCTGCATATTGGGCGCAAGCACCGCCAGAAACAGGGTTAAGAAAGGTGTAGACTTCATCTCCGGGCTGAAAGCGTGTGACTCCTTCTCCGACTTCTACGACAACACCGGATAAGTCGGAACCGATTTTTTTGGGGAAGTTGTAACCGGAGAGAAGTTGTATGCTTCCTTGTCTGATTTTCCAGTCAACGGGGTTAATACTGGTTGCAGCAACTTTGACTAAGAGTTCATCTGGTTTAATTTTGGGAATGTCAATTTCTCGATATTCTAAAACATTCGCTGACCCGTATTGATTGAAAATAACTGCTTTCATGTTAAAGTCCTTGAGGTTTTATCGTTGGGAACCGAGAATAGAGTACAGTGAAAAAAGTTGATAAACGAACAGGTAGACAAACTGCCTACCTGAAAGGGATAGTATCCAATTTTAGGATGAAGTGTTACCCATGATAAATTGATGATACAATCACAACGACATGATTAACCACATTGTTGAACTGTTCTCCGACAGTGCTAACAACTTGATGGGTAACGGGTAAGCTATCAATCACCATTCCGGTACACAGCATCATCATGTAGAGAATAGAGTATTTAAACAGGGAACGGGCAACTTTTTGATCTTCAGGAGATTTTAATAACTGCCAAGCTTTTTGTAGGAAAATTGCCCCTAAACCGACAGCGATCGCACCGTAAACCATACCGCTAGTGTGTAAAGGATAAACTAACATTAAGGTGAAGGGAATCATAATTAGACTGTAAACCCAGATTTGTTTCGCAGTGGGTTCATCTCCAGCAATGACGGGTAACATGGGAACGCCAACTTCTTTATATTCATCCCGGATCATAATGGCTAACGCCCAGAAATGAGGGGGTGTCCACAAAAAGATGATCAGAAACAGTAACCAAGCCGCCCAACTCAGATCGCCTGTTACCGCCGCCCAACCGACGAGGGGAGGAATAGCACCCGCAGCACCACCAATGACGATATTTTGAACGCTATTTCGCTTTAACCAATGGGTATAGATGACGACATAAAAGCCAATGCCCGACATGGCTAATAGGGCTGCTAATAGGTTAGCAAAGACAGTCAGTAAGGAGAAGGAGAGAACCGCTAGAGTGATCGCAAAGAATAAAGCATGACGGGGTTTAACACGTCCTGAAGGAATCGGCCGCCAGCGTGTCCGTTCCATGATATAGTCAATGTCACTATCGTAAATGCAGTTAATGGTGTTTGCTGACCCTGAAGCAAAAGTACCACTGATCAGAGTAATAAAGAGTAAGAGGGGATCAACTTCTCCTTTAGCGGCTAACCACATTCCGGCAGAAGTTGTAATCAGCAATAAGAGGATAATTCTAGGCTTTGTCAGTTGATAGTAACTCTGAACGACCTGTATAAAGTTTTCATGGCGTCGAGTTGCACTGGTACTAATAATTTCTTGCATTGATTTTCTCTTGTGAAGTGTTGTCCGATGGGGAAAAACGATTTATGGGATCTAGAGATATTGCCAACAATATCCATCCATCAAAATTGAGGAAATTCCTTCTCAAAATAATTGGATCATCAGGAATTCCGATTTACAAATTGCTGGAAGTTCTGAGGTGTTGCAGGTTCGTCAAACTGTTGCGTTCACGGAAAGCCAAAACAGTAAAAGCAATCAGTATTCCCAACAATGTGGCTGCAATGGCTTGATGAGTTACGGTTAAAGGTTCAACTTGCAGGTGCAAGCGGAAGGTTGCAACTCCAACAGCAATCTGAGCTATTACACAAATACCAGCCCAGTTCGCTAAATTTCGTAACATTGGATGCAAAGCGGAAGTTCGCCATGCCAAAATCACTAAAATTAATGTTGCTAAAGTGGGAGGAACAACCCCTGCAATGTGGCTATTCATTATTGTGCAAAGTTGGGAACCGCCCAAGCATTGGTGTAATGCCCATTGAGAAGCCACTAAGCCACCCATCAAACTCTGAAGATAAACTAAAATTGCTGCTGTTAAGCTGATCCAGGGAAGTTTTCCGACGTTTCCGGTGCCTTTGTAGGGCATCATGGAACAGCCGATCACCAATAAGGTGCTAAAGAATAACAGAGCGGTTCCTAAATGGGCGGTAACAATATCAAACCGCAGGAGTTCAGTCACCGTTAAGCCGCCTAAAATCCCTTGAAAAACGATTAAGCCTAGAGCAAAGGTAGCCGCCCAGGGGAGCCATTTCGGTAACTCCCGGCGATACCACCAGGATAAACCACTCAGGGCGATCGCACCGAAGCCAATTAAAGCCGCATCTAGACGGTGAAACCACTCTAGAAACACTTGCAGGTTCATTTGGGCGGTGGGAATTAAAGTGCCGTAACACAGGGGCCAGTCAGGACAAGCAAGTCCGGCATTCATTACCCGTGTGGCACTGCCAATTGCCATTAAAATTAAAGTGGCAATACAGAGTTTCCATACCAGACGACGGATGCGATCCTGGGGCTGAATTTCGCTAGAAATACTGGTGTTCTGAAGGATCGTATTAGCCATGAATTGTGTCTATGCTTGAATTAACAATGAATGTTTTGAGTTCAGTCTCAAATCGGTTTTGTGACCAACAAAACTTCTCTGAGGATGTTCAAGGTTAGGGGGTTGATTTTGCCATTTTTTTATTGAAGTTCCCCATCGACTAATCACTCATCATTCCATCTCGAGTCTTGATTCACGGTTCTACTGATCTACCATAGCGACACTATCGGCAGATGAACAAAGTTTTACAAAGTTTTCGGATTTGATTTATTTGTTAAGTTATATGTAGCGTTGCCCAAAAAAAATTAAGAAAAATGTTAATTTGAATTCAGAAAAGCAATTAGGTTTGTATTATGACCGAGCAGCGTGATTCAGGTTAGGCAGAATCCTAAAGAAAAGTCTAAGAATCAGTAGAAAAGACCGCTTGTCTTGGTTATCTGCTATACCTTATAAGATGAGGTTTAGGGTTAAAAATTAAACAGATTTTGCCATTGATTGTATTTTTGTCATCCCCATTTCCCCGATCACGCACTCATCTCAAATCACCATTCACACTCAGCACAATTACATCGCAGATCTCAGGTTCATCAAACATTGGGAGTGCGAAACAAAGGAGGTATTAAAGTGAACATTCCCGGTTCAATCTTGACCCTGCTATTCGGGATCGCCATCACGCTGATCAGCCTCTGGTACGGTCAAAATAACGGTTTGATGCCTGTAGCGGCATCGGCAGAAGCCTCAGATGTCGATAGCTTATTTCAACTGATGCTAACGATTTCTTTTGGCTTAACCTTGCTAGTCCAGGCGGTTCTGATCATTGCATTTTTTAAATTTCGTCGTCGTCCTGGCGATAACAGTGATGGGCCGCCGATTCATGGCAACCTGTCCCTAGAAATTCTCTGGACAGCAATTCCGGCGGTGACGGTGTTAGCCGTAGGCATTTACAGCTTCGAGATCTATAACGCAATGGGTGGACTCGATCCGATGGTGTCTGGCCAACATTCCATGGCTGCTCACGCTAAAATGCACGGGAGTGCGATCGCAGCCCCCTTACCCGGAGAGGATGATGGGACAGCCAAAACCGAACGTCAAATTGCTCTCGGCATTGGCGCTCGTCCGGATGAAATGGGTCAAACCGCCGATGTTGTGGTTGATGTATCCGGCATTCAATATGCTTGGTTATTCAACTACGCCGATAGCGGGGTGATGGCAGGTGAACTACACGTTCCCGTCGGTCAAGATATCCAACTCAACATCTCCGCCCAAGATGTCATTCACGCTTTCTGGCTACCGGAACTGCGTCTCAAACAAGATGCAATCCCTGGTATGGACACCGAACTCCGGTTTACAACAACGAAAGTGGGAACCTATGCGATCGTCTGTGCAGAACTCTGTGGAGGCTATCACGGCGGGATGAGAACTCAGATGATTGTTGAAACTCCCGAGGAGTATCAAGCTTGGCTGCAAGAAAACGCGGTTGCTCAAAATCCCAACTTAGCGGAAACTTTAGCGCTAAAGCCTTCAGAACTTTCAAACCCTGAATTTCTCGCCCCCTATGCTAAACAAATGGGTGTAAACGAGGAACTCCTCACCCAGCTTCAATTCAGTCATTCTCACTAAACCGTTTGACAGTCACCCAACAAGATAGCAGTTACTAAGATTGCGTTGGGGTAGCAAAGCCTCAGTCTACTGCTACTGTGGCTTATTTCCTTCAAAGCCAGAGGACTGGCGATCTTGGAGTCTCTCAAGTCAAGCAAACTGTTTACGGTTTCCTGACTGCTGAACTTCTATACACGAAGCGTTCCCCAAGGGTACTTCTGAACTTCTTTCATTTTCTTTTGGTATGACACAAGCACAGTTAGATGTAACCGCTAATCTTCCTGAACCTCACAGCCATCAGGAAAGACACTGGCGAGACTTCTTCGGTTTTAGTACCGATCACAAAGTGATTGGCATTCAATATCTCGTTACAGCTTTCATCTTTTTCTTGATTGGAGGCTTGATGGCGGGCGTCATTCGCACAGAACTCGCCACCCCTGATCCGGATTTCGTGACTCCGGAAATGTACAACAGCCTGTTCACCCTGCACGGCACGATCATGATCTTCCTGTGGATCGTACCTGCGGGGGCGGGTTTTGCTAATTATCTAATTCCCCTGATGATTGGGGCAAAAGATATGGCGTTCCCCAAACTCAATGCAGTGGCATTTTGGCTGGTTCCTCCTTCTGGAATCTTGCTGTTGGTGAGTTTGTTGATTCAAAATGCTCCCCAAGCGGGTTGGACGGCTTACCCACCTCTGAGTTTGGTATCAGGTAAAATCGGCCAAGAACTCTGGATTATGAGCGTTCTGTTAGCCGGAACCGCTTCGATCTTGGGGGGGCTGAATTTTTCGATCACGATCTTCAAAATGCGGATTCCCAGCATGGGCTTATACGATATGCCCCTAATGTGCTGGGCGATGATCGCCGTTTCTGCATTAATCTTACTCTCTACTCCTGTTCTGGCAGGCGCCTTGGTACTGCTGTCATTTGACTTACTGGCGGGAACGAACTTCTTTAACCCCGCAGGAGGAGGAGACCCGGTTGTTTATCAACATTTGTTCTGGTTCTATTCGCACCCGGCGGTTTATATCATGGTTCTGCCCTTCTTTGGGGTGATCTCCGATGTGATTCCGGTTCATGCGCGCAAACCGATTTTTGGCTATCATGCGATCGCATTTTCTAGTCTGGCAATTAGCTTCTTGGGGTTAATTGTTTGGGCGCACCATATGTTCACCAGTGGAACTCCCGGTTGGTTGCGAATGTTCTTTATGATCGCCACGATGATCATCGCCGTTCCCACTGGAATTAAAGTCTTTGGCTGGCTGGCGACAATTTGGGGGGGTAAACTGCGCCTCACCAGTGCCATGCTGTTTGCAATGGGTTTCCTGTCTACCTTCGTGATTGCTGGGGTAGCGGGAATTATGTTAGCCTCTGTTCCCTTTGATATTCACGTTCACGACAGTTACTTTGTGGTTGCTCACTTCCACTATGTGCTGTTTGGGGGTGCGGTATTTGCCATCTATTCGGGAATTTATCATTGGTTCCCCAAAATGGTGGGACGGATGCTCAACGAACCGTTAGGAATTGTTCACTTTATCCTCACCTTCATTGGAACAACGTTAACGTTTTTACCCATGCACTATCTGGGGTTACAGGGAATGCCCCGTCGGGTCGCCATGTATGATCCCAAGTATGCAGATGTAAATATGATCTGTTCTATCGGGACTATCATTTTAACGATTTCGACGATTCCGTTCTTGATTAATGCCATTTGGAGTTGGTTCAAAGGCCCCTTAGCACCTGATAATCCCTGGGATGGACTGACCCTGGAATGGATGACGACTTCTCCTCCTCCAATTGAAAACTTTGAAGGGACACCCGTCCTCAGAACAGGCCCCTATGACTACGGAATGAAGAAAACGCTGGCGATTCGTGAACGCTTAAAAATGTCGGGTAATGGTTCGACTCGGACTAAACAAGACGGTGTTCCACTATCGGAAGCCAAGTCTTCTTCGTTATTAGATCAGTAATAAGTGACGCTCAGGGCGGGTTGATTTTAGGGTTTTTGATTTTGATGTCCTCAGCACCCGCCCCAAGGCTCACTGGTGATTTGTACTCCTATTCGTTGTAGAGATTCATGCAAGGTTCAACCATTGATAACACCAAAACTGCTATGGGCTATCAAGCCCAAGAAGTATCTGCTCATGGCCATGAAGAACATCCCGATCTCCGTTTATTAGGCGTGATCGTGTTTCTGGTGGGTGAGGCGATGATTTTCATGGGGTTATTTTCTGCCTATCTAATTTTTAGGGCAGAATCAACGGTCTGGCCCCCAGATGGGATTGAACGGGAGCTTTTAGTTCCGGGAATTAATACCCTAATTCTGATTACCAGTAGTTTTGTGATGAATAAAGGCACGGCTGCGATCAAGAAAAATGATCAAGCTGGGTTGAAAACCTGGTATCTGATCACGGCTTTGATGGGTATTGTTTTCCTCGCGGGTCAGATTTTTGAATATAGCAATTTGGAATTTGGCTTGACAACAAATGTATATGCCAGTTCTTTCTATGTATTAACTGGATTTCACGGAATGCACGTTACCTTTGGGGTGCTGCTGATTTTAGGGGTTCTGTTTCGGGGTCGCAAAGACGGTCACTACACGAGTGAGTCTCATTTTGGCCCGGAAGCAGCCGAGATTTATTGGCACTTTGTTGATGTGATCTGGATTGTACTTTTTCTGTTGTTGTACATCCTCTAATTCCTGAATTCACTTCAGTTCAATTATATTAGCCCCAGATGGGGTTTTTTTATTTGCAAATTTTTGTAATAAAATTGTAATAAGTATAACTACAAACTGCTTTTGGAGTCAACACTCGAATGAGATGCGAACTTTGTGAACGAGATTTATCGGAATTGACGGTGCATCACCTGGTTCCTCGTCAGAAAACCAAACGCAAAAAAGCTGACCCCGGCCCAACAATCAAAATCTGTTCAGCTTGTCATCGTCAAATTCACACCTTGTTTGACAATACTCGCCTGGCGAATGAACTCTATTCTTTAGAAGCATTAGGAAATGAACCGCAGATGCAAAAATTCCTCGCTTGGGTGAGTAAGCAAAATCCCCATAAACGGGTGAGGGTTCGTTCCTGATCGAGAGCGAATTTTAACGATATTAGAGAGATGGGGGATTTGCGATCGCAAATGATTTGATTGATTTGTCGAAAGCAAAGGTATAAACTGAATCATTACCCCCATCAAGCCCTGAATATCCAGCATTTCCTCCTGCTGAAGTACCCATTAAAATGAATCCTAATTCTCTCAAACAAGCAAAAAACCGAGATAAAGTTTTTGATCAACTGCTACAAATTGAACTCAATCAAGGTGCAAGTGCTAATCGTTTAGCTTTTTTGGATCGAGGAATAGAAAATTCTCCCTTTAGAGATGAAATTGATCACTACCCCCTATATCTTAAGCACAAATCGATGACTTATCGCCCCTATCCTAAACTTGGGCAAATTCCTGAAATCAATCGGGATGCTTTAGACTTTTTACATGAGGATATTCAAGAAGCTTGTCTTTGTATAGGTCGTTGGCATCAGGAGGAGTTAAAAACATTATGGGCGGGTAAAAACCCATTGAGACCTGCTCAGTTTTGGAGTTCGACAAAGATTATTGCTGTCTTAAATGTAATTAGTCAAGTTAATGCTAAGTTCCCGGATTCTCAGGTGGAAAATTGGCTCATTCAAAATCCAGAAGATGAGTCGATGAAAGCTCGTTTTGATGCGATTGTTGAAGATATTATTACTTATGAAAAGCAGATTGATAGTTCTAATGCTTTATCGGCAATGTTTAAACGGTTTGAAACCCGAGAAAACCTAGAAAAATGGTTGCAGAGTATTACCGGAAATTATGACTCAGAGTTTCGGGGAAATTATGGTGAAAATCCCTGGATTATGAATCCTGAATTGCTTGATTTGGAAAAACAAGAGGTTTTATTAAAAGCGGTTCCTGAGACTTCTAAAAGCGAAAATTTGCTGACGGCTTATGATTTAACCCGAATTATTTCGATGATTGGATGGCATTATCATCTGGAGGCTGAGGCTCAATTTCCTCATATCAATTGGAATAGTCTTCAACCTGTTATTCGGGGTTTGGGTAAAGATACGGCTCGATTTATTGATGTAGCATTAGAAATATTAGGCTTAGAAAAAGTGATTCGTTATCCAGTGATTTTATCTAAGTTGGGTCACGGGCCAAGTTCTTTAAGACAAACTATTGAAACTACTTATATGGCTTTGGTGCAGTTTGTTGATCCTTTACCCAAAGAAACTGGAAAATCAGCTAGATTGCGCTCTGTTGCCCTAACCTTAAGAGGTACTATTCCCCTTGAAAATATGGAAAACTTTGATGAAGAATCAGTTCGACTTGATGCGAGAATTGCAGCAGAAGTAACGGAGATTCTACGACGAGTTATTACTGAAGAATTAGATGAGGTTCTTTAAAAGAGCAGAGATTTGAGATATTTTCGTGAAAGCGGGTTTGAGTTGCAATTGTGATTGATCACAAGCTATTATAGAATAATCAGGACTACCTGTTGAGGATATCGCTACTGGACAAGAAAAAGAATTCTCGGTTTTGCCAATTGTTGTAAAGCTGATGAATAGCTTGATCGTTTTTAAAAACTTTCAGGGTGTCAATTTATTTATTAAACTCAAAAAATTGAGCTTTTATCAGAACCTATTTGATCTGATAATGTTATTTTTTTAATAGCTTTTATCATCGAAAAAAAAATACATCTAAGGAAAATTCCGTTATGAATAATGAAAATTTGGGGATAAATAACAATTCTTTAAAAACATTACTGAGAATTATTAATTATTTTCCAGATGAATTTTCTTTAGTTTTTTCTTGTTGTAATTATCGAAACTTACGCGAAAAAGTGATGCGGAGTTTACGAAAAAAAAGCTTAGTTGAAGTCACGGAAATCACTTTAGATGTTAACAGTAAGACCCTATATACAAATATTAAAAATTGTTTAGGTGAAAATCAACCCCGTGCTTTAATGATTTTTGGGTTGGAGTCTGTTGATAATATTCAAGAAGTTCTGAAAGCTACGAATCAAATTCGAGAGGAGTTTAGTCACTTTAAATTTCCGTTAATTATTTGGGTGAATGATCATCTTTTACAACTGATGATTCGCTTAGTGCCAGACTTTCACAGTTGGGCGACAACTGTTGAATTTGTGATCAGTAGCAAAGAACTTTTAAAGTTTATTGAGAAAACAACAGATGATGTGTTTCAAACACTATCAGCC
>JBJHBL010000103.1:0-14858 GCA_050485465.1 Limnoraphis sp. | reverse complement strand
TTGGGTATCGTAATAGTTTTAACCTACATTATGAATGATCAATGATTTGCTATCAAGAGGGTTTGGATTTGTTTTCTTTATTTAGTTCTCAAGTTCCTGCGATCGCCCTCAAGGAGAAATTGCCCAAGCTTTTACAGTTTACCGTTTACAGTTATCAGTGACCAGCGCGCTCCTTGCGGCCCGGCGGTTTCCGCCGTTCGCGGAGCGTGCCGTCAGGCGTAGAGCGCAAACTCCGGTCTTGGTGGTTTCCATCAAGGAGGAAGTTTGCAAGAGAGCAAAGTTTGTAAGAGAGTGAAGACAAGTTATCAGTGACCAATTTTGCCTGTTGCCTGTTGCCTTGCGCTTCGGCGCTATATTTGATCACAGAGATTGGGTGTCTGATGTTGTCTAAGGGGTTAATTCCAAATTTCCCGAATGTGAGTTTAGTTGCATTTTATGGAAAGAAATCTTTTGAATTTACATTCTTAATTCAAGAGTTGCAGCAATATCTGTGTGAATTACTTCCTAGCGTTTTTGAACCTTATGCGTTAGAGTCTATTCACGCGACGCTTTTGGGTTGTGAAGGGGGAAAAACTGAACGGGGAATTTTAAATCAATGGTTTTTGGAAAGGCGAGAAGAATCTCGAATTGTTGATTTTGCGGGTTTTCTGAAGTGTGTACAGAATAATCCTCAATTTCCAGTACCTATTCAGTTTGGCGGTTATCAACTCTCCGTAGACTATGGGTTTAAAAGTCGTAACCAACATCCCTATAAACGCTCTTTTTGCTTTCAAAATGAAATGGTGGTTTTGATTGGGTGGCCGATACAAGCCGGAAAAATTATCATGGAAATTGATAACCTACGCCGCTCAGGTGAGAAGTTTAATCTACTGCATAAATATCACGGAAATCCTGATGATATTGATAATGATTGTTATCTGAGAATTGGGGTTTTAAATTCTAAGATTTCCGCCGACCAAAGACAAAAAGTTGAACAGAAGGTACAAGAACTGTTGAAAATGCGATCGCCTTTGGTACTTCCCCTCACCTTAGAGGAATGCTGTTTTGTGCAGTATTATGATTATACTTTCCCATTCTCAACAACACAAGTGATTCCTCTGAAAGAGGCAACCCCGGAAAAACTTCAACAACTTTATCCGACTTTAAACGAAAATCATACCTAATCTAACTTTTCCGCTTGAAAGTTTAAATACAATCCCCTGGCATTTTCAGATAACATTCCTCGTGCAATATTTTCAGCTTCATTTACGGTTAAATCTCCATCTTGAATACTTTCTTCGAGAACTTGTTTTAAGATTTCTCGTCCCCATTTTGCACCCAAATAATAGAGTTCCGGAATATTGTGAGCATCGGAAGAATACATTAACTTTGTCGTTGGAGAAAGTTCGAGTAATTGTCGCAATGTTGAACGCATTCCCATCACAGTCAAAAACGGAATAGCCAAACCAAAATCTACATAAACTTGCGGATAAACTGAAGCCAAATATCCCGCTTCTCGAATATAAGGATAAGACGCATGAAGCAAAACAACGGGAGCATCACGCCAGCGTTTTTCTTCAAGAATTGGACGTAATAGCACGGGATTTCCCACAAATAAATCTAAGTCTGGATCTCCAAACCCCGTATGAAATTGAATGGGAAGCTTATATTTTGCCGCAACTTCTAAGGCTTGCGTCACCAAAAAATCAATTAAAGGTTTATCGGTTAAACGAGTTGAAAAATCAGGGGATGATTTTTTGAGTAAAATAAAACGAGAACGAGCAAAATCAAACGGAGTGATTTGAATATCTAATCCACTTCGATAGGCGGCAATACTTTTAAATGCAATAATTTCGGGCGGAGGCGGATCAATCGCATCCAGGAAAAGGGCTAAAAACGTTTCAAATTTAGACGTTTGAGCAAGTAACTTTTCGGCTAAATCTTCTAATCTTAAAATCCGTTGGGCGGGAATGAACTGTTGATGCCAAGTCCAGGGTAAAATCTGTTCGGGTAAGAATCCATCATCGAGAAAAATGGCTTCTAAATTGGCAGCTTGTAAACAATGTTGCGTGAGTTTTTCTAAACCGAGATTCTGGCGACAGGTTAAAATGGCAGTTTCTGTGGGTTCACAATCTAAGAGTTGAGCAATATCCCGAATACTGCGTCGATAAAATAGACTCTGACGAGCATGATAATTAATAATATCCGGATCATACCCCTCTGTAAAAGCCGCCACATAAGGTAATTTTTCACAGGCTTCTACCGTGAGTAAATTGTGTGTGTGATGGTCAATTGCGGAAATATCCCAAAAGTTAATCATAGCGTCGAATAGTCCCAGAGTTGATGACCTTGAACTGCCTTAGCGCGTTGGCAGACCGTCTTAAAATGAGATAATATAATAGTTTGTCTTGTAAAAGTTAGTTTGAGTAATTGTTATGGCGGTTCCAAAGAAGAAAACATCCAAGTCTAAGCGTGATATGCGAAAAGCCACCTGGAAACGCAAAGCTAGACTGGAAGCCGAAAAAGCCCTTTCTCTGGGTAAATCAATTTTAACAGGTCGCTCTAAGAGTTTTGTCTATCCCAGTGACGAAGAAGAGGACGACGAGGAATAAGGCGATTATACCGTCTTGTCTAGGGGTTGGCTGTCGCCAGCCTCTATTACCCCTCGATCACCGCTTCCGGTAAAATCAGCATCGCGTCCCCAAAGGAGTAAAAACGATAGGGGTGAGTAAAACTCGACTTCTGTTGAGCGATCGCATCCTGGTATAAGTCTAACAGGCGTTGACGACCGATTAAAGCCGCGACTAACATCATTAAACTTGAACGGGGAAGATGAAAATTAGTAATTAACCCATCGATCACCTGAAATTGATAACCGGGATAAATAAAAGCATCGGTTTTTCCGCAGTAAGGCGTCAGTTTCCCCTCAGCCATAACCACCCCTTCTAAAGTTCGGACAACCGTTGTTCCCACCGCAATAATTCGCCCCCCGTTGGCTTTAGTTTTCTCAATTTGTTCAACCGTTTCGGAAGACACCTCGATCCATTCAGCGTGCATTTGATGAGTCGTAATATCTTGAACCTCTACCGGACGAAAAGTACCAACTCCAACGTGTAATGTTACAAACGCTTTGTTAATGCCCTGATGCTGTAAACGTTCAAACAGTTCCTCTGTAAAATGTAAACCCGCAGTCGGCGCGGCGACAGCCCCTGGGCGTTGGGCATAAATCGTTTGATATTGTTGCGGAAAAGCTTGGGATTCGTTAACGTAAGGGGGAAAAGGAATTTGACCAAACTGATCCAATTGATCAAGCAGAGACTGTCCCGCAGGTAAATCAAACTGTAATAACCGCCCACCTGTGCTTTCATCCGTGTCTACAACGGTAGCGCTCAACGGTTGCAGAATCCCTTGATCTGTGGAGTTGATAGGTTCAAACTCAACCCGAACACCGACTTTAAAGCGTTTTCCGGGTTTGACTAAAGCTAACCAACAGTGAGGTTGTCGTTCTTCGAGTAATAAAATTTCAATCGCAGCCCCACTCGATTTGCTACCATATAAGCGTGCGGGAATGACCCGAGTATTGTTAAAGATTAATAAGTCCCCGGGTTGAAGGTAATTCGGGAGATCCCGAAAGATACGGTGTTGGTGAGAAGTGAGTGAATCAACGACAAGCAAGCGGGATTGATCCCGGGGAATCACAGGATTTTGGGCAATTCGTTCTTCCGGGAGTTCATAGTTATAACCTTCGGTTGTCCAGTTGAGTTGATCAGTTTCCATACGGTAAAAAGTTCTGAGAAAAATTTGTTACTCTACCCTGAAAAAATTTTGGGTAGAATCCCCCATTACAAATCGGGTGCTTTTCCCCTGGCAAGAGAACACTAATCTCGCGACCATATAAGTATAAAGCGGTAACACCGAAAAAAGCACAGACCCGCCCTGTTTGCTCATCATCGTTAGCCTTGCACCCAGGTCAACGATTTAAAGGCGGGAGGACTATGCGGGAGAAGATTTGATGGAATACCTCTATTACATTGCGAATACTAGCCTTACTCTGAGAGTTGTGGATCATTTGCGTACCTATTCCACACTGCCAGTTCGGCTCGTGACGGTGATCCACCAAATAGATGGTTGGATTGTTAAAATAAAAATGAGTCAGTCTCTAACAGCTAAACAGCATGGCGACTTTAGAGCGTTTATGAGTGAGTTGGGTATTCCCTATGAACCCAATATTCGCATAAAAATGGCACTTTGGGGCTTGGAAACTGGACAGTCTCCTTTGAGTGTGATGCGTCGCTATCAAGTGGCTGTGGTTTCTCATGGTAAACCGAATCGAGAAGATATTGAAGCCTTCCGAACTCAGTTTGTTCAAGGTTTGGGGTATTGTCCAGAGGCTTTGGCTTAGAGTCACTGCATCATGACGTTAGCCATCCTCCCCAAATGCAGATGGAATGTAGCTTTGGAGGATTAGCTGATATCCTTCAAACCGGACGGGTTGACCCAGGGCAATAGTCGGAAACGATAGCTCAGGAGTGATTAAGCTAGAACTCAAGGAATTATGAACTGTTACGCGATCGCATTGAACCAGGGCGACATCAAACCGACACGGGAAGTCTGCCAACTCAGGGCGATCGCTTAAGAATGTTTGAGCCGATTTAATCAGTTTAGCTTGCTTACGGACAGTGATTGCTAAAAGACCATCTTCGTCCCAATTCCCTTGTTTGCGAGTTTTTACCTCAACAAAAATAAGAGTTGATTCTAGGTTGGAGTCCACAAACCGCGCAATCAAATCAATTTCTCCCCAACGGCAACGATACTGATGAGAAAGGATTTCCCCACCCAGTTGTTTTAACCAAGCTTGTACCAGTTGTTCTCCCAAAGTCCCAATTTTTTGAGATCTCCCAGAAGAAGAATGACGGCTAGAAAAGGGATGAGTCACGGTAGGATAAAGGTTGACATCAAATTTGTTGACGGGCTGAAGTATTGAAATATGAATAATAATATTTTCTCGCAATTTAAGCTGCGGAGTTTAGCTTTTCTGATGGGGCTTTGGCTGATTTTAACTGGAATCACCGCTCAAAGTGTAGGGGCAGAAAATTATGAGAAGCGAACTCTTTTAAATGCTGATTTTTCTCAACAGGTTCTCACCGACTCAGAGTTTGACTTTGCGAATTTGCAGGATAGCAATTTTAGCTATAGTGATTTGCGGGGTGTGAGTTTGTTTGGGGCGAAGCTTCAACGAACCAATTTTGAAGGGGCAGACCTCAGATATGCAACTTTAGACACGGCTCGTTTTAATAAAGCCAACCTCACCAACGCGGTTCTTGAAGGGGCTTTTGCTTACAATACTGATTTTACAGGCGCGGTGATTACGGGTGCTGATTTCACCGATGTTTTATTGCGTCGAGATATGCAGGATAAACTGTGTGGTGTTGCTGAAGGAACGAATCCTATCACAGGACGTAATACCCGGGATACCCTTTATTGCGATTAGTTACTTCTAAAGCAGCAAAGAGAATTAATATTGATAGTGAAGGCAGGGGTGTTGTCACCTCTGTCTTTTTACAGTTGTCGGTTATCAGTGACCAGTAAACAGTGACCAATCTTGCCAAATGAGCTGCGCTCATCGTTGACCCGTCCTCTGTTCCAAGTCGTGGGATTACAAATATCGATTTTTTGTGCTAACATCTTTAATCGCAATTATAAATTAAGAATTAGTTGCATTAGTTACTGAAGTGTATCATCAAGGTTTAACAATTAAACCTGTACTGGTTCGTCATTGTCAAGGAATAAAGTCGCAATGAGTAAAATTACACGACGAGTATTTTTAGCAAGTGGAGGAGCGATCGCTGCTGTCACTTTAGGAGAATTTAGCAGAAAAAATCGCAGTTTTGCCAATCCGGGAGTGGTTAACCTCTATTCGTCTCGGCATTACGATACTGACAATGAACTCTATGAAGGCTTCACAAGAAGTTCTGGTATGAGAGTTAATCTTGTAGAAGGGGATGCCGCTCAGTTAATTGAACGGATTAAGAGCGAGGGTGCTAATAGCCCCGCAGATGTTCTGATGACAGTTGATGTCGGAAATCTCTGGAGAGCGCAGCAGGAAGGGCTATTTCAACCTGTTTCTTCTTCTACAATTAATAATGCTATCCCCGCCAATTTACGAGAACCGGGAGGTCACTGGTTTGCTCTGACGAGACGGGCGAGAGTGATTATGTATAATCAGTCTAGAGTCAATCCGGCTCAACTTTCTACCTATGAGGATTTAGCCGATCCCAAATGGAGAGGGAAACTGGTGATCCGCTCCTCGAATAATATTTATAATCAATCTCTGGTAGCCTCGCTGATCCAGGTTCATGGTAATGGAAATACTGAACAATGGGCTAGGGGTTTAGTCGCTAACTTTGCGCGTCCCCCAGAAGGAAATGATACCGCTCAAATTCGAGCCGTTGCCGCCGGGGTTGGAGATCTCACCCTTGTTAATACTTATTATTTGGCTCGTTTAGCCGCCTCTAACAATGCTGATGATCGAGCCGTTGGGAACCAAGTCGGAGTCTTTTTCCCGAACCAACGAGATCGGGGCGCTCATGTTAATGTTAGTGGGGCCGGAGTGATCAGGACAGCGCCCAATCGGGATGGAGCTGTGAAGTTTATCGAATATTTGACCAGTTCTGAAGCTCAAAGAATTTTGGCTCTCGGCAACCATGAATATCCTGTTGTAGCAGGTGTTCCCATTTCTGAGCAACTCAGTCGGTTTGGAACCTTCCAAGCGGATACGATGAATGTTTCAGCTTTAGGCACAAATAATCCAGAAGCCATTCGGCTCATGGATCGCGCAGGTTGGAGATAGTCTGAATTTTTTGCGTTTTTAATCAAAAGCTGGGGAAAAGACCTAAAGACTAGATTTTAGGTTTTTTCCCTTCTCTATTGAGCGAGAAAAAACAAGACTATTGAACCTCTTGAGATATCAGTTGAGGCGCTGGTAGAGTGCTGTCTTCAATGGGCTTCTGTTTATTTTGAGTTGCCGCTAAAACAAGGGGTAAGCTCAAACAAATTGCACCATTAACGACAGCAAGTAACAAACCGGATAGAACACCTGTTTCCATTCTTTGACCTTTGGTAGTTAGATTTCTGAGCTTTTATTATTGTAGTTGATTTGGCTAACTCAGTCTCAATTTTTTCATGTCAATTCATAACGATTTCTTAAAAGACTGATAAGTAGTTCTAATAAAAAATCGCTTTGTTATTTTATTTAAAAAAAATAATTGATTCGCTATTTTATTATAGGGCTTCAAAGAATAAAGTCAAGCTTTAATCCTTCAAAATTGCCCTTGTTTTACAAAAATTAACAGGACTTGCTGTTATGTTGTTGTAGAAACCTTCGTAAAGTGTCTTGATATAAAGTTCCCCCAACTTGACGAACATTATTATGATCAGCGCCGGGTATAATCAGAAGCTGTTTAGGTTCAATCGCTGCCCTAAACAGTTCTTGACTCATTTCTACCGGAATCACCCGATCTTGAGTGCCATGAGTAAACAAAATTGGCATTTTCAGATGGGGAACTTTATCAATAGAATTAAACTTTTGAATTAACAATAAATCGACCGGAAAGATCCAGTATTTTTTCCGGTAATCCACCATTCGGCGAAGTGAAGTAAAAGAACTTTCAACAATAATCCCAGCTATTTCTGGATGTTTGGAAGCTAAATGAATACCAATAGCCCCCCCAAGAGAATGACCAAACACAAAAATATGATGAGGATTAATCTTTCGTTTTTGAATTAAATAATTCCAAGCTGCTTCGACATCTTGATAAACCGTTTTCTCAGAAGGAATGCGTTTTGTACTGCGTCCATATCCACGATAATCAATCAAAAACACAGATAAACCCATCTGATGAAATTGTTGAGCATAATCTAAATTTGCACTAATATTACTGCGATTTCCATGAAAATCAAGAATTACCCTTTCTGCCCCCGAAGAACAAGAAGAAGGAATCCACCATCCATGAACCTGTTCTAGTATCCCTGTCTCGGTTTGAACCGGAAGCCAAACCTCTTGATAAGGCAAATTAAATTCTGCGGGAGTCGCTTTTAATTGTCTAGAGGGAAAAAAGATAAACCGACTTTGAGCAAAGCGAAGAATCAGACAAGCGGCTGTATAGGTAAGTCCCAACCCGATGGCTAATAGGAGTTCCAGTCCTTCCCAAACAATGTGAATAGTGTCTGCCATACAACCTGATTTTACTAAGCGAATTCAACTGTATACTATTATAAACAGATTTAAAAACCTGTAGATTAAAAGGGAACAAATTCAGTTTCATTTTGAATACAGCGTTCAATCAAAAATATTAATTGAATCCAATGAATTCTCAATCCTCTATCAACCGACCCCATACAACTGTGATTCTTGCCATGAGTGCAGATGGTAAAATAGCAGATCGAAATCGTTCACCCGCTCGATTTGGTTCAATCACTGATAAAACCCACCTAGAAACTCAAATTGCTAAAGTTGATGGGGTGATATTCGGACGAGGAACTTTAGAAGCTTATGGAACAACTTTAAGCATTTCCTCAGCGGAATTATTAAACCAACGTCAACAGCAGGGAAAATCCCCTCAACCGATTCAGATTGTCTGTTCAAGTTCCGGAAAAATAAACCGGAAATTTCGCTTTTTTAAACAACCTGTTCCGCGATGGTTAATCACCACAAAAGATAATATAAACTCCGATTATGAGACAAGGGATTTAAATTTTTATCCTAATTTTGAACGAGTTTTAAGAACCTCAACTCTAGAGGAAAATCAAAAAATGATAGACTGGAATGATGGATTTCAACAACTTCTCAAACTCGGACTCAAAAAACTCGCAATTTTAGGGGGAGGTCAACTGGTGGGTTCTTTAATAGAAAGAGATTTAGTTGATGAACTTTGGTTAACCATTTGTCCTATAATTATTGGGGGTATTGATGCACCAACTCCGGTTGAAGGAAAGGGATTTTTATCATCTGTTGCGCCTCGTTTAAAACTTTTAGATGTGAAACCGATTGAACAAGAAGTTTTTCTACATTATCAAGTGCTGAGAAACCCTTAAAAATTAGGATTTAATAGGATGTAGTTTGATGAATGAACCTCTAGAATATACGGGAAAATATCAACCGAATGCTTTAGAAATCGAACAACAAGGGATTTATCCTTATTTACCCAGCGAGAATCTTGTTGAAGCGGTTAATTTAGCGATCGCACTGCATCGACCCCTTGTGCTTGAAGGTGAACCGGGATGTGGAAAAACCCGTCTGGCTGAGGCAGTTGCCTATGAATTTACGCAAAAATATCGGCATCAACCCCTTAAATGGCCTTATTATCGGTGGAATATTAGCTCAAAAACTCAAGTTCAAGATGGATTATATCTTTATGATACCATCAGTCAATTGCGAGATCTTCAATTATTGGGGATGGACTCCAATTCTTTAGAACAATTTTTCAATCCCGAGGAATTAAATCAATTCATTCATCGCTTAAAAGACCCTAAAAGTTATCGAAAATGGGGGCCATTAGGGCAAGCGTTACAGCAACCTGATTATCGTTCAATTGTATTAATTGATGAAATCGATCAAGCCGATCTTGACTTTTCTAGGAATTTACCGTTAGAATTTAATCAATTACGCTTAGAAGTCCAAGAAACTGGAGAAGTGATTGAATCTGTTACTGCACCTCCCGTTATAATAATGACCTGTAATCACACTATCCCCCTCTCAAATCATTTTTTCAAGCACTGTTTGTATTTTTATGTAGAATTTCCGGATCAAGATCACTTACTGGAAATTATCTATCAGCGATTTCCTAATTTAAAACGAGAGCAAAAACGGTTAATCGAAGATGCGGTTGCTTGTTGTGTAGAGATGCGTGAAATTATTGCAGAATATCCCAGTGGGAAAAAACCCGGAACCCGTGAGGTGATAGAATTTATAACAGCATTACTGCAAAAACCGATTAAACAGGCGCGAAGTCATCTTGAAAACCTCTGTGAACAAATACCCCTATTAGGAATTTTACTAAAATCTAAACCCGAGCAGAATTTTTATCGAGATTATGAATACTAAATCCGGTTGCCTCTTTCCTTCTGCCATCTGCCATCTACCTTCTTCTATTGCCTAAGTGCAAAGCACTATAAATTCCCAAGAGTTTCTGTGAAACAATCAGAGGCGCCTGCTAAAAGCGCCCCTACGGATTGAATTCAAAGACTCAAACTAACGAAGTTGAAGAATTTGAGCCGTTAACGCTAAACTTTCTTCATACAAAACATCACGACCCCAACGTTGAAGTTGTTGCGTCATTAAAGATTCTGCCTTTTGATCAGAAGTTGCTGTCACCTGTTCGGTGCGACAAGATTGAGCGCTTCCGCCTGATTCCATCCGCATACAACCCGTTGTTTCCGAACACAAAATCGTGCAGCAATCTGCATTGGGGTTACTCGAAGTTAAGCGTAAACCAACCAAATCACCCGGAATTTCACCATAATCAGCCGCCGGAATCGCCGCCAACTCAGCCACAATTTCCTTATCATTCGGTGCTTTAAACTTGACATATTTCAAGTCATAATCTCCACCTTCAGAGGTAAAAGAAATCGGTTTCCAATCTAAACGAGACGCAAACCAACCCAAAAACATTAAAGCTTGGGTGGCATTTCCCTTCTCATAATCAATCGCCACATTGTCAATTTCACCCAAAGACATCCGACGTTCCGGGGGGTCAAAAGCAGCAGCCGATAATTCTTGCCAGGGGGCTAACCGATGCCAATTCAAATCAGCAATATAGGTTTCCTGTTCAATTAAAGCCTGCATTTTCAGCAATTCTGATTCAGGATCACTAAAATAGCAAGAATCAACAACCAAACAATTACTACAACTGGCTAACCGCTTAAATAAATCTTGTTCAGGGTTCGGGGTTGCCTTCCACCAAACAAACTTAGGTAAGTCGGGAATCATCAAAGACTCAACAACATCGCTCACCCGTTCTAAAGCCTCTTTTGTGCCGCGTAGAGTAATATATTCTGCACAGATCAGACTTTCTTCGCTCCTTTGCTGAATCGGACAGTAGGCAGAAACCTGAGCCGTGACGCCCGTATCTTCACCCATCGTCGGACAAAGGGTAATAATCCGACAAGGATTTTGAGCGGCGATCGCTTCACTAATACTAAAACCCCGACCATCTAAATTCGAGATTTTTTTACCTTCAGGGGGTAACTTGTCAAACTCCTCACGAAGTTTAGCAAGCGTGTGTGAATCAACCCGGCCCGTAATACTCAAACCATAAGCTTTTTGAGCTTCTTTAATCGCTTCACGAGTATTTGTACCGTGAATACCATCAATTTGCCCGGCGTAAAATCCCAACCCGCCCATGAGTTGCTGGAATTCTTCCGGTTCATAAATAACCATACTAAACGTCGCGGCGCGAGTGGCGATCGCAGTAGTCTTTCCGCCACCGACAGCTTGAGAGAGCCAAATACTATTTAACTCCCCCTCAATTTCGCCGAGGGAAATATCCTTTGGTTTTTGCAGTGCAACAAGTGGTGTACTCATGGTGTCAATTTGTACTGGAATGTTAGCTGTTTATTGAGAGCAGGAGGGAACAGGCAAGAGGCAGTTATCAGTTACCAGTTATTAGTTACCAGTTATTAGTTATCAGTTATTAGTTACCAGTTATCAGTTATCAGTTATTAGTTATCAGGGATTAGGACAACTGTAAACTGTAAACTGTAAACTGTAAACTGTAAAAGCTGGTCACTGTAAACTGTAAACTGTAAACTGTAAAAACCGTCACCCTCATTCTACAGTCGCCGCCAATTGCGACCATCACGGTTCAGTAACAGTTCCGCTTCTACAGGCCCCCAGGTTCCGGCTTCATACATCGGAATCGCATCAGGGGGAGCAGGTGCATCCCAAGCCTCTAACAGCGGAGTAATAATCTTCCAGGAAGCTTCTACCTCGTCATCTCGGGTAAATAGAGTTTGATCACCGAGCATACAATCGATCAACAGACGAGCGTAAGCATCAGTATTCGGCTTACCAAAGGCGGTATCGTAGCGGAAATCCATATCAACCGAACGGGTTCTCAAGGAATTTCCAGGTGTTTTCACCTCAAACCGCATAGAAATCCCTTCATTAGGCTGAATCCGCAGAGCGAGAACATTGGGGTTCGCCTGTTTAGCCGCCGACTGGAACATCAAATAGGGAACTTCTTTAAACTGGATAGCAATTTCTGAGACTTTTTTCGGCATCCGTTTTCCGGTTCGCAGATAAAACGGTACCCCTTTCCAACGCCAGTTATCAATTTGTAGTTTCAAGGCAACAGAAGTAGCCGTCGTCGAGTCGGGGGCTGCCCCTTCTTCATCTCGATAACCGGGGACTTCTTTTCCTTTCATCCAACCGGAAGTATATTGACCTCTAATAGCGGAGTAGTCGAGGTTATTGATATCGGCTAAGTGTGTAGCCTGTAACACCTTCACTTTTTCGTTACGAATACTATCAGCATCCAGAGAGTTAGGGGCCTCCATCGCCGTCAGGGAGAAAACCTGCATCAAGTGATTCTGCACCATATCCCGCAGAGCGCCCGAGGTTTCATAATAACCCGCCCGACCTTCTAAACCAACCGTTTCCGCCACCGTTATTTGAACGTGATCGACAAACTGACGATTCCACAAAGGTTCAAAAATGGCGTTAGCAAAGCGGAACACCATCAAGTTTTGAACCGTTTCTTTGCCCAGATAGTGGTCAATCCGGTAAACTTGTTCTTCCGCGCAGCATTCCCGCACCACTCGGTTCAGAACTTGGGCGGTACTGAGATCCCGGCCAAAAGGCTTTTCAATCACCAAGCGTTGCTTTTTCGGGTCGGCCAACATTCCCGCCGCACCCAATTGTTGAATCGCTTCTCCAAAGAAAGCCGGGGCGACAGATAAGTAAAACACCCGATTTCCTCGGGTTCCCCGTTGTTCATCGAGTTCACCTAAAAAGGCTTTGAGTTTTTGATAACTTTCCGGCTGATCCATGTTACCGGAACAGTAAAACAATCCCTTGGCGAAGTCCTTCCACAGTTCCTCTGATTGTAAACCGCCGCCGAATTCTTCGACCCCAATTCGCATTTGTTCGCGGAAATAGTCGTGACTCCAGTCTCGTCGTGCGACTCCGACAATGGTGAGTTCCGCAGGCAGCTTACGTTCAAGCCGCATCTGATACAGGGCCGGAACCAATTTACGTTGAGTTAAGTCTCCCGATGCACCGTAGATGACTAAAATCTGAGGTTCCGGGATGCGATCTTGTTGCAGTCCAACCCGTAACGGGTTTTCTAATAGTGTGACCATTTACATTCCCTTGTCAATTTAGCTGAGGCGGTGACACTTGTTATTTGTCGTGAACTATCTCCCATCCTCTAGAGGAATAGGGCTTCCCTTTTCACTGAGAATAACCGCCAAAACAATCATGCTTTTTTGGTCTTAACATTCTCTCCCAGGGTTTGAGTCCTAGTTCAAAGACTCAAAGACTTGGCGAGTGACTTACTCCTTCGATCACGGGGTTCTGACTATCTTGATCACTGGGTTTTTGTGATCCTTGGAGTTTTTCTTGAAGCTCAGGCTCTATCTGAATCAGAAGAATGAGTGAGTCAAATTTCATCCCCACCGTGTAAACCAATGGGGAATTTCGCGACACTTTAGGTTAATTATCGGTTTTTGGTCATCAGCAAACCGTTAGAAATGAACAGTTACCCATTTTCCGATTTAGACGCAGAATTTTAGGGTTTAAAAGCTTTAGAAATCGGGCTTTTAAGCGATAAATTCAGTTAACTGTTTTTTGATTTTTGCTCAGGTCGTCTAAAGTGATTGGGATGCAAGTTTAAGTTTTAATGCTTATTCCTACGGTTCTAACGGGCTGATCACCTGTCGTCAATTCTCCAGGGGAGTTAGTCTATTGTTGTTCCCGACGGGATCGATCTTGAATAAACGACTCGACCAGAGCAACATCTTCTTTACTGCCAATCACCAGAGGAGTGCGTTGATGCAGTTTGCCGGGAACTACGTCCATAATTTCCTGAGTCCCTGTTGTCGCCCGTCCCCCTGCTTGTTCGATTAAGAAAGCCATTGGCGCTGATTCATACAATAAACGCAGCTTTCCTTCGGGTTTTTTCACCGTACCGGGGTATAGAAACACCCCACCCTGATACAAGATTCTGTGAATATCTCCCACTAAAGCGCCGCTATATCGTGCTGTGTAACCGTCGTGACGGTGAACATAACGGATATAATCACGAATAGATTCATCCCACTGCCAGAAGTTGCCTTCGTTGACGCTGTAGACAGGGCCATGATCCGGAACTGTGATATTCTCATCTGCAAGAATAAATTCCCCTAAACTCGGGTCTAGGGTAAAGGAATGAACACCCTTGCCAATACTGTAAACGAGTAAGGTACTCGGGCCATAAAGGATGTATCCCGCACCGATTTGTTTGCGTCCATGTTGTAACAAGTCTGAAGCAGTACCCTCTTCATCATTGCCTTCCTGTTGTCGAATTGAGAAAATTGATCCGACATTCAGGTTGGTATCTAGATTAGATGAACCATCTAGAGGATCATAGAGCAAGGTATAGCGTCCGATGGGGCAGTTTTCAGGAATATAGTAAGGGTTCTCCATTTCTTCGGAAGCCAAGCGACAGACTAGACCGCTTTGTTTGAAGACGGAGATAAACACCGCGTTGGAGTAGAGATCCATTTGCTTGACTTCTTCTCCTTGAACGTTCACACTGCCTGTGAACCCCAAGGCATCGTCTACTAATCCCGCTCGACTTAAACGCCGTGCAATTAGTTTTCCGGCGAGTCCGATGCGATTC
>JBJHBL010000102.1:0-15133 GCA_050485465.1 Limnoraphis sp. | reverse complement strand
GAGACTGACCTCTGCTTAACTGGAGAAATCCCTTTAAGTAAGTCAACTCGTAGAAAGAGGAAACCCAAAGAGTGATCTTTGGAATCCCCCGTTATATTGCTATGCAATTAGCGGGGGAGGATGTCAACTTGCACAGGTTGTAACGAATCGCTGGGAGAGCGAAGTTCGACAACAAAATCTGGACAAACGGGAGCAAATTTTATTTGTTGTTCTGGGGGAATTTGATTCCATTTTTCTAAGGTCATCCAAGCTGCATCGGGTGAACGATTTGCCCCATTTGGAAGCTTGAAACCGGAGGAAGAATCGAAACCAATTCCCGTCCCATTTTCGTCTGTCCAGTTGGCAAGTTGTTGGGATAGTTTAAAGTTTCGGTTTCCGGTTTCCGAACCGGTGGGCGACATAATCATTAATTCTCCATCAGCAGTCCGTTCAATATGGTACTCTCGGTTGAGTTGACAGAATTCAAAAAATTGTTCGTCTGTCATTTCCAAAACCGGTTGCATCTGGAGAATAATCGGGGTATTTTCGAGTAGGGTTTCGGTCATGGTTTGAGTTGGGATCATATACTTTACGATACATTAGGCTTGGCGAAGGTTGTTGATTTTAACTGGAAGGGAAACTTTTGGCGGACGGTATGCGTCGGGGTGGGGGTGCTGACATCCGGTTGGGAATTTTGAGTCAATTGTGGTCTCAGAACGTGGTAGGATTTTGAGCGGTAGAATTTTCCCCCAAGTTTAGGAACGGTTGAGTGATGGCTAAGTTTCAGGAAGCAAACCTATTGCTACGGACAGGTAAGCTAGAAGAAGCGGTGGCGGCTTATCGGGCTGCGACGGAGGAAAATACAAGTTTTTATGCGGCTTATCAGAATTTGGGGGAAACGCTTTGGAAGTTGGGGCGCTTAGATGAGGCGATCGCGGCGTTTCGTCAGGCGGTGGCGTTGAACCCGTCTGGGGTTTGGTGTGTGTATCCGTTGGGGGAGTTGTTACGCCAGCGGGGAGAGTTTGAGGAAGCGGTAAAGTATTTGCGTCGGGCGGTGGAGTTGAAGTCTGATGTGGCTGAATTTCATCTCAGGTTAGGGGCGGCGTTGGTGAAGTTGGGAGAATTGAAAGAGGGAGAGGGTTGTCTTCGGCGGGTCTTGCAGTTTTCGACTTCTTCTATCCCAACGGTGTCTCTGGCGGAGGCTTATTATTTTTTGGGGGTGATTAAGTCTGAGCAACAACAAGGGGCGGAAGCGGTAGACTGGTATCGTCGGGGATGGGAGATTCATCCGGGTTCGGTTGATTGTTGTTTGGCTTTGGCTAAGGCGTTGGGGCTGTTGGGGCGATGGGATGAGGCGGTGGACTGTTATCGCCAGGTTGCGGTTTTGGCGGAGTCGGGCGAGGTTTTGTTTGCTTTGGGTCAAGCTTTGGCGCAGTTGCAGCGATGGGAGGAGGCGATCGCGGAGTATCAACGGGCGATCGGGTTGGGGTTTGCCGGGGCGGAGGTTCGGCACCATTTGGGCTATGCGTTCAGTCAGTTGGGACGCTATGAAGAGGCAGTGGTTGAGTTACGTCAGGTGGTGGAGGTTAACCCGAAGTCGGCTCAGGTACGTCATCAGTTGGGTTATGGGTTGATGCAGTTGGGGCGGTGGCGAGAGGCGGCGCTTGAGTTGCGGAAGGCGGTTGAGTTGCATCCGGGGTCTGCTGTTGTTTGGCAGCAGTTGGGGGATGTTTTAAGGGAGTTGGGGGAGAATGAGGAGGCAGAGGAAGCTGATCAGAATGTGTCGATATGTCAGACTTACAGTAATAAGAAACATCCAAAAATACCGCACGGATTGCCGCCAGAAAGCCATTTTTTGTTTGAACAAGCTCAATCAGCTACTCAGGAAAATGATTGGTCTGAGGCAGCCAATTGTTGGCGGAAGTTATGGAAAACCTATGGAAATCGTCTACCTTCTGAAACTTTAGTGTTGATAAGTAATGAATTGTTTAAGCTAGATGCTTTTACTGAAGCAGGGGATCTTTTAGAACAAGTTTTGACAACTCAGCCCAATCACCCAGCGGCATTACAAGCGCAAAAAGACCAATATTGCTATCACGCTTATTCTTCTTGGTTAATGGAAACTGTGGAAGGTATGTCTGATTGGTATAAATCTGATGGTTTGCTCCTCCGACCTGATTGGAATACAGCAGTGAAACTTTGTAAGCGTTTTCTCAAAACTGATGCTAGAAAAAACTCTCCTGGCGCTATCAGCCAGTATGTTAGGACTAACCTTTTGTTGGCTGAAGAATACTGGAAACGTAAAGACAGTAATAATGCTATAATAGTAGTTCAAGATGTTATCAATAGCTTTGGCAAAAGTTTACCTATTAGTCTAATTAACTCTATCATTACATTGCTTGAAACTCTTAGAGAAAATCATAACAATTCTGGCGAGAAATTAATTAATAATATTCAACAGGAAATTCATAATACAAGCACAGAAACTTTATCTGTTAATGAATGGTTATTTCTCAATGATGTGTTGAATTGGAATGGGCTTTTTAAATGTGGTTTTGCGGCTAGACAGAAAGCAATTGAACAAGCCTATCAGCAAGGTTATGCTCAACCTAACAATATAACGGCTCTTATGGTAGCGGCTAGGGCGGCGATAGACCAAGGCGATTTTACTGCTGCTAATCGGTTTATTAACAAGCTGGCAAAAACTAATTGTAATAGCCAGCAACTGAGTGAACTTCGGGCTTATAAATATTTACAGGAAGGTGATATAGAAGGGTTTAAAAACTCTTGGCCATATCCTGCTAAGTTGACAGATTTGCGTTTTCAGGAATACATTCGAGGTAAATCGGTGGCGGTAGTGGGGCCAACTCCGACAAGTATCTTAGATGGTGAAGAAATAGACTCCTTTGATGTGGTAATTCGGTTCAACTATAGAGGAGAGGAGTCTATCGGTGATTCCCGTGAATATGGCACGAAAACTAATGTATCTTTATATAATGCCCATACTATCAGGTATTTTGTTGCTCATAATCAACTTGATATTCTTTCCAATTTAGATTTTTCGCTGATTAGAAGACCTCGGCATGATGTGGATGATCTGGGCTGGGACAAGAATAAAATTAGGCTTATTTATGAAACTGATAACATTTTTTATAAATCTTTAAACGCTGCGCCTGCTGTTCTGTTTGATGTACTACTTCAAGGTGCAGATAAGGTGAAGTTGTTTAAAACCAATTTTTATCTAACTTCCCAGCATCACTCAGAAAAATATAGAGGTCGAAATGAAACTGATTTTGCCGAATTTCCACTCAGAAAAATTCAGCCTGTACTTGCCAATCATGATTTAGTCAGCCAGGTTGGTTTGACTCGTAATCTATGGGATCTTGGTTTGATTAGTGTAGATAATCAATGTGCTAATATTCTCAATTTATCGACTGAGGATTATTTGTTTAGAATGGAGAAAATGGTTGTTAATTCATGTTCGTTACAATTGAATGATATGGAGCAAGCTATAGAATATGCTGAACTTGCTATTTATCAGAATGATTGGTCAGAAGCTATCAAGAAGCTTAAGTTTGTTTTAGATCTATACAGCGATATCGCTCCAGAAAAAATTTACAGACTGATGAGTCGCGCTCTTTCTGCCCAAGGTGATTACAAAGAGGCAGAGCTTACAATTAAAAAAGGTATTGCTAAATATCCAAACGAGATTAATCTGTTTGTTCAGTTAGCACAAGTAGCTTACGATAAAAAAGATTGGTCAAAAATTATTGTGTGTTGGAATGAAATTTTAATACAAATTGATAAAGTTAAGAATAAGAAATTAGTCAAAAAGATTAAAAAACAGGCTTATAAAAATATCGCATCTGCTTATGGAAATTTGAACAATTTAATTGAATCCGCTCATTTCTTTGAAAGATTTTTGCAAATATCAGAAATTTCTCATCAATTAAAACCAGACGAATCAAGTATAATTAGTATTCAACATATAACAACAAAGAAAGAAGATCTTAATCTGCTTGCATTAGTTGATGATGATAGCACTTTATTCACTTTGTCTGATGCTATCTCTGATTTTGAGTCTTGTGGCTATCAAGTTTCTGTTGTACAAATTGTTCATAAATATGGTGCAAAACTCTCAGAAAGACAGATATCTTCAAGTAAACTGAATAATCAGAAAGTTATCAAAAAGATATATTTACAAGAATTAATTGAAGATCAGCAATTTTTATGTCAGTTTGATGCCTTACTTCTATGCAAGCACTCAGATATCTTTAGGCAGTCATTTTATCGAATGAATACCAGACAAAGACCATGTATCGTATCATTTTATCCTGGTGTAGATTTTTTTCCTGTCATGGGAATTTCAAATCGTATATTTTCGGATATAATCTGCTTCAATAGTAATAGTGACATTCGCATCTATGAAAAAGTAGTACCAGCTATGATTCAAAGTAAGAAGGCAGTTTTTCAGTACAATCCTAAGTTCAGCAGATGTACACCAAGTAGTGTGAACATCAAAAATAGTAAACCAATAAAAAATGTGTACTTTTTAGCTCAAAGTATTGTTCCATTTTACAATAAACAAAGGCTAGATTTATTTAATACTTTGAATAAATGTGCTAGCCAAAATTCAAACATTAATTTAAAGATCAAGCTTAGACATATGCCTGGTGAAAATCAAAGACATTCACATATTGAGCGACTACCTTACACGCAAATCGCTCAACAAATGAACAAAGGCGTTCCTAAAAATTTATCTTTTTCAACAGAAACAATGGATGAAGTTTTTGATAATGCTGATCTTTGCATTACCTGTTCTTCAACAGCAGGAATAGAAACTGCTATGATAGGAATACCCACACTTTTCTATTTGGATTTTCTAGAAGCAGAAGCCGATCCTATTACTGGATCAGCACTTAATGTATTTAAAGAGAGTGGGTTATTATGTACGAAAAATGACATTTTAAGTCTAAATATTAAACAGCCCAATATAGATTGGGTCAAAGGCTTTTTACCCGAAAGTAATGCAATAAATAAGGTGGTTGAATCAATCAAAAAATTACGAGGGTACTTTTGACAGACTTCAACAAAACACAAAAAAACTTTCTCTCTTGAATCTTTGAAAACAGAATTGGTGATAATTATGATTAATTTACCGAAAGTTTCCGCTGGATTAGATCTAAAAAAATATTTTATAGATCACGGTATGGATGAGATCGTGATGAATTCAAATCAGCCAACGCTTGAAGTCAATGATATGATTACAGATAATCCCTATAAACCGGAACTAGAAGACCTTTATAGACTTCACCGATTTGTTATTGATTTTCGTAGAACTACAGTTTTGGAGTTTGGTGTTGGATGGTCAACTTTAGTATTAGCTAATGCCTTACATTACAATGCCAATACTTATGGTAGTAAAATTAGCAACTTACGTCGTAATAATCCTTTTGAACTTCATTCTGTAGATAATGAGCCTGAGTTTATCAAATTAGCTTGTGAGCGAACACCCCATGAGCTAAAAAAATATGTTTTCTTTAATCAAGTTAACGTAGAGATGACAGAGTTTAACGGTCGCATCTGTACTCGTTATGAAAGACTTCCACTGATAAATCCTGATTTTATTTATCTAGACGGACCAGATCAATTTAATGTTTGTGGTGAAGTAGCAGGTTGGAGTACCCGACATAAAGATATGATGCCAATGAGTTGTGATATTCTCCGAATAGAGCATTTTTTAACTCCAGGAACTCTGATTGTTGTAGATGGTAGAGCTGCTAATGCCCGTTTCATCAGAACTAATCTGCAAAGACAGTGGACATATGAGTATGATGAAAATTACGACCAGCACATTTTTCTTCTAAATGAATCACCTTTGGGGAAGTACAATCGTCGGCAGCTAGAGTTCTATGGACATGAGTTCATTTAATAAACTTGATCTATAGTTGATTTGAAGACTAGCAAGTAAGTATTTAAGATAATGGAAAATTCAACTCATCAAAATATTTATTCTGTTCCTTTTTTCTGGCCTTTGCCAGACTTTAATTATAGCTGTCCAATTTGTGAAGCTTCAGAGCAGTTTTTTGCATCTCCTTATCCAAGTCAGGATAAATATTTTCAGAATTGTATTGTTCTTTTTTGTAAACATTGCGGTTCTGGATTTGTGCCAAATGCAAATCAACTTATAGGTGAATATTATCATCAAAACTATGCTGAAATAAACCGTAAGGATAGAAATATTGAACCATCAATTTATTTTAGTGCTGAATCTAGGAAAAAATATAAAAAACTAGGTAGGTATTTTTCAAGATCTAGCGCACAAATCAGTGTTTTAAAAAAGTATAATGCTAATTTTGATTATGTTTTAGACTATGGTTCCGGCCCTGGATATTTTTTATACCTCAGTCAACCAAGGAATAGTTTTGCTGTAGAACTAGATCAGCAAAGTGATAAATACTTAGATTTTCTTGGAGTCAAAAAAATGCAGCCCGATCAATTGCCAGAAAAATTTTTTGATGTAATTGTTGCAAGTCATTCAATTGAACACTTTACACCAGAAGAACTACATAATCGATTAATACAGATAGCTAATGCTCTCAAGAACAGTGGAATTTTATTAATAGAAGTTCCACAGGGTGGTCATAGTTATTTGATTTTGACAACACGACAAGATCCCCACACTATATTTTTTACCCCGCAAGGTATTTATGATGCTGTTTCTAGAACAGGTCTTAATATTGTATCCGCCTATGCGCGAGGAAAGTTGCAAGAAAAACTTAATCCTAATGGTATTTACAAGCCATCAAAAGAAAATGATTTTTTTCAAGCTCGCGCAGGAGGATTAACTATAGTTTGTCGAAAAGATTCAGTGTAAACATTAAAGTATTATAAAATAGCAAACATAATAACAATATTTAGTACAAAATAAACTCTATATAAAGGTAACGAACTTATGTTGATTGAAAAAAAAATTAAAAATTATCTAGTATTTTCTGGCGATAGCATTTGGGATGCTTTAAAACGTATTAATAATAATCATTCAAGGATTGTTTTTGTTGTTGAGGATAGTGGTCTTTTGATCGGTGCAGTCAGTGACGGGGACTTTAGGAGATGGATTACGAGTCATCCCGATTTTGATCTTAACCAACCTATTGATCTGGTTATGAATCAGAATTTTGTCTCAAAGTCAGTTTATGATAATAAAGGTATTATCTATCAATCTTTTGCTCACGATAAAGATGTTATACCCCTAACAGATGAAGTCGGTAGATTTGTCGCTTTGGCTAAAAAGTCTGCTACAGGCTTTCAAGTTGGGGAACATCTAATTTCTGAACAAAGTAAGTCTTTTATAATTGCTGAAGTTGGCAATAATCATAATGGCGATGTTGGACTAGCGAAAAAGCTAGTTGATTTAGCTGTTCAAGCTGGAGCGGACTGCGTTAAATTTCAAATGCGAGATCTAGGCTCTTTATATTCTAATAAGGGCAAAGCCGCAGAGAATAAATATGATTTAGGCTCACAATATACCTTAGATCTTTTGAATAGGTTTCAGTTAACTAAAGACGAACTCTTTGAAGTTTTTGATTACAGCTATAAACAAGGTATTGTTCCTCTATGTACTCCCTGGGATTTAGTTAGTGTTAACATTTTGGATAATTATGGACTAGAAGCATTTAAAGTAGCATCAGCAGACTTCACAAATTTTGAAATGTTGGAAGCCTTAACGGAGACTGGAAAACCGATAATTTGCTCTACTGGTATGTGTACTGAATCTGAAATCAAGGCTTCAGTTTCTCTCCTTAGACAACTAGGCTCCCAATTTTCTCTTCTGCACTGTAATTCAACTTATCCAACTCCTTTTAAGGATGTGAACTTACTCTACCTGCGTAGATTAAAGAAGATTGCTGGTACTATTGTAGGGTATTCCGGTCATGAGCGAGGATTTTCAGTACCTGTAGCAGCCGTTGCACTCGGCGCTAAGATTATAGAGAAACATTTTACGGTTGATCGTTCTATGGAGGGTAGCGATCACAAAGTAAGTCTGTTACCTGATGAGTTTGCAGACATGGTTCGTCAGATCCGGGAAGTTGAAGAGGCAATTGGCCAGGATAAAGAACGAGAAGTTACTCAGGGTGAACTCATTAATAGAGAAAATCTGGCTAAAAGTTTAGTGACTAATCAATCTATTAAAAAAGGACAAATAATCAAACGCGAGATGATTGAGGTTAAAAGTCCTGGTCAGGGTTTACAGCCTAATCGTATTCATAACCTTCTCGGAAAAGTTGCCAGTCGGGATATGATGCCAGGAGACTTTTTTTTTGAGTCTGATATTGTTCAAAAGTCTGTCAAAAAAAGTGAGTACAATTTTTCGCGTCCCTATGGAATACCAGTCCGGTATCATGATTACGCTAACCTGACTACAAATATAAATCTCGATTTTGTTGAATTCCACTTGAGCTATCATGATCTTAATGTTTCGCTCAATGATTTCTTTTTGAGTACCCAGACTATTGGCTTTGCAGTTCATAGTCCTGAACTGTTTGCTGGAGACCACATTATGGACTTGGCTTCCGAAGATGAAACTTACCTTGAGCGATCAATTAGTGAGTTAGAAAGGGTTATATCAATCACTAACAATCTCAAGTTTTTCTTTCCTACAACTGAGAAACCAGTATTAGTTATTAATGTAGGTGGGTGGAGTCCTAAAGGCTTTTTACCTCTTGAAAAACGAAAGGAACTGTATTTTCGGGTTGAGACAACTCTTGAACGGATAGATATAGAGTCTGTTCAACTAGCGATTCAAACTATGCCTCCCTTTCCTTGGCACTTTGGGGGACAAAGCCATCATAACCTGTTTGTAGATCCGAATGAAATTTATGAGTTTTGTCAACGCACTGGTCATAAAATTTGTTTAGATGTATCACATTCAATGATGGCTTGCAACTATTACCAATGGGATTTTAGTGAGTTTTTAGAAAAAGTGCTTCCCTATACTGTGCATTTACATATTGTTGATGCTAAAGGGGTTGATGGCGAGGGGGTACAAATTGGCAAAGGTGATGTAGACTTTAAAATGCTCAAAGATAAGCTTGATGTGTTAGCACCCAAGATTCAGTTCATCCCTGAAGTTTGGCAAGGTCATAAAGATAAAGGGGAGGGATTCTGGTTTGCCTTGGAGTTTTTAGAAAAAATTGGTATATAAGCACTATCTATATGACCTATTTGTTACTTTTTTCATTGAATTTCTGTAGTAATTTAGCAACCATCTCCCAATCATCAAGTTCGTCAATTTCTACTGCTGAGTTTTCCGGCATTTCATAAATGCCTATTTCCCCTCCCAATCGGCATTGATACTTTTCCAAAATGTAACGTCGGGTAATATAAAACGCTCCGTTTTCCATTAGTGTTCCGGTAAATTCCTGTCGTCTTGGTCTGTTGAGTGGGTCATAGTTAAAAGCCGTTCCATTATCATTCCAAAAAAAACGTTTAGTGCGGACTGCACTGAGCATAGAATCTAGATTTTTTAATTGGAATTGCTGTAGAGCATCATCTAAATGTTCTGATAAAAGCAAGGGGGAAGTTGCTTGGATAGTCACTAGGTTGTCAAAGGCAACTTGTTGCATAAAGTGTAACATGACTGACTCAGTAGATGCCTCGTCTGTTGCTAACTCACTAGGTCGCTGAATAACCTTCACATTAAGATTAAGCGAGTCAACAACAGCTTCTATTTCTGCTGAGTCCGTAGAAACATACACTCCATCAATATGGGCAGCCTGAGATGCAGCTTCTAACACCCAAGCACACAGAGGTTTGCCAGCAATTTCTTTAATGTTTTTCTTGGGAATACTTTTGGAGCCACCGCGCAAAGGGATAAGAGCTAATGTTGTCATGTTTTATCTCTATATTTTCAAAACCTTATAACTGTATCTATATATTTTTATATTTTTGTGGCTTTTCCTAAATTACTTGTGATTAAATTGATAAGTTTTTTTTCATTTTGATAACAGTTCTATCTAGATCATTGAAAAACTCATCAGCTTTTCTTTTTACCTGTTGACGAATTCTTTGATTATTCGCTAATCTAATTGCATCTATAATAGAGTCTTGATAAAAGTTTAGTTTACGAAACTCAAACATCTGCCATGGCAAATCTAAGCTATTATGTAATGCTGTAGTTTTGAAGAAGTTTGCATCACCTAGAATTGGTGGCGTACCTACACAGGCAGCAATAATTGACGTGTGCCACCGTCCACTAATAAAAGCAGTTGCATCTTTCAGTAACATCAAAACAGAACTGATTGAGATTGACGCAGAGACTAGCGGAGCGTTGATCTCAAGTGCGCACTGTCGTAGTAGACGATAGTCATGCTTATCAGAAGCTAAAAGAACTACATCAAAACCTGATTTTTTAATAGTTTTACAAACCTCATTAAAATGCTGTGCATGCTCTGTGGTAAAGTCTTCACGATCAGGGCGCATTATAGCTGAAGTACCAGAAACCACTACATAAGGTCTTGTGAATTCTAGGGCGTGTAGTTCATCAGGCCAGTAATGCAGTTCCTCTCTTTGCAGCACATTTTTTTGTTTATTAGTCCATCTAACAAGCTGGAAAGCCGCATCAGCAGAAACTTCTATTCTCTGCTTTGGAAAAATATCTGGCATCTTAGTAAAAGATATTTCTTCACGTAGTGAAATGAAATCAGCAATAGCATATGCTTGTCGTGTCCATTCAGTCATTAACAAGTGAGTTAATGAAGCACTGTGGTTAATGATAGCTACAGGAATACCTAAGACTTTTTTGGCATAAATAGCTATGACATGAAGAATCAAACCTTTGTTCTGTTCATCATAAAAACTACCTTCGCCATTGACAATAATAGCTAATTGATTTTTAAGAATTTCTCTATGGAATCGGAAGATTCTGTGATCAGAAAATACATCAACCATCAAGTCAAGATTGTTCGGTGAAGGAGTCGAATTAGCTACCTTCCAAAGTAGGGAAGCCATTGGTGATAGTTCAGCTAAAGCTAAGGTATTAGCAACATGAATTTTTTGTGTATTTAGCATCTCGATCAGGCAGTTTGTGGTTGTACGACACCCTATATTGTTATGAGTTCGGGTATCGTTAATAAGGCAAACGCCATCTTTTGTTTTTTGAGAAATATACTTAGCATCTAGAACACTTCGATAAAAGGCAGCGTGTGCATTAAAGTTACCATCACGAAGTAGATTAACTTGCAGTTTAGCTATAACATCCTCGTCGTATGCTATTAAAATAGATTTTAGATCCGTTGCTAACTTAGTCTGTGCTTGCTGAAGACGTCGAGGTTGCACTGATGGAAGTTTCTTGCCCTTTGCATTCGCAATTTCACCTATCTGTTCCCATCTATCAACAGCTTCTTCCCAAGACTCTTGTATTGTAGCTATCTCTGCCAGACCTGACAAAGCTGACAAGTCCTCTGGTGTGATAGCTAAAATTGCTTCATATAATAATGCTGCTTGATCTAATTTACCTTCTGCCTTGAATTTCGCTGCAAGTTTCAAACGAGTTTCCCGCAAAGCAGCTTTTTGTTTTTTGGACAAATTCTTACCACTAGCTTCAAGAATTTCTGCTGCTTGTTCCCAGTGATAAACCGCATCAGCCCATGCTCCGCATGATGCAGCATCTTCGGCTGATGCTATTAACTCAGCTAGATTATTAGGAGAATAATTTAATTTGACTAAATGGCTTCCCACCCTGGGTTTAATATTAGCTTTATTTGAATTGAGTTTTAAAAATTTTTTGTAACTAATGTTAGCTTCATCAAAGTCTCCGAATTGAGTTAAAGCTTGAGCCAATCTATGATGAAACTTATGAAAATCAGGTTTTAACTCAACAGCCTTTTTCAAATACTTAACAGCCGCCTCCAAGTCCCCCAGTTGCGTTAAAGTGTCTCCCAAACTATAAAACAAACAAGCAGAGTTACGATTAATTTTTATACTTTCGGAATAAGCAGCAACAGCCTCGTCTAAATTCCCTTGTTTAGCTAAAGCATCCCCCAAATTAGAATAAGCCCAAGCGAAATAAGGATTTAACTCAATAACACGATAATACTCAGCGATCGCCTCATCCAACTTCCCTTCGCGTTTCAGTCGGTTAGCACTTCTAATCAACTCGCCCACATTCATAGTTCTAACACTCATAGAAAAAAACCCAGAAAAGAGAAGATCGCCCGACCCAACCCCTAAAATCCCATAATTCCGCCAACATTATCCCACAATCGGGCATCGCATCCAACTCGGAGACCGTTCGCCCAGACCTGCAACGCCCCTTGTCAGTCCTAAATTATACCACAAAGCTCGCGTAGCCTGTGCGTAGCCCGTATCGCTTAGAGGGCGAAGCACCCATTTCGTGGCCTGTGCCTATGGGTTCAGACAACTTATTCACCAAAATAATGGGTCTGAAGCCCCGTCCTAGAAGGACGGCTTTTTTTGATTTTTAATATATTCTTTGAGCTTTTCAAGAGGAGCGCCACCAACAGACACAGCAAAATAACTGGGACTCCAGAGAGAATCCCGATGGGGTTTAGGCAGTCCAGCTTGCCCATATCGACGGCTTGATACCCCCTTGAGACTATTGACGATTTGAGAGATAGAAAGTTTGGGCGGATATTCAATCAAGGCGTGAACATGATCTACTTCTCCATTAAATTCAAGGATTTGGAAATTCATTTTTATTGCCACTTCCCTAAACGACTTCTCAATCAAATCCAGTGACTTGGCAGTAAAAACGGACTGACCGTACTTGGTAACGCAGACCAAGTGGATTTGCAGATTGGTGACACTATGTCTTTCCTTGCGAAACTGACTTGTCATTTTGTGCAGACCTAGTTACAATACAGTAACAGACCTATCTTATCATCTAAGATGAAGTCCAGATACCAGTATCGTTTCTACCCAATCAACCAACAACGACAGAGTTTAGCTCAGTTGTTTGGATGCGTTCGTGTTGTATGGAATGATGCTCTGGCTATCTGTAAACAGGCTGAAAAGCTGCCTAAAAATAGTGAATTGCAAAAGCTCGTTATCACCCAAGCCAAGAAAGTCAAAGAAAGGGAGTGGTTGAACGACGTTTCTGTGGTTCCCTTGCAACAGTCTGTAGCAGATTTGGGAGTTGCTTATCAAAACTTTTTCGACTCTCTTAAAGGGAAGCGGAAAGGGCAAAAAGTAGGAACACCAAAGCTTAAAAAGAAGACGAGTCGGCAATCAGCGCGGTTTACGAAGCGTGGATTTTCAATTAAAGGGAAAGAAGTTTATCTTGCCAAAATTGGGAATGTCAAACCCATTTGGACAAGAGACTTACCTTCTGAACCCAGTTCAGTAACCATCATTAAAGATTGCGCGGGTCGTTATTTCCTAAGTTTTGTAGTGGAGGTTGCACCCTCTGCGTTAAAGGCGATTAACCCATCTATCGGGATTGATCTGGGAATCAAAACCTTTGCCGTTCTAAGTACGGGTGAAAAGGTTGAAAGCCCTAGCTATTTCAAGCTAGATAAACGAATTCGTCGCAAGCAACGGAAGTTAGCGGGTCAATCCAAAGACTCAAAACGAAGAGAGAAAACACGCCTGCAAATTGCTAAGTTGCATAACCAAATTGCAGACACTCGCAAGGATTTCTTGCATAAACTATCAACCCGTGTAGTGAACGAAAACCAAGTTATTGCACTCGAAGATCTAAATGTGTCTGGGCTGGTTAAAAATCGCAAGCTTGCTAGAGTAATTAGCTTGCAGGGATGGCGAGAATTTAGAATCCTTTGCGATGCAAAATCTCAGAAACTAGGGCGTGAATTTGTCGTCATTAGTCGATGGGAACCCACTAGCCAGGTTTGTTCCTGCTGTAGCTTTCGGTGGGGAAAAGTTGATTTATCTATTCGCTCAATACGTTGCATAAGTTGTGGCACTGAGCAGGATAGAGATGAAAACGCCGCAAAGAATATAGAAATGGTGAGTCTACTCGGCGGTGTCGGTTTCCGTCCCGTCGAAGTAGCGAACCCGAAGGGTCGGCATGGGGCATCGGCACGACCTTAAATGTACGTCGAGAGGCGGTAAGACTACCTCGGTAGCACGACTCAATGAAGCGTAAAGAATCACCGCTCCTTTAGGACGGTGAGTATGTCAAAATCGAAACTCCATAGGCAAGCAAAATCACCCCTAAGTCACCATCAATTTAGTAAATCCGGCTTGCTCAAAATGTCGGTCGGAGGTAAATGCCTCGGTTATCCCTTCTTGCCTCATCACGACAAAACTGATGCAGTCCGTGAGTCCCCAATCTTTGTCAGAATACTGACAGTAAATTGCCCATCCCTTATCCAATAAGCTTTGCTCTAAAGGGACAACTTTAACCACATCAGTTGCCCGTTTAATTCCATTAATATAGGCGTAGGTTTTTTGGCGAAAATTCGTTTTGCATAAAGCATCAGCGACCTCCAACAAAACAAACTCGGTTGTTACCAAAGTAACATTCTGCTGTTTGAGGCTCAGAAGAACTTGCTGGGCTTGAGCAGAGAGGTTATCGTTGTTATTGATCAAAGCTATCCAAGCCGATGTATCTACAAAAACTTTACGTTTCTTGCTCATCATGCTTGGGCGTACCATGCAAATAATGATCGTGTTGATCTGCCAAATCAGAGATTCCCGTTTCCATTTGACACGCTTCTATCACCGATAAAAACCCATCCCACCCAGATTCAGACTGTTCCAAAGAAACTCCCGGAGCCGGAGCAGTGGTTGACGCATCCAGAAAAGTGATAATAACCGGATTAAATTCGGGATAAGAAATCGGTTCGATCGGATGAATAACCCCGTCTTTAAAAATTCCCTTGATTGACCGCATCAACTCACCTCTCAAATTTCGATCAATATCTATGTATAACACATACTTCGAGCCTCCAGCAGCAACCATCCCAACGATCACGATTCTCAAGAACTGCGTTCGCGAGCGCGTGTGCGTAGCACGTATCGCATTTGAACACCTGCAAGCCAACGCCAGCGATCGCCTCATCCAACGGTCCGCCGATAAGGGGTCTCCCGTTAGAGCGCAAAGCGTTTAACGGTGAGGGGAATTATCGGATAGGGTTTTGATCTTCGACATATTTTTTCAACTGTTCTACAG
>JBJHBL010000101.1:0-15223 GCA_050485465.1 Limnoraphis sp. | reverse complement strand
GGTTTATGCTGCTGAAAAACAGCAGTGCAGTAAAAAGGAAGTTAAATTCATTTTGAGTCAGCTTCCTTAATCTTTTTCTGAACGGTTTCTGAACTTGAATTTATAACCCGGATTCTCACTTGATGCCCTCAGAAGATACAATAAATCCTTAGAATCTAGAGTGATGTGATATATATATTAATATGAGTTCAACAGAAAAGATCACCATTCAACATCTCTCGGAGAAAGACATAAAACTAATGCGCGACTTGCTGCGTGTTTTTGGTGATGCGTTTAATGAAGTAGACACTTATTGCAAAGCCCAGCCTGAAAACGATTATCTTAGTAAACTCCTGGGCAAAGAGCATTTTATCGTGTTAGTCGCATTAAAATATGGAGAGGTGGTGGGTGGCTTGGCTGCATACGAACTTCACAAATTTGAGCAAGAACGCAGCGAGATTTATATCTATGATTTGGCGGTATCGGCTGAACACCGTCGCCAAGGTATAGCAACGTCGCTGATTGGCGAACTGAAGAATATAGCCGTTAATCGGGGAGCTTATGTGATCTTTGTGCAAGCCGACTATGGTGATGACCCTGCAATAGAGCTATATACAAAAGTTGGTGTGCGCGAAGATGTCCTACACTTTGACATTTTAGTAAAACATGATGAGTAATGGTAAAAAAGAAATTAAAGAATATAGTGAATCGAACTCTAAATCAAGTCAATTGAATGCTTAATATTCTCAGCGTCTCCCAATCTGATATCTTGGAAATGTTGTAGTTGATCAGCTAATGAAAATGCCAGGTGCAAATCATTTAATCAAGATCGCTCCTCAACCGAAGCGAGTCAAAGTCACCTTTAACGGACAGACGATAGCAGACACAACCCAAGCTTTGGAACTGAGGGAAGGAATGTCACCACCCGTGCAGTACATTCCTCGCGGCGATGTGGCAATGGAGCGGTTACAGCCAACCCAACATTCCACCCATTGTCCTTACAAGGGAGATGCTAGTTATTTTAGCATTACGGTCGATGGTAAAACGGCCGAAAATGCGATTTGGTCTTATGAAAATCCCGATCAGGCGGTTGAACAAATCAAAGAGTACCTCGCTTTTTATCCTAACCGTGTCGATGGGATTGAAATGATTTAGGAGTATCTATCTTCATTCAGTGACCCAAGCAAAGCGATCGCAGTTTGAGAAGAAGTTGGGGGACTGATGCGATCGCCGACACGTTGGTTGTGTTGAGAAAACATCGGCAACTTGCAGTTAGTCCGCTTTGAGCTATTCGATTAATAGAAGCGATCGCATCAATTGGTTTGAATTGAATTCAATCCTTCAAAAAGAAGGTTAGTGTTAAAATTGAGAACAGCTATACTGAGGTCTTCGAGTTGTTAGACTGATAGAATCTCCACCTGAGCTTTTATTGCGGGTGGAAGTCCATCTCTGAGCCAGGAAAAATCCTGCAAATGGAACAATACATGAAATTGAGTTATTAGAACAAGACAGTAGCGATGTCTCTACTTTTTCAGCTTATTTAGATTGGGCGCAGTTTTTAATTACAATGAAAGCGACTATTGATTATTTTAAATAGGTGTTTGATGTCCGAATCCGATTTTCAAGCCTCAGTTTCATCGGCAAAAGCGAGGGGAATTCGACTCCTCGACAGATTAATGATAATCGCTTCGGTTGATGGTCAAATCCTGAGAGAAGCTGTCTTGGATATTATCAATGAAGAATTCCCCCGGTTGGAAAACTCATCCGATACCCCGGAAGCCAGAAGGTTATTGAGTGCTATAATCGCAGAACTGGAACAAATCGAAGAGATAACCGATGTCTAAAGAGATTGTTTTACCGCCGGAAAAAGCAATTAAAGCTCTGGAAGCTGCCAAAAGGCTAAACAGAATTTCATACCAAATGAAACGGGAGCGGGGAGCTTCAACCCAAAAAGTGGATGAACTTTATCAAGCCATCTCAGACCGGATTCAACACCTCAAAAATACAATTTCGCAACAGTCTCGATAATCTCTATTGACGCCTAAAGTTGGGACTCTGAACCCTTCCCCACAACATCGTTCGCTCACGCATTCTTGCAATTCTCGCAGGATAGGGAACCAATTCGACCCGAACAAATGCAGAACGTCTTGGGCGCAAGTCATACTCATGCTCGGATTTTTTCAACTGCAACGACTCATAAAAAAACCCTAAACCCGTGAGGCTAGGGTTAGGAGACAAGAACTAATGTTCAGAAGGAGAGAGCATGAGTATGGACAAGTTATCACCTCAAACACTTTAAAGAGCGCACCGCTCAACCGGATGATGTTATTCATCTATTGCTCATTCAAAGCCCCGGCGATCGCGATCGCGCTTGCATACACGACGATACCCCCGAACAAATTGAAGCGTTGGTAGGGCGAAATATTCGTTATTCAAGGAAGGGAGGCGATCGCCGTGAAATCACTTGGGTGGCTGAACTCGATGGTGTTAAAGTGGGTTTGTGTAGTTTGTTGGGCGATTGCATCACCGCTCTCTACGTTCACCCCCCCATTTGCCCGTCGGGGTATTGGCACTCAATTACTGAACGCTGTTGAACGGATAGCCCGCGCCTCACAACATCAAAATTCTCAGGAATTCTGCTTCTCTAACTTCACAACCTTTCTATCAAGCCAATGGTTATCGAGTTGGGGGCGAGTCTTATCTGGTTGCCGAGCGGGGTTTACGGATTCCGTATATTAATATGAAAAAGTATCTGTTACCCGCCTTGAATTTTATGGGATTTTAAGAAGTATTTCATGTTATTGCCTTTCTTAATTGGCTATTGCTTTGACTGTTGATTGAAGAGTAATTCCTTCAAATCCTCCTTTTGGTTCTCCGGTTTGAGGTACAGCGAACAAATCCGTTCAACCTCGTCAGGAACAACTTGATGTTGCTTACACCAGCGATCTAGGCAAATGTCACTAAGGTTTTCAACCTGTTCAAAATCAACATGAGCAACTGGCGTATCTTCATCACAGGCAATCTTGTTTAAAAGTGCAACAGTATTGGGTTCGGTGACTTGTTGGGTCACGGGATCGTAGAAAATACCCCGGTATTTATCTTGATGAAGTAATAGCATATAAAGTAACGGCTTCTTATCGGAATGAAGCTTGCTGCTAATCAAATCATCCGGCAAGGTTTCGGCATAATCTCGGTTAGTCTGAAGTTTTGCCCTATGCTGGTAATAAGGAGAAATATCTAAATCTGCCATAGCATTTAAGTCAATTTCTCCCGACTCAATTGTGACTTGAGATGCCATTTCCGAGAGATCAATTTCCTGAATGTCTGCGGCAGTTAAAACGGGTAAGTCAATAACCTTTCTTGATTCTTGATGGCGGGACATTAAGTTGTTCCATCGCTTCTGAATTTCCAATAAATCGTAATTAACTTGACTGTGTTCTTCTTTTTCGGATAATGTTGGAACAAAAGTATAGATGTCCAGGGTTCGAGGCAAATGCCAGAGCCGCAAAACTCTCCCGGCTCTCTGAACGGGGCCAATGGGAGTCCAATCGATATCGTAGTTGATCACCACCGATGCGTCTTGCATATTTACCCCAACGCCGTGAGCATCTGTGGAGATAAAAATGTCATAATCTTCAGAATGCTCTTTAGTTATTTGATTGGCGACCGGAGCAAATTTTTTGATTAATTCTTCAATGTCTCGGCTGTCTTTCATCTGATATTGGTGATCTTCGCTCTCTTCAATGGTGGCTGCAATGTTTAAAGAAGGAAATATAGATTGCAATTTATTGTAAAGGTGAACTACGGTGGGTCTTCTTTCACAAAAAATAATAACTTTTTGTTGGTTTTCTAGAACCCGCTCCAGTATCCTTGATAGGGCAAGAATTTTAATATCTTTACTCGGATGAAGTTTGCGAAGTTTATTGATCAGGGGTTTTAAAAGTTTTTCTCGGTCTTTTCGAGAAATTCTAAATTCAATTTTATCTAATTTGTAACTATTTGTTCCTCCGGGCGTATCGGCAACACTTTCTAAAACGCCCTGAAGTGCCGGAGCAGAACTCGCCCAAGAAAGTTTAACCAACCTATCAAATAAATCTCTAAACATGGGATTTTTATGGTTGATTTGAAAATATCCCTCCGATAGAGCTTTGGTCATCTCCCTACCAAAAATCAAAGGAAAATTAACTTTGTGAAGAATCACTTTGGGAATATAACGTTTCTGATTGCCAAACTTGATGTAGGTTCCTTGCTCATCTTCTTGACCGTAATATTTGGCGACGTGGGGTGTGGTTAACTGACTGACGACAGGAAGTTGTACAAATTGATCTATCTGTTCCACACGCCAAGCATTTCTATCTTTAGTTTCTTCGGCAAATAAATGTTCCAGGTCCGGACAACGCTCGATGAAATAATCAACCCCATCAAACCCACCTTCAGCTTTATGGGGGAGAAGATATAGCTGGTTATTAATATTGTCAATATTGGTGGCATAGGGAGAACCCGTCAACAGCAAAACTTTAAGATTTCCCTTTTTCACCAATTCTCGGAGTCGGATAAAAGCCCGGCGCTCTTGAGGATTCTTTGTCAGATTAAATAGATTTTTCTTGTATCGATTTCTAAATTCATGGCTTTCGTCTATGACCAGAAGCCAACGCTGATACTGCACTTCTTCTAAGATTTCGTTAAATAATTCTAGTTGGCGATACTGTCTGGAATCATCCTTTTGATCAAAGGTTTGCCGAACAAAATACTCGCAGGATAGCCCCGCCTCCCGCATTTCCTTTCTCCAAGTATTGGAAACGGGCTTGGGGCCAATAATCATAACGTTATCAATTAAATCTTCCTCTCGCAGGCGCAAGGCGACATGAACGGTAACGATAGTTTTGCCGAGTCCGGTAGATGCAACGACCATCGAACCGTCAAATTCTCTGATTTGACGTAGAGTTTGGGCGATCATATCAACCTGATAAGAAACGGGGTCTTTGGTATACCGAGTTTTGGGAAGTTGTACATTTTCTAGAGCCAGCATGGTCTTGAGGTAAATTTCCCAAGGCGTAGCAAATTGCAGCCACCTTAACAAAATATCCAGCAGTTCTTCAGTCAAATCTTTAGCGCTGGCAAAGTATTCGTCAAACTCTTGAACGAGGGCGGCAACTTCGGATTTTTTGGTGATGACGTTTCCACCTTCGACTTGTTCTATCAAACCCTTCCCGGTCAGGTTGGATGATGTTTGAATTGCCGCTTTTTCATCGCAAATATACAGTTTATTGTGATGCTCTGCCGCCCTAGCATCGACAATCTCAAACTGATTGGATTGGATTTTCTCTACAAGGTCAAGGACCGCCCGCCTTCTGTCTCTGTCCAATCCCGTTCGTAAATCTCGCATGATCTCCTCAATCAACGCCATCCTCGCCCGTTGTTCTCCCGGCTCATCCAAGCCAACTAAGAGATAGGTTTGCTTTCCCTTGGTGTGGCGGCGGATTAAATTCCATCCCTTGATGGTAAAGAAACCTGTAGCAATCCGAATTTTTTGATTGACCTTTTGCAGCCAACCCGTGATATATTCCAATGATTTCCCCGGTTCAAACCAGCTTAAACGTTTGTCGGTCGGAGTTTTTGGTTTATTCATCTCAATTTGGGTCGTAAGCGTTAAACAGCAATAAAAAACCGATCAGACGGGGAAAGTCCTAACCTCCCATCGCCACCCCACCCGCACCGACTAACAGCGAACTGGGCTGACCGTAATAAGTCACAATAACCTGCTTTTTAGCCCGGGTAGCTGCAACGTGTAACAGACACCTTTCCCCGTTGATAAACCGCTCTTGAGAAGCCAAATCCGCACGTCATTTAAGCCCTTTTGCAGGCAGGGCTGTTTCATTCTAAAATTTTGCGATCGCGCTTGACCTAAGAAATTAGGCTGTTTCACTCCTTTTTTCTTCAGAAAATCTAAAATCCTAGAAAAACATAGCGATTGCGCTGTCGCGCACGCTACGCGAACGCCAAGCTAAAACTTAACTTTGGACTCCCATCGGTCAATCTGAAGTTTAATAATAAAACTGGCAAGCACCCTTGATGTAAAATAATAGCGCTCGCCAGCTTTTTCTAAAAAATATTTAGGTATGGACAGTCTAATTGAAGAACTCAAAAAAGTCAAGGACTTTCGCCGAAGCCAAGGCAGAAGATATCCTTTATGGTTGATTTTATTGATAATTATTTTAGGAACAATGCAAGGATATTTAGGATATAGAGCTTTGGGAGACTTTGCCAAAGCGAATCAATAGTTACTGGGGAAAAAATTTAAGATTTTCTCAGAAAAAGTACCATCTTATTCAACAATGAGACGAGTTTTAGTGGGAATAGACTGGCTAAATCTTCAGCAGATATTTAATCAATGGTCTGGTAGTCTATATGAATCTGATGAGTTCAGGGATTGGGTTTGTATTGATGGCAAAAGTTTGAAAAGCACAGTTAAAAATTATGAGAATCACTGCCAAAACTTTGTTGTCATGGTTTCCCTATATAGCCAAAGACAAGGAGTAGTTTTAGGAGTCAAAAAGTTCGAGAATAAACAGAGTTCAGAAATTCAGCAAACTCAAGAGCTAGTAAGAGATTGCTCATTAAAAAACAAAGTTTTTACTCTTGATGCTCTCCACTGCCAAAAGCAAACCCTTCAATCTATTATTGAATCAGAAAACCATTATTTAGTGACCGTAAAAAAGAATCAAAAAAAATTATACCAATCTTTGGAATCCGTGACCAAAAATCACAAACCTCTTAGTATGAGTATAGAACAAGATCAAGGTCACGGTCGAACCGTATTACGTCAAATTTCGGTTTTTAAAAGTTTTGATTCTCTTTCTTCTGACTGGTGCGGAATTCAAAGCTTAATCCGAGTTTAAAGATGGGGTAAAAGAGGTAAAAAGGACTATCATCAAGTTGCTTACTACATCAGTAGCGTTTGGGAAACAGCCGATTATTTTTCTGAAAAAATAAAAGGTCATTGGCAAATTGAAAATCGCTTGCATTGGGTCAAGGATGTGATCTTCAAAGAAGATGATTCTTCTATAGATCACTTTCAAGCACGAACGAATTTATCGATTCTTCAAACTATTGCAATTAATCTTTTTAGACTTTTAGGATTTGTGTCAATTACAGAGGGTCAAAGATGGCTTAATAACAGGTGGTCTAGGCTTTGGATTTTGTTAGAATGAAACGGCCCTGGGGGGGAATAGCAGGGGGGTTTGGTCGATAGCAACGCTTGGTTGCCAAAACAGTTGCGGATAGTGCAAACTGTTAAGACTGCGTTCGGTTTGAAAACCGTAACGGGACAATGCGGCGGCGGCTTGCTCTTTGAACGCGGCTAATAATTCCTGGCGCTGTTTGTAGGGAATTTTGGTAAACTTCAGAAATTGTCCGTAGTCAAATCCAAACTGTCCGGCAGTTTCCGCCGTGATAGAAGGTCGGAGCGCACTGAGCGGGTAATGAAATACTTTTTTTCCCTTACCGAACTGAATCCTAACAACTAGCTGGTGATTCGGAGCCGTTTCAACTGCCTTCCGGGTTAACCTGCCAGTCGCCAGTCGAGCCAAGCGATCGCTTCGGTTCTCCCACCGTTCCAATCACTTCCACAATACTCCCCCCACTGCCCTTGTCAAAATCTTGAACGGGCAAAACCGAGCAGAAGACTTTCGTTGCTCTCAAGGGAAGCATTGCCCGCATAAAAATCTGCCAAATTTCCCGTAAAGGTAATGTCGGTGCGAACCGTTAACCCGAGTGCGGGGCAAATCTGCCCTTGAAGCTCAACCGTTTCCGCCCAAAACTTAACCCTGCGAATCACCGCGAGTTTGGCAACTGAAGTTACCAATTTGGGTGTAAATACTTCTTGGGTCCTGAGAATCTGAAACGCCAGTTTGGATAAAACGGCCGGAGTGGGGCGCGATTGCGCGGAGCGCAGTAGCGGAGCCAATCGCTTAACTTCTTAGAGAGCCAGGGGGCGATCGCCGAAATCCGGCAAATCCCGTTGAACCGCAGCGAGAGCTTCTTGGCATTGGGCGGCGTTAAGTTCTGTTCTCCCGACCGAAGCGAGTATCCACAGTTCCAGGTTGTAAAAAGAAGCGATCGCCCGACGTTGGGGGCAGAGATAGCTGGCAGCCAGCAAATAAACGAACGCTTGCCGTTCATCAAAATCCGATTGACCCGTTTTGAAATCTAAAATGTGCAGCGTACTGCCAGGTTTCAGCAGAATACAATCAATTGCGGCAAAAAGATTGAATACTGTATTTCTATAGAAAACCTTAATGGGTTCCGGAAACCCTTCATGGCCTCGATTTAGGCTAAAAATCCTTTGATTTAAAAGAATTGGGTTTTTATAATAATTGTTGAGAATACGAAGGGCAGCCAAAATTTCTTCATCGCACAACACCATTTACCCGTATGGAACGAATTAAATAACTCACTTTATCTGGATTTAATCCGAGTCAAAAATTGTCGTTGGGTGATTCTTAAATTCGCCTTGAATGGGCTTTAGATTTGGTGCAGCTTTTCCCGGACGGTAACTGATAGAATGAGCATCCAGATCGACTGCAATAATTCCACCCCCATTTTCTTTGACCCGATGCCAGACTTTGTACCCGGCAAGAATTGCTTTCTCCCAATCACACAAAGATCGTTGAGAGACTTCTAAATCCAAGGTCAAATTTTTAATCGTTTTCAGCAGTTCGTAATCCAATTCTGTAATGTTTTCCAGAAACTCGTGATTTTGAGCATAGCGAAATACAAGCGCAGAAATCCCTTCTTCAATAGCAATTGCACGACCCCCATCTTCTACTTCATCAATTTTAGGGTTGCTTTTGCGCTTACATCCCAACATTTTCCGAACTACGGGAGACCACCTCAGAACGGCAGCATACGACAGATGAAAGACATCGTGAAAGCGATAGCCATCATTGCTGTAGGAGTTATCGGTCAGGTCGCTGCCGATCTGCCGCCCATCAACAAATGCTTTGATTCGAGTTGAGTTATCTTCAACAATTTCGGCAATCTCAACCTCGAATTTTCTGGGCAATTGTTCTTGTTTCGGTAAGAAATTATCAAAAGCAGGGGGAACTAATTGGCCGTCTGGAGATGCACTTCTCCAACCCCAACGATCCCGACACTTTTCAAGATTCTGTTCTGCGATCGCGCTTAAATCCAACTCAAATCTATTCGCAAAGGCGGCGACATACCACAGGATATCACCAAGTTCTTCTGCAATGCGCTCAAGAAATAAGCGATGAGATGTGCCATCACGCCGAAGTTTCTTATACTCGCTTGATAAAGATCCGATTTCACCAACCATCCCCAAAATAGAAATCGCTTCCCCATCGACATTGGCAAGAAACTGATCGGTTTGGACAGCAAGATTTTGATATTCACGAAAATCCATAATCTACTCCTTGGCTAATTTGTAGTTTTATTTGCAAGTTTTTATTTTGATTGTGTTTTTGAAGGGGAAATATCTCCGGCTATGAACTGATTGATGTTCCACTTGGGCGGATACCAGTAATCAATGGGTTGGGGATTTGCCGAATACTTTTGTTTGATCCGGGTTCGCCCAGATTTTCCAGAAATTGTCGGATGATAAACCCGAGAATATTTATCGACCTCGCAGAAAAGATTTTGACAATCAATAAGTTGTAGCGGTCGTCCCCAAAGAGACTGAAATTCCAACCCCAATCGTTCAAATTCCGCTTCTTGTCGTTCGGTCATAAACTTGATTATTTCTGGTTCATTTAGTCCTCCGCAATCGGCAAAACATTTGCGAATTCCATCTAAAGCTCCGGGGCCTGGAACTACAAAATCCATTTCGCTAAAGTTGGTGATCTCGCTGTAGTTAACATCGGTGACAAACTGATATGCTAAAAAGTCACCGATTGTCGGATAAGAACGTATTAACTGAAATGCACGGTGCATACTGGAAGCATCCGCCAATTGTTTGGGGAGTTCATCTGCAATCATCTGTTCAATTAGCTTTAGATGATTGCGATGTTTGACAGCATATCCGAATGTTTTGCCCCCCGAAGGCATAATATAAGCGGCGGAGTAAATGGATTTTCCGGTCTCCATTGCTTGGCTCAATACTCGATCGTACTCATCAAAGGAGTAGTTTTCATAGATTATTTCTCCAATAAATTCTTCTAAAAGCTGCCATGTCTCTATTTTGTTGAACAGCTTAAATAGAATAATCCGAAAAAAAACTTCTTCTATGGATGAGGGAAGATCGTCTCGATATATGACCCGACGAATTAAGTATTGACTGACCCGATCGGATGCTCTATATGCGTTGGTAAATTTAAACTTAGAAAGAATTGGATCGTCCGTAAAAGGTGGCGGTTGTCCCCGAAGTTTACGAAAAAAAATGTTTTGTCTTTCCACTGCAAAACGCCAGTAGGTATCAAATACAACGGTTGGTTTTGCGGGTAGAATATGTGACAGAATAATAGGGCTAGAAGGGGCAACCGGAGAGTCCAGTTCAAAATAAAGATTTAACTGTTTCTGCTCGTAGGAATCGTTTGGATCGGAGATTGCCTCTGAAGAATCAAGTGCTTGGATAACGATTTCTTGAATTTGCCGAATAATTTCTTCAAGTTTTCCATTGTTGCTCAGGGTAAAGATCGGATAAAAAGATTTTTCTTTGGCTGAAAGTGCATCATATTCATAGCTTAATTTGTTCCAATCTGCAAGAGAAATTTCCCGGTCTATAGGACTATTCCGACGCAGCAAGATAGCAACTGTTGGTTTAATATCTCCCCAGTGCGCCTTCTCCAAATCAATCATGTTTTCAAGAACATGGCGATTGACATTAGAAGTTAAACCATAAACCCATGTAGACCACCAAAATCTATCAAGGATAACGTGACAGCCTGTTGCTAATGTTGGTACAATACAGCGCTCGATAGCATCTAAGTGAGCGGCGATATGAAGAACTTGTTTACTGGTTGGCGTCAATGTTTCAACCCCATACTTTAAGGGTGAATGATGAAGCTCATAAATCAATGCTCCCAGCGTTCCCGGTTCTTTACCTGGAAACGTCATCAATTTGCAAGTTTCACCATTGGTATTGAGGTATTCTGCAATCTTTTGGGAAATTGTTGTCTTACCTACTCCATCCGGCCCTTCAAAAATAAGGAGTTTTCCCGATCTGAGTTTATTCTTTGGCATCTTATAAATTTGATAACTTTATACTTCGTCAAATGAGCTTAGTGCAAGTTTTAACTTCTTTTGCCAGGTCGGCAACCTTCGCCTTAGAACAATCACCAAGTTGTGCAACTCCAATAAAAACATTGATCTGACTTAATGAAAGTTGCATTTCGTGCGCCATAAAATCACCTAATCTATAGATTCCCAGATAGTTTCCATAAGCTTTCTCAACAACTTTTTGAGTTGCATAATAAGCATTCACAGTCAAAGTCTTTTCTTCTTTATCGGGTACAAATTGAAGATGCTGGAGACAAGGAAAGCCCAACCGAGGAGCTACGGTATGATCCCTATGAGGATCAAAAATCGATGCTTGAAACATTGTCAATCTCTTTTTTTGTGACTCAAGATAGCCCGTAATAATATGTTCAAGCTGATTCCCATTACACTGGTCAAGGCGTTTGCCTTTGCGTATGTCACCACCAAATGCTATCAGCCTTTGAAAGTAGGTTCCCCGATCATTTTTGCGACATCCCAAAGACTTTATTCTTGGAAAAATAACCAAGTATCTTTCATAAAGTTTATGGCGATTATATTGAACTTTTTCCCAGAGAGTTACGGGAAATATCGTATTGGCAACCGTATGGATTGACTGTTCGCCAATTGTTGATAAAGAATTATCTAAAGCATTTCGGATAATTGGGTTTTCAATCGCTTGATCTTCTCCAGTCTTTGTCCAAGTGAGTAAAACTGTTGAGGCTTTTTTACCCGATCCTTCAATAATATGTAGAAATAATTTTGCCCAAGCATCTGAAAGATTTGCTGATTCAATAATCAGCGAATTCTTACTACTCATCATCACTTTCCTCTGTGTGTCTGAATTCGCTAAAACCTTCGTACTCAGTCCTAGATATTCTGATAAAAACAGCCCAATTCGATCCCGAGCAGTAAGCACGGGCAATTCCCGGACGAATAGCCCGGAAAACCCGGCTATCTTCTAGATTTTTCTGAAAGTCAATGATGTCGCCTTCTATGTGTACTGTTTTGGGCAATAGTAATTGGTAATCAACTTCAACATCAATTGTTTTCAGCAACCATTGATCATCTGCAATCATCAGATGGGCTGTAGATGCCTCTCCAAGCACGTCTTGACGCACAGTTTTTGGACGAGCCTTTTTTAGTTCCTTAGCCTTGATTTCGTCGATCAAATTGAGAGTATAAGCCATATGATCAACTAAAGTGTTGTATCCAACGTTTAAGCTACAGGCAAGGGTGAAAATCTGGCGTGGCGTAGCGATTGCTGGAGTCCAACCTCTAACAGCAAAAGCATGGCGAACTGCAAGCGCAGGCATTAGTAAGAATCCGGCAAAGCAATCAACTAAAAATTCTTGGGGATCGCGCTGATTTTTTGTGACTGTCTCCTCTAACTGATCGGTTTTATAACTATGATTGAAGAGGTGATGCCCCAATTCATGGGCGCAAGTAAATGTTTTGCGTGGTAGGGGTCTACGAGAAGAGATTAGAATTCTCCGTTCTTTGTCTTCATTTATGTACATACCCTCTAAACCTAATAGAGGTAAAAATTGAACTGTTACTTCCTTGTTTTCATAGACATCTCCTAATTTTTCACAAATGTCATAGATGCAAATGGGATGTTTGGGATCGAGATTAAACTTTCGCCGAACTTCTAGTGCTTTGCTCTGTGCCTGTTTAGCAAGCTCTTTCCATGACGCTCCCATACCTATTTCCCCCCACCACGAATTGAAGCAATAACCGCTAATATCGTATCGAGATCCTCTGGTTTTAGTTTTTCCATTTCTCTTGCTGCAAGTTGAAGCTTACTATCATTGCGATCTAGCTGTTCTTCTCCCTCGCCGAGTAGCCAAGAAACACTCACTTTATACAGTGCGGCGAACTTAGCAATTTCTTCGGCAGATACCTTTCTGTTGCCCGCTTCTACTTCGGTAATTGAGGGGCGGTGAAGTCCAAGCTTTTTAGCGGCTTGCCCCTGAGAGAGTCCTGACATTTCGCGTGCTTTACGAATTCGCGATGCAATAATCCCCCTCAAATCTACTGTTTCAGACATCGTTTTCCTCCTGTGGTATGTTCAACATTTCACAGACTACAGCAGCAGCTTCATCGATGGTAAGGAGTCGCCTGCCATTTTCTGCAACAAAAATGTTTACATCTTCTGCAATTTCAATGCCAAGCGCACTGGAAAGCATACTCATCGCCTCTGTACCAATTATGCTGTCGAAGCCCGGTAGGTCTTTGAGGGGACAAACCTCTCCCGAAATCCCGGCTCCGTCATAGCCGCTACTTATTTGAATGTCTTTAACCACCTCCATAAGTGCAGATTTCACTGTTGCTGAGTCCATAGCTTGACCCCCAGATGGTATGAAAATCTTTCAATTTTTGGTAATTTAATCTTACCATTCGTGTCGCGAGGTGTCAACTCTCTTCCAACGAGCTAGGTTATCTGTAGTGATAAAAGCTGAGGTTCGTTATTCTGCACCAAGGGCGATCGCGCTTGCTATGGCGTATGATTCCTCATGGCTGATGCTTACAAACCATCCGGCAATTCCAAGTTGATTGGCTATTTCCTTGGCTTTGGCATACAGTACCACGCTCGGGCTTCCTGTTGGCAATCTCTCGATTTCTACATCTTTCCACGCAATACCCTGACTCCATCCAGTTCCCAAAGCTTTGAGTACCGCTTCCTTAGCCGCAAATCGACCTGCAAGACAAAGAACTCGGTTCACACCCGCTTCATCTGCAATTTGACTCTCTAAAGCGGTAAAGCACCGGGATTCAAATTGGTTCTTACTCTTGCTTAAAGTTGCTTTGAATTTTGCAATCTCAACAATATCAATTCCGTGACCAACTATATTCATAGCTAAGATGAAGCCTGGTCTATTACTTTTTATCAGTATTCCAAAACAATCATTATTTACAAAGTCGTTTATAAGTAGTCAAACTATTCGAGAAAAAATGCGCCATCAAGGTGCAACCCCGATTCTTCCCAAGCGGGAGGTGGGGAGGTAGGAAGATGGGGACGATTTCTATTAACAAAAAGCTATTTTTAATTAGAAAGAAGTGCTATACAATTTTCTTTCTTATGCTCTACTGATCTCGATCACATCTTCATAGCGATTGGCTACGCCAGTGCCGCGACTGCGGCAATCGCTTGAGTTTGCAGACACTTCCTAGTTACTTTCATATTCATAATCGTTTCTAGAGTTGTTGTCTTGAGAATACTGAGATGAACTGCACCTAAGCAAATCGAAAATCAAAACGCTGAATTCAGCTTCTGTGTTGCATTTGGGCAGTGGGGAAAGTGACTGGACTTCGGGGAATCCCCGAACTTGATTTCAGATTGATTCCAGACCCATGTAAAAAAGTACGTTTGGGAGTTTTACACTACCCCTCAGATGAGAAGGTATACAAGTGATTTTCTCCCTGAGTGGAAAATAGAAAAATTTTATAAACTCTAAAAACTTTCTATTTATGAGTTTCCTCGAATCAATAATAAAGGTCAAACTTTAACTTGCAAACAAGTTTAGATTAAAAAACAGATTCTCGCTCCTTTTTTTATTTTTTTTTATTTTCTGGGACTTTAGGGAAAATGTGGACATTCTTAAGACCCGTTTGCAAAGTTAATTTCAGACTGTCAAATAACAATATAGGAATTCACCTATCAAGGGTACTAACCGATGGATTAGTTTTTGACAAGCGCTAAAAGTACAGGTATCACTGACCCCAGGTTGAGGGTACAACCTATATTTGGGTGGCAGAAAAATTAAGAAAATCAGAATAATCCTGTGGCTTTAAACCCCCTTTCTGGTAAACTAGAAACCAACTTTTGTCTAGTCACCTAAATGAATGTCACTCAAAGAAGTGACTTGTAAAACTTTCTGGGGTGTGACTAAACTAAAGGACATTAATTGCAACATTCCTCACCAGGAGACGGCAAATGCTGAGTCGCCCCAGTTCATCGCCGGAGAATCAAGAAACGAGTCAGAGCGATCGTTATTTCACCTCAGCCCCTCAAGTCTCGCTTCCCAAAGGC
>JBJHBL010000100.1:0-15295 GCA_050485465.1 Limnoraphis sp. | reverse complement strand
GGCATCAAGTGAGAATCCGGGTTATAAATTCAAGTTCAGAAACCGTTCAGAAAAAGATTAAGGAAGCTGACTCAAAATGAATTTAACTTCCTTTTTACTGCACTGCTGTTTTTCAGCAGCATAAACCTTTTGTCCCTTGATGGTTTTCGCATCTCTATCCGTAATAACTCCCCGAAGAACATCCCTCACAGATGCTTCAGATGGGCATGGAAACGCTTTGAACGTAATCAAATACCAGATGTCGTTGATCTTGTGATACTGACGAAAATCATCTAGGATAACTACATCAGTTTGGGGTTGTAAGTAGGCGCAAAATAGAACTCCTACTGTGTAAGGTTTTCAGCTATTGAGATCACCCGTTTTTTGTTGATTTCTGAGTCAAAACAGGGATTAGTAAAAATACCTACACAGTCCTGTATCTTGACAAATACCGTGCCTTCATTGTGTAATTGAATATTGCTCATAAAAAAGCAAGACACAAGATAACTCCAGAACCTTGACAATTCAATAGTTTGACCCTAATCGGGATGACAGGATTTGAACCTGCGGCCCCCTCGTCCCGAACGAGGTGCGCTACCAAGCTGCGCTACATCCCGTAGATAAGGTTATAGTACCACATTTTCTAGAAAAATTATACAAATTTTCTAAAATTTCAGTTAACATAGATCAAAGAAATCATACAAGTCTCATAAAAGTCGGAAGGAAACAGAAAAAGCGTGGTTGTTAAGCCAGATTGGTTGCGAGTTAAAGCCCCTCAATGGGAACGAGTTGGTCAAGTTAAAGATATTCTCCGGGATTTGGGCTTAAATACAGTGTGTGAAGAAGCCTCTTGTCCAAATATTGGAGAATGTTTTCATGCGGGGACTGCAACTTTTCTGATTATGGGACCTGCTTGTACACGCGCTTGTCCTTATTGTGATATTGATTTTGAGAAAAAGCCACAAGCATTAGATCCGACGGAACCGGAACGACTCGCCGAAGCGGTGCGACGGATGAATTTGAACCATGTTGTCATTACTTCAGTCAACCGAGATGACTTACCCGATGGCGGTGCTTATCAGTTTGTGGGTTGTATTAACGCGGTTCGTCGTCTCTCTCCGAAAACTACAATAGAAGTGCTAATCCCCGACTTGTGTGGAAACTGGGAAGCCCTCGAAACGATTTTACAAGCTCAACCGGAAGTTCTCAACCATAATAGCGAAACCGTTCCGCGTCTGTATCGGCGTGTTCGTCCTCAAGGAGATTATCAACGCAGTTTAGAATTACTCAAGCGATCGCGTCAACTCTCGCCAGGAGTTTATACAAAATCTGGTATTATGGCGGGCTTAGGGGAAACCGATGCAGAAGTTCGAGCGGTGATGCAAGACCTGCGAACGGTAGACTGTGATATCCTAACGTTAGGCCAGTATTTACAACCGAGTCCTAAACATTTACCCGTAGCTAGCTTTATCTCCCCAGAACAGTTTGACGCCTGGAAAACCTACGGTGAGTCTTTAGGGTTCTTACAGGTGGTTGCTTCTCCCCTAACACGGAGTTCCTACCACGCAGAACAAGTTAGAACCTTAATAGAACAACATCCACGTTCACTTCTCTAACCTAAGATAGAGGACAAATCCTCTGAGAGTCGCTAAAATGAGCTATAGATGATCTGCCAGCTATTATGGCTGATTTTTTCAATAAGCTTATGGGTATGAGTCCAAATATAAACCCCCATCGCAGCAAAGATCCATCAGGGGTGACTCAACCTCAATTGAAGCCTATCTCAATCAAACAGAAACTTCTGTAGCGATCATCATTTTTGAATGAAGACAGATTAATTCTTAATTCATGCTCAACCTCAAAACTCCCTGATTTTTCACTTGTGATCTGAAACCAGAGTTAAGAGTGATCAGGAACTCAAGCTTGTGGTGATGAAGATTAGTAGAGTGTCTGATGACTATCACTTCTTTGTGATGGGTGTATCCCTATACTAGCTAATGACCATAAAGGAGTGACTTATCTACTCTATAGTCTCCACCACCAATGGATGACCGCCATTGAGAACATCTCAAGTTCAGAAAGCCCCCAGGTTCACGGCGTACGCCTACCTCAAAAATGATCGCTCACCCGATCACAGTGGGCATTCTTAGAGTAGACCCTGTGAAAGTTCCAACCACCCAGAGCAAGAGAAAAATGACCATGCCAGCCACCAACCTGCTAAATCATACCGAGAGCGATTTTGAGGATATGCCTCAACCTTCTGATCTAGATCTTGAAATCATCGATGCAGACAACGCTCAACCGGAAAAAACTACTAACCGTCGAACCACTGATTTGGTTCGGGTTTACCTGCAAGAAATCGGTCGAGTTCGCTTACTCGGACGGGATGAGGAAGTTGCCGAAGCCCAAAAAGTTCAACGATATCAACGTTTAATTCAACTGCGCGACAAAGCAGCTAGCAAAGAGAAAGGCATTTTAGAAACTTTTACCCGATTGATTCAAACCCGCGATCGCCTAGCTGCTCAGTTGGGTCATCGTCCTTCCCTCGAACGCTGGGCTAATGTCTCTGGCGTGGACGTCTCTGACCTCAAACCTATTATAGCCAAAGGAAAACAACGTTGGGCAGAATTGGCTAAATTAACAGTTGAAGAACTAGACCAAGTTCAAGCTGAAGGGATACAAGCTAAAGATCACATGATCAAAGCAAACCTGCGTTTAGTGGTATCCGTCGCTAAAAAATATCAAAATCGCGGTTTAGAATTACTGGATTTAATTCAAGAAGGTACATTAGGACTCGAACGCGCCGTTGAAAAATTTGACCCCACACGCGGTTATCGCTTCAGTACCTACTCTTACTGGTGGATTCGTCAAGGAATTACCCGCGCGATCGCTACTCAAAGCCGCACAATTCGCCTTCCGGTTCATATTACCGAAAAATTAAACAAAATTAAAAAAGCACAACGCAAAATCTCTCAAGAAAAAGGTCGCATCGCAACGATTGATGATATCGCGGCTGAGTTAGAGATGACTCCCGCGCAAGTTCGTGAAGTCTTGCTGAAAGTTCCCCGTTCTGTTTCCCTTGAAACGAAAGTCGGTAGCGATAAAGATACTGAACTCGGTGAACTGTTGGAAACTGAAGAAGTTTCACCGGAAGATAAATTAATGCGAGAATCTCTCCATCGCGATTTACAACAACTTTTAGCAGATCTTAGCGATCGCGAACGTGATGTGATTCAGATGCGTTATGGTTTAGGTAATGGTCATACCTACTCCTTAGCTGAAATTGGTCGGGAGTTAGAATTGTCTCGCGAACGAGTTCGCCAAATTGAAGCCAAAGCTTTACAAAAACTCCGTCAACCGAAGCGTCGCAACCGAGTTCGCGATTACCTAGAATCTCTCACCTAAACTAAACTCAATTAATTATTATAGCGATCGCTCGAAACTCTCAATCTGGCGATCGCTATCACCATTCTTGGGAACTGCTCCCGAAACCCTTCTGAACGACCCCAATCAGTCTAAGATAGAATTACTCCCAAAATTTTTGATCAGCCTCTATCTTTTTTTGAATTGCCGATGAGCTACTGTCTCAATCCGCATTGTACACAACCCCAAAACTCTGATCACAGTAAATTTTGTTTAACCTGTGGCGCAAAACTTTTGCTCAGAGAACGATATCGCGCTATCAAACCTATTGGTTTCGGGGGTTTTGGTAAAACATTTTTAGCGGTAGATGAGGATAAACCCTCTAAACCCCCCTGTGTGATTAAACAATTTTTTCCCCAAACTCAAACCCCTCAAAATACGACTAAAGCCGCCGAACTGTTTCATCAAGAAGCGGTTCGACTCGATGAACTGGGTAAACATCCTCAAATTCCTGATTTATTAGCTCATTTTGAACAGGATAAAAATTTATATTTAGTACAAGAATATATTCAAGGCGAAAACCTCGAACAAGAACTCCTTCGTAATGATACCTTTAATGAAGCTAAAATTCGGCAATTGTTAGATGATTTATTACCCGTTTTGCAATTTATTCATCAACATCGCGTCATTCATCGAGATATTAAACCCGCTAATATTATTCGCCGTAGTGCTTTATCTCACCCTACAAGTCATATTGGCAGTTTTCCCGGTCAACTAGTTTTAGTCGATTTTGGTGCGGCTAAAGTGGTGACTAGCACTCAACTCCCAGTTTTAGGAACGATCATCGGCAGTCCAGAATATATTGCCCCAGAACAAACTCGCGGTCAAGCGATTTATGCGAGTGATATATATAGTTTAGGTGCAACTTGTATTTACCTATTAACTCAAGTTTCTCCGTTTGATTTATTTGATATTAACGAAGATCGGTGGATCTGGCGAGATTATCTTAAAGGACAAGCTTTTAGCGCGACATTAGGTAAAGTTCTTGATAAAATGTTGATGACGATGCCGAGTCAGCGTTATCAAACCCCGCTACAAGTTCTGAAAGACCTTCATCCTGATGGTATTCCGGCTAAAGTGATTCGTAATATTCAGCTTCATTCTCCACTGACTCCCAACTCTTCCCCAACTTCATCTCCTCCTGTTGCGTCTCCACCTCAAGCAACCTCTATCCAAACACCGCCTTTGTCTCGTTCAACTCCTGTTCAACCCCAACGGCTAACACCTCTACGATCGCCAACTTGGTCTTGTATGTATACTTTAAAAGGACATCAAAATGCAGTCACTTCTGTTGCTTTTAGTCCGACTGAAGATATTATTGCCAGTGGCAGTCAAGATCAAACCATTGAAATTTGGCGACTTGATCGCGGAAAACGCTGGTATACTCTGACAGGTCATAATAACTGGGTGACTTCTATTGCTATTAGTCCTGATGGTAATATTTTAGCCAGTGGCAGTCGCGATCAAACCATTGAAATTTGGCGACTTGATCGCGGAAAACGCTGGTATACGCTCATCGGTCATCAGGATGGGGTGGAAGTGGTGGCGTTTAGTCCTGATGGTAATATTTTAGCCAGTGGTAGTCGCGATCAAACCATTGAAATTTGGGATCTGCAAAAAGGCAAACGCTGGTATACTTTACAAGGTCATCAGGATCGGGTTTATGGGTTAGCTTTTAGTCCCGATAGTCGTTTACTCGCCAGTGGAAGTCGAGATAAAACGGTACGGTTGTGGGATCTACAAACGACCAAAGCGTTACAAGTGTTGCAGGATCATTCTGACTGGGTGAGAACCGTTACTTTTAGTCCTGATGGTCAACAGTTGGCAACGGGTAGCCGAGATGGGATGATTAAATTATGGCAGTCTCAAGGAGAACGTTGGACAATGCAGCGTACCCTTAGAGCCGATCAAAGTAATGTGTTTGCGATCGCCTATAGTCCAAATGGTCAACAGTTAGCCAGTGGGACATCAAAGGGAATTGATCTTTGGGATGTCACAACGGGAGTATTATTAGAAACGTTAAGCGATCATTCATCCGATGTTTTATCAGTCCTTTTTCGTCCAGATGGACTGCGGTTGGCTAGTGGCAGTTCTGATCGCACCGTTAAAATTTGGCAACCTCAGACACCCGTTTAAACCCTCTGAGAAAAATAAAAACTTCAGTTGAGTTTGAGCAAGAAGTATAATACAATTGTTAAATAATAATAAAGACTGTGAGTTAAACTCTTAATAGATGCACAAAGATTATTACGGCTTGATGATTTGTGCGGTTAGCCTGCGAAATCGTTGGAAATGGCAAATTGCATTACCCTACGGTGTACAGCTTACCTCAAACGAGAACTACATGACAGCAGCAAAAGCTCTGAATGGGGGCGTTCGTTGGATCGAGACTGAAGCAACCTTCAACGCCATTAATAGCTGCCTGTCGCAATTTTACGGGGCGGGAACACTCAATCAAACAGAATACAGCAACTTAATTGAGTCATTACGAGGTATTACTCAGCGCTGTTAATTGACTAAAAATCAACCAGGCGATCGCTTGTTGATCACTGCCCAACTCAAATAGAAAAACCTCATTCAACACAGAGAACACCCAGCGCAAATTTTCGCGTCTCTGTATCTTGCTTCAGACTGAGTTAATAAAGGTTAATAAAGGTCTGGACAAACCTCTCTGCCCCATTCAGCCAAACCTGCTAAGGCATTTTCAAGTTGGCGATCAAGAAGTTGAATAATGCTTGGCATTTTGTTGAGTAAATCAAAAACCACAATGTTACAGGGCAAAGCATTTCTATCGCTGAAGCCTCGTGAATTGCGATCCAACTCCAGCCAAGGACGAGGATTGCGATTAATATCACTTCCAATCCCAATTATAATAATCTTCAGTTCATCTTGACTATTTAATCTAGCGCAGGTTTGTTTAATCAAGTTAACAAATTGCTGTTTATCGTCTAGTTCTCCGTCAGTATAGATAATGATGAAACCATTTTGATCGGGGCTGCGAGTGCCAAACCAATTCTCGATCACCCGGTTTAGCGTTGGAACCAAAAAACTGGTCGTATCGGGAGACACTTCGCGAAAAATCGGTTCTATTTGGGCCGGATCTTGAATGTTCCTGATCATTGTATTCGCATAAGGCTGACTAAAAAAGGTCAGGGTAATTTCATCACAAATTCTTTCATCATCCATACCTTGCTGTTCTAAAATTCCGTAAACATGACCTTTCAGAGTTTCCGGCATGGCTTTCCAGCGACGCTGATCATTGAAAAAAGGATCTCTGTCAACCATTGATCCACTCTGATCAATCAGCATATAAACCTGACGGTTATAAATCTTATTACTAGGCATCTGAATGCTCCTTTTTAGGACTAACTGATGGGTTATCTGAATCCAGTCTTCAGCAAAGGTTTGTTCATAAATTGGGTTAGCCACACCTAAAATATTGTTAAATGTAGTTACTAACCCCAAGGATATCAAACCCTTCTGAACGGTACTTTTTTGATCAAATTCAACAGGTTCAGAGTTAAATCGGATCTGATGATACAAATTTAGAGCATAGAGTTTTTCCTCTACTTGTTCTGGATCGGCTCTGATAAAATAGTGAGTAATCTGTTGAAAGTGTGTTCGTAAGGGGATCTGACCTTGATCTTGAAGAATCTGATTTTTAACTAACTGTTCAATTTTGCTCTTAATTTCATATTTTCCCTCAAAGTTGAGATCGTTTGCAACTAAATTCAATAAAAAATGTGTTAAGAATAGTTGCCCATTTGTCCAATAGAGAATTTCCTGGAAAACGTCTTCCGGCTGGACATCACAGGTTTGGAGTTTTGTCAATAAAAGTTGCTCGTCTCCCTGGAATGGGTTCAACTCAATGAAAGAGTTAAAATTCAACTCTCCTTGAACAACATCAGTAGAATTATTCGGTGGGAAACAGGGATCGGGAAGACTTTGATCATCTTGCTGATCAATCAATTGATTCAATTGCTGTTTTAAGCATTGAATAATTGTCTTGAAATAATTCCACCCAAACTCTGGCATAATAGTGCTAAAACAATTGCTTATGGATGCCACTCTTAACCCAACAATTTCAGCGCTCATCATCCTGACTCGGAGAAGATAATTTTTCTAAAAGTTTCTCCCAAACATCCATTAACGTCATAACCAGTTTAACAGGCAATGAGAGAATATCTTGGTAATTAATCTCTTGTAGATTATTATACTCCTCCCAATCATCTGTATCTACCAGTTTTGATAAACCCCGCCAAACAGCAGCTTCTTCCAAAGTTTCTCTTTTCTTAATTCCCGTCACAACAACGAGAGGAGCCACTTCTTTCGGTAAAGAGGATCGCTGAAGTTCCTCAGCAAGTTCCTGTTTTAGCTGCGGGGAAATTCGCCCTAGTTTTTTTGTTCTATCTGCGGGTTGACTAGAAAGCAAATTCTCAGATGGAATTGAAACTAAATCAAGTAATAAAGAAAACGAAACCTGAAACCCATAGCTCGAATCATCTTTAACCAAAGTTACAGCTTGACTGATTTCTTCGCTCAGAGATCGCCATTCTTGTTCTTGCAAAGCACGACTTGCTAACCGACGTAAAGCTTGTTCATCTTCCTCAGAGTTGCTTCCAACCCATGCTGCATCAATCCGAATTTGTCGATCTAAAAAATCGAGTCGGTTTTCTTCTTCAATCCCCGTAATTAGCAATAAAAATTGTTCATTTGCTAAACGTTCTAGCATGACTGAAGGAGAATCAATCTGAATTAAAGTTATCGATTTTTCCGATAAAGGAGGAAGTTGCAAAGCTGCTGAGTCATCTGTATTAATTTTCAACCATCGGTAGTCTTTATTTTGTTCATAACCCCGACTTTGGATGTAGATATCCATAAGTTTCTCTTAGCTTTCATCTCCTATAGGTTTAACCACTGATTCCCTTGTAAAACGGTAAACCCTTCAGTTTTTTTGCGCGTTTTTGCAAAGGTTCTAACAGCTTGTTCAAAAGGAGTTTCTAAGTTCATTAATTGACGACCTCCCCTCAACAAGGGTGAGCGACTGATCAGCAATCCTTGATTATGAAGTTTTAACAAGAAACTCAACAGATAACGAAGTAAATGATCATTATCTTGCGGTTGATAAGGAGCATTGGGACTTTTTTTGCGAAACCAAAATTGTGGCTTATTAAAGTCTTCAAGTTCTAACTTCCAAAAAATTTGACACCCTACAGTTTGAACTGGAGTCGTCACGATCGCTATATTGTCTCTGCGGCTCTGATCGGCTAGAAAATTTAACAAGGTAGCATATTGATTTTTGATCACTTCCAAAAGTTTTAACGCCGAGTCTTCAGTTTGTACATAAGTTTCGCACTTAACGGGAGCTAAAATCACCAACTTTGGATCATCTTTTTTCAGCCGAGAATAGGCTGATTTAAACAGATCAAGAATTTCTTCAGGTTGATTTCTCGCCTCATTCCACTGACCGCTTTTTGAATAGATATCCCAATTTTTTGGATCGGAATAATCGATCTTCCTGGGTTCTATCATTGCTGGAGTATCAATCGTGACAATCACAACCGAGCTTTCCTTGAGAAGATTGATCACATAATTACGCTCTCGATCATTATTCGAGGCGAGATATCCACCGGGATAGTCACAGAAGATGAGTCTAAGATCAGATCTTTGCTTTTCTCGACCGAGATCGAAAGTAAATTTGGGCAAGGACTCAGGCCCGGCTGTAGCGGCTGTCCCTTGGATGCCTTTTCTACGTTCCTCGGCTTTCATTTCATCTCCCATACTTTTGAGTTTTTCCAAATATTCTTGGAGAAGTGCTTTGGTTTCTGGGTCAGGTCTGAGTTGAAAATTCACTTCCTCACTAATCTTCTCAAATTCATCATAAATCGATGTTAATAAAGTGGTTTTACCTGTTCCACTCGCTCCCAACATCATCGTTGTTAGTTCATTCATACCCGTTATCCTGTTTTATTTTTGATTTTTGATTCAGTTAGTTGAGAAATTGCATCTTTTGAGGCTGGTTAACTTGGGTCGCCTGTTCTACTAACTTCAGCCATTCTATTCGGTCAAGACCCTCTCGATTTTGTCCATACTCAGCAGGCCAAATAAAGGCTCTTTCCTGATACAGAAAGACTTGCCACTCATTTTTAACATCTTTTGCTCGCAGCACTTGATCGACAAATTCCTCAACTTCAATAAAAATGGTTTTGCGTGGCTCTGAGTAAATTTCTGGCAAAGCTTGTTCGCATCTATATACAGCTTCTCCCTGAAGAACTTCTAAACAACTCAATATTTCCTCTGCCATTTTTGTTCTCACTTCTGGGGTTTCTATTCCCGTAATCGGTGAGAGAGCCGTATCAGTCCGATTGGGGTTAAGATTATTCAGCAGAGGACGAATCAGAGAACGAAAATTCGCTCTGTAAGACATTTCAAAGTTTGAGAAAGTTTGGAAGGCTTCTTTGAGTCTGGGTAAACCGTCGGGGATGATTTCCACCATGACTTTGAGAAACTCATCTCCTCGAACATTAGCCAAACGAGGTAGATTTCCCAGATGAACCTGTTCAACCAACAAATCTGTTAACCTAGATTTGGCTTGCTCCACAGACTTTTTCAGTCCATTATCCATCCCTTCAAAATTGCGGGTTAGGTGAGTTCGGGTATCGTGCAAATATCTCGCATAGGTCGTTGGCCAATCAAGCAAAGCAGCCTTGCGCCTCATAATCTGCTCAACCGCAGTTTGCTGCGTCACCGGATTATCTTGGGGAATTCCTGTATCTTCTTTACATTTTTTGATGACTAATGCGACTTGTTGTTTAAACTCATCATTTTCTTCCTGACTGAGTTTCTGCTCTTGATCAACTGCATAAAGTAATTCCTCAAGTTTCCAAGTCAGATTTTCCCAAAGTTGATCAAACAACCGTAAAAATTTACCCTGATCATTCACATCATCGAGGGGCTGTTGGGCGGTCCAATTTTGACGAGCTTTATCGAGTTCCGCAGCAACCTCTCTCTGAAGTTGGTTTAAACGCTCTTGGTAAATTAGGGCATATTGGTTATCGAGTAATGTGATGTTACTCGCCAGGTAATCTAGCACTAAATCAAGAATTTTGTTAGCTTCATTGGGATTAGAACAGTTGGCAATTTCGCACTGGAAGACATTAATATGTTTATCCGCAATAGTCGCCTGATGCTTCTGGCAAGCTGACCAGTTATCATCATTATTACCACTAACATGATTGAGAATCATAAAAGAGCGATTCTCAAGGTTATTTAAGGCTTGATAGGCAGTTTTGTACAAATCTGTATCTCTTTTTTCCCATCCATAACGCAGTGGATCGGGGCGACGAACAAACAAAACTAAATCGACTTCCTGTCCTAGAGTTTCTAAGATTAACTGTTCATCCCCTAACCGGGTATCGCCTAAACCCGGAACGTCAACCAGTGCAATTTTTCCCACTTCTTGATTTGGAAAGGGACAAAATATTTTGACTTCTCGCACCACTAGATGATCGAAAGTTTTTAGATCTCCTTGATCGTTCCGGGGTTGAGAAACATATTGATATATTTGCTCTTTGGGAACTTGCTGGAGTTTTCGCGGAGAACCGCTCTGAAGCAAATGTCTGTACTGGGGTAAAGGGTCGTGATAATCTCGTTTGAGGTGTTCATACATGGATGCTAGGGTCGCATCTCCCCCGGAAAAATCAGGAAGGGATCGGGCGAAATCATCTAACGTCTGGGGTGCATCGCCTAAACTCAATTCTTGGTAGTAGGGTGCAATCACTTCTTTCAAGAATGACTCTTGTGAATGGACGCTAACATCGGCGTAAGTTTCCCCCTCTTGATGACAAATGGTGCTGCGGACAGCTGTGCAGGCTCCCCCTCGCAAAGCCGGAATGACATCATTTGTGAGTCCGCTAATGGTCTGGAGAAAGGTGCTTTTGCCTTGACCCATTAACCCAACTACGCCAAGATTTAGGGTGTCACGGGACAGACGCAGCCTGAGTTTTTCTAAGCTATCTCGTTCCCGACGGACTTGATCGCGAATCGGGTAGAAGTCCATCTTCTTCAGGCGATCGCTAATATTGGGATCTTGAACCTCCACGATTAACTGTTGGCGCCTCTTTTCAAGTCCGCTCAGAGCATCGGCGATCACATTGAGATTGTTTTCTACTACTCTAATTTTTTCGACTCGGGGGGAGCGTTGTTTGATGATGTCTTCAATTTGTTTAGCTCTTGACATAGATTTATAGGGATTGTCGGGATTTTCTTGTTGATTTTTTTCACTCATCGTTTCTTGAATTCTCCTCATCCAGTCTTCGTTAAAGACTTGTTCATAAATGGGATTAGCAACTTGTAGATAAATTCCTTCTTGAGTAATGCTTTTTCTGACTAAACCTGAAATCAGTAAATTCCAGTGAGTTTGATTTTGTTCATCCCAATAAATTTTACCGTTTGAGAGGATGAATTTATAAGTGTCTAAAGCCTGTGTTTTTTCTATTTTATCAATATTATTTCTTCGCGTCAATGAATTTTCAATTTCTTGTAAATGATGGTGATGATCTTGATTCCTCCAATTTATAATGATTTGATTTTCAATGGATTGAGCGACATAACTTTCCCAATCAACCTGATCATTAACTTTTCCTTGTTTCACTAATAAATGACACACAACTTGGGTTAAAAATGGCTGACCCCCTGTCCACTTTAAAATAGAATTAATCACAGTCTGTGGCTGATCAGTGATTTGTTGAAGTCCTAAAGTTAGGGGTTTACATTCTCCTGTTAAAGTTCCAATCTCGATATTTTTACCGAGATTTAAAACGACTCCTGAATCTGTGATAAAATCTGAGGTTTTAGCCACACCTAAAATCACAAAACAAAGTCTTTTTAAAGCTTCTGTATGAACATTTTCTGAGATCGCTTTCAGATAACCGATAAAATGATTTTGCATTCCCCAAAACATCAGGTTTTGAATCTCATCTAAAAAAATGATCAGTTTTTCTGCATTGGTATTGGCTAAAATTTCATCCGTAAGAAAACTTGTAAATCGTTTAGCGGCTGAACGATCCGGTTTTATTGTCCAAGCATCATCTAGCTTTTCTGTGAAATTTATCGTTTTAAAATTAATTTGATTTGACCCGTTTTGGATAGAGTTTTTGTGTTCTATGAAATCATCAAATTGCCGACAAATTTCTTCTAATAAACTATACCAAAATTGCTCGTCTGACTCCGGTTTACCCAGTTGTTGTAAATTAATTTGAATACCGATTAAATTGTCCTGACTTAGACGATAAGCTGTTCGAGCCATTAAACTAGATTTTCCCATTTGACGGGGAGCTAAAATCGAGCATAATCGATTATTTGGATCGCCACTTTTACTAAATTCATAAAGTTCTTGATCACATTGTCGAGGAACATAGGTTGTTGCCGTAATTGGCATTGTTCCGCCTTGAACTCGATAATCACTCTTTTGATTTTTAGGTTGAGTTTCCATGATTCAATTCACTTTCAACATTTTAATCAATCCCTTCTATTTATTCCTGACAAATTTTGCCTAAAATATTTTTGATATAACTCACATCTCACCCTCACGCCTTCTCCATCTAATAGAATTAATCCGACGCAATCTAATTGCCAAAGTTTAAATTCATCACCGCATTTTTTTCCTTGAATAATTTGTTGAAAACAGTTTCGGAGGTGATCATCTTTTTGCAGAATATCTAAGAATTTTAACAAGTAATTCCCAAAAGGGCCATTAACCAGTGCTGCTTGTTGTTCTAATTCAACGAAACTGAGATGATTTTGAGTCATTTTATGAAACGCCAAAAGAACTAAGTTAGGATGACCTCCAATTAGATTCATTAAATTAATAGCTTCTTGATCACCCCAGTTTAACCCATATATTTTAGAAAGTTTAATAATATCTTCTGATGTAAATTCTTGTAATTCTACAGGAATGCCGATATTAGAGACGGGAGAACCTTTGAAATTATGATCGGGATAGGGTTCGGTTGAATAAGCAATCACAATCGAAGACCAAATTATCGGAGAATTACTCACCACTTTCATTTTAGTTTCATTCCACGATCTCAACATTTCTAAAAAATCCGTTTGTATTTTTTGACCTAAAACCCGATCAATCCCATCAATGATTAAAGTTTTGGGTTGTTTAATTTGTTTAAAAAGTTCATAGAGATATCTTGTACAATTAGACCCCGGACTTCTTTCGGGTCGCCAATAGCTTTTTAAATCTAATACATTCAGATAAGAAACAGAATTTTTAAAGGCTAAAGCCACTTGTTCTGTAAATCGATATAATAGTTGATTGAGATCGTTAAAAACATCACTCTCAAATTCATCACTTCCTAAGTCGATATAAGCCACTTTATATTTTTGTTCTTTCTCCAAAAAATCATGCAGTCGAACCAGTAAGGAAGATTTTCCCATCCCTTTTGCGGCTTTAATTCTCAGAAAAGGAAGACAATCTTGGCTATTTTGAGTCAGGGTGAGTGCTTCTCGACAGTGTTGATCGGCGAGTCGAGTTACATATAATGGATTATTAAGCGGTACAATCCCCGTTAGGGGTGAATTTCTATAAGTATAAGATTTCAGGCTAATTGTATTGGGGTTTCTGCCAGGGCGGTCTGGAGAAATAATATCAATTAAATCAAGTTCTTTAAATTTTTTCAATCTCCGTTCTGCTGTAATAGTCGGGACTTTAAAACCTGTATTTTTCTCTAGAATTTGAGCAAAACCATTATAACTGAGTTCAACTTCACCGCCCTGACTAATTAAGTAATGAGCTAAAATTTCAAACTGTTGTTTTTCTTCATCTTTTAATTGATTTTTGCTTAAACTTTTGTCATATTCCATGATCAGTTAGGCTAAATCTTTAGTTTAATTCTAGAGTTTGCTTCTATTGTTTGTCAATCTAGCAAATACCTCATTAATACCTCAAGACTGCCGATGAACTTGACAACAGCGTGATTGAATGAAGAGGTGATAATGAGGTAAAACTGCGTAAATTTGAGAAAGAAACTCAGTTTATACTCAAGTCAGGTTAACCCATTGATAACCTACAAACTGATTTGTATGACTTACGGGAGGCAATGATGGAAATTATAGTCAAAAAACGTTGGTTAATCTTAGCTGCACTCACAACAGGCTTAATGACTCTCACCAATCCTAGCAAAGAAGCTTATGTGGAACATCTAGTCTGGGAATTGAAAGATTTAACCTGCCAGCAACAGCCCCTGCTTTCACCTTCTCTACAACTGTCCTGCGCTACACTAAACACTGTACCTCCTGGGATGACAATGGTAGTCCTCAATAGCTATAGTCGCAGGCAAAATTTTTTACCTCAAATAACACGGAAGCATGAAAGCCATCGTCTTTTAAGCGATGGATGAAATGCGACTCGACAGGTTTTAACCTGTCGTATCCTTTTCTTCTTTTAATTTTAGGCTATCAATCCAGTCTTCAATAAGTGCTGTTATCGTTTTGTCCTTCTCAGCAGCATATAAATAAAGTTTATTTCTTCTGCGCTCAGATAAACGAATTGTTAATGATTTAGTTTTCATACATATATTGTTAGTGCGTTGATGCTAGTATAACACCAGGAGGTAAAAATACAATGTATGGATGTCAGCAAAATCTAATTAGTCCAGACAACCCGTTAAAGGCTATCCTTGAGTTTATTTGTTCTGAGTCTCATAAACTGACTAACTGTGGAATCTATTATGCTCGTCAAATTCATTTCAAAACCCATAAAATTATTGGAAAATATGATTTAGAAAAAGAGTACAAAAACCACAAACATTATCAAGCTTTATACTCTCAGGCAGCACAGCAAATACTTAGAAGCGTTGCTGAGTCCTTTAAGTCATTTAAAGAG
>JBJHBL010000099.1:0-15409 GCA_050485465.1 Limnoraphis sp. | reverse complement strand
ATATTGGATTATTGATCCTCAAGAACTAAAAGTCTCGGTTTTAACGTTAGTTTCTGGGTTTTATGATATGAGCGAGTTGAAAGGAGAAAATCGGATTAATTCACCCAGTTTTCCTGAACTCACGTTAACCGTTGAACAAATTTTAAACCCTGAATAATTCGGAAATCTGTCATCAACTCCGATAATTTTACTCCTCAAAAATAGCTCCTCGTTTGATTAAATCCTGCTTGACTTGTTCCGATAAACCCGCATCATGCCACATTCTCGCTTGCTTAACGTTCGCTCCGGTAAAATCAGCATTGGTGAGATTAGTTAACGCCAAACCCGCTTGATTTAAGTTAGCATTTTTGAGGATTGTATCGCTTAAATTGGCATCACTCAAATTACAATTACTTAAATTCGCTTCACTTAAATTGGCTTGCGTTAAATTGGCTCCGCTTAAATTAGCTAAGGCTAAACTCGCTCGATGTAAATTAGCTTGGGTTAAATTTGCATCACTTAATAACGCTCCACTTAAATCAGCCCCACTCAAATTAACACCTTGCAAATTCGCATTACTCAAATCAGCATCACTTAAATCTGAACCTCTTAAATAGGCTCCTTTTAACTCAACTCCACTCAAATCTAAACCGGTTAAATTAACTCCCAGTAATCTCAATCCGGCAAAATCTTCTAAAGGATTTAAACCGACAAGATTGGCTAACTTCAGGAAGTTTTCTGTCTTCGCTTCAACCAGAGTTTGAATCTCTTTTTGCAGTTGTGAAAAGTCACACCCGGCGGCAGCAGCTTGTTGAGTGAGAACTTGCAAATTTTCAGCTTTGATTTCTGATTTTAAATTCTGCGATCGCAACCACAGAGCTAACTTACACTCTAACACCGCCAAACGATTTGGACTAACATTATGCGGCCACAATCCTTCTACACGAGTCATTGCAATTAATCAACGATATCTGTTACTACTTCTTAGATTAGAGTTGAATGGTGAGCATTTCAGTCTTCAGCCTAGACAATTATTCATTATCCTCAAAAATAGCCCCCCGTTCCACTAACTCAACTTTTACCCGACTAGAAATTCCAATCGCCTTGGAAAAGCAAACGTTCTCAACAATAACATCTTTTAACTCTGCCCGACTGAAGTCTGCATCCTGCAAGTTTGCCTGGGTAAAATCTACCCCACTCAAGTCTGCATATTTCAAGTTGGCTGAGTGTAAGTTCGCATGACTCAAGTTGGCTCGGGGTAAATAAGCACTACTGAGATCAGCTTGACTTAGATTGGCATAGCTTAGGTTAGCACGAGGGAGTTTCGTTCGTAAATCAGCTTGGTAAAGATTGGCATAACTGAGATCTGCATCTCGCAGATTGGCATTACTGAGGATCGCTTGACTGAGGTTAGCTGAGGTGAGTTTAGCACGACTCAAATCAGCAACACTTAAATTAACTTGGGTAAGATCGGCATTTTCTAGATTCACGCCTTTGAGATCGGCATAGTACAGGTCAAAATTACTCAGATCTGCCCCTAATAGGTCTTCTAAGGGGTTTAAACCCACCCTTTGAACGATTTGCATAAATTCACCGCTTTTCTCCTCTAGAAACCACTGACGCAGCATTTTCCATTGTTGGAGATAGCAGGTTTGGGCGGCGTTGTCTTCTCCGAGGGTTTGATAGGCGAGTCTTAAATTTTTGAGGGCGTTTCCCTGACTTGGTCGGTTATCCGTTTGTTGGGCGATCGCTAACTGTTGTTGATAATAGGCGATCGCTTGGTGAAGATCTCCTAAGTTATGATAGGCGATCGCTAAACTGGAGAGGGTTTGGACTTCGGCTTGGGGATCTTGGAGTTGACGGGCGATCGCTAACCGTTGTTGTTGGTATTCTATCGCTTGGGCATAGTTTCCTTGCGTCGAGTCAGCATTTCCTAAGTTTCCCAGTGCGTTGAGTTGTCCTTTGAGATCTTGAATGTCTCTAGCGATCGCTAAATGTTGCTGATAACAGTTGATCGCTTGATCAAAATCTCCCAAAGCTTCATTGGCAACACCCATATTTCCCCATGTCGCTCCTTCTCGTTTGCGATCGCTGAGATCTTGATACAGGGTCAGGGCTTCTTTCCAACTTTCTAGGGCGGCTTGATAGTGATGGCTTTGGTATTGTTGAATACCCTGCTTAAATTGCTGATCGGCTTGTTCTTTCATCTCCAGTGGGGTTATGCAGTTTCCTTACTGCTTTAGTTATACCGGAACTTCGCGATCGCTTGAGCGAGATTTCTCAATTCAAGTTTTTCAACTCGTAATCTATTTTCTAATCAAATCTTTGTTGCGTTGCTTGATTTTCACTCAAATAATAAAGAGAGAGAGCCGCTTCTGCAACTCCCCCTACCATCTGGGTGCATCTGTTCTTATTATGTCTTAATATCCCCAATAGAGTCAAGGTTTTACCTTAAAGATTCTGTAAATAAATTAACAATTTTTGTAAAGCTTTTGTGAACGTTTGACGGTTAAATGTTTGATATTTCATCAAAAAATAAAGAGAGAGCCGCTTCTGCAACTCCCCCTACCATCTGGGTGCATTTGTTCTGATTATGTCTTAATATCCCCGATAGAGTCAAGCTTTTATTTTAAAGATTCTGTCAAAATTTACAGAGTTTTTTAAAGCTTTTGTTTAGAATGACTGTTGATCTTTTTTGATTTTTTCAAAAAAATAAAGAGAGAGTTGTTCAAGCAACTCCCCCTACCATCTGGGTGCATCTGTTCTGATCATGTCTTAAAATCCCCAATAGAGTCAAGGTTTTACCTTAAAGATTCTGTAAATAAATATCGATTTTCTTGTAAAGCTTTGGTAAAGTCTGACTCTAAAAATTCAAACGTTACTGATGACTATTTTGAGAGATTAAAACTCATGGCTCTATCATTTTTTTGAGTATCGTTCTCATCTTCACCCGTTTTCTACACAAGAGGACACAAGAAAAGAGAGAGCCGCTTTGGCAACTCTCCCTACCATCAGGGTGCATCTACTATCATAATATAGCTATTTAAGGGTGTGGGGTCAAGCCCCTCATTTAAAGTTTGAGTAAAGAGTGATCAGTCTTTTGTGAAGATTGAGTAAAGCTTCAGCCCATATCAATTACAGTATTCAGGTCGTTATAGAGACTTTCTTGTTGAGGTGAAAATCAATACCTACACCGATCATAAAGGATCATATACGGTTTGTCGAGATATTTATGCTGAAAAACAGTCAAAAATAGCCCTCCTAATTGTTCAGAAGGGCTAACCTAAATTTCAAGATAAAAATGGCTTAGGCATTTAACTTTTTAGCTAACAACTGATTGGTTAACTTCGGATCGGCTCGTCCTTGAGTTTTCTTCATAATTTGCCCAACAAAAAAGCCGAGTAATTTCGTTTTCCCATTTTTATACTTTTCGAGTTCACTGGGATGAGCCGCTAAGACTTCATCAATAATTTCTTCTAAGGCTCCGGTATCTGAAATTTGAACTAAGCCTTTTTTCTCGACTAATGCTTTCGGAGAACCACCTTTTGATAACAACTCAGGAAGAATATCTTTAGCGATTTTTCCGCTAATGGTTCCGGCATCAATTAAGCCAATTAATTCGGCTAAACTCTCCGGTTTCAAGGGGATTTCGCTAATCGTCAGTTTTTCAGTTTTTAGATAAGCGGTAATATCTCCCATCACCCAGTTAACAGCTTGTTTAGTATCGGCTCCGGCTTGAACAGTGCTTTCAAAATATTCAGCAATAGAGCGATCATCAGTTAAGACACGGGCATCATAGGCAGATAATCCGAGTTCAGTTTCATAACGATGACGTTTTTGAGCGGGAAGTTCAGGAAGTTCAACTTTCCAAGCTTCTAATTGTTCGGGTGAAACTTCAATCGGAGGGAGATCGGGTTCAGGGAAATAGCGATAATCACTGGAACCTTCTTTACTCCGCATACTAATTGTGCGTTGCGATCCTTCTTCCCATAAACGGGTTTCTTGACGGATTTTTTCTCCGGTTTCAAGAGCAGTAATTTGACGTTCTATTTCATAATCAATTGCCCGTTGAATGGCACTAAAGGAGTTCATATTTTTGATTTCTACCTTAGTCCCAAATTCTTTTTGTCCAACAGGGCGCACGGAAATATTCACATCACACCGCAGAGAACCTTCTTGCATATTCCCATCGCTGACGCCAAGATAACGCATAATTCGCCGTAATTCTTGAGCGTATTCCGCCGCTTCTAAACCTGAACGGATATCCGGTTCTGAGACAATTTCAACCAAAGGAATTCCGGCGCGATTATAGTCTACCATTGAGTGAGTTGAACCGGAAAGGCGATCGCTACTGCCTGCATGAACCAGTTTTCCGGCATCTTCTTCCATATGGAGACGAGTGATGCCGATTTTTTTGCGAGTTGCGTTCCCGTCTTCATCGACAATCTCAATTTCTAACCAACCGTGTTCAGCAATGGGGAGATCATATTGAGAAATTTGATAATTTTTAGGCAGATCGGGATAGAAATATTGCTTACGATCAAATTTACTATAGGATGCAATTTCGCAGTTGAGGGCTAACCCCGCTTTCACTGCGTACTCTAGAACCTTTTGGTTGAGAACCGGGAGAACCCCAGGAAGTCCCATGCAAATGGGATCAATATTGCTGTTGGGATCAGCACCAAAGGCGGTGGAGGAACTCGAGAAGATTTTGGTTTCTGTACTCAGTTGACAATGGGTTTCTAGTCCAATAATGACTTCGTATTCGGTTTTTACCGATGTGGCAGTGGTCATAGACAAAATGACGTTGAGCGACGACTGGTTTTATTGTACAGCTCTGTTGACGGTCAGTGTTGTAGGAAACCGATGTTGAGGGTGAGAGAATTCCGATTGGCTTGAGGTCTAAATTGTTATAAAATTTGATCAAAGTTGAGTTGAATGGGCAAACTCAACTAAAATTCAAGAGATGAGTGGGCTGATGGACAGTCACTCTATCATAACTCTTTGTAATTTAGAGGTCAATAAAAGTTCATGGCTGAAATATCTAAAGAAGAAATGCGGGAACGCCTGGGAAATATTGATCAAATCCGTGATATTTTGTTCGGTGGTCAAGCCCGGGAATATAATAATCGCTTTGAACAATTAGAGTCTAACCTGTCTTTAATTCAACAAAATCTTCAGGATCGAATTGAGCAAATGCGAATGGCCATCTTGAGTGATCTTCAGACCTCGGTGGATTTAGTCGATAAAAAGATTAAAACCTTGACTCTTAGCACTCAAGAAGAAACGGCGGATATTCGACATCAACTTGAGGGGACTAATCGCAAGTTTTCTCATAGTATTGAGTCAATTCGAGAGAATGTTGAAAATCAAACGAAGGTGATGAAATCAGAAATTGCTCAATCTAGAGATAAATCCCATGAAGAAATTCAAACCCTAAGAACTCAAGTTTTTGAGGAGTTGGAACGCCGTTTTACTCATTTAAGTGAAGGAAAAGTAGCTCGTGGTGAAATGGCAGAAATTTTGTTTGAAGTGGGAATGAGATTAAAGAAAACTGAGTTTGTTCCGGCTTTAAAAGGAGCAACGGAAAAACAGGTAAATGGAGATTATTTTCTTCCTGAAGGACAGCATCAATAATTAGGATAGTGTGATGGCAGCCTCAAAAAAAAAATATAATTCTTCCCTTGATTCAGGTGTATCTTCGGTTGATCAGTCTGGGGGTTCAGAGGTAAAAGCTTTAGAACCGCTACTGGAATTGTTGCTCGATTTGCAAAAAGAGCAGGATCAAGTTTCTGTGTCTACAAAAGCTGATGTTGTAGCCCACTCTAATTCCTCTGAAAAACAGAAGACCAACATCTCATCACCTCCAGGGTCATCTACTTCAACATCAGATAAATCTGTTGAATCACAAGGCTTTGAAGTTTTATTTAAGGCTGTTCATTCCTCTCCGACTCAACCTTCGGTTAACCCGGTAGAAAAGTCGGAGATTCAGCAAAATTTAGAAGCTTTTTCTGCTGATCATTCCGTTAATTTTACCATCCCCAATTCTCAAGCTAAATCACAGCCTTCTGAAAAGGAAATTGACTTGATTTCACTACAAACGTTGCTAGAAGTTCCAGCAGATGCACTGGATGTGAGTTATTCTGTTGCTCCCCTGGAAGTCGAAAAAAATCAGGAGGAGACAACATTAGAGGGGACGACTGCAACGGTTGAATCTCATCCCGATGTCGGGTTAGATTTTTTAGAACAGTTACAAGGTTTAACGGTTGAGTCTACGGCTTCTGAGTCTACGGCTTCAAATTCTGATGATTCATTAGAACAGCTACAAGATTTAATTTTTGGATCGACACGCTCAGATTTTGAACAGTTAAAACAACAGCTTTTTGAATCGGATTTACCAGAAGTTCGTAAACTTATGGAACGAATTTCAACTCAGTTACAGTCTTTAGAAGATCAGATTTATCAACCTGAACAACTGATTGAGTTAATTCGTCCCTGGATAGCCGAGATTTTAAGTCAGAAAGTGAGTCAATCTAAAGAAGATGTGATTCAAGCTTTAAAGCCAATTATTGATGAGGTTATTATTGCTAAATCTCGGGATAATCGAGAACAAATGAGTGCAGCAATTGCTGATTTAATTCCGGAAGCAATTAAACATCAAATTCGCAACTCTCCCAAAGAAATTGCTCAAGCAATTGGGCCAGAGATTGGAGCCGCAATTCGAGAACAAATTCGCATAGATCGAGATGAAATTGTGGATGCTTTAGCACCAACAATGGGTAAAACCATTAAAGAACAGGTGAGTTTAGAGCGAGATTCGATGGTGGATGCACTTTATCCGGTGATTGGAAGTACAATTACTCGCTATTTAGGAGAAGCGATTCGAGAAATTAATGATAAAGTAGCAAATGCTTTAAGTTTAGAAGGAGTTCAGCGAAAAATTCAAGCTAAATTACAGGGGGTTTCTGAGGCAGAATTAATCTTACAAGAGGTGATTAAATCAACGGTTCAAGCGGTCTTTTTGATTCATAAAAGTTCGGGCTTGATTATTTCTGAAGTTCAGCAGTCGGGTGAAGCTAGATTAGAATCAGAAATGTTAGCAGGAATGTTAACAGCGATTCGGAGTTTTGTAAATGATTGTATTGTACAAGCGGAAGAGATTAAAGAACTAAATGAGATTGAATATGGGGATTCTCGGATTTTGATTGAAGTGGCGGGATATTGTTATCTAGCGGTGATTATTAAAGGAGAAATTCGTAAACAGTTTATCCAGAAAATCCGTAGAACTTTAATTAAAATTACTCAAACTTATGGAACGGTTATTGAGACGTTTGACGGTGATCCCGATACAATTCCGGCGGAGATTCCAACGGAATTGGAAAAATTAATGATGATGGGAACACAGAAAGAAACCAAATATTCTAATCAATATCCTGAAATTTTATTAACAATTGCGGGTGTAACTGCTAGTATTATTGTGATCAGTTTGGGAGTAGTTCAATATCGGAGTGGTGTGATTCATCGGGTGGAAACAGAGGTGAGTCAAGCCTTAAATTCTGAACCGGAACTCGCGATTTATCGGTTAGGGGTTGATGCTCAAAGTAATACCGTGATCTTAAATGGAAAACTCCCCAATCAACGTTTACGAGAAAAAGCAGAAGCTATTGTCCAGCAAATTGTACCCAATTGGACGATAGAAAATGATATTATAGCGGTTGAGGTTCCGCCTGATCCGCTGTTAGTTGAAGCTGAAGTTCAACGGTTGACAGAAACACTCAATCAAATGAATGGAATCTCGATTTCAACTCAGTATGAACCGGATCGGGTTAGAATTACAGGGACAGTGCTTCAGCAAGGCGATATCGCGAAAGTAACGGAAGCTTTTGAGAAAATTCAAGGGGTAAACTCAGTTGTAACAACGGTACAAGTTCAACCCCTACCCATTGCAACTCGCATTTATTTTAATCTGAATTCCTATGAATTTAATTCCGAAGATATGATTATTAAAATTTACCCCATCTCTCAATATTTGAAACAACATCCCAATTTAGATGTTAAGATTGTGGGGTATACTCATCAATCGGAAAACTTGAAAAGAAACCCTCAATTGGCTCTGAAGCGATCGCAAACAGTACAAACGGCTTTAGAAAGTTATGGGATAGATCGCAGACGAATGACAGCAGTTGGAAAAAATGAACCGCCACCCGGAGTCGAGGAAAATCACCCCGAATGGTTGAATCGAGCCGTCACTTTTGAGATCATACTACCAGAAGATCAGGGGAAGTAGTCATGTCTGTTATTTCTAAAAAAATTTGTCTAGTTGGTGATTTTGGAGTAGGAAAAACCAGTTTAATTCGGCGGTTTGTAGATCGTCAGTTTAGTGATCAATATCTTTCCACAGTCGGGGTGAAAATTTCTCGAAAACAGGTAGATTTAGTCAGCCGTGAGACTCAATCAAAGCATTCAATTCAACTATTAATTTGGGATTTAGAGGGTCATACCAAGTTCAAGGCCATTACACCGAGTTATTTACAGGGAGCAAGCGGTGTAGTTGTGGTGGGAGATGTCACTCGTGTAGAGACTTTAGATCATATTTCTGAACATATTGATTTGTTTTTATCGATCAACCCAAAAGGATGGGTTGTGATTGCGTTGAACAAAATTGATTTGCTGAATCCAGAGAGTCGAGATGGATTAGCGAATTTACTCTTATCTCAGAAAACGACTCAAGTTTTATCCACTTATCAAACCTCTGCAAAAACAGGATCTTATGTCGATGAAATCTTTCAAGATTTATCACATCAGTTTATTACTAAAGTTTGATAAAAAGGCAGACCCAGAACACTCTCTCCGATCAGTAAGACTATTATGAATGATTTACTTAAACATTTTTTCTCCCCTCGCCAAATCGAATACGAGTATATTGCTTTAAATCGCGAGAGGATTATTGTTGAATTTTCTCTAAACGTCGGGTTGTTTTCTGATTCTCCTCAAGAGGTCAAACATGGGAAGGAGATTAGTTTAAGTTTTCCTGAATTTACCGGACTTGAAGATATTTTTAATCAACTTTTAGAAGAGGCTATCGGAAATTTTGAGTTAAAAGGAATCGCCAGAAATTTAGAAACCGATTCCCCTGTGTATTTTGATGTTTATATTTTTAAAAACGAAGAATTTACCTACTTAGATGGAGAAATTATTATCTTATTTGATGATAAAACAGAATGGATGATGCGTGAGCAAAAATACAGTCAGATTTATAAAGAATATGAACTTTCAGTCTCCCGACTCGAACAAACGAATCATTATATTAATACGATCATTCACTCCATGAATGATATGTTGATTATTACCAATTCATCGGGAATAATTACTAAAGTCAATCAAGCCGCTCAAAACCTACTAGAATATCGAGAAGACGAATTAATTAACGAATCTATTGTTCATATTTTTTCTGATATCCGTTCTAAAGCCTCATTAAATTTAGCAGAAATAACCCTAGAAAATGAGCAGTATGAGAGTTTTGAAGTTTCTTGTGAAGCCAAAACCGGACGAGAGATTATTATCTCTTTTTCTTGTTCTATTTTCACTCGAAACTCCTTTGAGCCTCAAGAACTACTCTGGATTGGTCGAGATATTACTAATCGAAAAAAACTCGAAATACAACTGAATCATCAGTTAGAAAAAAACCGCTTTTTAATTGAAATTACACAACGAATTCGTCAATCTTTAAGCCTAGAAAAAATTTTGCAAACGACGGTAGAAGAAGTGCGGCAACTCTTCAAAGTAAACGGAGTCTTATTTTATCAACGACTGTCGGATCAGAAGGGACGTGTTGTTGCCAACTCTTTTACCTCAAATTTAGCCAAACAATTCCAAAAATTACCCAATGAGGTATTGGTTCCTGAAAATTTTTTATCGCTGCTTCAGCAAGGAATTATTAGTAGCATTGATAATTTAAATCAAATGAATCTCCCGCCTAATACCCAAGACTGGTGGAAAAAACTGGAGATTACCTCTGAATTAATTCTACCCATTATTACTCAAAGTTCATCAGTAGGTTTATCCTCTGATCATCACCTTTGGGGTCTATTAATAGTGTACCAGCTTTATGAAACTCGTCATTGGGAACAATGGGAAATTTTCCTGCTAGAACAATTAGCAACACCCCTCGCCGTAGCCATTCAACAAGCCGAACTTTATGAGCAACTGAAAACCGTTAATCAAGAACTTGTCAAAACGACAATGACGGATGGTTTAACCCAAGTCGCAAATCGTCGTTTTTTTGAAGAAACATTACGAAGAGAATGGTATCGCCTTCAGCGTGAATCTGCGACTTTATCAATGATAATTTGTGATGTTGATTATTTTAAATGCTACAACGATACCTATGGTCATTTAGCCGGAGATGTTTGCTTACAAAAGATTGCTGAAGTTTTGCGTAAAATGATCAAGCGATCAGGAGATTTAGTGGCTCGATATGGGGGCGAAGAATTTGCGATTATTTTACCTAAAACCGATCTCGAAGGCGCTATTTTAGTTGCAAAAGCCATTTGCGATCAAGTGCGATCTCTAGAAATTCCCCATGAAAACTCTCCCATTCAACCTTATGTCACGATTAGCCTGGGAGTCGCCAGTATCATCCCAGAATCTCCTTTCAGACCCAATACCTTAATTTGTCGAGTCGATCAAGCTCTCTATCAAGCCAAAACAAATGGACGCAATAGCGTTTTTGCAGTCGCAAATTAGAATCTTAATTTAAACTCTGAATTCTCTAAATCAGGTTAAACTAGAACAGAGGATCATCCAATGGATAGGTTAAAAGTCACAGGACAAAAGATTTGAAAAAGTTGATCTTAAATATTATAGAACTGCATCTAATGTATGAACCAACAACAATCATGGGAAACCCAATGTTATCAGCTTCAAGAATATGAGTATGTGATGAGCAAAATCTCTCATGCTATTTATCGAGGAAAAAATCTCAAAATCATTCTGGATACCATTACAACAGATATCCGAAAAATCATTAAAGCTGATCGCATTTTAATTTATCAAAAACCCTCAGCAAAACTGGATACACTCCTGTGTGAATCCTTATCTGAGCATCAAACTTTGAGTCTTAACAATATTTTATATAGTTCCTGGAACTCTCCGATTATTTTAAAACAGTTAGAAGACGGAAAGATTTGTAATTTTTCAGAACTCGATGCGTCTATTAAAACTCAACAGTTTCAGTTAGGTATACAATCGGAATTAATCGTCCCGATTTTAGTTCACAATTATCCACTAGAAAAACCTTCAGACCGTCAACTTTGGGGACTACTAATAGTCCATCAATCCCATCCTCGGGACTGGCAACCTTTTGAACTTGATTTTTTGAGCCAAGTTGTCATCCAAGTCGCGATCGCGATTCAACAAGCTCAAGTATCCACCCAATTACAAGCCCTAAAAGAGCAGTTAAAACAACAAAAAATCCAAGATGATTTAACTCGAATTGCAAATTATCGCTACTTTCACCAAGTTCTAGAAATAGAATGGAAACGATTACAACGAGAATCGGTTTCGCTCTCCCTAATTCTGTGTCAAGTAGATGGTTTTGAACATTATAATCAAATGTATGGAAGTGATGCGGGGAGTTCCTGCTTACAACTCATCGCGGCAGTATTACTCGAAACAGCTAAACGACCTGCGGATTTAGTGGCTCGTTATAGTCATCAAAAATTTGCCATTCTTTTACCCCACACCCATCTCGAAGGTTCCGTAAAAGTGGCAGAAGCGATTCGGACTCGCGTGAAATTATTACAAATTCCTCATCAAGATTCTCCCCGCAATTATTATGTTACCATGAGTCTGGGTGTTGCCTGTACTTTACCCACTCCCATGCGAGAAGCTCAAACCTTAATTGAACTGGCCGATAAAGCACTCAAACAAGCACAAAATGAAGGGGATTGTGTGTTAGTTCGCTCTGATGAATAAGCAATCTCCCTCTGCAAAACTATCTGATTTTTCGATAGATTCCAACATCTGCCGACTAGAAATTCTTAAGACTTAGTGATATGGTAAGTACCATTCTCAGTCAATCTTTGTGGTGATGAGCGAACCTATTCCTAACCTCGTAGTCATGCACGGTGATCAAACCGGAGAAGAGTTACTCGCGGAAGCTTTGCGTGTTCTCAACCCCTCAGTGATTCGCCAACCGTTAAACTTCATTGATTTTGATCTCAGCTTAGAAAATCGCCGAGCGACAAAGAATCAAGTTGTGCATGAAGCCGCCCAAGCCACTTGTGAAAGTAGACTCGCCCTGAAAGCCGCTACAATTACCCCTGAAATCTCCGGTGATGTGGGGAGTCCTAATGCTATTTTACGTTCAGCGTTGCAAGCAAAAGTCATTTTACGCATTGGGCGACGGATTCCCAGTATTCGCCCCATTGGCGGAGTCTATGCACCCATTGCGATTGTTCGTATGGCGGTTGATGATGCTTACGGGGCTAAAGAGTGGCGAGAGTCTCAAGACAATGGAGATGAAATCGCCTTTAGAACATCAAAAATTTCTCGCCTCACCTGTCGGGCAGTGGCTGAATTTACCTTTCAATACGCCCGTCGTGTCAGAGCGAAGGTGTTTGGTGGCCCTAAATTTACCGTCAGTCCATTATACGAAGGAATGTTTAAGGAGGAGTTAGATGCTGCCGCCCAACGCTATCCCGATGTTGCTTATCAACCGTTGTTAATTGATGCGACTTTTGCCCTACTCTTACAAACCAGTGGCGAGGCGTTGGTCATTCCTGCGTTAAACCGGGATGGGGACTTGCTTTCAGATATGGTGCTACAAATGTATGGCAGTATTGCAGGTTCAGAAAGTTTAGTGTTGGGGTTTGATCAAACAGCAACTCGAGTCACAACGGTGATGGCAGAAGCCCCACATGGTACGGCACCGGCTTTATTGGGGAAAAATATTGCTAATCCGATGGCGATGATTTTGGCGGGGGCGGCGTTGTTGGTTTATGTGGGAACTCCCCAGGCGGAACAGGCTTCCCGGGCTATCTATGAGAGCGTATTTGAAACGCTACAGGAGGGTAAAGCCACTCCTGATTTAGGGGGTCAGATAATGATGAGTGACTTTACAAATGAGGTGATTCGTCGGGTCGAAACAAAGCTGGAAGTTTGGTCAACCTTGAATCGTTAGAACTGCCCTAACTAGGGTTTTAGGGGAAATGGGGAGAATGTGAAAGTGATCAAGTTTCTCCATCTCCCTATCCTCTGTTAACCCCAACGAACGGGTTGAGTTTGAGCGATATTTTCTGTCGGTTTGGCATTAGAAATTTGTTTCAAAATTTCCAGTTCTCGATTACATTCTTCTTGGAGAATCTTCAGATAACGTTCTTGTTTGTCTTGAATTTCTTGAGGATTTAGTTGAGAAGTGGGTGTCATTTTCAACAATTCAACTGCCATTTGAATCGTAGAAAGAGGGGCGCGTAAATCTTCTGAAAGTTGAGTCAGGAGTTCTTCTTTTGAGTGGGTCATCTCCTCTAAAACTTGAATTTTTTGAGTGAGTTCTTCTGAGTAGGCAAGTTCTTGATTATATTGTGACAAATACTGTTCCTGCTTTTTCAGTCGAGTTCTCAGGGCTTCTAACAGTTCGGTTGTGGTAAAGGGTTTTGTAATATAATCATCCGCCCCTAATTCCATACCGATACGTTGATCTTGACGTTCGGTTTTAGCGGTGAGAAAAATAAAAGGAATCTTGGCGGTGGCTGAATCTTGTTGTAACTGATATAAAACGGTATAACCATCGATATCTGGCATCAGAATATCACAGATAATTAGATCGGGCTTAACCTCTTGAGCTAGCTGTAATCCTTGATAGCCATCTTCGGCTTCTATGGCTTCAAATTGTTCAATCGTCAAGAGTTCTGAAATACTTATTCTAATCGCTTGATCATCTTCAATAACCAATATTTTCTTTCTCATCTTATCCCCCAGCTTAGTTGATTGTGTTATTTTGGGCTACGGATTTCTGCAAAGCATCCGTAATTTTTCCCAAGCCTAACTTTTAAATTTTAACCTCACTCCCTCAAACTGTCTCCAGATTTTAACGATTTGTTGTATCCGAGACAATACAGAGTTTCTAGCCAAATACTGATAAATATCCGTTCTCAGGAGTGAGGAACAATCAACTATAATATTAAAAATTCGTCGTTCTGAGGCGCGAAGAATAGATCTTGATCCTTCTTTGACTCATCACGACGATTCAGATAAACGATACTGGCGATCGCTTTTCAGTTTTAGTCGAGATATCCCATTAACGCATAGGGATCATCCACTTCGTTGGAAGCAATGGGACGGTTGACCATCATCGATGTAATTTGCAGTTGAGTCGTTGCAACCGGACGATTAGCCATTGCACCGACGGAATCTTCCGAATGGACAAAGCTTATCCCTGAAACACTCTCCGTTTTGAAAATCGGACGGTTTCCCATAATTGTCCCGACCACTTGTAGATGACTCTCCTCAATCGGACGATTCGGCATGATCATCGCTGAGTGAGCGACTTGAATTTGAGTCGGGGAAGAATTTTCCGATGATTCTGCTTTGGTCGATTTGGTGTCCACTTCTAAATCCTTACTCATATCTTGTTCTTGACTATTCTCGGTACTATTTTGGGGGGTTTCTACATTGACGGTGTCTTTCTCATCCTGATCTATAGGCTTTCCTGTAGTTTGACGGGTTCGCCCAGTCCTCCTTTTTGTTGTAGAAGAGCTAACAGCCATGTTTGAATACCTTTATTTCTTAAACGAGTTAGTCTGACACCTGAATAATTTCTTGACCTGTGTAGACTAAACTTTAGATTTCACCTCATGTTTCAAACTTACCCTGACCTTGTGGGAAAGGTTAAGCTTTATTTTTTGATGAATACTAAACAAATTATAAAAGATTAGGGGATTTAAGTAAATAGCAAACTAAGAAAAATAACAAATTGTAACCATAAGTAAAAACAAACAACACAGTGACACTCTGCCAATCTTCATCAAAAATGCTACCATCAAGCGTAAAATCCCAGGCTCTCGGAAAATGGCGCAATTCCATCTACACTCACCCTTTCAACCCCAGGGCGATCAACCGCAAGCGATCGCGAAACTTATTCAAAGTCTTCAACACAATCACCAATTTACCACATTATTGGGGGCAACAGGTACCGGAAAAACCTTTACCATCGCCAGCGTCATTGAGAAAATCGGTAGGCCCGCCCTTGTCCTCGCCCATAACAAAACCCTCGCCGCTCAACTCTGCAATGAATTACGAGAATTTTTTCCCCATAACGCTGTCGAATATTTTATCAGTTATTACGACTATTATCAACCCGAAGCCTATATTCCTGTTACCGATACCTACATTGAAAAAACCGCTTCTATTAACGATGAAATCGATATGC
>JBJHBL010000098.1:0-16030 GCA_050485465.1 Limnoraphis sp. | reverse complement strand
AACCCGAAGATACCCCGATAATTTTTTGTTTTAAAACCGGAGTATAAAATGAGTGAAGACAAAAATTTACTAGAAACAATAACTGCAAAATTAAAAAATCATCCGTTAATTGTGGTGATGATTTTAATTTCGATGGGAGTCACGGGTTTAGCGGCTTTTACTGATTCTGCGAGTCAAGTTTTGACGGCGATTAATCATTTAAGAAACAACCAGCAACAAGAGAATGAAAAACTCGATCAACTGATTTCTCAGTGTTGGACTAATGAAGGAGATACAACCATACAACCTCCCTATATTGATGTTTGTTTGGAGTCAAAGCAAGGAGAGGTTCGAGGTTTTGTTGATACTTATAATATCAAGACAGGAGATGTGTGGAAAGGAATTAATTTAATTGGGGTTCGTCGAGGTTCTATTCTCAAACTTAAAGCTATACAAATTAGCCAAGGCGAAGAAATTAAAGTCGGTGAGTTTCAAGCTGAATTGATCCAACAACCCTTTCAGGATAACTTAGACTGGACTACCTTAAATGTTAATGCAGATGACGGTTATTTTCCTGAAAAAACGACTTTATTTCCTCATACTCTCACATCAGAATCCTATTAACATCCTCACCCGGAAAAACACGATAACGGAAGCGATTAACCGATCAAAAATATTCAAGATTTGTGTGAATTGGAGATTTTTGACCAAAATCTGTTAAACTCAATCTATCAATTCTTGAATCAATTTAATGCGTGTTGAATCCTGCTGTCAGGCTTTACTGAATAAAATTTTACCCGAAATAGACCCCCAGCGAGAAGGGTTTTGTTTGGATATCGGAGTCGGAACCTTTGCTTTTTACTGCGAGTTGTTTGCGCGTTTAAACTATCCAACGGTTGCAGTTGAACCCGTACCTGTTGCCAAACTATATAAACTGTGTAAACAGTATAATATCACCTTGATCGAGAGTTGTTTATCTGATCAAAACGGCACTCAAACTCTCTATATGGGTCAATTTGCGAAACTGATTAATTCAAATTTTAATTCTCTTTCTCCCAGTTGGTTTGGGTCTTCTCAAAACGGGCGAGAGGTTCCTACTCTAGATTTATTAACACTCTTGAAAACAATTCATGCAGAAAAAATAACCTGTTTTAAACTCGATGTGGAAGGCTGGGAATCAATTATTATTCAACAGTTTGTTAACTTACCCGAACCTTTACTTCCGAAACTGGTGATGTTTGAATATGGCGGAGGAGAGAGTCGGTTAAGTGGTAAAAAAGGATGGTCGCCTAATTTTTTAGACGCAACAATGAGTTGTGTACATACCTTAAAAAAATGTGGTTATGGTTTTAGTATTATGATTGATTACGCTTCAGATGCAAACGTCAAAGTTTTTGATTTACAATCTCAAGCCCTAGATCCTGATTCTCTCTTTTCTTCTAATGCCGTTTATGGTAATATTATTAGTTTGTACAACTGTGTTTACTCCGAAGAAGCGGTGACTCAAATTTGCCAACCCTATACTCGGAGTTTCATTAATTGGTTAGTTGAAAAAATTTTGTTATAGTCCACCCATCGTCTGACTGATGATTTGAATGAAAATCAAATTAAAGGGGACAGTTATCAGTGACCAGTGACCAGCTTTTACAGTTTACAGTTTACAGTGAAGACAGTTATCAGTGATCAGTTGTCCTAACTCCCATTCCCTAACCCCTAATCCCTAACCCCTGATAACTGTAACCTGATAACTAATAACTGATAACTGGTCACTGTTCACTGTTCACTGATAACTGTCTGTTGCCTTGCGCGAAGCACTATAACAGGTCTTGCAAGTTAGGATCTTCAGCCAACTTTTTCAACAGTTGTTTAATTTCCTGGGTGCGTTCTTTTTTGGCAATTAACGTTACTTTTCCTTCCCGCACGACTAACAAATCTTCAACCCCCAAAGTTACAATAATGTCTCCCTTGTCCTGACTAAATAAAATCGAATCTTTAGTATCTAATCCCACATGATGGGCTAATTCAATATTAGAATCTTTACTCTCGTGTAACCGTTCTAACGCATTCCAATCACCCAGATCATCCCAAGCAAATTCTACAGGAAGTACACAGGTTTTTTGTGTCTTTTCCATTAACGCATAATCAATACTAATTTTGGCTAAAGCTGAATAAGCTTCTGCTCCTTTTTCTTCTAATGCGGTGACTAAATCAGGAACATAGGTTCGTAATTCCTTTAACATCACTCCCGCCCGAAAAACAAAAATCCCGCCATTCCAACTAAATTGACCCGTTGCTAGAAACTTTTCAGCCGTTTGTTGATCGGGTTTTTCTGTAAATCGTACAACTTTATAAGCTGGACAATCATCAAATACCCCTAACTTTTCTCCTTGTTCAATATATCCATAACCCGTTGCTGGATAACTGGGTTTGACCCCCAAAGTGACAATCACATCTTGAGTAAAAGCTAACTGTTTTGCCGCTTTTAATGTCTTCTCAAAAATCTCGGGTTCACCAATCCAATGATCTGCCGGAAAAAATCCAATAACAGCATCTTCTCCATGACGACGGGCTATTTCAATCGTTGTCCAAGCAATCGCCGGGGCGGTATCTCGTCCTTCCGGTTCAGCTAAAATATTGTTTTGAGGGAGTGAGGGAAGCTGTTGATGAACACCATTGGCTAACATGGTCGAAGTCACCACCCAGAGTCCATCCCAATTTTCTGCAAGGGAAAGCAATCGATAGGCTGTGGCTTGTAATAGACTTTGACCACTTCCATCTAAGCTTAAAAACTGTTTGGGTCGATGGGTACGACTCAAGGGCCAAAAGCGTTCACCTTTTCCACCAGCAAGAATAACAGGTATCATCCGTCTTCAGTGTTTAGACATCATTGATTCAATCTTAGTTTGTCTGTTGTTTGTTGTCAGTTTTTTTGCGAAGAATAGGCCGCATTTTTGACGGCTTCGGGAAAACCATTCAGTAACAAGACTTATCCTGTCCAGGAGATGCTGACACAATTTTGATCGAGCTTCGATCCTTAGCACAAACTCAAACTTTTGGCTACTAATATTTTTTTCTGTTAACTTTGCTACATTTGGCATCTCCTCATGCCACAGTATTAATAGACGTTACACATTTCTACACTGGAGAATTGAACCATGAGCCTACAAGAGCAAGCCAGAGAGTCTATGGCTAAAGAACGTTTACACCAAGAACACCTGCATGAGTCGATGGAAAGTCGCGCCCATGAAGAAGTGGATCACCATGTTGAAGGAGAAACTCACGAACAAGCCCGGGAGTTAGCCGCCCAAGAACGTTTACATGAGCAACATCTTCATCAAGCTATGTTAGAACGTAGTGCGGAACAGATCGAACATTCTTAAATTAGATAGTTGTCTCCAAAAGACCAAAGTCGAGTTAAATAAAAAAACCTGTTTAATCTAATCCATTCAGTAGATTAGATGATATTCTGTTTAGCATAACACATTAGTACCAAGTTAATCTAACTTTTGGTACTTTTTTATATATTTTTATTAAAATCTCACCTATTTTTTGCAGGAAAGATTGTTCAGTCCGGGCTATAACTTCTTTATTATAGACTTTAACTTGCGCTCAAGATGCTGATCTTTACATCGATTTTAGAATTTGCTCTTTTGGGCAGCTTGTCATTGGTTGACACATTCAATTACTCTACGCTTTTTGAGTCCAAACTTCAACAATTTACAACATTATCGGGTGAGAGATCTACATCTCGGGAAACAGACGAAAAACCCTCTCGATCTAAATTTGACCTTTTTGTTCAAAATTATTCTCCTTCAGAACCGACGCCAGTCTCACCCGAAGCTGAACCCGTCAAAATTTTTGTTCGTCAAATTCAGGTAACAGGAAGTACCGTTTTTAATACTGAAGACTTTAATCCGATTACTGAACCCTTTGAAGGTCGAGAATTAACCTTAGAAGAATTACGACAAGTTGCCGATCAAATTACCCAGCTTTATATTAATCAAGGTTATATTACTTCAGTTGCTAGACCTGTTTCTCAAAGGATTGAAGATGGATTCCTTGAAATTCGGATTACAGAAGGTCGGTTATCTAGTATTGAAATAGAAGGGACAAGACGGTTAAATACAAGTTATATTCGCAGTCGAATTCAATTGGGGGCTGATGTTCCTTTAAATGTACAGAAATTAGAAGATCAACTCCGACTTTTAAGAATTAATCCCTTATTTAATAATGTTGAAGCGAGTTTACGTCCCGGTGGAGCGGTGGGGGAAAGTATTTTAATCGTCAGAGTTGAAGAATCTCGACCCTGGTTTGGTGCTGTTAATTTTGATAATTATTCGCCTCCGAGTGTGGGCGGTGAACGAACTGGAATTAGTTTGGGATTTCGGAATATTACCGGAATTGGCGATGAAATTGCGGGGTCTTATTCTCGCTCAACGACAGGAGGAACAGATGTCTATGATTTTGCTTATCGAGTCCCGATTAATGCCAAAGAGGGTACAATTTTACTCCGGGTTTCTCCAAATCGAAATCGAGTCACCCAAGAACCATTTGATGTGTTAAATATTCGCGGAACTCAAGCCCGTTATGAATTAGCCTATCGTCAACCGATCATTCGGAACCCCCGAGAAGAATTGGCATTATCCTTGAGTTTTGCGATTCAAAATGGTCAAACGTTTATCTTTGAAGATATTCCACGACCTTTTGTGATTGGGGTTGATGAAGATGGAAATAGTCGAACTCGCGTGATTAAATTCGGTCAAGATTATCTCAAACGGGATGCACAAGGATCATGGTCAATGCGATCGCAATTTAATTTGGGGATTGATGTTTTTAATGCAACAGTTAATCACTCTCCTATCCCAGATAGTCGGTTTTTCAGTTGGTTAGGACAAGTTCAACGGGTTCAACTCATTAATCGAAATCACTTAATCATTATTCGAGGTGATCTTCAGCTTAGTGCTGACAGTTTACTTCCCGCAGAACAGTTTGTCATTGGGGGAGGAAAATCCGTTCGAGGCTATCGACAAAACCTGCGAACAGGTGACAATGGATTTCGTTTTTCTCTCGAAGATCGAATTACATTGAGACGAAATTCTGCGGGTGATCCAATCTTGCAAATTTTACCGTTTGTTGAAATGGGTTCTGTTTGGAACCGAGAAAACAACCCCAATAAACTACCCCGTCAAACTTTTTTAGTTGGTACTGGCGTAGGGTTAATTTGGGATCCCTTTTTAGGATTAAATGGCATGAGTTTTAGACTTGATTATGGTTTACCCCTCGTTAATTTTCGAGATCGAGGCGATAATATTCAAGATGATGGGCTTTATTTTAGCATTGATTATCGATTTTAGAATCAACTCATAAAATAAGACGCCAACGCGCCTTTTTAAACTCATCTATTTTAACTCGAAATTCTACTGTGCTTGAACTGATTCTGTTCCTAACTGAACTCGTTTGATTGAACCCTCGACATATACAGAATCCTGAAGATTTGCCAAATCGCTCGGATCACTACAGAAAACAATTAATCTCCATTTATAGCTTTGATTCACTTCTAATGCTGTAGAGGTTTGAGGTAAATTAATCTGGACTTCTGGGGAAAATTCACTAACATTAAGCTGAGTTTCATACATCAGTTGATTCTCACCATTATTGTCTACATTTTCTTCCATCAAGACAAATTCTATCGAGTGAAAGCTATTCGGTTCAAAAGGAACCTGAAATTGAAATGTTGGATATCTTTCGGCTGTTTCTAGAGGAATATAAGCTAGTAATTCTTCTGCTTTAATTCCAGAACTACAACTTCCTCGGCTGGCTTGTCCGGTTTGAACTTTCGGTTGACCTCGGTCTGTATAACTGGTGGTCGAATTACTCGTCGTCATTGATTTCGCCTTTTCACCTGAAGACGAATTGGCAAGGGTTGGACTTGTGGAACTGATCAACATCCCAACACAGAGAAAGGCAGATATAAGATGTCGATGCTGGACGTTTAGAATATTCATGGTTTGACTCTAGATCAAAGTCTTCTGGTCTGATTACGAAAGCTTGAGTTTGAACAGTTTTCTAGGCCTTGGAGACTTTTTCTATAAAAAGATACTCAATCAGGGCTGTCTCAATAAAACGTTATGTCGGTCGCGCTTGTCTCAAGCCATCAATTTTTATTTAAACATGGATTGAACTGGCGTGACCCTTCTAAATATTCAATAGGTTGGGGATTTTGAATTTATGCAGTTTGTTTAAACAACCTCAGCGAGATCTTCTACTCTAGGCCTTCTGAACAGGGTTCAACGTCTCTCAGGGGTGAATGCACAACCGACGAGCGAAACAGCCCTGCCTCTTGACTGGGTAGTGTTTATACTTACCTAAAAAGTTTAATTTTTGTAACTAACTTGGCTTAAACTCATAAATTCTATTGTATTAACGAAATAGGAGAATTTGACAACAAGATGATGAAACTGGGTGAAATTTTGTTAAAGAAAAAGCTCATTTCCTTGGATCAGCTTGAACAAGCCCTGAACCTCCAATGTTTGTATTCCAAGAAACTGGGTGAATTGCTGATCAATAAAGGCTGGCTTCAGCCCCACGACCTCTATCAAGCTTTACAAGAACAACATTGGCGGAAACAAGGCTTTTGGATTATCGATTAATTTAAGATTTAAATTGTCGGCGAGTTAATCTAATCAGGGCTACTGTAAAAATCAAGGCAATTGCAGGCGGAATTAAAGGTATCCAACCCCCAGAAATCCAGAGTATCAGGTAGCAAACACTATAGAGAAAAATCAAACTTCCAGTGATGACGACTGTCAATTTCTGAGGGGATTTGAACTTCAAAATTGCGATCGCCCCCAAACCTGACCAAGCTGCAATCCAAAGCCATTCTATCCATTCAGACCACCACCAAATTAAAGGGCGTTGATCTTGAACTGCACTAATAATTTGACTCACCATATGCGCTTGTATCACGACCCCCGGAATATCAGGAACATTTCCTTGACTAAAAGGAGTACGATGAAAATCTTTAAAGGTTTTATCTATTGTTCCAATCAAAACAATGCGGTCTTTGACTAATTCCGGTGTTAGCCGATTTTCAACTAATACCTCTGCTAAAGTATATTGGGGTGCAATCTGCTTACCTGCACGATAATTAACTATAAATTGATATCCTCTCGCATCAATTGAACGATATCCACCCGTATTTTTTTCGACAGGTTTAAAAATCGTTTCTCCAATTTTGACATTTCCCGAAGGGGTAATTTCATCCCTGATTCCTTCATCGGCTAAATAACGCAACGCTAACCGAAAATTTAAAGATGTATCAACTTGACAGAGTGAATATTGAGGCGAAGCTTGACCAATCAGTTGGCGGCGAATAATATTATCAGGATCAACCGTTGTATTACTAAATCCTACTCGTTCTCGTAAGTTTTCTGGGGGGATTTCTTCAGGGGGGGCAATTCCGGGGTCTTTTTGATTTTCTCCCACTTGACACACCCCAATTAATTGATCTAATTCTTGCCAAGAATGAATCAGTGTTTGATATTCAGATTCAGTCGGCATGACGCGATAAATATCTAACCCAATGGCACGGGGTTGATAAGCGATTAATTTCTCAATTAACTGTTCTAAAGCTTGATTAGAAAGAGAGGTGGCTTTGCGTCTTTCTGGCGGTTGGGCTTGTACATCTGCCCCGGTAATGGTAATTAATAAGAGGCGAGAATCCATTCCCTCATCAGGACGCGATCGCATCAGGAGATCAAAAGCGTTGAGTTCAACGAGTTGCAAAATACCTAAAAAACGGATTAAAATGACCAGAAAACTAACGGTAAAACTGATCCCTGTTAATAAAATAGGTTGAGAAATGTTAAATTCTGGAGCTATTTTTTCGGGTTTAATTCCATCTCTTAACTGTTGCCAACTGGGAGCAATCGTTGACGGATTTTGACAAATTACAGGCAACCAACAAGCACAAGGAAATTTTGTTTCTAAAGCTTCTAACTTTTCTCGAGCTTCTCGTACCGCCAAATAAAAAGATTGACCTTTTGCAAAAGTTGGAATAAAATGAGTTAAAAAGGCTTGAGCTACACCATCAGGCACCGATTCTCGCATGACAATTAACTGGGGAATTTGTAAATCAGCAAGTTCACGGGCTAATCCTAATCCATCACAAGAGTTAAAAATGGCGAGTTGTAATCCTTGTCTAATAGCAGCTTTAAGGGAATTTTTCAGTTGTTCAATTGAAATCGATTCTTGGGGATTAATTTCGAGTTTTCCCGTTTGATCTTCAGCCAGAGAAGAACTATGTCCTGCAAAAAAGAGAATATCCCATCCTTGTTCATCCCACAGCCACCGATCTAATTCTTGACGTTGAGGTTCAACTAAAAAAACCGTTTCTGTCTTGGGAAGTTCTGTTAGAAGTTGGCGATCTGTTTGTACATCAATTCCTTGACTGTTTCCTAAAATTGCCAAAAGTCTCACTTTATTTTTGCGAGAACGAGGCTTAGAAGCAGGGGGTTGAAATTGTTGAATACTTAACGCTAACTCGGCATCAGGATAATCTAAAAAAAAGTTCCATAAATGCCAGGGTAAGCGTCGGAGTTGGGAATCTTCTGTTTGAATAATCATCCGAATTTCTTGATCGGGAGTCAAATAGGTTCGCATCTGACGTTCAATACGTCCAAAAGATCCCGAGTTCAACCACTGATTTAAACCTGTGCGTAATTGCTGACAAACGGTCTTAAATTCGGCTAAGGAAACTTGTGTGATTTCCTCCTCTTCAAACTCAATGTCTGACTGTCTCCACCCACAGGAATTGTACATCATGGGGTAAAGTAATCGCCATTTTTGATAAAGTTCTAAAAGTTCTAAAGCCGGAGGTAAACTTCCTGTCCATTGTGTTTTGAGACTGCAATTATTTTCCCACAATTGAGCGACTACACTTGGAAAACCCCGTTGACAGCTTCCTTCACTAAAGTTAATGACAACAGATTGATTCACGTTTTCAGATATTCACTCTAAAGTTTTTAACAGTCACCCGTAAACTTAAAAGGCGACTTAGAGGGTTTCTGTCATTTGAGGGACTTGACAGCTAACCTCTACCCAAATCAGCTATTTCCAGGTTAGCAGGTTAATGTCTTGAACTACGTTAGATTTCACAAAAATATGCACATTTCCCCCAAAATAAGAGATTAAAAACCCAGTTTCTCTGAGAAACCAGGTCTTTTTGAGGAGTAAGGTTCAAAATTTCTTGAGAAATCGGGTGTTAATTTGACTGTAAAATCTGCCAACATTCCGATGCGATCGCCCAATCTTCTTCCGTATGAATAATCAACACCCTAACCGAGGAATCTTCTGTCGCAATATCCGTATCCATCGGAGATTTTGCATCTTTTTCGAGATTAATTTTAAATCCTAAAAATTCAAAGCCTGCACAAGCCGCTTCTCGCACCGGGGCGGAATGTTCGCCAATTCCTGCTGAAAATACTAACCCATCTAAACGGGAGAGATTTCCTAACATCGAACCGATAGAAGTTTTGAGGCGATGAATAAACATTTCAAATGCGAGTTTTGCTCGTTCATCTCCTTGTTTCATCTGTTCTAATACATAACGCATATCACCCGAATTTTCTGTAATTCCTTTTAAGCCTGATTCTTTGTTTAATAAAGTATTTAATTGATTGGCATCAAAACCATGATTTCGCATCAGATAAATTAAAATTGCCGGATCAATAGAACCGCTACGAGTTCCCATCATTAACCCTTCTAAAGGAGTAAATCCCATTGTCGTATCAACACTAATTCCATCTCGAATTGCAGCTAATGAACAACCATTGCCTAAATGACAAGTAATTAACTGTAACGATTCTAGGGGTTTTCCTAATAATTGGGCAGCACGTTGGGCGCAATATTTGTGACTGGTTCCATGAAATCCATAGCGCCGAATGCCTTTTTCAAACCATTGATAGGGAATCGGATAAACGGCTGAGTAAAGGGGCATTTTACTATGAAAGGCCGTATCAAAGACTGCTACTTGTGGCACATCAGGTAAGATTTTTTCAATCGTTTCTATTCCTTCTAAATGAGCGGGATTATGGCTGGGAGCGAGAGTAATTAAATCGTGAATCACCTGTTTCACTTCTGAACTAATACGAGTCGCTTCTGAATAGTCTGAACCCCCATGTACCACCCGATGACCGACTATATTAATATCAGATAATTGATTGAGAACTTGAGTTTCTCCTTGAGTCAGAGTATCCAACATTTTAGAAATGCCTTCAACCCGTTTTTGTGGATCTAACTTTTGTTCTTGTTTAATCCCATTGGCTTTAACTTTCATCAAAGCCAATTCACTGGATGCAGTCCAATCAATATTCGCTTCCCAAATCGGTTCGGGACATTGCTGAGGAAGTGCATTTCCCTCCACATGATACAAAGAACTTTTTTGAGAACTCGAACCTGCATTAAGTACAAGTATTTTCATCGTTCTGTTGAATTGTAAATTGTATAAATGTCATCTAAATTAACAACAAATCACCCCCGGCTGTAGCCATCCATTTGTTGCCGAAAGTGTATCACGAACAGCCCCTCGACTATTTGGTAATTTTATTAGATTTGTTCTGCTTTAGTCATCTTCAACCCTGTCCATTAAAGTTTAAACTCTATCTTTCTTACATTTCGTGATCAGAATGTTCGCGCCTAACACTATAACAGCTTTTACACTTACCGACTGAAAAAGTAAAGTTTCAGCCAACCACCAAGCCATAATGTCTCCCTCTGTTATTCGCGCTGAGTCCCATTGTTCACTGTTAGCCCGACTCAGAATCCACCGTTTTTTGATGTTGCAAAAAATACAGTTTTTAAATCATAAAAATGCAGCTTTTGCTGAAATGGTTCTAGACCCCGGCTGCCCAGGCGGTCGCCCTCCAATATAACAACATCTCTCTGCTCAAATTTTAAGATTATCTTAAATTTCGGTTAAAACTTTATAATTGATTGCTAAAAGACAAGAAAAGTAGAAAAACCTTGCAATTGGTTACAAATTGCATTTTAATTTAAGCTATAGATGGCAATCTGCCAAAATCAAAAAAGTTGATTGATTCAATGTCTATAGTGCTGGTGCTGTAGGATATCTCAAAAGAGCATTTCCGAATAGCAATTTGTCAAGATATCCTATGACGCCCAAATTTCCTCCCTAAATAACACATCAACAAGGAATCAGGACACATGGTAGCAGCACCAAATATACCCACAGAAATTACAAATCCGCTCAATGATGATGAGTTGAGAAAGACACAAGCCTACTGGAATGCTTGTCATTACTTAGCATTGGGCATGATTTACTTAATGGATAATCCATTATTGAGAGAGCCTCTCAGACCTGAACATACCAAGCCTCGTTTACTCGGTCACTGGGGTGCAAGTACCGCTCTGAGCTTTGTATACATCCATCTCAACCGACTGATCAAAAAATACGATCTTGATGTGATCTTAATGGCAGGCCCCGGTCATGGCGCACCGGGAATATTAGCGCCCGCCTACTTAGAAGGCACCTACTCAGAAGTTTATCCCGATAAAAGCGAAGACTACGAAGGGCTACAAAAATTCTTCAAACAATTTTCTTTCCCCGGCCATATTGGAAGCCACTGCACCCCAGAAACACCGGGATCAATTCACGAAGGGGGAGAATTAGGATACAGCCTGTCTCACGCCTTTGGCGCAGCTTTTGATAATCCTGATTTAATTGTCGCCGCCGTTGTCGGAGACGGAGAAGCCGAAACCGGGCCACTGGCTACCGCTTGGCACTCTAACAAATTCCTCAACCCCATCCGTGATGGCGCCGTTCTCCCCATTCTCAACCTAAACGGATACAAAATCGCCAACCCCACTATTTTGGCTCGTATTTCTGCAGAAGAACTCGAAAGCCTGTTTGTGGGTTATGGCTACACGCCCTATGTCGTTGAACACGTTGATGGAGATGATATCGGCATCACCCATCAAAAAATGGCTGCGACAATGGAACATTGCGTCAACCAAATTCGTGTCATCCAAGAAGAAGCCCGTCGTACCGGAGAAGCCAAACGCCCACGCTGGCCGATGATTATTCTCCGCACCCCCAAAGGATGGACAGCACCCAAAGAAATTGATGGTCACAAAGTCGAAGGCTTCTGGCGGGCGCACCAAGTTCCCATGTCCGATGTCGGTAAAAACCACGATCATCTAAGAATTTTAGAAGATTGGTTACGCAGCTACAAACCCGAAGAACTCTTTGACGAAAACGGTAAATTCAAACCCGAACTCAAAGAACTCTCACCGACTGGACATCGTCGAATTAGTGCTAACCCTCACGCCAATGGCGGTATTTTGCGGAAAGATCTCAAAATGCCCGATTTCCGTGAATACGCCGTAGAAGTAAGGGATCATGGTCGCACAGAAGAAGAAAATACTCGCTACTTGGGTTATTTCCTGCGGGATGTCATGCGAAATAACATGACCAATTTTCGCGTATTCGGCCCCGATGAAACCGCTTCCAACCGTTTACAAGCCATCTACGAAGTCACCAAAAAAACCTGGTTAGCCGACTACAAAGAAGAAGACCTTGATGGCAGCGAACTTTCTCCCGATGGTCGCGTTATGGAGATGTTGAGTGAACATACCCTCATCGGTTGGTTAGAAGGCTATATCCTCACCGGACGTCATGGCTTCTTCCACACCTATGAAGCCTTTGCTCATGTGATCGACTCCATGTTCAACCAACACGCTAAATGGTTGGATATTTCCAAAGAAGTCCCCTGGCGAGCGCCCATTTCTTCCTGGAATATTCTGTTATCTTCGACGGTTTGGCGTCAAGATCACAACGGCTTCTCTCACCAAGATCCCGGTTTTGTGGATCTGGTGACCAATAAGAGTGCAGAAGTTACCCGGATCTATTTCCCACCCGATGTTAACTGCTTACTGTCGGTTGCCAATCATTGCTTAAAGAGCAAAGACTACGTTAACGTGATCGTGGCAGACAAACAGAAGCACCTGCAATACCTCAGCATGGAAGAAGCAGTCAAACACTGCACCAAAGGGATTGGCATCTGGGATTGGGCCAGTAACGATGATCGCGGTGTTGAACCGGATATTCCTGATGTTGTTATGGCCAGTTGTGGAGATATCACCACCCGCGAAGCCTTAGCCGCAACCGCTATTATGCGAAAAGAGTTCCCAGAACTACGGGTTCGGTTTATCAATGTAGTTGACCTGTTTAAACTTCAGTCTGACATTGAACATCCTCACGGCTTATCAAACCGGGATTTTGATACCCTGTTTACTCCCGATAAACCCGTGATCTTCAACTTCCACGGCTACCCCTGGTTAATTCACAAATTAGCCTATCGCCGCACTAACCAAGAACGAATTCATGTTCGGGGTTACAAAGAAGAAGGTAACATCAATACTCCCCTAGAACTGGCGATCCGCAACCAAATTGACCGCTTTAGTTTAGTTATTGACGTGATTGATCGCGTTCCCAAACTCGGTTCTGCTGCGGCTCATGTGAAAGAACGGATGAAAAACGCCATTATCGAAAACCTTAACTATGCCATTGAACATGGTAAAGATAAGGACGAAATCAACAACTGGAAATGGCCCTATTAACAGTTTACAGTGAACAGTGACCAGTGACCAGTAAAGACAGTTATCAGTGACCAGTAAAGACAGTGACCAGTAAAGACAGTGACCAGTAAACAGTGATAAACTGCCTGTTGCCTTCTTCTAGTGACCAGTAAAGACAGTGACCAGTAAACAGTGATAAACTGCCTGTTGCCTATTGCCTGTTGCCTATTGCCTGTTGCCTTCTTCTAGTGACCAGTAAAGACAGTGACCAGTGAACAGTGACCAGTGACCAGTGACCAGTAAAGACAGTGACCAGTAAAGACAGTGACCAGTGAACAGTGAACAGCGCGCTCCTTGCGGCGGGCGCGGAATGGGCGCTCTTAGCGAAGTAAACCGCTTTGCGGCAGGCTACGCCAACGTGCATAGAGCAAAGTTTGCAATCTTAGTGAACAGTAAACAGTGATAACTGATAACTAATAACTAATAACTGTAAACTGTAAACTGTCTTTACTGGTCACTGTAAACTGTAAACTGTAAACTGTAAAAGCTGGTCACTGATTTTTAGTGTTGGGGTTGGAAACCTTAAAATTGCCTTGCTAAAATGGATAGTTCAGATTTTCACCCCTACAATAAAGCGTCTGAACTCAAAAATTGAAGTTTTTAGTTGTTCTACATAGAGGAAAAAATTAAAGATTATGGATACAACCCTTCAAACCATTCACGCTAGAGAAATTCTTGACTCTCGTGGAAACCCCACGGTAGAAGTCGATGTTACCCTCGCTGATGGTAGCAAAGGACGGGCGGGCGTACCTTCTGGGGCGTCTACAGGTATTCGAGAAGCCATTGAACTCCGAGATGATGACAAAGGTCGCTATGGCGGGAAAGGCGTTCTCAAAGCTGTTGAAAATGTTAATACCATCATCGCGGATACCCTCAAAGGCATGGATGGTGCCGATCAAGCTGCAATTGACCAGAAAATGCTGGAACTTGATGGCACTGACAATAAATCTAAATTGGGCGCTAATGCCATTTTAGGCGTATCAATGGCCGTTGCACGGGCTGCTGCGATCGCTAAAAATATACCGCTTTATCAATATTTAGGCGGTGACGATGCTCATTTATTACCCGCTCCCTGTTTCAATATTATTAACGGGGGCGCTCATGGTGATAACAGCGTAGACTTCCAAGAGTTTATGATCGTGCCTGTAGGTGCGCCGACTTTCCGGGAAGCATTACGCATGGGGGCTGAGGTATTTCACGCCCTGAAATCGATTCTCAAACAAAAAGGCTACAACAGCAATGTTGGGGATGAAGGCGGTTTTGCACCTAATTTAAAAGCCAATGTCGAAGCGATTGAAGTGATTTTAGCAGGCATTGAAAAAGCTGGATATAAAGCAGGGGATGATATTGCGATCGCCCTTGATCCAGCTACCAGTGAACTGTATCGAGAAGATGGCAGTTATCTGTTCTACAAATCGGATAATAGCAAGAAAAGTTCTATCGAAATGATCGAAATTTGGGAAAGTTGGATCAATCAATTTCCGATTATTTCCATTGAAGATGGTTTGGGTGAACAAGACTGGTCAGGCTGGCAACAAATGACCCAACAATTGGGAAATCGGGTGCAGCTTGTGGGGGATGATGCTTTTGTTACCAACCCTGCTATTATCAAAAAAGCGATCGCCGATGGTGTGGGAAATAGTACCCTGGTGAAAGTCAATCAAATTGGTTCTGTCACCGAAACGTTACAGGCGATTAAAGATTCTCATGCCGCCGGATATACCTACATGATTAGTCATCGTTCTGGCGAAACTCCCGATGATTTTATCGCAGATTTAGCCGTTGCCACCGCCGCCGGACAAATTAAAACAGGTGCCCCTTGTCGCGGTGAACGTTTAGCTAAATACAACCAACTGCTTCGCATCGAAGAAGAACTCGGAAGTAAAGCTAAATATGCCGGAAAAACAGCATTTTCTCGGCCTGTAACCGCCTAATTTTTCAGTCAATTAATCGCAGACGAGGGTTCATAAACCGGGTTTCTATTAAAGTCTTTGCAACGCAACCAAACCCGGTTTCTTCAATCTCCTCTAACCCGGTTTCAATGGCAGATATCAAATTCGGTTGATTGGGGGGAAAGCCTTTTAACGGCGCTTAAGCGGGGTTCGTTGGTGAGAAAGGCGATTCTCCTACGCAGACGCTTCGCGATCGCACCGTCGGGGATGGGGCGCGTTTTAGGGTTTTGAGGTGGCGATCGCAGTTCGGCGGGAGTGGCGGGTTCCGGGCAGGGCTGTTTCATTTTACAAAATTGGGGAGTCAATTCGACTCCCTAATTTTCAGTAATAAGGCTAAAAAACTGTACTAATTCTAGGTAAATATTCAAGAATGATACTCTAGCTATAATTTGTTTTTTTTATATTTTTTAAAAATACTCTATGGCTTTCCTCTAGAGGATTTG
>JBJHBL010000097.1:0-16277 GCA_050485465.1 Limnoraphis sp. | reverse complement strand
ATTCTGGGGAAGTGACCGATGATGACGAACCCGATGAAGATTTAGGAGAAATTCCCGGCGATTCTGAGGAAGTGACCGATGAAGATTTAGGAGAAATTCCTGATGATTCTGAGGAAGTTACCGATGAAGATTTAGGAGAAATTCCCGGTGATTCTGGGGAAGTTACCGATGAAGATTTAGGGGAAATTCCCGGTGATTCTGAGGAAGTTACCGATGAAGATTTAGACGATGACTCATCCAATCAATCCCCCGTTTTAACAACACCAATTCCTGATCAAACAGCAAGTCAAAGAATTGGGTTTACTCTGAATCTGAATCAAAACTTTCGGGATCCCGAAGAAGAACAACTAACCTATTCAGTCACAGGTTTACCTGCTAACTTACAATTCAATGCAGACACCGGGTTAATCTTTGGAGTTCCTTTACAACCGGGAGAATTTAATATTACTGTAATAGCCCGTGATCCTCAAGGAAATGAAACTCAAGATAGTTTTGAACTGGCAATTTCACCGTTTGTTATTCCTCAAATACAGCCAATTTCTGAATCCGTTTTCCTTCAACCTGAACCGACTCCGGAACCGGAACCTGATCCAATTATTCCGATTGAAATAGACATTCCGACTATTGAATTGAATACAGAAATTACTTCAGAATTTTTTGGTGATTTACAAGGAAGTGAACTGATTGGAACAGAAGATAATGATGCCATTATTGGCGGGCCGGGAAATGACACGATTTTCGGTTTAGAGGGGGATGATAATTTATTCGGAGGTGAAGGTGATGATCTAATTATTGGAGGGCCAGGAAATGATGTTGTTTTGGGTGATTCGGGGAATGATACTCTGTTTGGTGACGATGCTTCTAGCGGAAATTCTCAGCGTCGAGATTTTATTTTCGGAGGAAAGGGAGATGATTTAATCTTTGGAAATCAAGATAATGATACCTTACTCGGAGGTGAGGGAAATGATACCATTTATGGGGGAAAAGGCGATGATTTAATTATTGGAGGGGAAGGGGATAACCTGCTTTCTGGAGATACCGGAAATGATACCTTGATTGGAGGTTCAGGACGAAATCGCTTTATGCTTTCAACCGCCCCTGGAATTGATACCATTGTTGGATTTAAGGTGGGAATTGATAGCTTTGAATTGGTGGGAGATTTAACTTTTAATCAACTCCGAACCACTCAAGAAAATGGTTTGACTCAAATTCGATTAGCAGAAACAGGTGAAATTATCGCGGTTCTTGATGTGGAGGCGAATCAACTCGATTTTCTACCCCTAGAAGTCGAAAATGACGACAGTTCTGATCCTGAAACGGATAATAATCAAACAGATAATAATCAACCTGAATCCAACAATCAAAATAACAATCAACCGCCTCAAGATAGCCCGGACAGCGGAAATCAACCGAATATTCCCGAACCCGAAGAACAGTTGATTCAGGTGAGGTTTAGTACCAACCCAGATACTCTGATTAAAACAGAAGGAACCGTTTTAAATTTTGAATTTTCACTCAACCAAGCACCCCCAGAAGACGGACTCAGAGTGTTTGTAGATAGCAGCCTTCCTCAGTCTTTAACGAAGTTTGATTTAACTCGATTGACTTATACAGGTGGTGAGAGTTTCCCAACCGGAGATTTTGATTTTACCGGATTTGCTTTTACGATTAATGAACCAACCGCCAGCATTAGTATTCCGGTTTTTGATGATAGTTTCCTCTCCCCAGAACCCACGAATGGGGGTTTAGTTTCTGTTACTTATCAACTTTTAACCCGAAATGCAATCGATCCTAGAGACTTAGCAGAGGTAGAAGCGAGTCAAAGAATTAGTGACTACTTGATCGATCCTTTATTCAACTATAGTACGGTTATTTTTGCAGACAATCCGGAAAGTTTGTTGTAACAGCAGGTTTGGGTTTTCATCTGTAAACTTGCATAAAAGCTTTGGGTTCCTCCTATTCAAACAGTAGAGAAAGACAAAAACACAACAAAAATAGAGGAATTCAATCATGGCTTTTTCACGCAAATCTCTTGTTATCTTCACTTTCGTTAATACTCTGTCTCTTGGATTAATGTTAAGTGTTAATCTTACTCCAGGAATCGCTAGGACTGCACAAAATCGACCGATTCAGCGCAATTCAGGACAGTCACAAATTCAGGATAATACTAATTTTGGAGTCTCACCAAACTTCAAAGGAAACTGGGAAGGAAGAGTCTATCCGAAAGGAGATGATACTTCAACAGTCTTAGAAATTTCGGTTTCTTCTAAGTCGGGTTCTAACTATCAAGGAACGTGGAAACATCATGGAGCTAAATATAATCCCCAAAGTGATAGTTATGAAGATACAATTCTTCAGCAAGGAATATTAAAAGCTTCGAGAACCGGGAATGAAGTTACGATGGAGTTGAACGGCTATCATCAGAATAAACTACTGTTAAAGGGAACATTAACCCCGAGTCAAATTTCTGGAGAAGTTGTCGGAAACTCCCATTTTCTCTTCTTCTTTGACAAACAGTAAATTCTCGACTCAACCAACCCGATACTTAATTCATTCAAACTGACTCAAATTCTATTCTTAGTCCTCTTTGGAGGACTTTTGCTGTGAGGGGAGAGGTTCAACCCCCTGGCTCGGATGTGAGAGGGAGGAGAAGCCAGGAACGCCTCAAATCCTTACCCAGTATAGATTATCAGATAATAATCAGGGATTTTTCATAAAAGCCTTTTCAAAATCCACCTGAAAATGATACACTTTCATTTACCGTTATTAAAACTTAATTTCAAATAACTTAGATACAAGTTTGTCGTAACGGTTGTCTCTTGTCTTCCTGCTGGCGTACCCAACTAGACTGGTTTGCTGGGCTTTGCGGTTCAAAAAAACAAGAAATGACCGTTCTCAGAAAACGAGAGAAAACAAAATATTTTGGATTGAGACTTGCAAATAATAAGAATTTATGTCAATAATATAAAAAGTCTTGACCGGGCTGATCTGAGCCTAGTCCTGGATACCTTCCATCTTTGTTTGAGTCTTTACTTAAATAAATTCTCAATAAGTTCTAAGTTGGGTGACATTATATAGAGAGAAATGATTGAGCTTCGAGAATCTACCTCAATAAACCAGGAGCAAGTCACAACCCTAGTTGAACTGCTCAAGTACAGGGCTAAAACTCAAGGCGATCGCACGGGTTACATCTTTCTAACCGATGGCGAAACCGAAGAAGTGCGTCTTAGCTACGCGGCTTTAGACCAACAAGCCAGAGCGATCGCCAACCAACTTCAAGAGTTTAGGGGAGAACGCGCCCTGTTACTCTATCCCCCCAGTTTAGAGTATATTAGCGCTTTATTCGGATGTTTTTATGCCGGAGTTGTCGCAGTTCCCGCTTATCCACCCCGACGAAACTCTAACCTGTCAAGACTACAAAGCATTATTGCAGATGCTCAAGCCAGCGTTATCTTAACAACCAGCACATTATTAGAAAATATTCAAAAATTTGCGACTACCTCTATTATCGCCACAGACTATTTAACGCCTAATTTTTCTTTAACAGAAGACCTAAAAATCACTCCTGAAACCCTTGCCTTTTTACAATATACATCGGGATCAACGGGCAACCCCAAAGGGGTAATGCTTACCCATAAAAACTTACTTCACAACTCAAAAATAATCCATAATTGCTTTGAACATACTCCCAATAGCCGATGTGTAATTTGGTTGCCGCCTTACCATGATATGGGATTAATTGGAGGAATTTTACAGCCTTTTTATGGTGGCTTTCCTGTAATTTTAATGTCGCCTGTTCATTTTCTCCAAAAACCCATTCGTTGGTTACAGGCTATTTCTCGTTATCAAGGAACAACAAGCGGCGCGCCGAATTTTGCCTATCAACTTTGTCTTCAAAAAATCAAACCTGAACAATTAAAAACGGTAGATCTCAGCAGTTGGGATGTGGCTTTTGTGGGGGCGGAACCCATTCAAGCTAAAACCTTAGAAGAATTTGCCAAAACCTTTGCACGTTGTGGCTTTCGTTCAGAGGCTTTTTATCCCTGTTATGGTTTAGCCGAAGCCACCTTATTTGTATCAGGCGGGAAGAAATCAAACCCAGTCATTGTAGAAACCTTAAACCCCACAGCCCTCACTAAAAATCAGGTTATTTTAGACACAAAAAATTCAACAAATCAAAACATAGTCAGTTGTGGTCAAGTGCAAGCGAATGAAAAGATAGCCATTGTTCAGCCCGAACATTTAACCGCTTGTTCAGAAGGAGAAATTGGCGAAATCTGGCTGTCAGGGGCGAGTGTGACTCAAGGCTATTGGAAAAAAGCTGAACTGACTCAACAAACCTTTCAAGCCTATTTATTAACGGGAGAAGGGCCGTTTTTAAGAACCGGAGATTTAGGATTTATTAGGAATAATGAACTGTTTGTCACCGGACGCTTAAAAGAAGTTATTATTATTCGAGGCTGCAATTATTATCCCCAAGATATCGAAAGAACCGTTCAAGAAACCTGTTCAGATTTGCGTTTAGGCTGTGGTGCAGCGTTTGGAGTTGAACAAGATGGCTCAGAACGTTTAGTGATTGTTCAAGAAGTCGAACGAACAGCCTTAAAGACCTTGAATATTAATCAAGTTATCGAAACCATTAGACGCGCTGTTTCCGAAAAGCATCAACTCCAAGTTTATGAAGTTATTTTACTGAAACCCGCTGCAATTCCCAAAACAACTAGCGGCAAAATTCAACGTTCTGCTTGTCGGACGCAATATTTAGAAAATCGTCTAAACGCTATTAATGATTATCGGTTTTATCACCCCAAATTTTCTAAAGAAAAAACCGATAACTTGATTCAGTGGTTGCGGGACTATGGCAGTGAAAATATTAACTCTCGCCTCATCGATGAACGACGCTGTATTCCCCCTCATATTGTGTTAGATTTTGGCAACAAAGGACTATTAGGAATGCAGGTTCCGTCTGAATATGGCGGCTTAGGTTTAAACAACGTTGACACCTTAAGAATATTAGAACAACTCGGCGCAATTGACACCACTTTAGCCCTGTTTGTTGGACTCAACAATATATTAGGAATTCGCCCGATTCTTAAATATGGCAACAACAGTTTAAAAGCCGAACTTCTCCCCCAATTAGCAACGGGTCGAGAACTTGCGGCTTTCGCCCTCACCGAACCCACAGCCGGGTCAAACCCCCAAGCTATCGAGTCTACAGCGATTAACCATTCAAACGGTTGGTTACTCAACGGGAGCAAAATTTGGAGTGGTTCTGCGGCCTGGGCGGGTGCAATTAACGTCTTCGTCCAACACCCAGAAGCAGGCGGAATCAGTGCTTTTGTCCTGCGTCGGGGGACATCTGGACTGCGACAAGGCCCCGAAGCCCTAACGATGGGAATGCGGGGGATGATTCAAAACACGGTTTATCTGAATCATGTATTCGTTAATCAAGATTATTTGTTAGGTGAAATAGGTCAAGGGTTTAACGTCGCCCAAGATGCCATGATGTACGGACGTTTGGCAATTGCAGCCGCAAGTCTTGGCGGAATGAAACGTTGCGCCCAGTTGATGTTGCGCTATAGTCAACGACGGGTTATTTCAACCGGAAATCTAATTCATAACCCGATTATTTTAAGCCGTTTAAATGAATTAACAGCCGCAATTACAGCGATTGAAACCTTAGTTTATTGTATTGCTAAACAGTTAGATCGCGGAAAATTTGTTCCCGTTGAAGCCTACACCGTTTGCAAGATAGCCGCTACAGAACTTTTCTGGAAAGCCGCAGATCATCTAGTCCAAATATTAGGAGGACGAGGCTATATTGAAACCAACTTTGCCCCTCAGATTTTACGCGATGCCAGAGTTTTACGCATCTTTGAAGGCCCCACAGAAACCTTAAATTTCTACTTAGGTTCACGAGTGCTGCATCAGAATCAAGACTTAGAACAATTCATCCATCAAACCTTAAACGCGCCTGAAGTTTATCAAAAACTAATAGAAGGGGCAGAACAAATCAAAACTCATCGCTTTTCAGACGATTTTTCACCGCTACAAATTCGCCAATGGGTTTCTATTCAAGTTGGAGAATTAGCAACCTTGGGGATATTGTGGGCAGCTTTAAGAGGGTTAAATTCAACCTCTCCAGAAATTCAGCGTTCTCTCAATTGGATTCAACTCAACTTTGAACAAAAACTCACTCATATTCTTTCTCAAACTCCGAACAATGCAGTCGTTAGACCTGTTGATCAAACAACAGATTTAATCTCTAGTTATATTGAAAGTATTGGAGACATTGAACAAACATTAGCCGGAGAAGACACCACCGTTGATCCCTTTTTGCAAAAATCAGATTTAGGAGTTGAAAAAAATCCAGACCCTATTTCACCTCAAAGCTATCAAGAAATAAGCCTGAACTCTCTCCCTCATCTGAGTCAGTTTCAATCCCCTAAAAAAATAGAAAATGAGTTAATAGAGTGGCTGAGTCAGAAGTTAAAAATACCTGTTGATCAAATCAATCCGATTCATGCTTTTGCAGACTATGGTATGGACTCAGTCATCGCAGTTGAATTAGCCCAAGATTTAGAAGAAAAATTAGAACTATCTCAACCCTTAGAAGCAACAATTGCTTGGAATTTTCCAACCATTCAATCCCTAGCCCAATATCTAAATACTTTGAAAACAGGAAAACAGCAAAAACTCAAAAAAACCGAAGAACAGCAACAGATATCCCCGTCAGTTGAAAGCAATCTTGATTTACTTTCAGAAGTCGAAATGGCAAAACTACTCGCCCAAGAATTAGCCACAAGTCAGGGGAGGTCAAGACAATGAATTCAAATTACCCATCAACAGAATATCGCGAACTTCTCAAAAATGCCCTGTTAGAAATTCGTCATCTCCGTCAACAAATTGCAACCCAAACTGAAGCCATTGCGATTATCGGTTTAGGCTGTCGTTTTCCAGGGGATGCAAATACTCCCGAAGCCTATTGGGAACTCTTAAAAAATGGGATTGATGCCATTAAAGAAATTCCTCAACAGCGTTGGGATGTTGAAAAATATTATGATTCTAATCCCGATATTCCCGGTAAAATGTATACTCGTTTTGGGGGATTTATCGATAACGTCGATCAATTTGATCCGCAATTTTTCGGAATTTCTCCCAGAGAAGCCATTACCCTTGATCCTCAACAACGGTTACTTTTAGAAGTTAGTTATACCGCCCTCGAACAAGCCGGACAAGCCCCCGAAAAACTCAAAGGAAGTCAAACGGGAGTCTTTATTGGGATTAGTTTTGATGACTATTCTCGGCGGAATATTAATTCCGGTGATTTGACTCGAATTGATGCCTTTAGCAGTTTAGGAAATACCCGCAGTATTGCAGCCGGAAGGATTGCCTATGTTCTCGGTTTAAACGGCCCAACTCTCCAGTTAGATACAACCTGTTCTTCTTCTTTATTAGCAGTTCATCTGGCTTGTCAAAGTCTGAGAAATCAAGAGTGTAATTTAGCCTTAGCCGGGGGAGTCAATTTGATGTTATCTCCCGAAGCAACCATCGGTTTTTGTAAGTTAAAAGCCTTAGCTGCGGATGGACGTTGTAAGACCTTTGATGCCAAAGCGGATGGTTATTCTAGGGGGGAAGGTTGCGGAATTGTTGTTTTAAAAAGATTATCAGACGCGATTAAAAATCAAGACCATATATTAGCTGTCATTCGCGGTTCTGCGGTGAACCATGATGGTCAAAGCAATGGGTTAACAGCCCCCAATGGTTCCGCCCAAGAAGCCGTGATTCGTCAAGCTTTAGCCAATGCAAACGTTCAACCCAAAGACATTCAATATATCGAAGTTCATGGTACCGGAACCTCATTAGGCGACCCCATAGAAGTCTTAGCATTAGCAAAAGTTTTAGGAGAAAATCGTTCACAAAATCAGCCTGTTTATCTAGGTTCAGTGAAAACAAATTTCGGACATTTAGAATCAGCAGCCGGAGTCGCCAGTTTAATCAAAGTTGTCCTAAGTTTACAGCATCAAAAGATTACACCCCATCTCCATTTTGAACAGCCTAATCCTTACATTCCCTGGGAAAAACTACCTGTTAAAGTTACCCAAAAACTGACAAATTGGGAAACGGAAACCGAACAACGGGTTGCTGGAATTAGTTCCTTTGGGATGAGTGGAACTAACGTTCATCTAATTGTAGAAAACCCACCCACAATTTCTAATCAACCTAATTTAATAGAACGTCCTGTTCATTTGTTAACCTTATCAGCAAAAACCGAAAAGGCTTTACAAGAATTAGCCAAAAGTTATCATCAGTTTTTAGCCCATACCGATGTATCTTTAGCAGATATTTGTTTTACCGCAAATACTGGACGTTCTCACTATAACTATCGTTTAGCCGTTGTCGCCCAAACCCCTCAGCAACTTAGTAAAACTCTAAGTGATTTTGTTGCTAAAAAAGAAACACCTGAACTCTTTTACCAAGCGATTAAACATCAAAAACAAGCTAAAATCGCCTTTCTATTTACCGGACAAGGTTCACAATACGAAGGCATTGCCCAACAACTCTATCAAACTCAACCCACCTTCAGAAATAGCCTCAACTACTGTGCAGAACTCCTGAAAAATTATCTCGATATTCCTTTATTAGATATACTCTATTCCCCCCAACATCAATCCTTAATTCATCAAACACTTTACACTCAACCCGCCTTATTTGCTGTTGAATATTCCCTGTTTCAACTGTGGAAATCTTGGGGAATTCAACCCGATATTGTGATGGGTCATAGTTTAGGAGAATATGTCGCCGCTTGTGTGGCGGGAGTCTTTAGTTTAGAAGATGGACTACAACTGGTTGTTAACCGCGCCCGTTTGATGCAAAAACTTCCACAAAATGGCGAAATGGTCGTGGTTTTTGCTAACGAAGAAACAGTACAAGCTTGTCTAGAGTCCCAGCCCAATCTTGTAGAAATCGCTGTGATTAACAGTCCCCAAAATATCGTCATTTCTGGTGAGACTCAAGCGGTTAACCGAGTCGTAGAATCTCTCAATCAACAAGGATATAAAACCCAAAAACTTCCGGTTTCCCATGCCTTTCATTGTCATCTCGTTGAACCGATGTTAGCGGAGTTTAGGGAAGTCGCAGAAAAAATTCAGTATCATTTACCGTCGATTGATATGATTTCTAACGTCACGGGAACATTAGCAACCGAAGAAATAACAACTCCAGAATATTGGTGTCGTCATCTGCGTCAAACGGTGAAATTTGCTGGGGGAATGGAGAAGTTAAAGCAGTTAGGAATAGATATTTTTGTAGAAATTGGGTCAAAGCCAACGTTGATTAATTTAGGAAAAAATTGTTTGGGAGAAGGTGAGAAGTTATGGTTAGCAAGTCTCACCCCAAAACGGGAGAATTGGGAAACAATATTATCGAGTTTATCTCAGTTGTATGTGGCGGGAGTTGAGGTGAATTGGGTAGAGTTTGAGAGGGATTATTCTCGTCAACGGGTGGCTTTACCCACTTATCCTTTTCAACGTCAACGCTATTGGCAAGATATCCCTAAAATTCGCTTATCCTCTTTCGCCCAAAATAGTCATCCTTTACTGGGAGATAAAGTTAATTTAGCCCATTCCAAAACGATTCATTTTGAAAGCAAACTGAGTCAAAATTTTCCCGCATTTCTCCAAGACCATCAAATATTTAACCAAGCAATTTTACCTGCATCAGCTTACTTAGAAATGGCGTTAGCTGCGGGAAAAAAGATTCACTCAAAGCGTCAGTTTTGCTTAGAAGATGTAGTCTTGCATCAAGCAATGATTCTCCCTGAGAATGAATCAAAAACAGTTCAACTGATTTTAACTCCCCAAGAAAATCAAGACTATCGCTTTGAAATTTTTAGCTTCCAAGACACTTCACAAACTTGGGTTAATCATGCCAGTGGAAGGTTAACCCTTCAAGTGAATCAGGTTCATACTGATAAACCGTTAAATCTTCAAACTCTAGAGACGGAAACTGTAAGAAATATTGAAACGCTTTATCAAGCCTATCAAGAAAAAGGAATCCGCTATGGTGAATATTTCAGAATTATTGATAAAATTTACACCCGATATAACCCCGAATATAAACAGGTTTTCGTTCAAATTAAGCCCTCTAAAACTCTTCAAAAAGACTTCAATAATTATCAAGTTCATCCGATTCTACTTGATGCTTGTTTTCAGGCAGTTGGTGCCGCTTTTTCAGACGAACAATTAGAGACCTATTTACCGATAAGCGTTCATCAATTTATCGTTTATGAGACGTTGAATCAAGAAAGTTACTGGAGTCAAGTTAAACTCCATAAAACCTCTAACTCTCAAGCTTATTTTGCTGATATTGTCATTACTAATTCAGCCGGAAAAGTCATTGCAGAAGTTAATCAGCTAAAAGTTCAAGCCGTCAGTCCAGAAGCTATTTTAGGAAAGCAAACAATTAACTTCAAAGATTGGTTATATACCGTTGAATGGAAACCTCAACCCCTAAGTTTATTTTCTACGGAGTTTCAAGTTCAACCCAAAGATATCTTACAGACTATTCAAGCTGATTTGAGTCCGTTTGTTAATCAATCTAAATTCAAAAAATACAGTGAATTGTTACCTAAACTCGAAGATTTTAGTCTCAGTTATATTATCGAAGCCTTTCAAAAAATGGGGTATAAGTTTCTCCTGAACCAGGAATTTAGTTCTCAGGAATTAATAGATAAAATAGGGATTATAAGCAAACAGCAACGTCTCTTTGAACGACTCCTAGAAATTTTCTCAGAAGCCGGAATTTTACAGAGAAACAATCAAGCTTGGAAGGTGATTCAAAACTCTCTAAAAATAGATTCTCCCAGTCAAATCATTACCCAACTTTCTCAATACCCAGAAATTCAAGCAGAACTTTCTCTATTAAGCGTTTGTGGTTCTCATCTGGCTGAAGTCTTACAAGGAAAAATAGACCCGATACAGTTACTTTTTCCCTCTGGAGATGTGAATTTTGTAACTCAACTCTATCAGGATTCACCTGGGGCTGAGGTTATGAATACTCTCGTTCAAAAAGTGATTCAAACTGCTTTAAATCATCAAAATAAAAATATAAAAATTCTTGAAATTGGGGCGGGAACAGGCGGAACAACAGCCTACATTTTACCACAAATTAAAGAGAGAAATTTTGAATATATATTTACCGATGTTTCACCCTTATTTACAACAAAAGCACAACAGAAATTTAAAAATTATTCTGGTGTTCGTTATCAGGTTCTAGATATTGAAAAAGACCCCAATTTGCAAGGGTATCAAGCTGAAAGTTACCCAATTATTATTGCAGCGAATGTATTACACGCTACTGCAAATTTACGTCAAACTTTGCATCATATTCAGCAACTATTAACACCTGGAGGAATACTCGTTTTACTCGAAGGAACAGCACCTTCAGCTTGGCTTGATATTGTTTTTGGTTTGACAGAGGGATGGTGGAAATTTAGTGATACAGATTTGCGTCCCAACTATCCGTTAATCTCTGTATCAGATTGGCAAAATTTATTATCAGAAAATGGGTTTTCTGAAGTCACAACGATTAACCCTTCCACATTAAACTCTCATCTATTTTCTCAGCAAGCTGTTATCATCGCTCAAAAAGAACAGTCTCAGTCCATCAAAAATAAAGTTCAAAAACATTGGCTAATTTTTGCCAATAGTCAAGGGATTGGTCAACAATTAGCAGAGGATTTACAAAAAGTTGGAGAAACATCAACTCTTGTTTTTCCAGGTTCAGGATATCAACAGTTAACAAAAAATGAGTTAACCATCAATCCTGATAATTCTGAACATTATCATCATTTAATTCAAAATCTTAACCAGCAAAAGCTTGATTTAACAGGTGTAGTTAATTTATGGAGTTCAGAAAATCCCAAAATTGAAACCTTAAATTCAGAGGAGTTAAAAATAGCATCTCGCCTGGGGTGGAATAGTAGCTTAAATCTTGTTCAGTCTCTCGTTAAAAATTTAGAAAAATTACCCCGTTTATGGTTAGTCACTTGTGATTCAATTTCATTGGAAAAAAATGCCAGTTTATCAGGAATGGTTCACTCACCTGTTTGGGGACTGGGGAAAGTTATTGCCTTAGAACATCCAGAACTAAAATGTATCAGAATCGATTTAGAGGCGCAATCTACTCTGAAAAACAAAGCAGAAATTATATTCAAAGAAATCCAAACTAATAGCCACGAAGACCAAATTATTTGGCGTAATCAGACCCGTTTAGTGGCGCGATTAAACCGTTTTAACCCTTCACAAAGTTCTGAGTATTTAGAAATTCCCAATGAACCCTATCAACTCAGCGTTTCTCAGCGAGGAACCTTAGAAAATCTGCAATTTATCCCCTCACCCCGTCGTCAACCCAATCCAAAAGAAGTAGAAATTAAAGTCAAAACAACAGGACTCAATTTCCGCGATATTTTAAATACTTTGGGGCTTTATCCTGGCGATGCAGGTTTACTCGGTTGCGAATGTGTCGGAGAAATTATTCGCATAGGTGATGAGGTAAACTGTTTCCAAATGGGGGATAAAGTCCTAGCTATTGCGGCGGGAAGTTTTAGCCAATTTGTAACTGTTAATGCAGCAATGGTTTCTACAATTCCTGATAGCTTGAGTGATGAAGAAGCAGCTACAATTCCCGTTACATTCCTGACTGCATATTACAGCTTACATCATCTGGCAAAACTTAAAAAAGGCGAGAAAGTTTTAATCCATTCAGCCGCAGGAGGAGTGGGTCAAGCAGCAGTGCAGTTAGCCCAACAAGCCGGGGCAGAAATCTTTGCAACAGCCAGTCCGAGTAAATGGGAATTTCTGAAATCATTAGGAATTAAACAGATTATGAATTCCCGAACCTTAGAATTTGCTGATGAAATTATGCAGCGAACACAGGGTGAGGGTGTTGATATTGTTCTCAATTCTTTATCCGGTGAATTTATTCTTAAAAGTTTATCGGTACTCAAAAATAAGGGGCGTTTTATTGAAATTGGCAAGAGTGGTTTAAACTCTCAGAAGGTGATTCAAGTCAAACCAGATGCTAGCTATTTTCAAGTCGATTTATTTCAAGAATGTTATAAACAACCTGATTTAATTCAATCAATGTTGCATCATATTATGCAGCAGTTCAAAGCGAAAAAACTGTACTCGCTTCCTCAAAAAGTGTTTCCCCTTACCCAGTCAAAAGCAGCATTTCGAGAGATGCAACAAGCTAAACATATTGGCAAAATTATCATCTCTAATTCACCGATTAGAAGTGATGGAACCTATCTCATTACAGGTGCTTTTGGAGACTTAGGATTACTCTTAGCAGACTGGTTAGTTAAGAAAGGAGCAAAATATTTAGTCTTGGTTAGTCGTCGTTCAGTGAGTTTAGAAATTCAAAACAAAATTACCGACTTAGAAAAAGCTGGAGCCACAGTTATAAGCGCTCAAGCTGATGTTTCCAACCTCAATCAACTCAATGAAATTAACCAAAAAATTAAGAAAAAAATGCCGCCTTTACGGGGTATTTTTCATGGAGCGGGACTGCTCGATGATGGCGTATTAATGCAACTCAACCGTGAACGATTTGAACAGCTTATGGCTCCCAAAATTCAAGGAGCTTGGAACTTACATCAATTGAGTAAAAATCAACCCCTTGACTTATTTATTCTATTTTCTTCAGCCACCGCATTATTGGGTTCACCCGGACAAGCAAACCATGTCGCTGCTAATTGTTTTTTAGATACTTTAGCTCACTATCGCCAAAGTTTAGGTCTACCTGGACTAAGTATTAATTGGGGGGCTTGGTCAGAAATTGGAGCCGCAGTAAACAAAGTCAAAAATAATATTAGTTTCAAAGGAGTTGGAGAGATTGCGCCCCCACAAGGATTAGAAATCTTAGAACAATTAATTACACAGCCTAGCCCACAAGTTGGAGTCATTCCGATTAACTGGTCGAAATTTTTACAAACCCATAATCTATCGCCATTTTTCACAGAATTTAACTCAAATTCAACGACTCAAACCTCAGAAACAGTATCATCTTGGTTGCCCCAACTTCAACAAGCTTTCCTCAACAATCGTCGAGCTTTATTAGAACAGTTAATCCGAGGTGAAATTGCTAAAGTTCTGGGCTTTAATTCCACAGAATTAGATGTGAAAGCTGGATTTTTTGACTTAGGAATGGATTCACTCACTTCGGTGGAATTAAAAAATCGATTGCAAACAGGTTTAGAATGTACATTACCCTCAACTGTTGCTTTTGACTATCCCAATACAGAAGCATTAATTGATTATTTAGAAACTGTTATTCCCCTAGAGTTTAAACAGAAAACTGTTAATATTAGCGACCCCATACCGAAAGATATCCCCCAAGAATTTAATGAAGATTTATCAGAAGATGAGATTGCAAACAAACTCGATGAAAAACTTGCAGATATTGAGAAATTTATAAACTTATAGGAGGAAAAATAATGAATCAAAATACTTTTGAACCCATCGATAATCGCGCCCGACTGAACCGAGCATTGCAAGCGCTAGAAAAAATGCAGTCGAAGTTAACAGAAATAGAATCGGCTCGTACAGAACCCATTGCCATTATCGGCTTAGGCTGTCGTTTTCCAGGAGCAAACAATCTTGATGAATTTTGGGCGTTATTACATCAAGGAAAAGATGCTATTTCAGAAGTGCCGACCGACCGATGGCCTCTCGAAAAATATTATGATGCTAACCCAGAAACCCCAGGAAAAGTCTCAACTCGCTATGGTGGATTTGTTCCCAACTTAGCTGAATTTGATGCTCAGTTTTTTGGGATTTCACCGAGAGAAGCGGTTAGTTTAGACCCTCAACAACGCTTACTTTTAGAAGTGAGTTGGGAAGCTTTAGAAAATGCAGGAATTATCCCCGAAAAGCTGACTCAAAAACAAACAGGAGTCTTCATTGGAATTAGCAGTAACGACTATTCTCAACAGTTATTAACCCGAGAAATTGCAGAAATAGATGCTTATTTAGCTACCGGAAACTCTCACAGTACCGCAGCAGGTCGTCTCTCCTATTTGTTAGGGTTTACAGGGCCGAGTTTAGCCGTAGATACCGCTTGTTCATCTTCTTTAGTGAGTCTTCATTTAGCCTGTCAAAGCTTAATAAATAAAGAATGTAATTTGGCTGTAGCTGGGGGAGTTAACCGAATTATTTCACCCGAATTTAGCATTAACTTTTCTAAAGCAAAAATGTTGGCATCAGACGGTCGCTGTAAAACCTTTGATGCAGCAGCAGATGGTTTTGTGCGTTCAGAAGGATGTGGAATTATTATTCTTAAACGCTTGTCGGATGCGATTGCTAATACAGATAAAATATTAGCTATCATTCGAGGTTCAGCGATGAATCAAGATGGTCGAAGTAGTGGATTAACAGTTCCCAACGGCCCCTCTCAACAGGCGGTCATTCTTCAAGCTTTAGAAAATAGCAAAATTAATCCTGCCCAAATCAATTATATTGAAGCACATGGAACGGGTACAAGTTTAGGAGACCCAATCGAAATAGGGGCATTAGGGGCTGTTTTCACCCAAAGTCACACCTCAAAAAATCCGTTAATTGTGGGTTCAGTGAAAACGAATATTGGTCATCTCGAAGCAGCCGCAGGAATTGCTGGCATAATTAAAGTTGTACTCGCCTTACAACATGAAGAAATCCCCTCTCACTTGCATTTTAATACTCCTAATCCTTATATTAATTGGAATGAATTTCCGATTCAAATTCCAACCCAACCTATTTCTTGGTGTAGAGCAGAAAAGCCTAGAATTGCCGGGGTTAGTTCCTTTGGATTTAGTGGCACGAATGCCCATATCATTTTAGAAGAAGCCCCTCAGATTAATTTACCTAAAACCCTAGAAGAACGTCCACTACATTTGTTTACTCTGTCTGCAAAAACACCCGCAGCCCTTGAAGAATATTGTCAACAATATGAACAATATTTAGCCCAATCTATAGAAACCTTAGAAGACATTTGCTTTAGTGCAAACACCGGGCGATTCCCTTTTCAATACAGACTCATTATAATCGCTCGTTCTCTTACCGAACTTCATCAAAAACTGAGTCATAAAACCGATATTATTCAAGGTAAAACATCTTATAATTCTCCTAAAATCGCCTTTCTATTTACCGGACAAGGTTCACAATACGAAGGCATTGCCCAACAACTCTATCAAACTCAACCCACCTTCAGAAATAGCCTCAACTACTGTGCAGAAC
>JBJHBL010000096.1:0-16588 GCA_050485465.1 Limnoraphis sp. | reverse complement strand
GTCAGCAAGCCCCTATCTGTTTTCTCTCTACTCAAGTTAAATCACTATGGCTATTGGCTATCTCGCCCTGGTTCTTCATGCTCATCTGCCTTTTGTCCGACATCCAGAGAGCGATTATGTCTTAGAAGAAGAATGGTTATTTGAGGCGATCACCGAAACCTATGTCCCGCTCATCAAAATGTTTGAAGGACTAAAACGGGATGGGATTGATTTTAAAATAACCATGAGTTTGACACCTCCCCTGGTGTCTATGTTGCGTGATCCTCTGCTTCAAGAACGCTTTGACAAACATCTAGCACAACTCCAACACCTGGTTGAACAAGAAGTTGTACGCAACAAACACAATGGTCATGTCCGCTACTTGGCTGAACATTACATCCAGGAATTTATTGAAGTTCGCCAAACCTGGGAACAGTATCAGGGTGACTTAATTACCGCCTTTAAGCAGTTTCAAGACACCAACAACCTCGAGATTATCACCTGCGGGGCGACTCATGGTTATCTCCCGTTAATGAAAATGTACCCCCAGGCGGTTTGGGCGCAAATCAAAGTCGCCTGTGAACATTATGAGGAAAATTTTGGTTGTCCCCCGAGGGGAATTTGGCTTCCCGAATGCGCCTATTTTGATGGTTTAGACCGACAAATCGCTGATGCGGGTTTACGCTATTTTCTGACCGACTGTCACGGGATTCTCTACGCTCGTCCTCGTCCCCGGTTTGGCACTTACACCCCAATTTTTACTGAATCTGGAGTGGCGGTTTTTGCACGGGATCATGAATCTTCTCAGCAGGTGTGGTCTTCGGAAGTGGGTTATCCGGGCGCGCCTGAATATCGGGAATTCTACAAAGATTTAGGCTGGGAAGCTGAGTATGAATATATTAAGCCTTACATTATGCCGAATGGTCAGCGTAAAAATACAGGCATTAAATATCACAAAATTACAGGGCGTGGGGTCGGACTTTCTGAAAAAGAATTGTATGATCCCTATTGGGCGCGAGAAAAAACTGCCGAACACGCTGGCAATTTCATGCTCAACCGGGAACAACAAATTGAGCATCTCTACAGTATTATGCAGCGTCCTCCGATTATTGTCTCGCCTTACGATGCTGAACTATTTGGGCATTGGTGGTATGAAGGGCCTTGGTTCCTCGACTTTTTATTCCGCAAAACTTGGTTTGATCAAAAAACCTATGGCATGATTCACCTGGCGGATTATCTCAAACAATATCCCACGAACCAAGTCTGCAAACCCGCTCAATCGAGTTGGGGTTACAAAGGGTTCCATGAATATTGGCTGAATCATACCAATAGTTGGATTTATCCCCACCTCCACAAAGCCGCAGAACGGATGATTACGATGGCTTGTCGAGAACCAACAGACGAACTCGAGCGCCGCGCCCTCAACCAAGCCGCACGAGAGTTACTCTTGGCCCAATCTTCGGACTGGGCGTTTATTATGAGTACCGGAACGATGGTTCCCTATGCCGTGCGACGAACTCAGTCTCATCTGATGCGGTTCAATAAGCTGTTTGAGGATGTTCTTCAGGGAAAAATTGATTCCGGTTGGTTACAGAAGGTTGAGGCGATTGACAATATTTTCCCCAATATTGATTTTCACGTTTATAGACCTCTGTTCTAACTCAGAGTTAGCAGCAATTTTCTGGAAATCCCTATCTGTTTTTCTGATGGGGATTAATGTCCCTCTATCTATCTCCTGTGTAGTGCATGAGTGCCATAGCACTAGGCAAGAGGCACTCATGCAAGATTGGTCACTGATCACTGTCCCCTATCTCCTGTTTTTGTAGTGCTATAAAGTTTTGTAAAGTTTTGTATTTATAACGCATTTTGTAAAATACACTACAGAATTTTCGTGTATAGTAAAAGAGTGAGACAAAAGACAGATGAACTCAACAGCGAGTAAATTTTTCAACAGGAGTAGAGAAATGGGTACTGAAGACCAAGCACGGGCATTAATGATCCGTCATCATCATGTGATTAAAAACCGTCAACAAGCCATGCTGAACCGAGCCGCCGCCGAAGTCGGTTTAGAAGCGGGAGACTACTGGAATCACATTCAAGGAAAACCCCACCCCACCTTCAGCCAGAACTATGATCGCAGCAATGCTTCCATGAGTTAAGGGTGAGCTAGGGTTCTTTTAAGAATGCTTTAACAATCTTTAAAAACAAATCAAGATTGATTCAAAATTTAGGAGAACAAAAAAATGTGTACTCAAGATCAAGCTCGTTCATTAATGATGCGTCATCACCAGATGGTGAAAAATCGTCAACAGGCAATGCTCAACCGCGTTGCAGATGAAGTGGGTATCGAAGTCGGTGACTATCACAGCACCATTCAAGGAAAACCAAGCGAAAACTTCCGCAGTAGCTATGATCGTAGCCACGCTTCTATGAGCTAGTTTGACCTGTCACGAGAAATTACTTTGTGTAAAAATACACCTCAATCGCCCCACTGTAGCACCTGCTATGGTGGGGATTTGAATGAACGGACTCCCTATCTGGTGAACTCCTAAATTGGTATAATAAGACCCTTGAAACGCTAACTACCTCTGTTGGAAGCGACAGAGAAAGGGGAAACCATGTCAGATTGGACTGAGATTTCAGGGGGAATAACCGCACCGAGAGGATATAAAGCCTCTGGAATTGTGGCTGGATTAAAACCGTCGGGCGCACCGGATTTAGCCTTAATCTTATCCGATGTTGATGCGATCGCCGCAGGAGTGTTTACAACCTCTCAAGTCCGAGCCGCTTGTGTCGATTATTGCCGTCAGCAACTTCAAGCCCGATCCACTGCTAGAGCTATTTTATGTAACGCCGGACAAGCCAATGCCGCTACAGGAGAACAGGGTTGGATAGATGCGGTTGAAAGCGCTCAGGCCCTCGCTCAAGCCTTGAACATTGACCCGGAATCGGTCTTACTCGCTTCAACAGGGGTAATCGGTCGGCGGATTAAAATGGATGAACTCAAAGCCGGAATTCCTGAATTAGTCGCCCAAGCTTCTGAGTCGGGAGGAGAAGCCGCAGCCCGGTCTATTATTACGACAGATTTAGTCACCAAATCAATCGCTCTAGAAACCATGCTCGGCGATCGCCCAGTTCGGATTGGGGGAATTTCTAAAGGCTCAGGGATGATTCACCCGAATATGGCCACTATGTTAGCATTTGTCACCTGTGATGCGGCGGTTTCACCTCCTTTGTGGCAAGAAATGTTAAGCCGAGCGGCTAACCGCAGCTTTAATCAGATTACGGTTGATGGTGATACGAGTACCAATGATACTTTAATTGCTTTAGCGAATGGTCAATCTCGCACTCCTGCTATTACAGGTAAAGGGCCGGAAGCTGATCAACTCGAAGCAATGTTAACTGCTGTGTGTGAACATCTGGCGAAGGCGATCGCTCGGGACGGTGAAGGGGCAACCTGTTTGATTGAAGTGCAAGTGAGTGGGGCATTGGATGAAGCGGCTGCCAGTCAAGTTGCCAAAACCATTGTTGGTTCATCTCTGGTGAAATCTGCCATTTTTGGTCGTGATCCCAATTGGGGACGCATTGCGGCGGCGGCCGGACGTGCCGGGGTTAATTTCAAACAAGAGGATCTGCGAATTCAATTGGGGGATTTTGTTTTAATGGAAAAAGGTCAACCTTTACCTTTTGAACGCGCCGCCGCTAGTGAGTATTTGAAACAGGCCGCCGCCGGAGAATACCTCAAGAGCGATACGGTTTTAATTCAAGTCAGCTTAGGATCGGGTTCGGGTGTAGGAAAGGCTTGGGGATGTGATCTGAGTTATGACTATGTAAAAATTAACGCCGAATATACCACTTAATCCTTTTTGTATTTGCACCCTGATCCAATGCACGATGGCACTGTGTCTTGTATAAATACCTGCCTTTTCCCTGTTTTAAATTAACTGCTGCTCAATTTCTTCGCCTTGGTGAACAGGCATAGTTTGCAACAGGTAAGGAGGGTTCGTAGAAGTGTGACCTTTCTTTGCGTGGTTAGCCACCACTCCCAGGCAGGGAAGATGAAACTTGTCGAGTTGCTCTAATATTTCTTTCGTCACAGATTGATGGGTTTTGGCAATTCCAACAACCACGATCAACCCATCAAGATGTCCCGCTAAAAAAGTCCCATCCGTATAGTCTCGCAGGTGAGGTGTATCGTAAATCACTAGATCAAAGGTCTTCTGTAATTCATCAACGATATGCCGCATTTGAGCCGAACCTAATAGCTTAATTGCCGATACAGTTGGAGTCCCGGCAGTAAGAGCGAATAGGTTATCGTCCATCTGAGACTGTTGGATTAAAACACTCGGAGCAATACGGCTATCGGTGAGAAGATTACCGAGGCCTTTTTTATTGGGTAAACCTAAACTTTGATGAAGTTGAGGATGACGTAAATTAGCATCAACAATTAACACTTTTTGACCCATACTGGCGATGGTTTGGGCTAAGTGTAAAGCAATGGTTGATTTTCCATCTCCCGATTCTGCCGAACACACAGCCAAAGAACGTAAGGGAGAATCTCCATAGAGAAAACGAATGTTAGCATAAAGCCCATCAAAAGCATCCATAAACCGAGAACGCTTCTGTTGCGAACTCTTCAATAAGCCACTAAAAATTGAGGGTCTTTTTTGACGAGGAATTACTCCTAAAAGGGGATATTTAATACTATCTTTGAGATCGTCTATCCCATAGAAAATGTTGTGAATTTTTTCAATTAACATCGCGAAAGCCACGCCCAAACCTAGACCACCCATTACACCCATCATTAACATTCTCATGCGTCTATCCTCTATCGTTTCCTCAATTTGAGGTCGAGAAATGACTTCCCAGGGGATGTTATCTTGAGCCGATTCTAAGAGGAGTTTTTCCCGTTGTTCTAGAAATCGTCTATAGTTTCCATTCGCTAATTCAAGTTGTTGTTGAAGCTGTTCATACTGACGAGAAACACTCGGAAAAACTTGTGATTGTTGCTCAAACCGATTTCGGGTGGCTTCGAGTCCGGCTAGACGCACTTCTAAAATTTCGATTTGATTGTTGACCTCTACAAGCTGAGAAATCAATTGTCTGCGAATGGAACTTTGAAATCCAAAAACGGAGCTGTTAGAAGAAGAAGTATTTGAGTTTTCTCCTAAAACTCGTTGGTTTTCTTGGTCAAGTAATCGTTCTAAATTTGCTCGTTGTTGTAGGAGCAATTGCATTTCTGGGGTATTATCATTATATACCGCAGACAGTTTAGCAATCTCATTTTCAAGTGTTGCTAAATTCGCTAATAACTGTGTGCGATTGGGCGCTTCACTTAAAGCTGATGCAGCTAGAGCTTCATCAGGGGTAAAATCTAGTTGAGTTTGCAAACTAAATGACTGTGTTCTGAGTTCCTGAAGTGATCTTTGAGTTTCGTCTTTCTGAATTTCTAAAAGTCGAACTTGTTCATATAACTGCTCTCCTCGAGCTTGGGGGTTAAGTAATTGATAATCTTGTTGCAAATTTTGCAGTTGAGTTTGATAGCTATTCACCCGTCTTTCTAAATCAGGGAGTTGAGCATCAATAAATTTAATCCCTTCTCGAAGACCACTACTCCGTTCTTCTAAACTATATCTTTCATATCGTTCTGCTGTTTCTGCTAAAACTAATTTTACGAGATCTGGATCATCACTTTTATATCTGACTTCAATAATTTTTGTTTGGTCAAGTCTTTGGTTGTCTCCAACTAAACGCTCAACAACTAATGACTTTTGTAATTTTCTGAGGTTAAACTCAGGATATTGAGCTTGAACAGCACTGACAACATCGTTTAAAACTTCTGGACTTTGTAGAATCTTTAACTGAGTCGGATAATCTAAGGTAAACAGATTATCATTCAGGTTTCCCTGGGTTCTCGTTACCGTTAAGGGAGCCGCTAACCTGTCTGTTGAGCTAACAGGTTCGACCAGCATCTGAAACTGACCGGAATAAATGGGTAAAGGTTCTTCGAGGCTTTTGTAGGCTCCTACTGTAGCCAGCCCAGCTATGCCTACAATTAACAGAATTTTTCGTTGAACTGTCCTTAACAAGGGAGCGAGATTTAACCCTCCTTGAGACGGAGCGGTTATTTCTTCCATCTCCTCGGAAAACTGTGAAGTTTTTAGCTCGCCTGAGTCGAATGCTACCATATCACGCTGCATAATTACCTAAAATTTTAAATAGCCTTCTTCTATCTTATCAGTTGATATTTGAATGACAGCATTTTCGGTGCCGCTTGCTGCTTCAAATCTCCCAAACTATCAATTGTCACCTACTTTTAGAACCATTACTTTTGAGAGGTTCTCGATATAAATTTCACTCTTGAGATAGATGATTAATTATTGAACAATCTCAAAAACGCACTCAAGTTAATAATATCTCGAACAGGTCTAAAAAATTCACTGGTGGCATCTCCAAACCGAGTTAAACCTCCTCGACTGACAACAACAATATCGTTGTTCCGTAAAACCGGATTATTTTGATCATTAATTCCCTGCGCCAAATCAACAATCAGATTCTCTCGAAAGACTGTACCATCAGGATTTAAGCGAATTAACTCCACCGTTTGTCTACGAGCGCGAACACTATCAAATCCCCCGGCCGCTAGTATAGCCTGATTGAGCGGCGTATTGGGAGGCACTTGCAAAATCCCCGGAGAAACGACTTCACCGACAATGTTAACATTAATGGTTTCCGGTGCAAAACTAGCTGTGGCTAAGGCTTCTACCTCAGACGGGTTCACCTGGGAAGCGGTGGGAATAATAATTGTATCCCCTTCTTGTAAAAACGGATCTTGGTTAATATCTCCGGACTGAAGCAGTTCCCACAAATTAATTTGAGTGATTTGTATACCTGCTCGGGTAATGCGTCGGATTTCAATATTACGAATATCTGCCGAGTTAGTAATTCCACCTGCGGTTTGAATGGCTCGGGTTACAGTGGGTGGATCGGAGTTATTATTTTCAGCACTGACGGTGTAGGCACCTGGACGAAAAACTTGTCCGACGACAACTACTTGTAATGGCTCGTACTGTTGAGGGACTAAACCCGAAGAAACAATCTGACGAATTTGGGCGGAATCAATACTAACTGCCGTTGGGATATAGAGACTATCCCCATCTAACAAAATCGGGTCTTGACCTAAATTCCCTTGTTCGAGCAACTCCTGAAGGTTCAATGTCACGACAGAACCCTGTAATGTGACTCGTCGAAGCTGAATTCCACTAATATCGGCGGCTTGGGTTAAACCTCCAGCTAATTGAATGGCTTGGGAGACTCGGGGCAGTTGTCCGTCACCCCCCCCTGCTTGACCTGCAACCCCCGCCATCCGATAGGAGCCTGGACGGCTCACTTCTCCAGAAATGGCAATTTGCACCGGACGAAATGCTGTTAGGCTCAGAGTGACGACAGGCTGTCTAAGTAAAGCACCATATCGTTCGGAGATTCTTGCTTGTGCTTGTGGTACGGTTAACCCTTCCACTACAACTGTCCCAATTCCTGGGAGGTTTAAGGTTCCATCGGTTAAAACTAGATATTCCCCGCTATAGTTTTCTACCCCGAACACATTCAGCAGCAGTCGATCGCCTGTCCCGAGTCTATAGGCAGTATCGAGTTGCGGAATCTCTGTGACATTGGGTGAGGCAGTCCCCGGTTGATTCTGAGCTAAGACGGGTAACTGTAGATTTAGGCTGATCAGAGTCAGTAGCGTTAGGCTCGTCACAGATTTACCAAGCGATTGAATTAGCATTGTTCCTTGTTTCAATAAATGATTGAACACCTGCACCCTTGTTTTTAAAGAATGGTTTGGCTATCCTCAACACTTGAGCCAAGATGTTCTCTACTCTGACTAACAACACAGGCATCAGGCTGTCCTCACCAGGTTTTGATTTCTACCGAACCAGTATAGTCTTTCTCGGTTGTGATCGTCAGCCCTTGATGGCAGTCTTTCCATAGAGATCGTTATTTTGATGACCTTCCTTGAACGATCGCTTTTGAATCTGTTCTGCATCAAATTTTCTTGATTTTACCTGAAAATCTGGCTGATTAGGTCTGATGCTCAAGAATTTGTCAAGGGTTTTTTGTTGAAATCAAGCTCTAGGTTTCATCTCTCCTTCAACTGAATGGACGACGCAGTAATGTTAATCATTCTATCTAATGATAGAGGGCAAAAACCCCTGGATGTTCTTACAACGATTAACTGTCGGCTAAGTTTTCACTTCTGCTGATTATCTTGTCAGTCTAAATTTTACCTGATAAAATCGAAAAGCAGAGGTGGATAGCAGAGGTCAATCGTGAACGGGTTATTAATTCTGATTCTTTTGGGGATAATACTTGGATTGTCTATCCCCATTGTGGTCTTTTTTATCGAATGTATTTTGGCAGTTTTTCCCCAATTTTATAAATCGTCAGGTGGTCAAAACCTTAACCCAAAAGTTACGATTTTAATTCCTGCTCATAATGAAGAATCTGGAATTCTTGATACCATCAAGCCTTTATTATCTCAATTGAAACCGGATGATAAAATAGTTGTTATTGCGGATAATTGCACGGATCAAACGGCTAAAATGGCTCGTCAAACAGGAGTAACCGTGATTGAACGCTCTAATGTTGAACAACGGGGAAAAGGCTATGCTTTAGACTATGGTTTGAAGTTTTTAGCTGCAAGTCCTCCTGAAGTTGTTGTCATGGTTGATGCAGACTGTCGAGTTGCACCGGGAACCATTGATGCCATTACTCAAAAAACGATCGCAACACAAAGACCCGTCCAAGCTTTATACTTGATGGAGATTCCCAACAAACCCACTCCCAAAGATTCTATCTCAGCTTTAGCTTTTTTGGTTAAAAATCAAGTCCGCCCTCAAGGACTCGAACGCCTCAATTTTCCCTGTAGTCTAACGGGAACCGGAATGGCTTTTCCCTGGTCAATTCTTCAGGAAGTTAGTGTTGCTAGTGGCAATATTGTAGAAGATATGCAGCTTGGTGTCGATTTAGCGATCGCAGGTTATCCCCCACTCTACTGTCCTCAAGGACGAGTTACAGGTATTCTCCCTCAACAACAACAAGCCGCCACGAAACAGAGAACCCGTTGGGAACATGGACATTTACAAACCCTATTAACTCAAGTTCCCCGACTCTTGAAAGCCTCCTTCCAACAAAAACGACTCGATCTATTTGTGATGGCTTTAGATCTGTTGATACCGCCTTTATCTTTACTGGTGATGTTGTGGTTGGGGGTAACAATCATAGCAATTTTAGCGGGAATTTTTGGGTTATCTTCGCTCCCTGCTCTTTTGAGTACCATTCTCGGCGGGCTGATCCTAATAGCCATTCTAGCAGCTTGGGGAAAATATGGTCGAGAGCGCATTTCCGGTTGGACTTTATTGAGTGTTCCTCTCTATATTCTGTGGAAAATTCCCTTATATTTCGGTTTTTTTGTGAAACGTGAACAAGAATGGGTGAGAACAGAGCGAGATCAAGTAAAAGTTCCCAAAGCATAACCCACTTTACTCAAAATTAAACGATGAAAATTGCCTATCTCGTTAATCAATATCCCAAAGTTAGCCATAGTTTCATCCGTCGAGAAATTTTAGCCCTGGAAGCGACTGGCATAGAAGTCTTGAGGTTTTCCATTCGTTCTTTAGAAGGGCAACTTGTAGACGAAGCCGATAAACAAGAACTCGCTCAAACTCGATTTATTCTAAAGGTTGGATCGCTCGGATTGGTTTTGAGTTTATTCAGATTACTTTGGAGTTTATTCTGGGTAAAAATTCGTCGCCCACTGCGTTTCTTTTCTGCTATCGGACTGGCTTTTAAAATCAGTCGAAAATCTGAACGGGGTATTCTTTATCATTTGATCTATTTAGCCGAAGCTTGTGTACTTTTACGATGGGTTTTAGAAGCAAATATCGAACATATTCATGTTCATTTTGGCACCAATTCAGCAACCGTTGCCATGCTGTGTCGGGCGTTAGGGGGACCGACTTATAGCTTTACTGTTCATGGCCCAGAAGAATTTGATAAACCTAAAGGTTTAACTTTAACTGAAAAAATCAATAACGCTAGTTTTGTTGTGGCGATTAGTTCTTTTGGAAAAAGTCAACTCTATCGCTGGTGTGACTACAAACAATGGTCTAAAATCAAAGTGGTTCGCTGTGGTGTTGGTCATCTATTCCTAGAACAACCTCCGGTGTCAATTCCTGATCAACCTCGGTTTGTTTGTGTGGGGCGTTTGAGTGAACAAAAAGGTCATTTACTCTTGGTTGAAGCGGTGAGTCAACTGGCGGCTGAGGGAATCAAATTTAAGTTAATCTTTGTCGGAGATGGAGAATTACGCCAGCCTATAGAAACTCTCATTGATCAGCTTAATCTTAAAGATTATATTGAAATTACAGGTTGGGCGACTAATGCAGAAGTGCGAGAACAAATTTTAGCCTCTCAAGCCTTAGTTTTACCGAGTTTTGCTGAAGGTTTACCCGTTGTTTTAATGGAAGCACTCGCCCTCAGACGTCCGGTTTTAACGACTTATATTGCAGGAATTCCTGAATTGGTCGAACCGAACAAAAGCGGCTGGCTCGTTCCCGCAGGCTCGGTGGAAGCACTCAAAGCAACAATGAAAATTGTTTTAGATACGCCTCACGAAAAACTAGAAGAAATGGGGAAATACGGAGCCGAACGAGTTTATTACCAGCATAATATTACCACAGAAGTGAACAAATTAGCGGAATTATTTCGTCAAGTTCGCCAACAGTAAAAGGTTGATTCTTCTTCGACTCCTTGAAGGTGAAATTGTTGAAAGGGTTTCCAGTCTCCGATCTCAAAGTCTCGTGAAATAATTAATGTTCCCGGTTGTAATTGGTTAAACTGGGGTTTAAGCTTAAGATTGAGGTGAGGTAACAGATAGAGATAAACGACTGTTGCTTCCCCAATCTCGCTTTGAAATAAGTTCTGTAGCCGAAATTCAGCGCGATCGCTGACTCCTGCAATTTTAGCATTTTCCAGGGCTTCTTGAATGCGTTGAGGATCGATATCTATTCCAACACTTCGATTACCATAGCGTTGAGTTGCAGCGATCGCTATCCGTCCATCACCACAACCGAGATCATAGAATATATCCTGCTCGTTTAAGTTCAGTCTGTCAAGCATTGCTGTGACTAACTCAGGCGGTGTGGGAAGATAACCAATATCAACTTTAAGAGAAACCATTTTTGCGGATTAGGAGTTAGGATTTAGAGGTCAGGGAAAGTCACCTATCGTTTACCGTCGGCTGGCAAATAAGCTGTATACTCCCGCCCTACTGTTTACTGTTCACTGTTTCTAGTCTATGCTTGCTTTTATTCGTAACGATCTCGCTCAATTTCAAGCCTATGCACCTCATCCTGGTGGAGACTCTGGGAGTCCTGTTGCATCTGAGATGATTATAGATCGTTTAGACACTAATGAATGTCCTTATGATCTTCCCCCAGAGTTAAAACAAAAACTGGCTTATGCCTATCAGCATGAAATTGAAACCAATCGTTATCCGGATGGTTCTCATTTTACCCTAAAAAATGCGATCGCTCAATATGTTAACCGAGGAATTTCAGCATCAGAAATTCGGGTTAATAGCGATAAGCTTTGTGTGGGAAATGGTTCGGATGAGTTAATTCGTTCGTTGTTAATTGCCACCTGTTTGGGCGGGGAAGGTTCAATTTTAGTGGCTACTCCCACGTTTTCGATGTATGGAATTTTAGCCGAAACGTTGGGAATTCCCGTTGTCAAAATTGGGCGAAATAAAAATAACTTTGAAATCGATTTAGAAGCGGCTCAAAATGCGATTTCACAAACCCAAAAGCCGCCGATTCGAGTCGTGTTTGTGGTTCATCCCAATTCCCCAACAGCCAATGCTTTAACAGAAAAAGAAATAAGTTGGTTAAGAAGCTTACCCCCAGAAATTTTGGTAGTTATTGATGAAGCTTATTTTGAGTTTAGCCAAACTACGTTAGTGGGTGAACTTTCTCAACATCCTAACTGGGTAATTTTACGAACCTTTTCTAAGGCTTTTCGGTTAGCGGGGTTGCGGGTGGGTTATGCGATCGCTCATTCTGATTTTATTGCTATTTTAGAGAAAGTTAGACTTCCCTATAATCTCCCCAGTTTCTCGCAAATAGCGGCGGAGTTTGCGTTAAATCATCAAGATCAGTTATTAACGGTGATTCCAGAAATTATCGATCAACGTCGTTTATTAATTGATGCGATTACTCAACATCCTCAGTTAAACGTTTGGCAGAGTAACGCTAATTTTGTCTATGTTCGTCCGAAGTCTTTAGACTTAGGAGATTCTGAGACTATTTTAGAGCAAATTCAACAAAAACTCAAGTCTCAAGGAACATTAATTCGTCATACCGGGGGTGGGTTACGCATTACCGTTGGTACTCCCGAAGAAAATCAACGTACAATAGAACGAATTTCTTTACTCTCTGTTTAAAGAACAAAGAATTCAAGGAGATTATGCGTTGGTGGCTGAGGAATTTGAAGGTAAAAATAACTTTGACTCTCGTTGGTTTGGGGGAGTCATCGGTACACCGTGCAGAATTAGCCGCGTCAACTCAATTTTCGACATCCAAACGCTGCCGAAATGGGGCCTGCCGGAAGTTTATGGTGTTTCCGTGCTAATTTGCGGTAAGCTAGAGTTTAAATCGAAAAGGTCAGATTTATGCGATCGCGAATCTTTCCCCGTGTTTTACTTGCAGGGTTGATTAGTCTTGTCATGGTCTTCTGGACTCTTCCAGCTTGGGCTTTAATTCCTGTGGAAATTTATGATTTAGGTTTAAAAGACTGTTCGGCTGAGGTTTCTGAAGGACTGACTTCGAGTTTTTCTTCCCAAGCCGCTAACTGTTATATGATCACAGGAAAAGCAAAGAATACGACGGGTAAATATGTCGTTGATGCAGATGTTTTTGGTCGAATCTATGATGCTAATGGAAACCGAGTCATGGAAAACCGGACTCGTCTCGGAAGTATTCCTGAAGTTCCTCCAGGTTCGGTCACTGATTTTGAAATCCGAATTTCTGTTCCGACGAACCTCAAACCGCCTTTAAGCTTAAAACAGTTTAAAGCCTCTGGGTTTACCGCTCCCATTGGTCGTTAATGTTGAGATTGATCGATTGAAAAGTTGGGTTCAGAAACTCTCCGAACCCAACGGACTTGTTAAACCAAGCTGTATAAAAGTTGAGGAATAATTCCCGCCACAATTTGCAAGAGAAAAATAGCAATAATTGCAGAAAAATCAATTCCGCCTAACGGGGGAATAATCGAACGAAAAAGATTAAGGTAAGGATCCGTTAACTGACTTAAAACGGAGAAAAATGGATTACTCCAATCAACATTGGGAAACCAACTCAACAAGATTCTAATAAAGATTAGAACCATATAAATTTGTAGAAACTGAGCAATGGTGTTAGCCAGAAGTAGTATTGGGGAACTCATAGAATTTTATTGACTTTCTACTCAAGTTTTAAAACGATCTTATCTATGATAGTTTACCACATTTTGTCTGTTGAGCAGGATGTTCTTCTCTCAGGCATCCTCTTGCAGCGATTCTGGACTCTCTGGGGTATTCCCATTGACACTTCCCAACTGTTGACGAACATCATCAATCGCTTGGTTGAGTTGAGCGATTTTATCCTCCAGACTCAAACGGGCCATTTCTATATTTTCCGCCTCTTGTTGGGGGGATTTATTTTGACTTTTTTTCCCTTCCAGAAGCTGATTGGTCGAGTTCTCATTAGACATCCGTGAGGCTAACACCACTCCTAAAACGCCACCAATCATACTCCCTAAAGTGGCTCCGATCATCAATCCACTGGTAAACCCTTCTCGATTGCTCATGTGTGGTCTTCTCTGCTCAATAACCCTAATTTTACCCTGCTTAAGTCCCAAAGGTGCGATCGCCTGCATCTCCTAACCCGGGTACAATAAACCCATTATCATTTACACTTTCATCAATAATTGCCGTATACACCTTAAGCTGAGGATAATCTACACTTAAGCGTTGTAAGGCAGGGGGTGCGGCTACAATAGAAATAATCCGCACTAACTCCGGATTGACTCCCCGTTTTGTTAATTCGTCCATCGTCGCCATAATGGTTCCGCCTGTCGCCAGCATCGGTTCACTGACTAACACCCGAGTTTGAGGATCAAAAGCCGGGGGGAGTTTATTGAGATAGCAACTACATTCTAGGGTTTCTTCATTGCGAACCATACCCAGATGATAGACCGAAGTTAGGGGGACAACGCTTTGAATTCCTTCCATTAAAGCCAATCCCGCCCGTAAAATCGGAATCACCGCTAAGGGAACTTGAGGATTCACATAAGTTGCTGGACATTCAGCCAGAGGGGTTTTCACCGTCGTTTCTAGAGTAGGAAGCCACTCTCGTACCGCTTCATAGGTTAGCCATCGTCCTAATTCTGTCAGGGCTGAACGAAAGATTGCTGACGGAGTATTCTCATCACGAGCAACTGAAAGCCAGTGCTTGATTAACGGATGAGGAGGAACATGAACGCGCAGTTGCAATGCCATAAACCGATTCTATCTGCAGGAAATCCTCAACTATCATAACTCGCCCGGGTCGGACGCCCTGAAAATTCTCGGGATTTTTCCCCTCGAGATGGCAACTGTGATCAAAATCGATCAAAATATTTGACAATATTTTTCAATAAGGTTATATTAAGTTCTAGTGTTCTCCTCTCAAAGGATCGGCAGACGGGACGGCAGGTAATCAACCGCTCCCGTTTTTGTTTGTTCTGAAACACTTGAGAATTCAGGGTAAAAGAGGGATAATAACGGATGCTAAGACAATCGCGCTGAGTATCTCGCCTGAAACTGCTAGAGGCGTTAAACTGTGAGAGTCAGAAGATCTTGAAGAGAGTAAACTTCATGCCTGTTCCTAGTCGTCAGCCGTCTATTGGTGCCAACGCAGTACCCACCTCACAAGTATTTGATGTCATTGTCATTGGTTCTGGGATTGGAGGACTGGTGACAGCAACGCAGTTAGCCGCTAAAGGCGCTAATGTAATTGTCCTCGAAAGTTATGTCATTCCGGGTGGAAGTTCGGGCTACTTTGAACGAGAAGGATACCGCTTTGATGTCGGTGCCTCAATGATCTTTGGTTTTGGTGACAAAGGCACCACGAACCTATTAACCCGTGCCTTAGAAGCGGTAAATGTCAGCTTAGAGACCATTCCTGACCCCGTACAGATCCATTATCACCTCCCTGAACACTTAGAAGTAAAAGTTCATCGTAATTATGAGAAATTTTTGCAAGAACTGATTGAGAAGTTTCCTCACGAAAAACAAGGACTTCATAAATTCTATGATGAATGCTGGAAAGTCTTCAACTGTCTCAACTCAATGGAACTTCTCTCCCTCGAAGAACCCCGTTATCTGATGCGGGTATTTTTCCAAAACCCGGGGGCTTGCTTGGGTTTAGCACAATATTTACCCCAAAATGCCGGAGAAGTCGCTCGACGTTATATTAGCGATCCGCAGCTATTAAAGTTTATAGATATTGAATGCTACTGTTGGTCAGTGGTTCCGGCTGATTTTACTCCGATGATTAACGCTGGGATGGTCTTTTCAGATCGCCATTATGGAGGAATTAACTATCCAAAAGGCGGAGTCGGTGAAATCTCGATCAAATTAGCGGAAGGACTGGAAAAAGCCGGAGGTCAAATTCATTATAAAGCCAGAGTTAAACAGATAATCCTAGAACAAGGTAGGGCTGTAGGTGTTGAATTAACCGATGGTACAATTTATAGAGGGAAACGGATTGTTTCCAATGCCACTCGTTGGGATACCTTTGGGAAATTGATCCCCCCCGAAAAAACGCCGAAATCGGAAATAAAATGGCGGACTCGTTATCAAAAATCTCCCAGTTTTCTCAATTTGCATTTAGGGGTAGAAGCTTCAGTCTTTCCACCGGGAACGGAATGTCATCATGTGATTGTTGAAGATTGGCAGCAAATGGAAGAATCGGAAGGAACAATCTTTGTGTCTATTCCCACGTTACTAGATCCCTCTCTAGCCCCAGAAGGTTATCATATTCTGCACACTTTTACCCCAAGTTTGATGGACGAATGGCTTGGGTTATCGGAGGCTGAATATGAACAGAAAAAAGAAGAAGCCGCAGGACGTTTAATTGATCGCTTAGAAAAATTCTTTCCCGGTTTAGATGCCGGGTTAGATTATATGGAAGTTGGAACAGCGCGATCGCATCGTCGTTTTCTCAACCGAGAAGATGGCACCTATGGCCCAATTCCTCAGCGTCAGTTGCGTGGGTTATTAGGAATGCCTTTTAACCGCACATCCATTCGCGGTTTATACTGTGTGGGAGACAGTACCTTTCCCGGTCAAGGGTTAAATGCTGTCGCCTTTTCTGGGTTTGCTTGCGCTCATCGCATTGCAGTCGATCTCGGGTTTTAGAGGGAAGAGTGTAGGGGCGTTTTGGCAAAAGCCGGTGGTCTGGTATCCCTAATCATAGAAAAGGTTGAGGGAGTATTGTTCCGCGTGTGGAAACAGGGGGTGACAATAGTT
>JBJHBL010000095.1:0-17621 GCA_050485465.1 Limnoraphis sp. | reverse complement strand
TGCCATTAAAATTATACTGCTGGCGATAGGCTTGTAATTGCACTAACAAAGCCTTCTTAGCAATACCGTAAGGGGCGTTAGTTTCCTCGGGATAACCAATCCACAGATCATCCTCTTTAAAGGGAACAGGAGTAAACTTAGGATAAGCACAAATCGTGCCAACACAGACAAACTTTTCGACACCTGCTTGATAGGCACAATGAATTAATTGTGTCCCCATCATTAAGTTATCGTAAAACAGTTCGGCGGGTTTTTCTCGGTTTAGACCAATTCCTCCGACATGAGCCGCCAAGTGGATAATAACATCTTGACCTTGAACCACCTTTTGACAAGCTTCATAGTTACACAGATCATACTCTCGCGATCGCGGAATTAAGATGTTATCTAGATTTGCGCCGGCTTTGAGAAGCTGATCCACCACTTGCCGCCCCAGAAAGCCTGCGCCTCCAGTCACAACAATTCGTTTATCCTGTAAATCCAGTGCATTCATGGATTAAGCCTCATTAATTAAAAACGATTAGTCAAAACCGTGAGCGATCTTTTTAGATTTTTCCAACGCTTGAATATCGGCATCTACCATTAATTTCACCAATCCTTCAAACGTTACCGAAGGTTCCCAGCCCATTTTTTCTTTAGCTTTATGGGGATCTCCAATCAACAATTCCACTTCAGCCGGGCGGAGATAGCGCTCATCAAACTTGACATACTCATGCCAATCGAGATTAACATAGCCAAAAGCCACATCTAGAAATTCCCGAATCGAGTGAGTTTCGTTAGTGGCCACCACATAATCATCTGGCGTCTCCTGCTGAAGCATCATCCACATAGCGCGTACATAGTCTTTAGCATAGCCCCAGTCGCGCTTAGAATCGAGATTACCCAAGTAAAGGTCTTTTTGCATTCCCTTGAGAATTCGAGCCAATGCCCGGGTAATTTTGCGGGTCACAAAGGTTTCACCGCGTCGGGGACTTTCATGGTTGAACAAAATCCCGTTACAGGCAAATAAATCGTAAGATTCTCGATAGTTAACCGTTTGCCAATGGGCGTAAACTTTCGCACAAGCGTAGGGACTGCGGGGGTAAAAAGGCGTAGTTTCCTTTTGGGGAACTTCTTGAACCTTTCCAAACATCTCAGAAGAACCCGCTTGGTAGAAGCGAACTTCAATCCCGGTGCGATGTTGATAGTCGCGGATGGCTTCTAAAATCCGCAGAGTTCCCATTCCTACGGCATCAACCGTATATTCTGGGGAGTCAAAACTGACTCGAACGTGAGACTGGGCGCCGAGATTATAAATCTCAACGGGCTGAACTTCTTCTAAGATGCGACGTAGAGTCGTACCGTCAGTCAGATCTCCATAATGAAGAAATAGACGGGCTTCTTCATTGTGAGGGTCTTTGTAGATATGATCAATTCGGTCAGTATTAAAACATGAACTCCGACGAATGATCCCGTGAACTTCGTAGTCTTTTTCAAGCAAAAGTTCACTCAAATATGATCCGTCTTGACCCGTAATTCCCGTGATTAGGGCGCGCTTGCGTTCCGTCATCTCAACTTTCTCTTGGGGTTAATTTAATCAATATTGCCATAACGGGTTTAGACAAGGATGTGATCACGGTTAGTCTTAATGAACTCATCTGCTGTCTTTACCCGTTCAGCACTCGTGCAGTCGGCATTGTATAGATAGAAAAAAATCAAACAATTCGTCATCTTAGCCCAGGATTCCCTGTGATCAAATCCGGATCAGTGATTTTTCCAAAATCTAGCTTGAGATTCAATCATCAGGGGTAAGGGGCTAGTGTGATCGTCGTGCCGATGCAATTTCTACCTTAACCCAAAACCGACAGCACAAGGTTTAGAAACAGTCAAACCCGGTCAGAGCCATTGCCCAAACTGACAACGGCTTTTTGTTACCTTTTAGTAAGCCCCATTATTTTTGGGAAAAACAACAACGCCGATGGTCTTAATTATAATCCACAGGTCAGTCCAGAAATTCTTAAAATTCACATAGTACAGGTCAATTTGAACTCGTCGAGGATAGGGAATATCATTGCGCCCAGAAACTTGCCAGAGGCCTGTAATTCCAGGTTTAATCGTTAAAATTTTATCCATGTGACGCCCATACTTGTGTAATTCTTCAGCCACCAAAGGTCTTGGCCCGACAACACTCATATCCCCTTTGAGTACATTCCAAAACTGGGGAAACTCATCAAGGCTTGTCACTCGTAAGAAATGACCGATCCAGGTAATTCGGGGGTCGTGTTTGAGTTTAAAGTTATCCTGAAATTCTTGACGCAGGTGGGGGGATGTTTCCATCAGTTGCGTCAACATTTCATCGGCGTTTGTTACCATCGTTCTGAACTTGATACAGCCAAAAGGCTTACGGTTCTGACCAACTCGTTGCTGAACATAAAACACTGACCCTGGTGAACTCAGGGAGATCAAGAGAGCCAGAAGCAAGTAAACTGGGGAAAATAGGATCAGAACCGATAATGAAAACAAAATATCGAATGATCGCTTGAAAAACTCTCCGTTAAGGTTCTGTAAAACAGATAAACCTCGTATCGGCTGTTGCCGGACTAGAGGGACAAAACTACGTCTTGTCAATGCACGTCGTAGTCCCCTACCGAAGATGAGTTGGCTATTGGCAGTCATCTTACTCCTTCAATTCACACCACACACAGTCCTGATCATAAAGCTTCCAGACGCCTTGCGAGTGAAATCCCGATGCGAGGAAGTCTCTAACCCTTCAATTTTGGGGAGAGGATACCCCAGTATCCCGAAACGGGATAATTTTTGAATGTTTGCTTCTTTCTGCTTTCAACAGAATCTACAATCATGCAGGCATTTTAGCCAAATTTTTCTGAGGGAAACTGTTTTTTTTGACAGCGTTCGACAAATTCGAGATACTTTCGCCCAAACTGTTTTCGATCAAACTGAGCCACATGGGATTGCATCTTCTGTGGATCAAAGGGGGTGTTGAGTTGCTCAAACGTCTGTACAGCTTCAATTAAAGCGGTTTCGGTTTGAGGGGAAAACAACATCCCAGTTCCCGAGTCGGGAAATTGACGAAGATCGCGGACGGTTTCGAGCGCTCCTCCAGCACCATAAGCTATGACGGGAGTTCCGCAAGCTTGAGCCTCAATTAGGGCCATTCCTAAATCTTCTTGGGCCATATACACAAAAGCCTTGGCCTGTGCCATATACTCTTGAACAACTTGATCGGGTTGCCACCCCAATACCTGCACATTGGATTTTGCCATCTGTTTGATTTGATTCAACTGGGGACCCGCACCAATCACCACCAGGGGACGCCCCAGTTGATTGAATGCACTGACGATGAGTGAGATTTTTTTATAACTCACTAAACGGCAAACCGTTAGATAATAGTCTTGCTTTTGAGTCTGAAGTTGAAAGCGATCTAAATCAATTGGAGGGTAAATCACTTCAGCTTCTCGTCGGTAGCAACGCCAAATTCGCGCCCTTGTATGTTGGGAGTTGGCAATAAAGTAGTCTACGCGATTAGCTGATATTACATCCCATTGGCGCAGTCTATGTAAGATATACCGCGTTACCACTCCTGGAAACCCCCGACCTGCTAAACTGCTGTTTAAGTAATCAAAAGTTAAGTCCCAAGCATAGCGCATCGGCGTATGACAATAGCAAATATGTAATTGCTCCGGACTGGTTAAGATGCCTTTGGCAACAGCATGGGATGAGGATAAAATCACGTCATATCTTCGCAGATCTAACTGTTCAATCGCCATCGGCAACAAGGGTAAGTATTTTTGTACTCCATTACGAGCCAAAGGGAACTGTTGCAGAAATGTTGTGCCGATCTGGCGATTAAATAAATAACTGTCTGGGTTGCTAGACTCGAAATCAATCAGAGCATACAAATCGGCATGAATATGTTTGAGGATTTCTCGCACAACCAGTTCCGATCCGCCTGTTGCTTTTGGGGTTAACCATTCATGGACAAGAGCGTATTTTAACGACACGGCGAGTATCTGGGGTTTAGCTAGAGATCGTATTCAACAATATCTCTGTATGATGCTCGAAAGTCAAATACCACAACGCCTCTCACTTGCGACGATCTTTAAAATAGGGATGGCTCAATCTTGGGATGCTACACTTGAAGAAAGCACGGGCATTCAATTTGATAGAATACCCCGAAATAGACTTGGATCCCAATAATTAACTTTATTCCCCACCGGGAAAGCCACAAGCCACTGTTTACAAAAAGGTAAATATGTCCAGATATGACTCCCACTTACGCTGCTCTTTCTGCGGCAAGTCACAAGAGCAGGTTCGCAAGTTAATTGCAGGCCCTGGTGTCTACATCTGTGATGAATGCGTTGAACTTTGTAATGAAATTTTAGAGGAAGAGTTTTCTAATCATCAAGTCTCTCCTCAATCTCACCAATTTGATTATGTTTCTACAGGTTCAATAACAACCAGTCCTTCATTTCAGCATATTCCCAAGCCCACTGATATTAAACAACATCTTGATGATCATGTGATTGGTCAAAATGATGCGAAAAAAGTTTTATCTGTTGCGGTTTATAATCACTATAAACGCCTGAGATTAGAACAAGCTAGCCTCAGTGGAACTCTGAGTAATGATGATGCCGTTGAACTGCAAAAATCTAATATTTTGTTAATTGGGCCGACGGGTTGTGGGAAAACGCTACTTGCTCAAACTCTTGCCCAACAATTAGATGTTCCTTTTGCGGTTGCTGATGCCACAACGTTGACAGAAGCTGGATATGTAGGCGATGATGTGGAAAATATCTTGCTGAGACTTTTACAAGTTGCTGATTTTGATATAGAAGCGGCTCAACGCGGTATTGTCTATATTGATGAAATTGATAAAATTGCCCGTAAGAGTGAAAATACTTCGATTACTCGCGATGTTTCGGGAGAAGGGGTACAGCAAGCACTCCTGAAAATTTTAGAAGGAACGGTTGTGAATGTTCCGCCTCAAGGGGGACGAAAGCATCCTTATCAAGATTTTATTCAGATTGATACAAGTAAAATCTTATTTATTTGTGGGGGAGCTTTCGTGGGGTTAGAAAAAATTGTTGAACAACGGCTTGGGAAAAAGTCTTTAGGTTTTATTCAAGCGACGAATTCTTCTGAAAGTTCTGAGGTTAAATCGGCTATTTGTTCAGATGAAATGTTGAAAAATATTGAACCTAATGATCTGGTCAAGTTTGGTTTAATTCCTGAATTTATTGGCAGAATTCCTGTAGTCACGGTAATTTCTCCTCTGGATGAAGAGGCTTTGATGCAGATTTTAACTGAACCTCATAATGCTTTGGTTAAACAATATAAAAAGCTACTTAAAATGGATAATGTTCTCTTAGAATTTGAACAAGATGCTCTAAAAGCGATCGCATCAGAAGCTTTTCGTCGTAAAACCGGAGCCAGAGCGTTACGGGGTATATTAGAAGAGTTGATGCTTGATGTGATGTATGAGTTACCGTCTCGTCAGGATGTTGTGCGCTGTATTATTACTCAAGAAATGGTTGAAAAACGCTCAACGGCTGAGGTTTTATGGCACCCTACCTGGCGTAGACAACATGAGTCTGCTTAAGGTTGGAGTTTTGGGGATGGAAGACTTAAATACAAGTTTTCTATCCCTGTTGAAGTGATTACTGAATGAAACATTAATTGTTTAAAGCTGCTTCTTCCGGTGAACTTCCTGTTTTAATTACTCGTAGTTCTTTCTGGATGGAAATGGCTTTTCCTAGAGAAGAAATTGCTTCTTGATAGTTTTTGAGTTTGGAGAGTAAAGCCCCTCGAAAACGCCAGGCTTCTGCATCATTGGGCTGTAGCGCGATAGCTTGATCATAAGAGGCGATCGCATCTGAATACCGTTCTAATTTTTCCAGTAATAGTCCATGATGTCGCCAAACTTCAGAGGCTTCGGGTTTGAGTTTAATGGCTTTTTCATAGGCGGTTAATGCTTCTGAATATTGCTTGAGTTGAACTAAAACTGATCCTTTTCCTAACCATGCGTCATAACAGTCGGGTTGATACTCAATGGCTTTTTCAAATGATGCGATCGCTTCAGAATGCTGTCCTAATTGTTGCAATAAAGAGCCTCTCATATTCCATAATACGGGCGAAGTGGGATCCAGTCCAATGGCTTGTTCAAAAGAGGCGAGCGCCTGATCATAGCGTTTGAGTTTGCAGAGTGCAACCGCTCGGTTTAACCACACTTCTCGTTTTCCTGCATCTAGGGTAATGGCTCGATCATAGGAAACAATCGCTTCATCATAGCGTTTAAGTTTACCTAAAACATTACCCCGATTATGCCAAGTTTCATATTTATTCGGTTGAATTTCTAAGGCTTTTTCGTAGGATGATAAAGCTTCTTGATAGCGTCTAAATTTCCGCAGTAATGCGCCTCGGTTATGCCAGGCTTCATCATCATTCGGTTGAATGGCTAAAGCCTGATCATAGGATTCTAAAGCATCTGAATACCGCTTTAATTTGACTAAAACATTCCCCCTATTATACCAAACTTCTGATTTTTTAGGGTTAATTTTTAAAACGTTTTCATAGGCTTTAATCGCTTCACTATAGCGATTCATTCTAACCAAAATATTCCCTTTGTTATACCAAGCATCCTCTAGGTTTGGATTAATATCAGTTGCTTTTTTAAATAACTTTAAAGCTTCAGAATAACGGTTCTCATTGACTAAAGCCTCTCCTTGTTTAAGATAGTCGTCTGCAATAAATTCTGGAGGAAAATCAAACTTAAAATCCCCATCAAAATCTGGGGTTGAAGTTAACTTTAAAAAACTTGAATCCGGAGGATAATGATTGTTTTTAATCTCTGAAACTTGAGTGATTCTAGGTTTTTCTTTAGAATCTAAAGTATATTTAATCTCTTGTAATTTTTCAATTAAATTTAACTGTATTTGTTTTAACTCTTCAATAGAAGCTTGAGAAGTGGATGCTTCTTGCTTGAGAAAATTGATCGAGTCTTGGGTGAATTTAATCTGTGTTTCTAATTCTTCAGCTTTTTCTTGAGATTTTTCACAAGAGAGTGCTATTTTTTCTTCCAAAATTCCAACCCGACTTAAATTTCGATTCGCTTCTTCAACTAATTCTCGAATCACCAAACGCCGCACCAACCAAAAAAATGCCATTGTTAATACAGGTAATAGCGTAGATACAATCAACAAACTATTCAGTAAAAGAATTGTGTGTTCAAATTCGCCTTCAGACTCTCCAGAAGTATCAGCAGTTATTTGAGCCGTATTAAGATTTGAGGATAAAAATTGATCACGACTCGAAAAACTTTTCAGCAGTAAAGCCAGCCAAGTTTGATCAATAATTTGGTCAAATTTTTGCTGATTTAATGGAGAAAGAGAAGACTGAGGCAAAGCTTGAAGGGCTGACGCTACCGTTAAATGATTTCCCGTTGTAGAGGGGGAAAACTCCTGCACCATTAAAGTATCGGGTATACTCACAATCGGGATCGGTTCAGATGCCATGGAGGCGATCGCATCAACTTGATGATCAGCTTGAGGAATAATCCCAGAAGGAGTAAACACCTGAGCCTCTGAAATTAAACGGGCTTCGCTCGTGGAGTTCTGAGCGACTAAAGCCGCCAACGTTAAAAATGCTACATTTGATAATTTCATAACGCTCAAGTCATTGGGAAGCTAGGGCGGATAAACGGCATCTTATTGCTCAAATTTTCACTCATAACCCTCTTGAACGAACAAACGAAGTGAGAGTTTAAGTGCTACATACTCTTACGCTATTTCCAAGTTCAATCAGGAAATCTTGGTGTCAAATTTTCTCTTTGTCTCTCAGTACATGAGGTTTTGCCTAAATCTCCTGAATCCGTCAATAACCCTCTGAAACTGACATCTATAGAAGTAGCAAGATACATTATGACATTTTGGGGTGAATTTCTCCACTCCAAAGACACACAAACAAAAAGATTTGCTTTTCGACCCCCGTTGAATGGATCGCAGTCTATTTTCCGAATGGGCAGGGACTGCTTTTGCTCTCTTAAAAAGACAATCAGAAAGAAAATGGATTCACAAGTGCCTCAATCTTTAAGAACAGGGAGTGACGACCCAATTTTTGTTTTACCTCCTTACAAAGTTGAACAAGTTCTCATTACTTCGGCAGAAATCATTGATTGGGGATTAGAAATGTTTGCTATCCCTAATTTATGGAAACAAACAAAAGGTCAAGGGATTAAAGTTGCTGTTTTGGATACGGGAATTGTCTTAAGACATCCAGAATTTATCGGGGCGATAGAAGAGGCGCGTGATTTTACGAGAAGTCCTTCCGGCCCCCATGATGTCGAGGGACATGGGACGCACGTAGCGGGGATTATCGCTGCTCGGCAAAATCGAGGCGGAGTTGTGGGTGTTGCTCCTCTAGCTAAATTGCTGGTGGGTAAAGTGTTAGGAGATAATGGTTATGGTACGGCTCAACAGCTTGTCCGGGGAATTCGTTGGGCTATTGATCAAAAAGCAGATATTATTTCGATGAGTTTGGGGAGTCCCATACCAAGTCCAGAAATTCACGAAGCTATTAAAGCGGCGATCCAAGCGGGTATTTTTGTGGTTTGTGCGGCAGGTAATAGTGGCCCGGATTTAGACACGGTGGACTATCCAGGTCTTTACCCAGAAACAATTGCAGTAGGGGCGATTGATCGTCGTCGCCGGGTGGCTAAGTTTTCTTCGCGGGGTCAAGGGGTGGATATTGTCGCACCGGGAGATCAAATTCTTTCGACTTATCCGCCGAGAGGGGTTGCTGTTTTGAGTGGAACTTCGATGGCGACACCTTTTGTTAGTGGAGTGGTGGCGTTAATGTTGGCAAAACACCGGGACTTTGGGGGTCAGACGGTTGTTAAAACTCAAGCTGATTTAATTGAACATCTTCGTAAAACAGCGATTGATGCGGGTGCGCCAGGTTTTGACCCTTATTATGGGTTTGGGTTAATTAATCCAGAAGCGTTGCTATTATCTGATGTAGACCAGACGTTATAGTGAGTCTATAATCAAATTTGCATAGATTTTGGATAGATACGAGGGTTAGCGAGAGGGTTCAAATTCTCGAGAGGTCTGCTATTTAACTGCTTGTGGTTAATGCGGAACCCGGGACTTGAACCCGGAAGTCCTTGCGAACACTAGAACCTGAATCTAGCGCGTCTACCAATTCCGCCAGTTCCGCTTTTATTGAATTGCACAATATTCTATTGTTCTATATTTTTCACGATTTGTCAACCCCCAAATGAAAGAATTTGATCAAGGCAGAGGGACAAAATCATAACCCACTCCTGAACGGTTTCCGGGTTGAACCTGAATTAACTGTACTGCTTGATTGCGATCGCCTGACGGTAAAAACTTGATGGTACCCGTTGCGCCTTCTGTGGAGAAGCTAGATGCCGCTAAAGCTTGTTGAACTCCTGTGCGGGAGGGTTGCTGTTGGAGGGCAGTGATCAACGCTTGTGTGGCATCATAAGCCATAGCAGTGCGCCAGTTGACATCCCCTCTCCAAAGCCGAGTTGCTTCTTGTGGAAAAGCTGAGTCTGAGGCGAGAATATGCCAAGGTACCGCAACAATTAGTTCTTGACTATCGCCTCCAACTTTCAAAGTCTCTAATTGATAAACATGATCCCCTGCTAAAATCGGTAATTGTCTGCGGTTAACTCGCACGACTTGTAATGCTTTTTCAAAAACATCAGAATCTGGAAATAACACAATTGCTTCGGCTCCCTGTTGAGAAGCTGCATCCATATTCCTGAAGGCATTAAAGTTAGAATCAGACAGATCAAAGACATTAACAACTTCTCCACCCTCTCCATAAAGAGCGGTTGTAAATTCATCTTTGAGAGACTGACTATATTCGCTTTGACTGTTATAAAAAATCACAGCTTTTTGACGGTTGAGTTGTTGTCGAAAATACTGAGCTAATCGATTTCCAGCAAAGCGATCGCTCGGTACTGTCCGAAAAACATAATTTCCTGCGGTTGAGAGACGAACAGAGGTACTGGTTGGTGAGATCATCACTAATTGTCCCTGATTATAAATCGGTGCTACTGCTAAACTCACCCCACTGGAAAAGTGACCTAAAACTCCTAAAATATTATTATTTTTGACTAACTCCTCCGCGAGTTTTTGAGCGATGTCTGAGTTGTTTTGATCATCAGCAATGATCACTTTTAGAGGAACTCCATTGATTCCACCTGCTTGATTCACTTGATTTTGAGCTTGAGCGACACCTCGCAAAATCTCTTGAGCAATATTCGATAGATTTCCCCCCGGAACGGCGACAGCAATCGTCTGAGCGTTTTGATTTCCGATGCGAGCATTATTCAAATAAATTAATGTTTCCGGATCATTGGGATTGTTTTGAAGTGAGGCTTCAAAATTTGTAATAGCTGTTTCAAAGTTTCGGGCTGAAAAAGCTGTTAATCCTGCTTGTTTTTCTGGGGAAGAATCAGAAAATAAACTTTGTTCTCCCTGGCTGATTAAAACCCGAGATGAATCCTGAACAGGAGAGGTTGAAACAGGACTGGTTGTCATTAATGGAGATTGCGATCGCGTAAACCACCAATATCCAGCACCCAGTAGACCTCCTGTAATTAATAATGCTAAAATTAAAATAGTCGTTTCATTTTTTTGAGACATCAGATTAATACTCTCCAATCATTTTTTCTAGAATTGAGTTTATAAGAAACGATACAGAATTAAATAAACCAAGCGAAAGAGTGCGGTAATAGCAACAAAACCCAAAGCCGTTAACACCGGGAAAATAATGATATCCAATAAAGGAATACCTGTTCCTAATCCGGAAAGAAAGAAAGCCAATGCCAGTGAGACAAGGGTTATAATAATTCGCTCTGTTGTTTCAATCCAACGGCGATATTGAGCCAAGATTAATCCTCCTAATGTACCACCGAGAATTAAAGCTATCAGGGGTAAGGAGTTCAATACACTATTTAATACAGTTCCTAATAAAGCAATTTCAAATCCGGTAAAAGCCGCTCTAGTTAGTAATTTTATTGTTGAAATCGGGGTAGTCGCCGTAGATTGCAGTTGAGTTGCCCCTTGAGGAGGCGGAGATTGAACAGTAGAAGAAACGGGTACGGGTTGCAGCTTTTGGGGTGGACTTAAGACTTTCAGAACTTCTTCTGCTGAAGCATAGCGCTCACTCGGTGTTGATTGCAACATAACATCTAAAATATTAGCAAAGGAATTAGAAACTTGAGTGCTATTTTTCCAATTCCAACAATCATTATGACTATCATAAAGCTGCTGAGGATCTTTTCCCGTCAATAAGACAATACAAGTCACAGCCAAAGCATATAAATCCGTTGAAGGAAAGACATGATGACCCCGCATCTGTTCTGGGGGAGCATATCCCATCGAATAAATTCCGGTAGATTTACCTTGGTTAGCTTGTTGAGTCACCTGTTTAACTGCACCAAAATCGAGTAAATAAAGACGACCATTGCGATCGCGCATAATATTAGAAGGTTTAATATCCCGATGAATCACATTTTGATCGTGAACAAACTGTAAAACATTGAGAATTTTTTCTAAAACCTCTTGAACTTCTCCTTCAAAAAATTGTCCTTTACTCGCGAGTTCAGCTTCCAAATCTTGACCATCAATATAGTCTTGAACAATATAAAAAAATTGTTGATGTTGAGAAGATTGCCAACGAGGAACTTCTAGGGGAAAATAGGCTAAAAGATTAGGAATTTGCGGGTGTTGATTTCCTAAACGATCTAAAACAATAGCTTCTCGTTCAAAAAGTTGCTGGGCGAGTTCAAGTTGTTCGGAAGTCAAATCACTCGGAGGTTGAAATTGTTTAACCACACAATTTCGTAAACCGGGGGAACGGCGGTCATAGGCTAAAAAAGCTGCCCCAAACCCTCCTTTCCCTAGTAACCGTTCCGGGAGATAGCGTCCATCTAAAATCAAAGGCATCCCACAGGTTGTACAATATTTTTGCTGTACGGTTTTGAGGGTGGTCGGGTGATCAAGATCAGTAAAAACATTTTCGGGACGGGGACAACCTGGACGAGTACAATGGATTTTCATAAAAGTCTGGATGGCTAGTCGAGCATTGCTCATTGTTACTCTTGACATTGACATCTATAATTTCATCTCAAGGGAAGCCTGAAATTTTAGGATGGAAAGTCATAAACATTCCTCTTTGCAGCATTTGGGGACTCCATTTCTGAATCGTTTTTAAGAAAAATTTAACTTAATCGATATTTAAAATGTTATTCGCCCCAACGAGAAATAAACAAAATTTACTCTGTTGCAACTGATTCTTTGTGAGTTAAATTAAAAGTTTGAGTCGAAAACTCCGGTAAAATATCTCGACTAAAAGCTTCTGCAGCTTTCGACTGATAACGGTTAGGGTTAACAATCACAGAAAGCATTCGCCGAACCACCACATCTTCAATTTTAGCTTGATGGAGAACCCCCATTTGTAGTTCTTTTTCAATGGCAGAAGTCGAGACAAACGCGGCACCCAAGCCCGCTTGAACTGTATTCTTAATCGCCTCTATTGAGTTCAACTCCATTTCAACTTGCAGACGACGAGGATCAATATTAGAGCGAGTCAACACTTGATCAATCACCTTGCGAATTGTAGATTGAGAATCGAGGGCAATAAACTGCAACTTATAAAGGTCTTCTTTGAAAATGGTTTCTTGTTTAGCAAAGCGATGAAACACAGGTAAAATCAGAGCCAGTTCATCTTCAATATAAGGCTGAATGGTCAGAGACTCATGGAGTTCTGGCGGCACTTCCCCACCAATAATTGCCAAATCAATTTGACCATTTGCCACACTCCAAGCCGTACGACGAGTGGAATGAACGTGTAACTGTACCGCCACATCTGGATATTTTTTGCGAAAAAGTCCAATCATCCGGGGAAGCAGATAAGTACCTGTAGTTTGAGATGCCCCCACAATTAGCGTTCCCCCCTGTAAGTTTTGCAAATCTTCAATTGCCCGACAAGTTTCTTGGCACAAACTGAGGATTTTTTCACCATAGCTGAGAAGGAGATGTCCAGCCTCCGTCAATTTAGCCCGGCGTCCCCCACGATCAAACAGAGGTACATCGAGTTGACGTTCTAAGTTTTGGACTTGCAAACTAATCGCAGGTTGAGAGACATACAAACTATCAGCCGCCCGCTTAAAGCTCCCCTCAGCCGCGATCGCTTTGAGAATGCGTAATTGATCCAAAGTGAACGGAACATCTGACATAATTTTTTCTAGGGAAAGGTTTAATCTTCAAATTCAACGATACCCAAATTACTGATCATGCACAATGGGAAATGAAGTGCTACAAGTTCATGTTTAGAGTTAATTTTTTTCAATTTTAGAGCAATAACTTGTCAGCCTTAAGCAATGGGATCAGTAATCGGGACTGCGGTCAATCTAGACTGTTTCTTCACTCAACTCCGACTGTAGGATCGAAGAGTTAGAGACCCTTTCTACCCCTTCCGGTTGTGGATAATCTAAACTATATTTACCCAAACCCGGTGTAGAAAATCGAGGTAAAATCTCATTGACAAAAGCTTCTGCTGCCTTGGACTGGTAGCGATGGGGATTAGAAATCACCGAGAGAACCCGGTTAATCATCACTCGCTCGATTTTCAAGGTTTGCAGCACTCCCATATTCAATTCCTTTTCGATCGCTGAAGTCGAAATAAATGCCACCCCCAAATTAGACTGTACTGCATTTTTAATCGCTTCAATCGAACTTAACTCCATCTCAATTTTGAGACGAGAGGTATCAATCCCTGCCTGAGAGAGAACCAGATCAATCACACGGCGAATCGTCGATTGAGGGTCTAGACTAATAAATTGAAGCTGATATAAATCATCTTGAGCAATAGTTTCTCGTTGGGCAAAAGGATGATGAGTCGGAACCACTAACGCCAGTTCATCCTGAGCATAAGGGACAATTTCTAGAGATTGAGAGAGTTCGGCCGAAACTTCTCCCCCCACAATTGCTAGATCCAGTTGTCCATTAACCACACTCCAAGCCGTACGACGAGTGGAATGAACGTGTAACTGCACCGCGACATCCGGATATTTTTGTCGAAACAATCCAATCATGCGGGGGAGTAAATAGGTGCCAGTGGTTTGAGAAGCCCCTACAATTAACGTACCCCCTTTGAGATTGCGTAAATCTTCAATGGCTTGGCAGGTTTCCTGACATAGCGACAGCACCTTTTCCCCGTAACTGAGGAGAAGATGACCCGCTTCAGTCAATTGGGCGCGGCGCCCGGCTCGATCAAATAACGGTACATTTAACTGTCGTTCTAAGTTCTGGATCTGAAGACTGATAGCGGGTTGGGAAACATACAAACTATCAGCCGCCCGCTTAAAGCTTCCGCCCGCAGCGATCGCTTTGAGAATGCGTAATTGGTCTAGTGTGAATGGAAGGTCAGACATAAGACTTCACCTCAACAAGCCAGAGGAGCTTTAAGACAAAATAGGAGGGGATCAAGTTCTTTCAGCATACTGCGCCATGATTTGTATTGAAGTTAACTTTATTATCGACTGAAGAGGTGACAATGGTGGATCAATGGCTAACACCCAGCCATTTTGTAATGTTGGGGTTACTCTTGGGCTTTGCAGTGGCCCATAGTGGTTTAGCAGCACTACGTCCTTGGGGTGAAGCAAAAATCGGCCCAAGACTTTATCGGATTTTATTTGCTTTGGTGAGTTTACCCCTAGCAGTTGTGCTAGTGATTTACTTTTTTAACCATCGTTATGACGGGATGCAACTGTGGCAGGTTCAACAGTATCCGGTTGTTATTCCCGTTGTGTGGGGGCTATCAGCGATCTCATTTATCTTTCTCTATCCAGCGACGTTTAACCTGCTGGAAATCGCGGCTATTGAAAAACCCCAGGTTCATCTCTACGAAACGGGGATCATTCGCATCACCCGTCATCCTCAGATGGTAGGACAGGTGATTTGGTGCATCGCTCACACCCTCTGGCTCGGTACAAGCTTCACACTCGTCACATCTATCGGTTTGGTAGCCCATCACCTATTTGCCGTTTGGCACGGCGACAGACGCCTCAGAGCGCGTTATGGTGAAACATTTGATCTCGTCTGGGAGCGCACTTCTGTGATACCCTTTTTGGCAATTCTTCAAGGTCGTCAAACTTTTCAGTGGCAAGAGTTTATCCGGTGGTCTTATCTGGGTGTTGCTGTTTTTATCATTCTCTTGTGGAAATCTCATCCTCTTTTGATTGATGCTACAAGTAACGTACCCTGGTAGCATGATCCCAGAGATATTAAACGTTCATTAATAATAAACTTCCAAAATTATGCTCCTTTCAATTCGTGAATCCAATTTTCCTCAAGAGGTCTTAGATGCCTCTGTCCCTGTTCTTGTTCATTTTTGGGCGCCCTGGTGTGGGTTGTGTCGGCTGATTGTTCCGCAGTTGCACCAATTCCAAGCGAACTGGCAAGATCAGGTGAAAGTGGTTGGGGTGAATGCCGATCAAAGTCTGAAACTGGCGAGTACCTATCGCCTCCAGACTCTACCTACGCTCATCTTATTTGATCAGGGTCGAGAGTTACATCGATTGGAACAGTTTCATGGACGGGATGACTTACGATGGACTCTTGATAAGTTTATGCAAAATTACCAAAACCGATGTTGTTCTGTTTCCCTCTCAACTCCTGAGTATCTTGCCCTAGAAGCTTAATCTGCTGTCATTACAATTACAATCAGCAATTGAACGGCACCCCAATCACTGGGTGCTTTTTTTTAACATTTAACTTTGTTTGATCTAGTTATAGGGGACAGGGGGCAGGGGGACAGGGGACAGTAGGAAGGTTACAGGAGTTAGAGGTTAGAACAACTGTAAACTGTAAAAGCTGTAAACTGTAAACTGTAAACTGCCTATAGCAAGATTGCCTGCGCGTAGCGCCATAACAGGGGAGTTTCAATGTCTTACAGTGTCTTAACCCTATTCAATTCGGAACTTAGCAGTGGAAATTTCCCTTAAAAGTTTATGGCATCAAGTCTTAAACCGTCTCCAGGTGCAACTGGGGGAGCCAACATTTGACACTTGGATCAAAACGGCGAGTCCTGAACGACTTGAAAATCATTGCTTGGTGATTCGCGCTCCCAATCCTTTTGCTCGCAACTGGCTACAAAAACATTACAAAGGAATTATCGGTGAGGCGGTTCAAGAAATTTTGGGCTATCCGGTTGAAATTTATGTGACCACAGAAACAGAGTCCAGTCTAGGAAACGTCGAATCTCAACAGATGATTGAGCCTTCAACGGAGGCGGAGTCTCCCTCGAGTCAGCGACTCAAACCTGCTAACCTCAATCCTAAATATCAGTTTTCTCGGTTTGTGGTTGGGGCAAATAGTCGTTTAGCTCATGCGGCGGCTTTGGCGGTGGCGGAGTCTCCTGGGCGAGAATTTAATCCGTTATTTTTATGTGGGGGTGTAGGCTTGGGCAAAACTCACCTGATGCAAGCAATCGGACATTATCGGATTGAAATCAACCCCAATGCTAGGGTTTTTTATGTTTCGACTGAAAAATTTACGAATGATTTAATCGCTGCTATTCGCAAAGATAGTATGCAAAGTTTCCGAGAACATTATCGGGCGGCTGATGTTTTATTAGTCGATGATCTTCAGTTTATTGAAGGGAAAGAATACACGCAAGAAGAATTTTTTCACACGTTTAATACGCTCCATGAAGCTGGACAACAGGTGGTTCTCGCGGCTGATCGTCCTCCCAATCAAATTCCTCATTTACAAGAGCGATTGTGTTCTCGTTTTTCAATGGGGTTAGTTGCAGATATTCAACCGCCAGATTTGGAAACCCGCATGGCAATTTTACAAAAAAAAGCAGAATATGAGAAAGTCTGTCTTTCTAAAGATGTGATTGAATATATTGCTAGTCGCTACACGTCTAATATTCGGGAACTGGAAGGGGCATTAATTCGGGCGGTGGCTTATACTTCTATTTCGGGTTTACCCCTGACGGTGGAAAATATTGCTCCTGTTCTCAGTCCGGCAGAACGTCCTGAAGAATCTTCTCCAGAAGCGGTGATTCAAACTGTTGCAGAAACGTTTAAAGTTTCAGTGGATGATTTAAAGGGAAATTCTAGACGCCGAGAAATTAGTTTAGCCCGTCAAGTGGCGATGTATTTGATGCGACAACATACGGATTTAAGTTTGATCAAAATTGGGGAATTATTTGGTGGAAAAGATCATACAACGGTGATGTATGCTTGTGAAAAAATTGCCCAATTGCGGAATCGAGATGTGGAATTAACTCAAACTCTCCGACAATTAGGCGATCGCATTAACTATACCAGTCGTTCTCATTAGGAGTAGGTTACAGGTTACAGTTTACAGTGACCAGTTATCAGGTTACAGGGGACAGGGGACAGGTTACAGTGACCAGTTATCAGGTTACAGGGGACAGGGGACAGGGGACAGGTTACAGTGAGCAGTGACCAGTGACCAGGTGACAGGGGACAGGGGACAGGTTACAGTGAGCAGTGACCAGTGACCAGGTGACAGGGGACAGGTTACAGTGAACAGTTATCAGGTTACAGGGGACAGGTT
>JBJHBL010000094.1:0-17678 GCA_050485465.1 Limnoraphis sp. | reverse complement strand
AGTTAACCCTGAACCTGTTATCGAACCGGAACCTATTATTGAACCGGAACCGATAGTTAACCCTGAACCTGTTATCGAACCGGAACCCGAACCGGAACCTATTATTGAACCGGAACCGATAGTTAACCCTGAACCTATTATTGAACCGGAACCGATAGCTGAAGCCGAACCGATAGTTAACCCTGAACCTATTATTAAACCGGAACCTATTGTTGAACCGGAACCGATAGTTAACCCTGAACCTGTTATCGAACCGGAACCTATTATTGAACCGGAACCGATAGTTAACCCTGAACCTGTTATCGAACCGGAACCGATAGCTAACCCTGAACCAAGACCTGAACCTGAACCAAGACCTGAACCCGAACCGATAGCTGAACCGATAGCTGAACCGGAACCAACACCTGTTCCTACTCCCGAAGCTGTTCCTACTCCTGACGATATCAATATTGACTGGAAATGTCGAACTATTCCTGAAATTACACCCAACCCTAACTCCGTTTCTCAAACCATCAATGCTTCTGAAAATGAACCCACATTAGGAACCCTTGAAAATGATGAAATTGTTGGCAGTTCCCATAATAATACTCTCTTTGGAATGGCCGGAGATGATAATATTTATGGTCGGGATGGCGATGATTTAATCTTTGGAAATGAAGGCAATGACTACATTGATGCTGGTTCAGGAAACAATATCATTTATGGGGGGAAAGACAATGATAGTATTTGTGGTGGACAAGGGGATGATTTACTCTTTGGGAATTTAGGCGATGATTTGATTTTAGGCGGTACAGGTAACAACACCTTGTATGGCGGTCAAGGTAATGATACTTTAATTGGAGGCGATGGGAATGATTTTATTAGTGGGGATTTAGGCGATGATTTATTAATCGGAGGTGGAGGAAAAGATACATTTTTACTGCGTTCTCAAACTGGAAATAATATAATAGCTGATTTTGCAGTTGGCGAAGATATTCTTGCTTTATCAGGTGATTTAACATTTGAACAACTGAGTTTAACTTCATCAGAGAACTCAAGCATCATTCGCCTGGAAAGCAGTGGAGAAATTTTAGCAACAGTATGGGGTGTCCTTCCCTCTCAACTCACAGCAAATGATTTTATTCAGTTTAGTGCTTAACAGCTTATCTGGAAATCAAAATTTATTGAAAAGTGCATCTACCCTTAGATAGTTATTGTTATTTTTTAAGGAAAAATTAAAAAATTAATTTTCAAATTAATTGAATAAAAATTGATCAATAAAAAATCCTGAAAATCAAATTAATTGCTGAATTATAAAATAAGTTGTATACACTGAAAACTGAAGAAAAGTTTTTTTAAATTTCATCACTCACTCAAGGAGAAGTTAGAATGGCTGAACTCATTGTTATTAATAACAACGATTCTGGTGTTGGTTCACTACGAGATATTATAACGAATGCACAACCCGGAGATACAATTACTTTTTCTGCCAATTTACAAGGGGGAAATACTATTACTCTATCAACGGGAGAAATTGAAATTCCTGTCCGGAAAAATCTCATAATTGATGGTTCAAATAATCCCAATTTAGTCCTTAGTGGAAATAACGCCTCTCGTATTTTTTCTCTCAAGTCAACATCAGTTAATCCAACTGAACTAACTCTGAAAAATTTAACCCTCAGTAATGGTTATACTCCTGAACGAGGGGGTGCTATTAGAACCGAACACCAGGGAATTTTAAACATTGATAATGTTATTTTTAATGATAACATAGCCGATCAAGGTGGCGGTGCAATATTTAGCGCATTTGAAGGCAGTCTCACCGTTAATAACAGTCAATTTAATCGAAACAAAGCTATTGCAGCAAATGACGAACGAGGTGCAGGAGCCATTGCCTTTTGGGGGCCGAATAATATCACGGTAACGAATAGTGATTTTATTGATAACGAAGGAATTAATGGTGCTGCAATTAATAGTTTAAACGGTAAACTAACCATTGATAACTCCAACTTTATCAACAACAAAACTACCGCAGCTTTTTATGACACAGGCAAAAATAATCCTTTTTTAAGAGGATTTGGAGGTGCTGTCTATACAGATAGAGCCAGTACAAATAATGATGCTACTTCAGGAACAATTCGCATCACAAATAGCTTATTTGAAGGCAATCAAGGACGAGGTGAAGGCGGTGCGGCTTATCTTTATACTGGAACTCAAGATAACGTTATTATCCAAGATAGTGTCTTCAAAGATAATACAATTATTGAACTCCCCAATGGAGGAAATAAAGGTGCAGGTGGTGCAATTGTTCAAATGAACAATGGATTAAATAAAGGTTTTGAAGTGATGAATACTGCCTTTATTAATAATACCGCTAGTAATCAAGGAGGCGCCATTTGGATGATGAAAGCTCCGACTACAATTACAAATAGCACTTTTTCAGGAAACAGAGCCGAATCTTTAACGACTCAAGGAAATGGAGGTGCATTAGCGTTATATGGCCCTACTAATGTAACCAACTCAACTTTTGTAGAGAACTATGCGGGTTGGGTTGGGGGTGGAATTGTTGCATCAAGTGATGCAGAAGTTCAAGTTAAAAATTCAATTTTTTATAACAATACGGCTGATAATGGTTTAAATGATTGGAACATTAAACAACAAACTGGACGGGAATTTATAGACCTGGGAGGAAATATTCAATGGCCACAACATCAAGACAAAGCCACTACAAATGTCACCTTTGCTGATGCCAAACTCGATACTTTACAAAATATTAATGGCACCTATGTACATCCCCTATTAGAAGGAAGTGCAGCAATAGATGCTGGGGTTGCTGTTGCGTTATCCACTGACCAACGCGGTCAAACTCGTCCTATCGATGGGGACAATAGCGGAACTTTAGAAATAGATAGCGGCGCTTTCGAGTTTGTTCCTCTGACTCTTGAACCCACTCCTGAACCAACACCTGAACCCGAACCCACATCAGGAATTATTGTAACTAATACTAATGATAGTGGTTTAGGTTCTCTGAGAAATGCTATCGAAATTGCTCAACCTGGGGATGTTATTCGGTTTGAAGCGAGTCTTGCAAATCAAACGATTATCTTAACCAGTGGTAAACTTGAAGTTAATAAAAGTATTACAATAGATGCTCAAGACGCACCCAATTTAGCCATTAGCGGAAATCAAACTCACCGTGTTTTTGAGATTCAAGTTGATACTCAATTTCAACCCACTACTGTTACCTTAAAAAATCTGATTATTGCAGATGGAAAAGCCACAGGAGTTGATGAAGAAGGTGCAGGGGGGGGAATTCGTATGGCGGGAACTACTGAATTAATCTTAGAAAACAGTGAACTCCGCAATAATGTTGCTCAATTCGCCGGAGGAATTTATACCGGATTTAAGAGCAATACAACCATTATTAACAGTAAGTTTGACAACAACGATGGAACATTAGGAAATAGTGAACGAGGCGGTGGTGCAATTGCCACTAAAACCGCAGGTTCTCTGACGGTTATCGAGAGTATTTTTACCAACAATAAAGGGATTAATGGTGGTGCAATTAATCATCTATTAGGAAACCTCACTGTTGAAAATTCCCAGTTTCTTAATAATAGTTCGGTTTCGGGAGGAACTGTTTCTGATGGTTTAGGGGGGTATTTTGGTGCAGGGGGTGCTATTTATACTGATGGTGCTAACGCTTCAGGTGCCAATTTTGGGCCGGGTTCTGAAGGCGGAATCATTCAGATTAAAAATAGTTTATTTGAAGGAAATCAGGGTTCTGGACAAGGTGGAGGACTGTTTTTATTCGTCTATCCTCCTGACAAAGTTATTGTTGAAAACAGCACCATTAAAAATAATACAATTCTCGAAAATCTCAAGGGAGATAGTTTGGGCGGGGGTTTAAGACATGGAAACGGTGAACTTACTCTGACTAATACTGCTTTTATCGACAATAAAGCTTTCAGTCAAGGAGGCGGTTTATGGATAGGTGAACAATCTCCAACTACAATTACAAATAGCACATTTTCAGGAAATCGAGCCGAGTCTGAAGATGGCAAAAATGGCTTAGGTGCTGCAATAACATTAAGCAATGGTGCAAATCCAACCAATCTTATTAACACAACTATTGCTAATAATTATGCAGGCTTTCAAGGCGGTGGTTTTTGGGGCGGTGGTTCTCAAACAACACTTACAAATACTATCCTTGCTTACAACGTGGCTAACAATGGAGGGAATGATTGGAATATTAAGCATCATACAGGTTTTGAATTTACTGATGGGGGTGGTAATTTTCAATCTAATGAACTTAACCCCGACGATATTAAAGCCACTCCCAATATTACTTTGGCTGACCCTTTGTTGGGAGAGTTGCAAGAAATAAATGGTGTTTTAGTTCATCCTTTGTTAGAAGGAAGTCCAGCAATAGATACCGGAGTTGCTGTTAGTTTATCCACTGACCAACGAGGTCAAACTCGTCCTATCGATGGGGACAATAGCGGAACTTTAGAAATAGATAGTGGCGCTTTCGAGTTTGTTCCTCTGACTCTTGAACCCACTCCTGAACCCGAACCGGAACCCGAACCTGAACCTGTTATTGAACCGGAACCCGAACCAACTCCTGAACCCGAACCAACTCCTGAACCGGAACCCGAACCAACTCCTGAACCCGAACCAACTCCTGAACCCGAACCAACTCCTGAACCCGAACCCGAACCAACTCCTGAACCCGAACCAACTCCTGAACCCGAACCTGTTCCTACTCCCGAACCCGAACCAACTCCTGAACCCGAACCCGAACCAACTCCTGAACCCGAACCTGTTCCTACTCCCGAACCCGAACCGGAACCGATAGCTGAACCTGTTCCTACTCCTGAACCTGTTCCTACTCCTGAACCCGAACCAACTCCTGAACCCGAACCTGAACCTGTTCCTACTCCCGAACCTGAACCGATAGCTGAACCCGAACCAACTCCTGAACCCGAACCTGAACCTGTTCCTACTCCCGAACCCGAACCGGAACCGATAGCTGAACCTGTTCCTACTCCTGAACCTGTTCCTACTCCTGAACCCGAACCAACTCCTGAACCCGAACCTGAACCTGTTCCTACTCCCGAACCCGAACCGGAACCGATAGCTGAACCTGTTCCTACTCCTGAACCCGAACCTGAACCTGTTCCTACTCCCGAACCGGAACCGATAGCTGAACCTGTTCCTACTCCCGAACCGGAACCAGAACCTGTTCCAACACCTCAACCAACTCCAACACCTCAACCAACTCCAACACCCGAACCTGTTCCTACTCCCGAACCAACTCCCGAACCGGAACCTGTTCCTACTCCTGACGATATTAATATTGACTGGGAATGTCGAACTATTCCCGAAATTACACCCAACCCAAATTCAGTTTCTCAAACCATCAATGCTTCTGAAAATGAACCCACATTAGGAACCCTTGAAAATGATGAAATTGTTGGCAGTTCCAGTAATAATACTCTCTTTGGAATGGCGGGAGATGATAATATTTATGGTCGGGATGGCGATGATTTAATCTTTGGAAATGAAGGCAATGACTACATTGATGCTGGTTCAGGAAACAATATCATTTATGGGGGGAAAGATGATGATTTTGTCAGGGGTGGAGACGGAAATGATGTGATTTTTGGCAACTTAGGAAATGATTCTTTGATGGGAAATTCCGGTCAAAATAGTCTTTATGGGGGTCAAGGCGATGATTACATTTGGGGAGGTTCTGATGATGATTGGTTGTTTGGAGATTTAGGAAATGATGTGATTAGTGGAGGGGATGGAAATGATATGATTTTGGGGGGTCAAGGCGATGACCAATTGTTTGGAAATGCCGGAAATGATACGATTTATGGGGGGAAAGACAATGATAGTATTTGTGGTGGACAAGGGGATGATTTACTCTTTGGGAATTTAGGCGATGATTTGATTTTAGGCGGTACAGGTAATAATACCTTGTATGGCGGTCAAGGTAATGATACTTTAATTGGAGGCGATGGGAATGATTTTATTAGTGGTGACTTGGGAAATGATACCCTAATTGGCGGTAGTGGTAGCGATACCTTTGTGATTGGTTTAGGGGGGGATTTCATCCTTGACTTTGAGACTGGAACTGATAAAATAGCTCTAAGGCAAGGATTAACCTTTGAACAGTTAGCGATCGCTCAAGATACAAATTCAACTGTTATTCGCATCGCCGATACTAACGAATTAATCGCCACGTTAAACGGGGTTGATGCTTCTCTGATTACTGCTGATGATTTCGTAACTCTGTTATAAATTAAACTCAGTTCAATAACTACCCGATTTCTTGAATAAGTCGGGTATTTTTTATCTCTAAATTAGCTAATTGTAGATTTTTCTATGAGAATTTAATGGTTTAAATACCTAGTTTCTTCAAAATATCCTCATGTGACACATCGTCCGTAGACTGATAGTCCGCAGACATCTAAGTTATGAGTCTATGGAACCATCAAAAAAACAGATACTCTACGCTTTAGGCAATTTAGTCAGACAACATCGCACAATGTTAGGGCTTTCGCAAGAAGAACTTGGGTTTCGTGCGAATTTAGATCGAACATATATTTCGGGAGTTGAGCGAGGAATTAGAAACCTTTCACTGACAGCGCTGGTGAGTTTGGCTAATGGCTTGGGAATAACTGTATCCGAACTTCTTGATGGACTAGAAGGGATGATCGCCAAACCCAATGAACAAAATCAGAATTCACCAAAGTCGTAGTCACCGTAAAGCTTCTGAACGCTATAAAGACGTAACTTTCTATTATGAAGATGGAACAATTTGGGAAGGTTCAATTCCCATTGAGTACCGTCGAACAGGAACCAATCTTTACGAAGAAAATGAAATTCAAGAATACCTAAAAAAAGCCTACGATTATTGTCAACCTAGCAAGCGAAAAGAATGGCTAGCAGAACAGGAAAAATTTTGGGCGAGTAAGCGAAAAGAAGAAACATGGCAACTTTTTGAACAACTCAAAACCTTAAAATGGACTTGTGTTTCTTGTGTTTATAATAATCCCAACTGGGCGAGAAGAAATCAAGATCTCAAAGAAATGGGTTATACAATTGCAACAGATACAAACCGTTTTTGCGAACAATGTGGAAAACGCAGAACTTTTCTAATTTTGGTTCCTTTACCCAGAGGTGGTTTATCCGGTTACGAAATTTGGTCACAAGCTTTAAGGGAAACAATTGTTAAAGTTCTGGGGAGTTATGATGCTTATGAAGGAAAAACGGTCAAAAGCGAAAGTCTTTTACCCGATCATAAATTTCCTGAAATTCGATGGAATTTAGAAACAAAACGAGACTCTATTGAACACCTTACAGAAGAAGAAATTAGACGAGATTTTCAGCTTTTATCCAATCAGCGAAATCTGCAAAAACGAGAAGTTTGTCGTACTTGCTATCAGACCAATATTCGAGGATATCCTTTCGGAATAAAATTTTACTCCCAGGGGAATGAACAATGGTCTGAGGAGATTACAAAAACCGGAAAAGAAGCTGAACAGGGTTGTTTTGGTTGCGGTTGGTATGACTTAGAGGTTTGGCGTCAAGCTCTTAATCAGAAATTAAAAGAGTTTTCTGAATAACTCTAATTCACTTTGATTTTGACTCATTTTCTGATCTCATAGATAAGTATGGAAGCAGTGCATATCCTATACATTCAGCTAAACGGGGCGGGACAGCATTACCAATTTGCCACATGGCTTTTTTCATCGTTCCTTCAAAAATAAATGTATCAGGAAATGTCTGTAATCTTGCCATTTCTCGCGCCGAAATCACCCGATTTAAGTAAGGATGAATGTGAGTTCCTCCATGATTTTCTTTGACTGTCATGCTAGGTTTACCCGGATATTGACGTTTAAAAGCATCCGCATAGCTTTTATACAAAGAACCCCCCGGAGGAACTTGAGCAATTCTTTCCATATATTCAGGAGAATGGCGAGTCCATTGGTGATTAATTTCAGGAATAGGTGTGTATTCGGGAAGGTCAGATATTGCTGACTCAATGGGAATATATTGATCGGGTAAAAGTTGAGGTTTTGGATAGGGGTTCAACATTCCAAATCGGTTGGCTATAAATATAGCACGGGGTCGAATTTGTGGAACTCCATAAGCCGCAGACTCAAGAATTGCAACCGAAATATTATTATACCCAATCGCTTTAAATTTTTCAAAAATTGACCGTTTTACCGTTCCTCCTTTCATTGTTAAAATTCCCGGTACATTTTCCATGACAATATACCAAGGACGTACCGCTTCTACAACCCTGATAAATTCTAGAAATAAGTAATTTCGAGGATCATCTGCTTTGCGTTTTCCGGCGACGGAGAATCCTTGACAGGGCGGGCCACCCACAACAATATGAACTTCAGGTGTATCAATTTCTCTCAACCATTCTAGGGGATTAAATTCTTCAATATTTCCACAAAAATGATGACAATTTGGAAAGTTTTTGACATGGGTTGCTGATGCAATAGGATTGTTTTCTACACTGGCAATGGGTTTAAAACCTGCTTGTACTAAACCCTGGGTAAAGCCTCCCGCACCACTAAAGAGATCGATAAAGGTATAATTGGAGGTTAAATTAGATTGATTTTCCCCAATATCAATGAATATCTTGGAAGAATCATCTTCATAATTTGTTTCTAGTTCTCGCTGAAGTCGCTCATAACGTCCCAGTTTAACTTTCTTGATATTTTGCTCAACAGTTGGCGTTTGTTCCTCTGCTGAAAAAAGGGATAATTGCACCGATTTTTCATTAAACTTTTCTTGAGTAGTTTTAGATTGAGATTTCAAATTTGATTGATGTTCTAGTTGGTCTTGGTGTTGTTCGCGATCAACAGTAAAGTTTTCACCTTCGGAAAATAAAGATAACTGTACGGGTTTCACTTGACTCTAATACAAATACTGCTTTATTATGATTTATTGTATAATATCACAGGATTCTAATATTAGTTTCGTGTTCAGTACAATTTTTGGCGAATTCAGACAATACAAACAGTAGGTTGGGTTGAACCAAGTGAAAACCAAAAATATTCTCAGCATATTGGGTTAAGAAACTCGACACCAACCTACAAATAAATTAGTTCCGTTTTTTAGAACTCAAAGTTACAAATTGCATCCCCATCGTTTGAATAAGGATTTTGCAAAGATTCTAATTCTTGAATTCTGTCATCTTTAGTTCGGTTCAGCATTTCCAAATGTTGAATCTGTTCTTGGGATTTTTCCTCCTCAACTCGGTATAATTGTTCAAACTGACGAGATTTAACGTGTTCCTCAAATATCATCAGCTTTAACGCTTTTTCAAACACTTGATCACATTTTTCAAGGAATTTAAGGGGATTTGCTTGGTTCGCCGCAAGACTAAGCAACTGAACGGGTAGGGAAGATTTTTGATTCATAATCAGCCTTTCCAGCTAAACTGGATAAAAGTTTAGATATCTGTCTAACCTCTGCTAATTCTGTATATACAGATAGTTAAGCTATTGAGGTTAGACTTGATTCTTCTAACTTAGTACGGACTTCCAGACGATAGAGTAAATGTGATCCAGATATGAAGTTTTGTTAAGGCTTGCAATAAGTTCCACCTTTCTCACAGCCATAAAGTCTTTCTCCGTTCATCCATTGATAGGAGTTACGTTTTTTCCATGTTGGTGACTCACGTTTATGAAAAGCCCTTAAACTGAGTGAACTTAGTTCGATTACAGATTTACCATATTCTATTAACTTGTTGATCAGCTTTCTGTTTCTCCAATTAGGTTCAATGATCATTAAAATGCAGCACGAGAAAATCGTTAATTCTTTCCAAGAATAGGTCATTTGTTGATTTTTGATATAATGCGTAAAATCTTTTAAGTTTTGTTCCGACTTTCTAGCGCTATCTTCAAAATTGAATGGTGTTTTATTTAGCGGATTATAGTTTAAAAACAATTTTGTGAGTATGTTTATGATTTTTCTAGATTCATAAATTGAGACATCATAGTATGGTTTTAGACAGTCTTTGAATAATAAATCTGTATCTTCGGTTAAAATTTCACAAAATAAATCTTCGGGAGAATTAAAAGTATATTCTTTCTGAGATATTTGCCAAAAAAATCTTTGCAGTAAGGCAGCTTTTTTGTTGTTAGCTTTCTCTTGACTCCAGAACTCTACAATATAAGGGAGGAAAAAAAAGTGAAAAATCATAACATAGTCTTCCCCAAGTTGTACAACTTCCCACAAGAGTTTATAATGTTTAGCAACTGCTCTAAAAGATTTTTGCTGAATTGGATCGATTCCTTGATCTTCACAAAACTGCTCAAATAGAGAGGCTTGTAGAGATTCTTTTGGACTAAACTGAGATCTAAAAGCTTTGGCAAAAAACATAGAACTCTTTCTCATTTGATGCCAATATTGCTTTTGATCTTCTGTATCACAGCAGTCAAGCAAGTAACGACTAGGCAAATTTTCTATCAGTTGAGCAAATTTCTCTACCGTCTTATTATCTGTTTTAATCATGTTAAATTCCTCTGAATATCAATTTAAAACTTTAAATACAGCCTTCTTACACTATAGAGGCTGATAACAGACAAGTGTTAAGGATAGTTACTAAATTTTTGTCAAACACCAACCGACGTCCCCCGTTGCGGTACGCTAAAGAATAGACAAAAAAAGCAACGATAACAAGCGATCGCACACAGCATGACAACCGTATCTGCCCCCAGTCGAACCGTTCGGATCGGTTCACGCAAAAGTCAACTCGCACTCGTCCAAACCTATTGGGTGCAAGCCGAACTCCAGAAGCACTTCCCCGATATCGAATTTGAAGTGCATACCATGTCAACCCAGGGTGATAAAATCCTTGATGTCGCTCTTGCTAAAATTGGGGATAAAGGACTCTTTACCAAAGAACTCGAAGTCGGGATGCTCAACCATGAAACCGACATCGCCGTTCACTCCCTCAAAGATTTGCCGACAAACCTCCCCGAAGGCTTAATGTTAGGATGCGTCACGGAACGCGAAGATCCCGCAGATGCGTTAGTGGTTCACGAAAAACACAAAGACAAACAACTGGAAACCCTCCCCGAAGGTGCGGTTATCGGAACATCTTCTCTGCGTAGACTCGCCCAACTGCGTCATCGCTTCCCCCATTTTGAATTTAAAGATATTCGCGGAAACCTCAACACCCGCCTGCAAAAACTCGACGAGGGCGGCTATGATGCGATTATTTTAGCCGTTGCTGGACTCACACGCTTAGGAATGGGCGATCGCATTCATCAAACCATTTCCCCCGATATCTCTCTACACGCCGTTGGACAAGGGGCTTTAGGCATAGAATGTCGGGATGGAGATGAGAATATTTTAGAAATTATCAAAGTCTTAGAACATACGCCCACCGCCCAACGTTGTCACGCTGAACGGGCTTTTTTACGAGAATTAGAAGGAGGTTGTCAGGTTCCCATCGGTGTGAATAGCCAAGTTGAAAATAACCAACTGACGTTAATTGGAATGGTTGCTAGTTTAGATGGAAAACGCCTGATTCGTGATACGGTTAGTGGAGAAGCAACCAACCCCGAACAATTGGGAATTGATCTGGCTCATCGTTTGAGAGAACAAGGCGCCAAGGAAATCTTAGATCAAATCTTTGCAGAAATTCAACGGCAATAGTAGTAGGGGCGGGTTCTGTGAAAATATATGTTTCTAGCAAAAACCTGAATCAACCCGCCCTGTTACCTCTCCTAGAGTGAACCCAGTTTAGGACTTTACGCATCACGACTCGTAAGCTACAATATAGACGCAGATCTGAACTTTGGGTGTGTAACTCAGGTGGATAGAGTAGCTGCCTTCTAAGCAGTTTGCCGCAGGTTCGAGTCCTGCCACACCCGTTAGAGGTCAAACTATTGAATTTTAAAGGTTCTGAGTCGTCTTGCAAGTCTCGCTAACACTTGTATCTATCCAGAATCTATCCAAATTCGATTATAGACTGACTCTCTATATAGATACAATATTTGATTTTTTAGTCAAATTTTATCTATATAACGCCAACTCCTTAGCATAAAAATCTAAAACTGTCAGATATCAGATCTACTTCATCCTGAAGTAAAGAGATAGCCCTAAACGGCTTTTACTGACACTATTTCACCAATATATTGACTAATTAATAATCTCAAGTAGAGTCTACAACCCTTGCTGAATAAAGATTTTAATTTTGCACCTACTTACCTCTGCACAGGTAGTTAATACTGCTTATCACTACATATTTATCACTACTAATTTTCGGGTTCAAATTGAATGGGTAATGTAATAATAAATTCAGTTCCTTTGTTTAAGGTGGAGTTGACATCAATTGTACCCCGATGTTTTTCGACAATAATCTGATGAGCAATTGCCAATCCTAATCCCGTGCCTTTTCCCGATTCTTTTGTGGTAAATAAATGATCAAAAATCTTTGACTTTACCTCCTCAGTCATTCCTTTACCATTATCTTGAATCCGAATGACGACTTGTTGATCGCTTAGGCATTCTGTTTGGATGAAAATTCGATTAGGTTTTGCTTCTATCTCGGCATAAGTACGCCCTTGAGTTCCTTCATCAATTGCCTCGATTGCATTAGCTAAAATATTCATAAAGACCTGATTTAATTGTCCGATATAGCATTCTACAGGCGGCAAATTCCCGTAGTCTGTTACCATTAAAATCTCAGGTCGTCGTTCATTGGCTTTAAGTCGATGTTTGAGAATCAAAATGGTGCTATCAATACCATCGTGAATATTAGAAGCTACAGGTTGATCGCTATCTATACGGGAAAAAGTACACAAACTGGTGCTGATATTTTTCAGGCGATCGCACGCCATAGTCATGGAGTTTACGGTCTTCGGTAAATCTTCTAAAAGATAATCTAACTCTATCTCTAAAGCATGAGCGAGGATTTCATCGTCGGCTTGTGGGAAACTTTTTTGATAAAGTTGTAAATGTTTAAAAAACTCATTGATCGAAATTTTCAGGTATTCTAGACTGCCAAAAATAAAGCCCAAAGGATTGTTCATTTCATGGGCAACACCAGCAACTAAATTGCCCAAAGCTGACATTTTTTCACTTTGAATGAGTTGCAGTTGAGAAGCTTGGAGTTGAGCCGATTGTTGTGCCACTTGCCGTTCTAAATTTTGAGTGAGTTGACGGAGTTGTAAATGGGTTTTTACTCGCGCCAAAACCTCCTGTTCTTGAAACGGTTTGGTCACATAATCAACCGCACCCAATTCCAACGCTTGAACTTTGCTATCCGTATCAGCAAGAGCCGTCATAAAAATAACAGGAATACCAGAAGTGCGGGGATTTGCTTTTAACCTTCGGCAAGTTTCAAAACCGTCAATTCCCGGCATCATAATATCTAACAAAATCAAATCAGGCTGTTTTCTTCCAATTTGCTGAAGGGCGCGTTCACCACTTGTTGCGATCGCTACATCAAAACCCGCATTGCTCAAAGCATCTGAGATAACATCTAAATTAGCGGGAATATCATCCACAATTAAAATTAAACCCGTTATGACTGTACTCATTTTGATTCAATCCTTAACGCCTGATTTTCGGGTAGATAATGTTGGATAAATTCTTCAATTTTTTCTGACTGAAATTGCTTTGCAAGCTGTAAAATTTGCTGAATAAAAGGTTGATAGCGGTCATCCTGGTTCGTAATCTTTTCTGCTACTTCCACCAATTTTTTCAAGCGTCCTTCTTGAGCGAGTTCTAATAAGACTTGCAAGTCGGCTAGGTCGGGGGCAATCAATTCTGATAAAGATTCTCCGACCGAAATAGTGGAGGTCTCTTTAGTTTTGATTTCTTCCGAGTTCCAAGTAATGTTTAAATGATGGGTTAGCGCATTAAATAAATCTCGGGCATCCACGGGTTTTCCTAGAAAATCATCGCCCCCGGCATCCAGGCTCATCTGCTGATCAGCTTGGGCTACTGAAGCGGATGAAACCAATACTTTCAACTGTTTTAACTGCTCATCATTGCGAATTTGTTTGAGCATTTCAAAACCATTCATAATCGGCATTTCTAAATCTGTAATCACCAAATCTGGTGGCTGTTCTCGCATTTTTTCTAAAGCATCTTTACCATGTTCCGCTTCTAATATTTCAAAACCCAGAGGTTCTAATAAATTCACGATGACGCTGCGATTTTCCCAACGATCATCAATCACTAAAATTCGTTTTCGCGTCCCATTATAACTGATAATATGACCGACTTTATCGTTCTGTTGTCTCCAGTTATCCGTTAAAGGTAGCTTAATTTTAAATGAAAATTGACTTCCCTCTCCGGGTTGACTTTGAACTTCTATTTTTCCACCCATCAACTGCACAATTTGTTGACTGATAGCAAGTCCCAAACCCGTACCTTCCGCCTGACGGCTTCTATCCCCGACTTGCTCAAAGCTTCGGAAAAGTTTCTGCATATCTTCTGGAGCAATACCGACTCCGGTATCGATGACGGAAAAACGCAAATGAGTAAATGGAAGTTGAGGATTGTTTGAGTTTAATCGTTCAACTTTTAGGGTAACACTGCCCCGATCAGTAAATTTAATTGCATTTCCTAATAAGTTAAGAAGAACCTGTCGCAAGCGTTTTTCATCGACGATAACCCCACTCGGCAAATGAGGATCGGCTTCATAGTAAAAATTAATGCTTTTTTGTTGAGCGCGAATTTGATAAATTTCAATAACACTTTGCAGGAGCGAAGGTAAATAAACACCATTGACAAAGAGTTCAAGTTTGCGAGCTTCGATTTTAGAAAGGTCGAGAACATCATTAATTAACGTGAGCAAATGGGAACCGCATTGATGAATAATGTTAATTCCGTGACGTTCTTTTTCAGGGATTACTTTAGAGCGTCCGAGAATTTGAGCATAGCCCAAAATACCATTGAGCGGAGTACGAAGTTCGTGACTCATGTTAGCCAAAAATTCACTTTTAGCTTGATTTGCTGCATTAGCACATTCCTTTTTTTCTTCCAAATCCCGATAAGATTCGGCTAATTTGATGGTCATGCGATTGAACTCTTGGGCTAATTGTTCGACTTCATCTCCTGTCTGAATATCCAATACATAGCCCAAATTACCGTCTCTAATTTTCGCCACTCCAGCCTGAAGTTTTTTGATCGACCGCACCGCAGGTAATAGAATAAGGAAAAACTGTCCGCCAAAAACGAGCAATGTAAAAATTAAAATTCCCCACTGGATAATCTGCTCAGTTTGATGAAGATTGTTTCGGGTTTGAGCAGCTAGATTTTGCTCGTTTTGGAAGATTGTAATAATTTTAGAGGTAAAAAAGTTAATGTCTCGACTAAAACTATTAATCGCTCTGTAGTCTTCTTTTATATCCACCAGAATTTGGCTATCTTGAGCAATAACCGACTGGTAAATTTCGGTAGCTAAACGATCTAAAATTTGATATCGACGATCTACAAGCTCTAATTCTTGAGTTTCAGGACTCAGCATTTTCATTTCGTCTAATATCGATAAAAATTGTTGCTTTTCCCTATTGTAGTAGTCAAATTCCTCCTGGGGAGTTTCTAGTACCAATAAATCTTTTAAGATAATAATTTGATGGGAGAGAAGAATGTTTAGGGCTTGAGCATTGCTCATCAATTGTACGCTTTTATCATAGGATTTTTCGGCTTGATCCCACGCCTGTTTTAATAGAAAATCACTGCCTCCTATTGCAGTGATGATCATCCCTATTGTGAGAATGGAAGACCCTAAAAACTTTTGCCAGATTTTCATTGTGTTTTACCCAATTTTTCATCTAATTTATTTTTGACTTCCCTGACACGATTATAGTCCGAGTCCTGCACTAATGTATATCCATTTGAAGGGATACCCTCAAGACTCAGCATTCCAATTGGGGCGCTGATAAATGCTTCTTTCAATTTAATAATCAGATCCGGTGGCAAATTTTTAGAGACAACAACAGGTAATTCCGGAATGGGTTCCGATTCCCAAATAACAATATAACTGTCATTAACTGTGCCGGATTTTTTGCCTTGATCGTAGAACTTTGATTCGATGGCTACGGCATCAACTTTTCCCTCTAGCAATGCAGCCAATGTGTGATCGTGGGATTGAAAAAACTCAACAGAAGCTAAGTCGCGATCTAAATCAAACCCAATCTCTAATAAGTGAACAACTGGAAACATATAGCCTGATGTTGATTGTTTATTAACAAAACCGAGCCGTTTATCCTTGAGATCATCAAGGGTTTTAATTCCACGTGCAGAATTAACAAGAATTACTGATTTATACCAAGGCCTGCCTGTAGCTTGATTAATAGGGGCAACAATCGGCTTGATTTGTGGATTTCGTTCTTTAGCTTGAACATAAGTTAACGGCCCCAATACAGCGACTTGCACCTTTTCTTCTACTAAGAGATCGACAGCAGTCGTGTAATCTTTGGTTCCTTCGATAGATACGGGTTGTTTCAGGGAGGTTTGCAAGTATTCGGCTAAAGTTTCTTGCCATTCTTGTCTTTCTGCATCATTTGTACTAACAATCGAGGCAATTTTTAACACCGATTTAACGTTGTCAATACTCTCTTGATTGCTTGATGTTTGCCGAGAGTTATTTTCAGTATCAATTGGAGACACGCACCCGGTTAAAAACACTATTAATGAAGGGAATATTAGGGCAATTATAACAATCTGTCGCTTCATCAATAAATTGATTTGTTGCTGTGAATAGGCTAGCATTACTAAGCTCCTTAAATTTAAGATTGGTAATCATGCTATAGCATTACGCCGACACTAAGTTTGATGTTGATAAAAGTTGAAAACCTTTGATAGTAGAACTTTGACCCGTTAAGACCTGAGCACAAAATGCATAAATTTGACTGGGAAGCGTTATATGAAATCAGGTAAACCCATCCCGATGGTAGATGGAACTTCCGTGACTTGCTACCTTAGTATGGCTCAAAACAACAGCTTATAGCACCCAGTTTGAGAAGCGGCAGAAACAAGGTAGATGCGAGAACTTGTTTATCGTCTGTCCATTAAAGGTGACTTGGACTGGCTTCGCTTGAGAGCGATCTTGATGAGATAATTTGAACCGAGAATTTTTATTGGCTGATCAACTACAACATTTCTAATATATCAGATTAGGAGACGCTGAGAATATTAAATATTCAAAAAACCTGCGTTCCCCGGTCATCGACTATCCATAATGACACAATAGTTGCCAACACTCCCACCTACCGCAAACGTCACATTAAGTAAGTTTAACCTCTCAATTTCTGGTAACGTTAAGCGATCGCCATATCCAAGTCAAATCAAAGAATCTTCGGGTTGAACCGGAACAAAAGCAGCGTGAGTTGCCAGGTGTACGATGCTATATTCGTTGAGAAAAGGAATCACCGCATTTCGATTAAGTTCTTAATGAATTTAGGCAAATGTTGATTTGAACTTGGGATCGGCTTGGGAATAGCTCTCAACTAGGGTTTTGATGTCCGCTTCCAATTTCGGCAGGATTTCTTCCGTTTTTTTTCTTCCTCTTGCTTGATAGTTATCTGCACAAAGGATTCCCGTTTCTCGTTCTTTTAATCCTGTGGCGATCGCTTGCCGTGACCATCCGAGTTGGGTTTCCGCTTTCCGAGGAGACCCATCAAAATAATCCTCGGTTACTT
>JBJHBL010000093.1:0-18036 GCA_050485465.1 Limnoraphis sp. | reverse complement strand
CCCGTGATTGGATCGTTATTAATGAAACTGGGAATTCCTCCACCAATACCAGTATCATTGACAGGATTATTACCAATACCACCTGGAACTCCTCCACCAATACCACCTGTGATTGGATCGTTATTAATGAAACTGGGAATTCCTCCACCAATACCAGTATCATTGACAGGATTATTACCAATACCACCTGGAACTCCTCCACCAATACCACCTGTGATCGGAGTATCACCAATTACACCTGGAACTCCTCCACCAATACCACCCGTGATTGGATCGTTATTAATGAAACTGGGAATTCCTCCACCAATACCGGTATCATTGACAGGATCATTACCAATACCACCTGGAACTTCTCCACCAATACCATCATCAGTGATCGGAGCATCACCGATAACACCTGGAACTTCTCCACCAATACCATCATCAGTGATCGGAGCATCACCGATAACACCTGGAACTTCTACACCAATACCATCATCAGTGATCGGAGCATCACCGATAACATCTGGAACTTCTACACCAATACCATCATCAGTGATCGGAGCATCACCGATAACATCTGGAACTTCTACACCAATACCATCATCAGTGAAATCATTGTCTAAATCTTCTTCTAACCTCAGACTAATGTCCTGAAAAAAATCGGCGTTTGATACAAACTGAAATACATCTTGAAAACTAATTTGTTCGGCGTCTACCCCAAAGAAATTAGTAATTTCTTCTAAGTTCTCGTCAAAGTAGTTACGAATATTGAACCCTGGATTAAATAAACGTCCTTCATCTAATCCAAAATTATTCAAATGGTCGAGTAACTCTGAGAAATTCCAATCTTCAGGAAGATCGGGATTAGCTTCTCGGTAAAAGTTGAGATCAACAAGCCGATTAAACCAACGTCCTTCATCTAATCCAAAATTATTCAAATGGTCGAGTAACTCTGAGAAATTCCAATCTTCAGGAAGATCGGGGTTAATTTCTCGGTAAAAATTGAGATCAATAAGCCGATTAAACCAACGTCCTTCATCTAATCCAAAATTCTCAAAGTGAGAGACTAATTCATCGTTACTCAGTTCAGCCAGATCGGGGTTAAGCTGTCGGTAATATTCTAAGTCTAGTAAACTTTGAGGCGAAATATTGGCTTCTTCATCTAAATTATCATTGATGTTATTTTCATTGCTTTCTAAATTAACATCACCAGCACTGATCAGACTGATTTCAGTTGCCATGATACCTTCTTGAGCATTGCTGTCAAAATTTTCAAAACTGTTTTCATCAAAAATTTGAAGGTTAAAGGGAGTTTCAGGGTTAACGAATGTATCCATCATAGATGTCTCCTTAATTGATTATAACGAATGTACGAGTCAGAATTCAGGTTTGATCAATTGAGACCCCTATTAATGCCATCAAAAACCAGCGATTTGAGATTATCTTACTCAAATCTATAGAGAATTATCGATGAATCATTTAAGACTGATCAGGTCTGATGATAGCGGTTATTTTTTGATTTTATAGTCGTAAAATTCGCTTAAAATCTTTATATAATATAAAAATTGTATATCAATATATCCATCTGTCTTTAGGAATATAAACTCTCTATTGAAGGGATAAAACATTAACTAAAAATGTTATTTAGAGTATAACCTGATGAGGGTTGACAGAAGAATAGAAAAAACGGTAATACCTGCTCTCAACGAAAGTAGAGGCATAGTCATGTCACAAGGGGATGTGTTATGGCAGTTCGCGCTGGTATGTTTAAAAAATGAGACAACCCAGAAACTCGCAAACCCCTCTCTATTTAAAGGCTTTTTCAATTCTCCGAGACGCTTGCCCTATTCTGATCGCTTCGGGGCTATAGATGAAATCCTTAGACAGATCGCGACTTGAATCTGGAATAATGATCACTTTTTAAACTTTTAGTGATTAATCATCGACTCTATAAAATTTTTTTCAAAAGTCTTGTGAGCGTAGACAACTTACCGCATAATATAAAGTTCTAAGCTCAGTTAATCCTCAAAAAAATAAAGTGACCCGTGAACCTCAAAGCCTACAGCCAAGTAATTTACAACTGGCGATCGCTATTGTATCCGATGACCAACAGACTCAATGCTCCGTTAGCTTTCGGTTGCGGGTCACTTAGCTAGGGGGGGAACTCACTTTTGACAGTTCAAAAAGCTGTGTAAAAGCTAATGAAGCTGCTGTTAGAGTGTTCATTGAGATATAGAGACGCTCAACACAAATTTTCGCAACATCTGGAAAAATTATTTTTTTAGGGTTAACCTGCGAAAAAGACATCGGCAACCCGCATAACTGAATACCAGTCTATGGACAATATACATACTCAACTCCGTCAACTTGTTGCCGAGGCTTGTACCTACCCTCCTGAGAGTGTAGAACGTCGGCAAAGACTCAATCAGATCATTCGAGCAATTATGCGTTCGGGAAAACTCTGGAGAGAGTCTAGCGAATATTACAATGATGCACTCCAGGAAACCTGGGAATACTGCTGTAGCCATTTAGAGGAGTATGATCCGGAACGGGCAAGTGTAATCACTTGGCTCGATAACCACCTGAAAAAACGGCTGAGAACTTGGCGCGATCGCAAATATCGGCAGCTAAACCGCCAAGTTAGTCCACTCAACCTAGACACAGACTTCACTGATCCCTTAGATAGAGTTCCGGCTGAACCCGATATTCAACCCGTTCTCGAAATTTGGGACAAAACCACAGAATGGGTAAATCGTGATCCAGATAACGTGTTATGCAAAACCTGCTTTAGAAGTTGTCCTGAAATTAACTGTCAGGCTCTTTTTATCAAACGTTTTCCATCCGAAACCCCCTGGAATGATATAGCCTCGGATTTTGACCTCACACCTGCCGAAACTAAAGATTTACCGAAATTTTATAACCGCAAGTGTTTACCCCTATTGCGAGAATTCGGAATGTCTCAGGGGTATCTCGATCCTTCAAAAACTCGCAAAAAAAGGCAGCCATGATCAGCCAACTCATGCAAACCCTAGATGATTTCTCTATTCCCTTATTTATCCCTTCTGAAGCTAAAATCTTAGCCAAAGAATTTGCCGCCCAGCAACCGACTCGCCAGAAAGCCAAACAGGTTTATCTCAATACTCTAGCCGTTTGCATGGTGAATAACTACTTGCGAATTATGAACATTCCCACGAACTTAAGCGCAGGGGATAGTTGGAACCCGGCGGTTCGTTTATATACGGATGTGGCTGATTTAGAGGTTGTGGGCCGAGGTCGTCTAGAATGTCGTCCGATCCCCTCTAACTGGGATGTGGACTCAACGGTTTGTTTTGTTCCCCCAGAAACCCAAAGCGATCGCATTGGTTATGTAGTAGTTGAACTCGACTTAGAACAGGAATTAGCCACATTGTTAGGCTTTGTGGAAACAGTAGAGAACTGGATATCTTTAAAACAATTGCGATCGCCTGATGAGTTACTCGAACATCTGATCGTCTCTCCCCAAACAGAAACGGTTCCAACTTCAGTCGAAAACTCCGTCGAAAACCCCGTATTTTTAAGACAATTGCGATCGCCTGATGAGTTAGTTGAAGATCTGATCGTCTCTCCCCAAACAGAAACGGTTCCAACTTCAGTTAATTTGCGTCAATGGTTGCAAAATACCATCACAACAGGTTGGGAAACCGTAGAAACGCTGTTATTTCCGCCGGAACTGATTGCGGTTCGAGGGGGAGAAACCGCAGTTGTGGAAAATGTGAACTCAGTAGCCGCCGTTTTGCGCTTACTCGAACCCGATCAAAGTGAAGATGTTCGCGCCCAAGCCGCCGGGGTGTTAGGGGATATGGGCGTTTGTACTCCAACCACAATTGACGCCTTAACTGAACTGCTGGAAACCGCAGAAGATGAAGAAACACGATGGCAAGCAGCTTTGAGTTTAGGAAAACTCGACCCCCATCATCCACAAGCAGGAATGAAACGGGTCAGAGCGATTAATTTAACCTCAAAACGTAACCCTGAACAAGTGGCTTTAATGGTAGCAATTATGCCAAAAGCCAATAACCGCATCGGAGTCTGGTTACAAGTAGAACCATTGGGCAAATTAACGGTTTTGCCTGGGGGGTTAACCTTAAAAGTGTTGTCGATGTCGGGAGAAACCCGCCTACAAGTCGAAGCCAGAAGCGATCAACAGGGTCGGGGTTTGGATCGAAGCATTGGACGTCGTTTTAGTCCACCCCCGGAAACAGGCTTTCAGGTGCAGATTCAACTCGGTTCTCTGACTGTGACAGAAGAATTTCTGGCATAATAGGGATCATTAACAACCGCAGTCAATCACCGAAGGTAGAGGGGATCAGGGTGTTGAACCCCTCAAATTTTATATTTGCTATAGATTTAGCCGATCTGTACAATAGGTAAGAAGTAAAAAGAGCGAGACCCGTCAGGCCAAAAATTAAGATACAGTCTCGCTTTGAATAGCCTGAATGGGTGGGTGCGGTAGGCAGAGTCAAACCGATTAAGATAGGATACCCTCTATGGGCAAGGTTGCAATACTCAAAGTTGGATCTGGTAATTTCGAGCAAGGCTTTGATGTCTTGCTGCAAATTAAAACGGATGATAACCGTCTTTTGACGGAACTCGAAGGCCAACTTCCCCCTAATCCGGGTTTGGAGGGATGTTATATCAGTTGGCAAACTCGTTTTCGTCGCCTCAAAGGGGCGAGTCAGTCTAGTCGCCGCTTCAACACCGCCACAGAAGAAGCTTGGGAAATTGATGAGAGTTTTCAAAGCAATTCTTCAACGGTTGATGATTTTTCTCGTTGTCAGCGTTTGGTGCGAGATGTTGAAAAACGCATGAAAAAATGGCTGCAATCTTCGACTCCTCAATGGCAATGTATTCGGGAATGCTTAAGGGTTGAATTTGCCAAAGGAGAAGAAGAAATTCGCCTTGTTATTCAAACTAAAAATCCTCGACTGTGGAAGTTACCCTGGCACGTTTGGGATTTACTCGAAGAATATCATATTGGTTTGGGGTATACTTTACCGGGGTTTAGTGTTAATTGTACAAGTTTACAACGTTCGAGTCGCACAAATAAAGTTAGAATCTTAGCCGTTTTTGGGGATAAACGCAATCTGAATTTAAAACCGGATCAAGATGCGATTCGCAAGTTAAAAGGCGCAGAAGTCACGTTTTTAAATCAGCCTCGTTCGACTCAGTTTATTAAAGAACTCAGACATCCCAAAGGTTGGGATATTTTGTTTTTTGCCGGACACAGCAAAACCGAAGAATCAACGGGTCGAATTTATCTGAGTGACAAAGAAAGTTTAAGGCTTGATGAGTTTAAAAATACTCTGAAATCAGCGATTAATAATGGTTTAAAAATTGCGGTGTTTAATTCCTGTGATGGATTGGGGTTGGCGCAGGAGTTGGTTCAATGGCAAATTCCTGTTACTATTGTTATGCAGGAGTCAGTGCCGGATGCTGTAGCTCAGTCTTTTTTGAAAGATTTTTTAATAGAATATTCAGGGGGAGAACGGTTATATTCAGCCGTTTATAAAGCCCAGCAAAGACTCGAAGATTTTCAAGATTTACCAGGAGCCACTTGGTTGCCTTTAGTGTTCCAAAATATCGCCGATATTCCTCCCCGTTGGCAAGATTTACGACTGAAAACGCCAAAAATTCAAGAAGCTGAAGATCGGGAAATATCTGAAGCAAAAATCTTAAAAACTAGCAAACAAAGACGGCGATTTATTCGAATTGTCATGGCGGTTTGTTCGGGTTTAGTTGCGGCTTTTTTAGTAATTTTTATTAGAGATTTGGGATATTTAGAGGTTTTAGAATTGAAAGCTTTTGATCACTTAATGCGATCGCGTCCGGTGGAGGCTTTAGATTCTAAAATGTTAATTGTTGATATTGATCGCAATGATGTTAATGCTCAAATTCGACCTGCAAATGAAGGAAAACACAAATCCATTAGCGATGGTTATCTCGAACAACTGGTTGAAACCCTAGCGGCTCTAAAACCCCGTGTAATTGGTTTAACACTTTATCGAGATTATCAATTTCAACCCGAATATCAAACCCTGATTAATCGCTTTAAAGATGATGATCGGTTTATTAGTCAGTGTAGTGTTGGAGAGAGTCTCAGCAATAAGGGTCGCGCTCCTTCTCCTCATGCTATTCAAGGGGCAAACTGGAAACACCGCATTGGGTTTAGCGATCAGGTTTTAGATCGAGATGGGGCAATTCGTCGGCAAATGATGAGTTTAGAACCCCCAGAAGATCGAGAGATTTCGCCTTGTCAAAGTGAGTTATCTTTTAATCTTTTAATGGCATTGCGATATTTGTCAGATGAGGGAGTTCTCGCAGATGATGTTTACCAACAAAGACGAAACTTTCAGTTAGGTAATGTTCAACTTGAGCGCCTAACCATGAATTCAGGCAGTTATGATCATCTGATGGATGTGGATAAGACTCAAGTGCTATTAAATTATCGGGCAACTGATGGGGAAATCGCCGCCCGAACCACGATGACAGAAGTGCTAGAAGGTTCTATCGATCCTGCACTTGTTCAAGACAAAATTGTTTTAATTGGTACCAGTGTTCCAGAATTTGAAACCGTTTATTCAACGCCCTACGGAGAAATGTCTGAGGTTTTTCTTCAGGGTCATATGATTTCTCAATTAGTTAATGCAGTCACAGAGGGAAGACAACTTTTAGGATGGTGGCTAGACTGGAAAGAAGATGTTTGGATTTTAGGTTGGGCATTAGTTGGAGGTTTACTCGCCCGTTGGTTCCGTCCAACAATTGCTATTGTGGCTGCAATTCCTATTCTTTGGGTATTGCATCGTTACAGTTATCTTTTACTCGTTCAACAGGGGTTGTGGGTTCCACTGCTTCCCCCTGCTTTGGCTTTGTTAGCGGCTTTAATGGCAACAACATTAATTTATCGGGTTCTCAAGGTTTAGGGGCTTTTACACTTGATTAAAAGCAGGTAAATGCCACTGTTGCGGTTGAAATTCAGTTAAAGAATTGAGAATTTGATCCGCTTCGAGATACAGTTGTTGATCCATATCAGCCGCCGGAACAGCGACCACAAACATCCCGGCTGCTTTGGCGGCTGCCACCCCAGCTAAGGCATCTTCAAACACTAAACAATTTTCAGGCTTTGCCCCTAAGCGTTTAGCGGCGAGTAAGAAAATATCGGGGGCGGGTTTGCCTCGTTTGAGTTCAGGATCATCGCCTCGTATGATACATTGAAAGATTGAAAACCATTGTTGATAGCTTTGGATTTTTGCCGCATAAGGACGACTACTCGAACTGGTTGCAATCGCCTGGGGAATGTGGTGGGCGGCTAAATGTTGGGTGAGTTCGATGGCTCCTTCTAAGGGCGGAACATTGGCATAATATTGAAAAATGATGGGATCTTTTTCCGCTAAATAAGCTTCAACAGTTAGGGGAATATCTAACATTTCAATAATCAGTTTAGCGGAGTCATGGGATTTTCGACCCCGCAATTTACACATTAAAGAATGATCGATCACTTTGCCATAGCGACTGGCTAACATTTGATTCACTTTTGCATGAAGCGGTTCTGTATCTAACAGTAACCCATCTAAATCGTAAATAATATGAGTGATTTTTGGAAAAGTTGTCATGGATGAAAATTGAAAACAAAGGAGGACTCGATCACTGAAATTGATTATTTTTCTCTCTTTTCTTAAAAAATTTAGTCTGACCCGGAAGATCAGACCGCATTTGAGGCAGTCTAGAAAGAAGATCCGTTCTGCCTATTCTCCCTGATTTTAGAACTTCAGACAAGTCTCAAGAGTGGGAATAACATCTTCTAAAGGGGGAGTTGGGTAGTTTACCTGTTTCGCTTGATCATCCCAAAGTCGCAATTGAATCGCATCTTGAGCGTAGGGATGATTAATAAATGTGGTTGCTTCCTCTAGTGAAAAAATTCCCCCTTGTAGGTTTAAACTGTTTTGAGAAGCGGGGGATAATTTTAACCAATATTCAGAATTGATAGTACAAAGATAGCGTTTAGCAGCGACATGAAGCCGAATCGGTTCAGTTACGCCTGAATTAAATAATAAGCTTAAAAAAGGTAAGGCAGAATATTCATGGCGGTCATCAATTTCTGGGGGTTTGGGATCTTCTCCTAAATCACAAATTAAATGCCCAAAATCATGGAGTAAACAAGCGGTAATCAGTTCAGGCGAGGCGTGATGAGAGGCAGCTATACTAGCACATTGTAAGGCGTGTTCGAGTTGACTAATGGCTTCTTGACCGTATTGTTTAGATCCGCGAGTTTGCAGGATTTCTATAATTTGTTCAAAGCTTTTTGTTTTGATCATAATTTGTTAATCAAAATGAGGATTAAAGAATAATTTGAGTGGAATGGGATCCCAAAGGCCAAGATTGTAAACAAGTCCAATGATTGTTAAGATGTCTTTGATAAAATCGGAGTTCCCAGACCGTAGCAGCTTGAGGATTAATCCTTTTTTCTGCGAGTTGTTTTAAAGAAAGGTGATCTTGAGATGGAAATTGATAAGCAAAACTCACATGAAGCCATTCTTTGAGTCTAATTTTTTCTGGGATGGGTTGACGGTGCATAATTTCAACATAGTTTTTCATTAGTTGTTTTAAACCCAATGCTTCTAATTCTAAACCATGCCAGTTCGGTTTGAACATCATCTGTATAATTTTTATGTCTAGAGAGAGATCTTGAGACTGATGATAAACCTCATCTAGGGTGTTTTTGTAATGATCAATAGCAGTCATATTCGCCTGAAAAAAGCCAGTTAAAGAACAATGAGGAATATAATGATGAGCGGGATTTTCCCCACACATTTCTTGACTTTCTTGGAAATATCGATAAATTTGTTCGGCGAGTTCTCCTGCTGGACAAGCATAGATAATAAATTTTTCTGTATTCATCATTATTATGCTACTCGTTGACCTTGACGAATTACAGAGGTAATTCGGGGAACAATTCCATCATCGTGAACAGTGATTAAATCAGCTTGTTTACCGACTTCTAAACTGCCTCGATCTGCAAATAAATGAATCGCTTTTGCGGGGTTACTGGTGACTAAACGCAGGGTTTCATAAAGGGGTTTCCCGAGTTTTTTAGCAATAATAAAAATAGATTGTAATAAGCTATGAGGCACATAATCTGAGGAGAGAATATCAACCAGATCTTGTTGCACAAGATCGAGGGCTGAAATATTCCCAGAATGAGAACCGCCTAAGACTAAATTGGGTGAACCCATTAACACGTTTAAGCCTGATTTTTTAGCCGCTTGTGCTGCATCTAAGGTGGTGGGAAATTCAGAAATTTTCGCTCCATTTTTGACGGCTTCTTGGATATGTTCTACCGTTGCATCATCGTGAGTGGCAAGGGAAATATTTTTTTCTTGAGTCAGTTCAATAATAGCTTGGCGGTTTTTTTCTGCATATTTTTGTTGTAAATCTCGACGCATTTGAACAAAATCCTCCATCTCTTGACTGGAAATACCATATTTTCCTTGATAATATTCTGTGTATTTTTTGATATCTACAAATTGTCGTTGTCCTGGGGTGTGATCCATCACAGAAATCAGAGATAATAAAGGATGTCCGCTATAGTCCAGGGCAACATCACAAGCTTGTTCGTAGGAGAGTTCACAGCGTAAATGGAGGCGATGATCTGCTATAAATCGTCCCGATTTTTGCCCCTGTAAAATGGCTTCTATCATCGGTATAAAATAACTTAGACGATTTGAAGTGGGTTTAATATCTCCCACACCAATGGCATCACAAACCGTTGTAATTCCAGCACTAATTAAGTCACGATCATGGTAGGTTGCAGCCGCTTCTAACGGCCATTTCACACTCGGACGAGGGGACATACATTTTTCTAAGTTATCCGTATGGAGTTCAATTAATCCTGGCATTAAATAGTCTCCTTGACCATTTTGACCAATGTTCACAATTCCCGGTTGAATCTCTGCAATTTTTCCATCCCGAACAACTAAAGTTCCCCTTAATTCTTCTTCGGGAAGTTGTAAACGATAATTGGTGTAAACTTGTTCATTCATGCGTCTTAATTTTAACTTAATCTAAAGTTGATCAATGGGGTACAGCATTCAACTTTCATATTGTAACGAAAATTCTGCTAAAATTCTAAGGATGTTTAGAAAGATGATCGGGATATTAACTCAAATGATTGTACACGTTGTTTTATTTAAGTGGAAAGAAGACACAACGCCAGCAGCGATCGCATCAGTTTTAAGCGAACTCAAAGCATTACAAAGCAAAATTCCTGGTATTGTTGAGTTATCTTGTGGAGAAAATTTTTCTCAACGTTCTCAGGGATTTCAACATGGGTTAGTGGTTAAATTTACAGATCAATCTGCCCTAGAGGCTTACATTCCCCATCCGGAACATCAAACGGTTGTGCAGAATTTAATCAAACCTATTGTAGCAGATGTTCTTGCGGTTGACTATGAAGTTTGAAGTCATTGTTCTCCAAAGGTTAATTCTTGTGTACATAGCTGATTTTTGAGGGTTTCATCGTGAAAGATTCCCACTAACGCGCAGCCTCTAGCTTGACGTTCTTGTAAAAGTTTGATGACGATTTTAACGTTGTTTTCATCTAAAGCAGATGTCGGTTCATCTAAGAGTAAAATTCGATAATCAACCGATAGCGCCCTCACCAGATTAATCCGTTGTTTTTCTCCTCCTGAAAAAGTGTTGGGGGATAGATTCCAGAGTCGTTCGGGTAAGTTGAGATCAATAAAAAGTTGTTGAACTTTTTCATAAGCAGTTGTGGGATTTTCTCCGAACTCTAATAAAGGTTCTGCTGCAATTTCTAAAGCAGGAACACGGGGAATCACTCGCAAAAATTGACTCACATAACCGATGGTTTTCTGTCGAACCTCTAACAGTTCACGGGGTTGAAGTTGGGTTAAATCAAGCCAGTTTTTGTTGTGTTTGACCCAAATTGACCCCTGATTAACTCGGTAGTTTCCATACAGCGATCGCATAAAGGTAGATTTTCCTGAACCTGATTTTCCTGATAAAGCAACGCCTTCTCCGGGTTTAAGTTCTAGAGAAACTTGATTTAAAACAGAGAGATAAATTCCCCCTTGATGGTGTAAAGTAAAACTTTTAGAAAGATTTTCAGCCTTTAAAACCAGAGAGTCATCAAGCTGACAACTCCCCGGAGGTTGTTGAGGGTTGAATTGCATTTTCATCACGTTGTATGGGTTATTTTAGACTCAGTTACGGGATTAAAGTTGCACTAACTAATTGTTGGGTATAGGGATGTTGGGGATCATCTAAGACTTGATCGGTTAATCCAGACTCAACAATTTGTCCATTTTTCATAACAAATAATCGATGGGCAAGTAACCGTACAACTCCTAGATCATGGGTGACTAAAATAACGCTTAAATTAAAACTTCTCACCAAACAACGTAACAAATCTAATAACTTGGCTTGTACAGAAACATCTAAACCTCCTGTGGGTTCATCCATTAATATTAAACGGGGTTTTGTGACTAAAACCCTGGCAATTTGTAGCCGTTGCTGCATCCCTCCTGAAAAGGTTGTCGGAAGTTCATCTATCCAACGACAATCAATTTCAACCTGTTGTAACCACTCTCGAACTTCTTTGCGAATTTTGCCATAATTTCGCACACCAACATCCATTAAACGTTCACCAATATTCGCCCCAGCGCTAACATTCATCCGTAAACCATCCCTGGGATTTTGTTGAACAAATCCCCATTCAGTTCGCATCAGTTGGCGACGATAGGATTCAGAAATCTGTTGAAAGTGTAGCCATTCTTGTTGACGGTTTAGATAATAAATCTCTCCTGAATCAATCGATAAATCCCCGCATAAGGATTTGAGTAAAGTCGATTTTCCCGAACCTGATTCTCCGACTATTCCTAGCACTTGACCTGGATAAATATCGAATGAAATCTTATGACAAGCTTGAGTAAAACCGTAAAGTTTATTGAGGTTATCTACGGTTAATAAAGGTTTATTTTTGTTCATAATTATTGAGATATTGGGGATATAATTAATTAACTTAAGCCTAAAAAGCTTCTGATTTTTCGGGTTTTATTATTCAAAGTCTGATTGGTTGTATTAATTAAACTATATTTTTTTGCTGTTGCTGCTGACAATAATCACTATCTGAACACACCCACATTTTTGTCCCTTGATCATCCATTATAACTTCATCTAAATAACTTTTTTTTGACCCACAAAGTTGACATTTTTTATCTTTTTTTTCCACCACAAAGGGATAATCTTCAAAATCTAAACTTTTGACAGAAGTATAGGGCGGAATTGCATAAATTCGCTTTTCTCTTCCCGCCCCAAACAGTTGTAATGCCGGAGAATTATTAAGTTTAGGATTATCAAATCGAGGAATCGGACTCGGACTCATAATATATCGATGATGAACCATGACTGGATAATCATAGGCGGTGGAAATCTCACCATATTTGGTAATATCTTCATAGAGTTTAACATACATTGAACCATATTCTTGCAAAGCGTGCATTTTTTGAGTTTGAACTTCTGAAGGTTCCAACCAACGCAACGGTTCAGGAATCGGAACTTGATAAACCATGATTTGACCTGCTTTTAAAGGAGTTTCAGGAATACGATGTCGTGTTTGGATTAATGTGGCTTCCGAGGTTTTTTCTGTGGTTTTAATCTGGCAAACTTTAGCAAAAAAACGGCGAATATTAACCGCATTTGTGGTATCATCTGCGCCTTGGTCAATGACTTTTAAAATATCATTTTTCCCAATAATAGATGCTGTCACTTGAATTCCCCCTGTTCCCCAACCGTAAGACATGGGCATTTCTTTAGATGAAAAGGGGATTTGATGACCCGGAATGGCAACGGCTTTTAAAAGGGTTCGACGAATTGAACGTTTAGTTTGTTCGTCTAGATAGCCAAAGTTAAAGCCTTCGTAAGATTGAGGGTTAGAATCAGATTTCATGGTCAAATTTATCTATTCTAAATTTTTAACTGTTAAACCAGACATAAATATATTCTCCTTAAATTAACCGTTTAATTGAGCTTTAAGCACACAAGACTGATGATCTATACCCTCTGTCTCTGGCGTTTTTTGAGGCTGAGAAGAAGGATGCTGAACCTGTTTTTCTTGCATTTGCCGAACTAAACTTAATTCAGCTTGAAAATCAACATAATGGGGTAATTTTAAATGCTGTACAAATCCCTGGGCTTGAATATTATCTGAATGACATAAGACAAACTCCTCATCCTGGGCGGGGGCTTGAATATCTTCTCCAAATTCTTTAGCTCTCATCGCTCGATCAACTAATGCCATTGACATGGCTTTTCGTTCATTATAGCCAAAAGTTAATCCATAACCCCGTGTAAATTGAGGGGGTTGTTGTTGATTTCCGGAAAACTGATTGACCATCTGTACTTCTGTCACTGTAATATCAGCAATTGCAACTTCAAATCCTAATTCTTCGGGAAAAATAATCACCTCTACATCTCCCATGCGAATCTCTCCCGCAAAGGGATGATTTCGACCATATCCCCGTTGTGTTGAATAGGCTAAACTCAGCAAAAATCCCTCATCACCCCGGGCTAAACTTTGCAACCGTTGATCTCGTCCGGCGGGAAATTTTAACGGTTCTTGAGTTAAGTCAAAGGGTTTATTTTCTCGGGGGGGTTCAGGTTGAATTAACCCTTCTTTTCCTAATAGATTTAAGACTGAAGGTGCTGTTTCTGGGGTTGGGTTGGCAGTGGGTGGGGTGGGGTGATTTCCGTCTGCGGCTAATTTAAAATCCAATAACCGATGAATATAATCAAAAGTTGGCCCTAACTGTTGTCCGCCGGGAATATCTTTAAAAATTGAAGAAATTCGCCGTTGAATTTGCATTTGGCTAGTATCTAACGGTTTACTGTGGTAAAATTTAGGTAAGGTGGTGCGATAAGCTCGGATTAAAAAAATAGCTTCGACTAAATCTCCCCAGGCTTGTTTAATGGCTAAAGCGGCTAAATCTGGGTCGTATAAACTCCCTTCACACATGACTCGATTTACGGCTAAAGCCAGTTGTTGTTTAATTTGTTCTATTGTTAATTCGGGTATATTTTCATCTCCTCGTCGCAAGGCTTTTAAGAGTGCTTCTGCATTTTCGATAGCTTTTTCTCCGCCTTTCACTGCTACATAGGGCATTGTGATTAACTCCTTTTTTGATTAACTTTCTAGGGTTAAATTGGTAGTTCTGGGTAAACCCATAACGGTATTTTTCCAAAATAAAAACAAGTCAATTCCTAAAGGATAACTGCGATAATTGTCTAACCATTCTTCTCGAAAAGTCGAAGAAAATGGGAGTTTGATCAATCGTTCTCCTGAAATTCCAGGCCCTTCTAGGCACATAGATTCACGTTTTTGAAAAGGTTCAATTTGAATCAATAAAGTCGTTGAGAGTTCTGGTTTTTCTGCCGTTCCCCAGTTAAAATCACACAAATTTAAGGGGTGCTTCATAGTCTTAAAAATTGCAAAATTTGCCTTTTTGGGGTCTGAGGTAAAATGACAACCTGTGTGAAATTTTAACCAGCTTTTGATTTCTAATTGAAAATCAGAACTCAGCCAAACTGTTGTCTCTAAATCAAGTAAAGTTAAACAAGCCGCAGCACAAGCTAATGTTAATCCTGGTGGCGGATTAAGTTGAATTAAAATCTCTTGAGAACTTCCAGGACAAGATAAAGCATCAAGGAGAGCGCGAAAGGTGATTTGTGCATCGTGTATTGGATTTTTTAATCCCGGAAATTGGGTGATTTCCATAAAAAAAATAAAACACAATAATTTTTATTGATGGGTTTAATTCATTTATTGTCTGGTTGGAGAATCACTTTATTCTCCTCGAACTAAGGTGAAGAAATCAACTTGAGTAGCAGCGGTTTGAGACTGCTTAATTTGTTGTTGATCAAGAGCTTCAGCTTTTAGGGGTTCTAGGACTATTTTTTGCACCCGTTCACACCAGTCTGAATGCTGCATTAAAGCATCACCCAAAGCGGCTAACTCAGCATGAAAATGCGATCGCCCTGCGACATAACCAAATCCTGTTATCATAGGTTGATGATCTAGTTTAATCACACAGCGAGTTAATGTTATTTCTCCCAGATTAAAAATCTGTCCAGTTCCCCCGGCTCGGCCTCTAACTTGGGTTAAACCAATTTCAGGCGGACGTAAAAAACTGTACTCTGGCCAAGGTTCTAGGCGTTTCATTTTCTCTTGTAACCGTTCTAAGGAAGCTTTTGCTAAAATTGCCATCCAACCCGGTCTTTCGGCAAGATTTGACATAATAATTTTGGAGGATTGAAAAAGTTAAGCGAAATTTATCTAGACCATTAAACCTGCTAGTCACAAAGTACCTAACTTTGTCAAAATTGACAAGGTTTATCTTGACATTGGATCTCGAATGAAACGTGATACCATGCCTGTTTACGCCAAAATTGCCCATGAGTTGCGGCAAAATATCAATCAGGGACTCTATCAAGTTGGGGACAAGTTACCCACTGAGTATCAGTTGAGTCAACGTTTTCAGGTGAATCGTCATACCGTGCGACGGGCGATCGCATTGCTCAAAAGTGAAGGATTATTGCGTGTTGATCAAGGTCGCGGTACTTTTGTAGCAGGAGTACCGATTCAATACCCCATCGGAAAACGAGTTCGCTACAACGCCTCGATGAAGGCTCAAGGCTTAGAAATGAGTTTTCAACTGTTGCGGGCGATTGAAATTCCTGCTGATTCCACTGTTGCTAGCAATCTACAAGTGTCTTCCGGGGATGGAGTTGCTATCATTGAACGTTTGACTTTTATTGACGACCAACCCATTAGCATTTCTACAGGTCATTTTCCCCTGCATCGCTTCCCTAATATTTTATCGTTTCAACACAAAATGTGGTCAATTTCACAGATGCTTCGGGAGGTTTATGGCTGTGATCATATTCGTCGTTGTACTCGGGTTTCAGCTCGAGTTGTACGGCCTCAAGATGCGAGTTTACTGAGGCTACCACTCAATCATCCGATTCTTTTAGCTGAGTCGATTAATGTGGATCAAGATGATCAGATTATTGAATATGGCATCACCCGATTTCGTGGCGATCGCATGGAGTTAGTGTTTGAAAATGAATAGTTAGATCATCTCCAATTTCCAGCCATCACATCAGTTGAAAGTGCAGCTAAATTCTAGCTGTATTTTTCCCTCAACTTCTTTTTAAACTTTAATAAAAACCTAAACCAAGCTTGAGCAGGTTTATCGTAGAAAGTAAAAATATCACCGTATGCAACTCTAGAATTGAGATGATGTTCCCAATGTCGTTCAGGAGTGGTAATACATAATATTTTGCAAATTTTCTGAAGAAAAGTGGGTGTTTCCCACCGTTGTAGAGAAACGTGTCTCCATTCTACATGGCATTCTGCTAAAATCAATCCTAAAATTGTACCGAGGGGTGAGATCATCCACAAGAGCGGCACAAACATTAAATAAGGAAATGCCCCAAAAAATCCGGTGATTAAAGCTGAAGGTTTCTTGCTGACAATAGCATAACGAATAAAACTCCGGTTGGGACTGTGATGCACCACGGCATGAAACTTACCAAAAATATGTTCAGGGACATGATAGCAAAAGGTTGAGATCAAATCTCCCAAAACCATTAATAAAAGAGCAACGCTGAATATTTTGAGAAAAACCACAATAGACTCCTCACCATCTACTTTTGACCTTAATCAATTCAGGTTAAACTCTCTTAAATTTGGGGTTAAATTTCGTTTAATTTTTTGATAAATTTTTCTAAATCTTTCTCATAAAGCAGATGCTATTTACTGGGGTGAGGTGGTAAAGGACTGGGGGGATCAATGAAATGCCACGTCATCAAGAATGGAGATCAGGTTGATTGGAGACCTGAAGCCTAGATTAGCTGATTCTACACCAGCCAGTTTCGCAGTTTTGCGGACATCACATCTATGATTGATGTTGCAATAATTAAAATGATTAAAATCGCACAAACTTTTTGATATTGAAAGGATTGAAAACTTTGATACAGTGACACCCCAATACCACCCGCACCCACAATTCCTAACACTGAAGCTGAACGGATATTCGACTCAAACCGATATAAAATATATGAAATCCACAACGGCATCACTTGAGGAATCACCCCAAAGACAATCTCTTGAAATTTTTGCGCCCCTGTTGATCGAATTCCTTCTACTGGACCTAAATCAATTGATTCTACTACTTCTGAAAAGAGCTTGCCTAATGTGCCTGTGGTACTCACAAATAAGGCTAATACTCCAGCAAATGGCCCTAACCCCACTGCAACCACAAAAATTAGTGCAAACACAATTTCATTAATTGCTCGCATCGCATCTAATATCCTGCGAATGGGCTGCACTATCCACATCGGAAAAATATTTTCTGATGCTAATAAGGATAAAGGAATTGCTGCAATAGCTGCCATTAATGTTCCCCAAATTCCCATCGAAATTGTAATCAGGGTATCTTCTAAATAAAAGCGCCAGTCGGTAAAATCTGGTGGAAAATAAGAGCGAGTATATTCAACCATATTCCCACTATTTCTCAAGAGTAGAAGGAAGTTAACCTCACCCTTAATATAGGAAAGAATTAGAATCAAGATAGCCCCAATAGCAAATATAATTCGAGTTTTTGTGACTCGTTTTTGTTCTTGAGATAGCTTTTCTAAAACCGCAGGAGAAGCCTGTGATTTTAAGGATAAATCGGCAGATTTTAAAGGGTTTACAGAATGACGGTTCATATTCAGAAATAAACATTAAATTAACAATCAATTCATCTATAGCACAGTACGGGACTTGTGTTTAAATAACTTACCAGTTAGTCTAATGGAAAACCACTGGTCATTTCAGTCTATGAGGATGTAGGCGATCGCCCTTAAGTAAATGTTAAGTGAAAAATGGAAATCGACTCTCAAAAAAGTGGCTCAAAAGTTAACAGGGTACAAAAAAAGAGCATTCATGGCAGAAGTAAC
>JBJHBL010000092.1:0-18238 GCA_050485465.1 Limnoraphis sp. | reverse complement strand
CTCTTAAGGCATAATTCCACACCTTTCTACAGACCGCCAACATTTCTTCAATCATGGCAATCTGTGCTTGAGAGGGGATTAACTTGTATTCGTAGGTTAGTGTCAGCATCTGAGCATAATACCATGCTTGTACCCCGCCATGTTAACCCGTTAGACTGTTGTACAGGAAAACTTGAGACGGGCTTTCCCAAAACCGAGTCTTTTTTGTTGGTTGCAATTCACCTACGACCAAATCGAAGATTCGGGTCGCAGACAAGATTGCTCCATTACAGTAGAGCTTTCGCCCATTCAAGGTTTTTTTTGGTCAATTTTAGCAATTTAAGAGAGAGAAGCAACGGAGAATTAGCGCAAATTCAGGTGAGTTAGGCGAGTGGCGAGTTTTGTGGGTAACAGGGAGGAATTGGGTAAAGACTCCCACCGTTGTCGGTTTTCTCGTAGGAGACAAAAATAAACCTCGAAGACATTTAATCCTCGACGAGGATGAGAAGATCTATGTTGAGATTTAAAAGCCTTTTGAGGAGTTGGAGTACAAGCCCAGAACCCTCTAGATTTGGGTTTGAGTTGAGAATGAGATGACTGTGAATGGTCAACTTTAAGCATTTTCCGTTTGTTTTTGTCTTCTACTACAACGTTGATCTCGAAAGCGCAAGCCTATGCACTGAATCAATGGATGATGGAGTCGGTGATGACTCTTATTCTATAGGGGTACAGAGAGCATATTTCCATGTTCTGCTATGAAAAGAAGTTTAAGGGTGATTCTAACCTTCCCCCCCAAGTGATATGAAACTATCTTGAGAGTGATATCCTGCGATTCCTATACCGTTAATCAAAATAAAAGTTCACCTCTGTCCAAAGACCCGTAAAATAGAAAGTCGGCAAGTATACTCAATCATCATTACTGTGAAGCTGTTTGTTTATCACACTCCCGAACTAACCCCGACAGAGATGCCTGAATGCGCCATTGTCGTCGATGTGCTACGGGCAACAACAACTATTGCAACAGCCTTGAATGCTGGGGCGGAGGCAGTACAGGTTTTTAGCGATATTCAAGAATTGATGCAAGTCAGCGAACAATGGCCTGCCGACAAGCGAGTTAGAGTGGGTGAACGAGGAGGCCAAAAAGTTGAAGGTTGTGACTTGGGTAATTCCCCCCTTGACTGTACACCGGAAGTGGTTAACGGAAAACGCTTGTTTATGACCACCACTAACGGGACTCGGGCTTTACAACGGGTTCAAAATACTCCGGTTGTGATTACTTCGGCTTTGGTGAATCGGCGGGCGGTTGTAGAATATTTGATGACTCAAAAACCAGAAACGGTTTGGATTGTGGGATCAGGTTGGGAAGGAAGTTATTCTCTCGAAGATACGGTTTGTGCAGGTGCGATCGCCAATAGTATTGTTACCGAAATGGGTTATCCTCTGGAGCAAATTGCCGGGAATGATGAGGTTTATGGCGCGATCGCTCTTTATTTACAATGGCAAGATCAACTGTATCAACTGATGAATTCTGCCAGTCATGGTCAACGTCTGGTTCGGTTAGAATGCTATGAGGACTTGAAATATTGCGCTCAAACGGATATTTTAGATGTTCTGCCCATTCAAACTGAACCGGGTGTTTTGGTCAAGTCTAATCTTGAAACTCAAAAGTTGCAGTATTGGATGAACGATTCTCAAACTTCAAACTGAGGGGGTAGAACAAAAGGTCATCTTCGGTGACAGTGAAATGCTGATTATCATTAGGTTTGAGCTTCTCCTGTTCAAACCTAAACAAGTGGTATTGTCTGCTGTCAAGTTTTAGATTTTATTTATTTAAGGACAGAGTTTTATTTCTTTTCCAGTGAACAGCCCATTTAATTTGCTCACCGATTCTATTTTGACTCTTCCCAAACCCGATCAACTTGATCAATTTGCCCAACGCATTCATCAAGAGCATCAGCTTTGTATTCAATCGCCTAAAACCTCACTCATTCATGCTTGTAATGCCGGGGGTTGGTTGTTGAAAGCGCAAACTTTAGTTGCTTCACCGGAGTGGGGAAAATGGCTCAAAACTCAGTGTAATCTCACTGAAAAAACGGCTCAGATCTATATGCGGATGGCGGGGAAATATCCTCAAGTTCAAAGTCAAATTGAACCTCTTAAATTACCCTCAACTTCTAAGGGTTTACCTGCTTCTGCGGTTACATCGGAGGCTGAATATTCTCAACCCATACCTCAGTTAATCCCTCAAAAAATCACCCTCAACAACCCACAAGTTACTTCTGAAACTGAATCAGTTATTGATGTTGACTTTACACCCATTCAAACTCATTCTCCGAATTCTGAAGTCAACTTAATTCGGTTTTGTCTTTCTGGATCGGTGGTTCCAAAGGCTCGTCCTCGTGTTACCTCTCATGGGACGTATATGCCCAATCGTTATCGAGAATGGCGAAATCGAGCCGAAATTGAATTATATCGTCAAATGTCTCAGTTTCGTTCTGATTATAAATTCCCCCTACAAAAAGCGGCGGTTGCCCTGCGTTTTTTTGGGAATCATCGCACGAATTCTGATTTAGATAATATGGCGGGTGCTTGTTTAGATGCCCTGACTTTAAATGGGGCGGGTGTGTTAATCGATGATCGTCTTAGTTGTCTTCCTCGCTTAACGGTTGAATATGTTTCTGGAACAGATGAAACAGGGGTTTGGATCGAAATTCAACCGCTTTAAATTCTAGGGCATTTGAGGGGTGGAAATAATCTCTTGACAGTTCATAATTTCTTCTAACTGTTTTGAGATTTTCGCCGCTTTATTTAAAATGATAAAATGACCCCCTTCTTCACAGCAATTCGCCTGAAGAAAACGGCGAGGAAAAATTCGATCATGCAACCCATGAATATGATAGATTTTCTCGGGAATAATTTCGTTTTTCCAATTGACAACTTGGTGAATTGCCCATTTAATAAACCCTGCATCTGTTTCTTTTAAAATCGCTCTCAGTAATCGACGTTCTTCAATTGTTTCTAAACTAAATAACCAAAACAATACCCAATATAACGCCCACAATAAAGTTTTAAAGGGAAAGATTCGATGAATTGGAAACCAGCGAAAAAGTTTAAAATAAGGTGGAATTTCTAACTGACTTTTTGTACTCGAAATTAGAATAACTTTCTCAACTTCTATCTGTTTAGCTATTTCTACCGCCACCAATCCCCCAAAGGAAAGACCGACAATAATCGGATGATCAGATTTGATTTGAGGCGTTAAACGTTGAGCATAATGATCTAGAGATTCTGCCTTTTCGGGTTCTAACCAGTCAATATGAACAGGCTGATATCCCTCTATTTTTAATTTTTGAAAAACTCGTCTATCTGCACCTAAACCACTAATAAAATAAATATCTTTTAAAGTTTTTTGAAACTGTTTAACGTTTAATTTTTGTTGATCTTCTAAGGTTGCCATGTTTATGTTCAGAGAAAACAACAGTCTATTTTTAGTTTTAACTCAGTTCTTTTAAAAATCGTCTATAAAAAGAGAGAGATCGCCGACTTTCGTCAATCTATCAATTCTTTGTGAAGTTGCGTCTAACCGATCCGCCCGTTAGAAGAAACGGTATTCACTAATCATTATAGCAGTTGCCAGAACTCTTAAGATATAGACGGATACTAAAACCCAGTCGGTACTCTCTAACAAAATTACTCTCAGTTTGTTATCATTTGCGTTGATTGGGTTCAAAAATTCCAGCATTTTAATGATACAGCCTTCTATTCTAACAAACTTTCAGGGTGAATTTTCTGCGTTACTGGCTGCTTTTTTTTGGTCACTCTCTTCCGTTGTTTATAGTCAAGCCGGACAAAAAATTCCCGCGATTGGATTAAACTTAACAAAAGGTGTAATTGCTATTACATTATTTGTCATCACCCTGATCCTGCGAGGAAGTCTATTTCCGAATGTTGAATTACCCATTGTTGGGTTATTACTCCTCAGTGGTATCATTGGAATTGCCATCGGCGACAGTGCTTTTTTTACAACTTTGAAATGTTTGGGGCCTAGACGAGCCTTGCTGATGGAAACCTTAGCCCCGCCTCTAACGGCTATTTTAGCCTTTATTTTCCTACAAGAACGACTTCCCCTAGTTGCTTGGTTGGGTATCTTCTTAACGGTTCTAGGGGTGGCTTGGGTGATAACAGAACGAGTCGGAGATGGGGTTGTTGGTTCAACCCATTTAAAACGCGGACTGCTGTTTGGGTTACTCGCAGAAATCTGTCAAGCGGTGGGAATTTTACTGTCTCACCTTGCCCTCAATCAAACAGAAATTAGTCCGTTATGGAGTACATTGTTACGCTTATCTGGGGGAACAGGAGTTCTACTGTTATGGCTGTTAATCAACCGTCAAAATATTGATTTAATCTTAAAACCCTTGCAGTCTCGACGCACATTTTTAGTCATCGGACTGGCAACTTTTTTAGGCACATACTTGGGAATTTGGTTGCAACAAACGGCTTTAAAATTCAGCGCCGCAGGTATTGTTCAAGCCCTGAGTTCCACCAGTCCCCTATTTGTTTTACCCATTGCGGTGAGTCTCGGAGATCGAGTCAGCCTGAGAGCAATATTAGGCGCAATCATTGCGATCGCAGGAATTGTCCTGTTATTTCAAGGCGCCTCAAATTAGGGTTGACACAACTCAAACTGGGCTAACTCTCGCGGCAAACGAGATGCAAAGGGAACTGCGGCACCTGTGGGGGCTAAAATTCCCAAACCAAAGACACATCCTTCTTCGTTGCTACAGTCTTGCATTCGCAAACTCAACTCATAACTGTCAGTGTAGGGGGGTTCAAAGGCGAGTACAGACAAGACATCTTCTTGTGTTCTCAGTTGCTCCCCAGACAAATTAGAGATTGTCAGACTAACATCACTGCAATTTTCATCACAATAGCCCACAAACAGATACTCAACCGATGGATCCAGTCTAACTGTTAGAGGGGCGCTAATTTGTGGAGGTCCCTTGCGAATAATTGGCCAGAAGATCAACTCAAAACCGTCTCTCCCGGCATCATCTACGACCTGTTTGAGTCTGCAAACGACGGTTTTTTCTTGTTCAGACAGTTCTCGGGCGATCGCTGTTCCTAAAAACATCGTACCCAGTAACAAAGCCATGCCCTGCCAAATCAAATATTTGCGTCTCATCGAAGATCCTCTGAAAAAGGAGGGTTATTAATAAATTGACAATCTGAATTGGAGGATAACATATTAAGTGAACAGTGAACAGTTTTTATCATCGGTGAGGGTAGGAACATTTTCACAATTTTTCCGATCCACTACCCGTGACCCCTGTGTTTAGTCAATACCCTTAATCCGTTTTTGAGGAATTATCAATCAAAAATATGGATAGAACTCAGCCATTCAGGATCGTCGGTTGAGTTTTCTACTTCCAATCATTGGAGTTTCGCTACGCTATCTCTAACCCACGCGAACGACTTCAATTTCTTCGATATAATGAACATAATTTATTAAGGCAACTAATCGAAACGATCAGGCTGTGAATAACTGAAGCCCTCATTTGGGACTCAAAAAAGATCTTGCAGTGGTTGGCTAATGGGTAAAATTTATGGTGGATAGTTCCTCCTCACTGGGGCAATGGTTAAAGCAGAAAGTCGGTCATGTTTCTTTGCGAACGGTTTTAGTTGTTCCGTTTATCACCCAGATTATTACAACGGTTGGTTTGGTGGGGTATTTTTCCTATTATAACGCCCAACAAGCTGTTAATGATCTCGCCTCTCAACTGCGAAATGAACTGACAGCACGTATTGAACAACAGTTAAGAACTTATATTAACACTCCTCATAGTATTAATCGTCTTAATGTTGATGCTTTTATTCAAGGTGAAATCGACTTTATAGAAGGTCGCCGAGTTAACCAGTTTTTACAACAAATTAAAATTACACCTTACATTAATAGTATTTACTGTGGAGAGGATCAAAGCGGTCATTTTGTTGGTGTGAGTCGCGCTGAGAAGGGTGACTATTTTGAGTTAATGATTAGTAACGCTTCCACAAACTATCGTATGCACTTTTATCGGTTGGATGTGCGAGCAAATCAAATGTATTTTCTTCGTGAACTCAGACCCTATGATCCGCGTGTTCGCCCGTGGTATCGAGCAGCTAAAGCCGTCGGTCGCTCAACCTGGAGTGAAATTTACCTGGATTTTAGCAGTCAGCTACCCACAATAACTGCAAGCTTACCAGCTTATAGCAAAAATGGCAATGCTTTTTTAGGGGCTTGTGGCACTGATGTTTTACTTTCAGAGGAATTACGTCAATTTCTCCAAAAATTAAATATTGGTCGCTCTGGAGAAGCATTTATTATGGAGCGCTCTGGTAAACTGATTTCGGGTTCAACGAATGATCCTTTATCCCTACCTAATGGCGATCGCCTCAAAGCTAGTGAGAGTCATGATATTTTAGTTCAAAAAACAGCACAATATTTGCAACAATATTATGGAAATTTGTATCATATTCGCCAACCTAAGCAACTTGATTTTATCTGGGAAGGTGAACGTCAATTTGTCGAAGTTTTACCGTTTCAAGATGGTCGGGGTTTAGATTGGTTAATTGTATTAGTGATACCCGAATTAGACTTTATGGCACAGATTCATAGTAATAATCGCATTACCATTTTACTATCTATTATTGCTTTAATTTTGACCACTATTTTAGGACTGATTACAGCCCGTTTAATCAGCTTTCCTATTTTCCGTCTCAGTCAGGCGAGTCAAGCGATCGCTCAGGGGAATTTTCATCAATCTGTTGAGTCAGAACATATTCAAGAATTGATCATTTTATCTCAATCTTTTAATAGTATGAGTCAACAACTACAAGAATCTTTTACAGCGTTAGAAAAAACGAATGAAGAACTAGAACAGCGTGTAGAAGAACGAACCTATGAATTGCGCTATGAAAAAGAAAAATCAGAACAATTACTCTTAAATATTCTGCCAAAAGCCATTGCTGAACAACTCAAACAAGGAGAAAGAACGATTGCTTCGGCAATGGAAGAAGTAACAATTTTGTTTGCAGATATTGTCGGTTTTACGCCTTTATCTGCTAAAGTTCCTCCAATACAATTAGTCGGTTTACTCAATCAATTATTTTGTAGCTTTGACCATCTAGCCGAACAATATAAACTCGAAAAAATTAAAACCATTGGAGATGCTTATATGGTGGTTGGCGGTTTACCCCTGCCTCAACCAAATCACGCCGAAGCCATTGCAAATATGGCGTTAGAAATGCAGAATATTATGACAAGGTTTCAAGCTGAGACGTTTTTAGGAGATTTGGAAGAATGCCTGAATTTTCAAATTAGAATCGGAATTAATACGGGTTCCGTTGTTGCAGGAGTGATTGGAATTAAAAAGTTTATTTATGACTTGTGGGGGGATGCTGTTAATATTGCGTCTCGCATGGAGTCATCGGGAGAACCGGGAAGAATTCAAGTTACAGAAGAAACTTATAAACGATTAAAAGATCAGTATTATTTTGAACCCAGAGGGGAGATTTCAGTTAAGGGACGGGGGAAAATGAAAACCTATTGGTTAATTGGGAAGAAAGATTGACAATATTAGCTTAAAGTTATAAAATAATAGGGCTTAAACTAAATCAGAAGGTTTACCCCCATCCACTTCTACAACCACTAAATCCTCAGAATAAAACCATTTAATGTTACCTTTGCGATCGCAAACGGCAACTAAATGATAATTGTCTTCTTCTTCTACAACAGCCCATTGAAAAAACGCATTATTGCGAGCCGACTTATAAATCCCAAATCCCGTTCCCATTACAATATAACGCTTTCCTGTTTCTTTATGTTCAACGATAGTTGCCATGTTGACTCACGCCTTTATTTGAATGAGATGATTGTATTTTAGTCTAAAAAGTTTCCTCAATTCAAGGATAATTTTCTTCAGTCATTTAGCTTTTACTGATTTTACAGGAATCGGGCAACTCAACTAACTTATGTTTTGAGGAAAAACCGGATTTAATAATAACTTGAGATTGGGGTATCTTAAACTGTTTGGCTAAGAGTTTGATTAATTCTTGGTTAGCTTTGCCCTCAACGGGAGGGGATTTCAGATGGACCGTCAAACCACCCTTTTCATCTTGAGTAATAGATTGTTGTTTAGAATTGGGTTTAACTTTTACGGATAAAAGGGTCAAAATTCAGTCTCCTTAACTCTACTGAATCTATATTTATTTTACCCAATTTTTTATCAATTCAATCAATTTAAAGTCAGAATTTAATATTTAATTTTGCAAAAATTTAGGGTGGACACGAACACCCACCCCAAAACATTGGGTCATTCCCCAAATTTTGATGATTTATAAGCCGTTACGCGCCCAAACTACCATTGAAATGGAGAACGTGAACACAACCAGAACGGCAACCCAACCTAATGAGAGAATATCCATAACAGTCTACTAACGGAATAATGACTAAATTGTTTCAGGTCTGATCATATCTCGAAAATGGCTCCCCTGCACAAACATTTTAGGCCTAGAGAGGAGGATGGGGAGACTAGGAAAGCTTTAGGGTGGTGACTCGGTTCGGGGTTTCTGAGACACTCACACTGATGAGTTTAACATGAGATTCCACCGGAATCTGAGCAAAATATAAACACATTTCTTCTGTGGTTCCGTGAGGACATAAGGGATGTTCGTTAATTTTTTCGGGAAGTTGTTCCGCCCAAAGATACAGTTTATTTTCCATTTCTACCATGTCTAACCCATATAAATCTCCGGGTTGACAAGAGGCAGCCAGTTCAAGAATAATTCCAAAAGAGTGATAGTGAAAATCCGTCCAAATTGGGGGGTTACAATGTTGACGACGTAGGCTGGCTTTAATCGTATAATTGAAAGTAACAGCTTGATGATGAACTTGGTTTTCAACAGAAATTACCCCTTGATAGGGAATTGTTTTGCAGTGTTTAAGAGGGGCTGGATAGTGCCAATGAGAATCGATCATTTTCAATTAATCTACACCCAAATATTTATGTAATTGTAGCGAAAGCCGATAATAGGGATATTGTTTGAGCAAATCTAAAACCAGGGGTAAAGTATAATCTCTCTGTGTCCATTCGGGTTGTAGAAATACAGGAATTGTTGGTTTTTGAGGTAAATATTCAGCATAATATTTCAATTCTAAACCCGTTTCAATCACTAATTTAATTTCGTTGGCTCGTTCCCACATTTGAGGAACAACGGGATACTGAGGACTAAGATGTTCTTTTGGGCTTAATGTCACCCAAACCGATGAAGAAATCGGTTGCCAAAATGAACCCGAAGTTTCTATCGAAACCGTGTGATTGGTCGCTTCAAGACATAGAATTAAATCCGGAAGTTGAGGATAAATAAACGGTTCACCCCCAGAAATCACGACTCTCGGCGATCGCAATTCTGCGATTAATTCCTCAAAAGAACGCACTGTTCGAGGTAAACCCACCCCTCCGTTTGCATAGCCTGTATCACAATAATGACATTGAACCGGACAACCCGCTAAACGAATAAAATCCACAGGCGTTCCCGCCCAATATCCTTCTCCTTGAATCGTATTTTGAAACGTCTCATGGATGGCAATTTTATTCATCAACGATGCCAAGCCTTTCACTCACTAATCTATCTACCACTTATTTTAGCTTTGTATCCCAATTTTGTGAGGATCTCCACTAATTTTGCTGTATGTTCGCCTTGAATTTCAATCGTATCCTCTTTCAGCGTTCCCCCTGAACCACATTGAGTTTTAAGCTGTTTGAGCAATTTCTCTAAAGTTTCATTAGCCGTTTGAAAGCCCGAAATCACCGTGACCGTTTTTCCTTTGCGTCCTTTGCGAGAGGCTTGTACAGTTAAATTTTGTTGGGCTGGAGGTAAATCTGGTTTTGCCCGTTCAAGAGCAGCCGAATCAGTTTTTGAACCAAATTCAGAATAAACAACACGATTTTTAGAAGAATTTTTAGAAGAATTTGAACTTTGTTTAGAAGCCATAATTTTTGTCCTACAAAAACCCAGTTTTAAGCATTAATCTCCCCCATCATTCCCGATACAATAGACGGGGGAAATCCTCAAACCCACTCACTCTAACACATCGCCGCGTTAACCCGAGGATTGGGATTGGCCTCTTCTAAAATGGCACCTTGCTGTTTTAACTCACTGACCACCTCAAAAGCCAAACCCATGACTTTCACAAAAACCGCATCATGAACGATAGCACCCAGTAAATTTGTCCCTTTCAAATTCGCACCTTTGAGATTAGCGTGAATCAGAGTCGCATTCACCAGTTCTGCTTTTAAAAGCGTAGCTTTACTCAAATCAGCATAACTCAAGTTAGCCCCCGTTAAAATCGCCCCACTCAAGTCAGCCCCATTTAAGTCAGCCCCACTCAAGTCAGCCCCCGTTAGATCCGCCCGAGTTAAGTTAGCACCACTGAGATCGGCACCACTCAAGTTTGCACAATACAAGTTTGCTCCGATCAAGTTCGCATTAAACAGACTCACCCCTAATAAATTGGCGCGAAATAAGTTAGCGCGAAACAAATTTGCACGAAATAAGTTAGAACCACTGAGGTTGGCGTTACTGAGTTCGGCGCGAAATAAGTCCATATCGCGAAAATTCCGTTCTCCAGACCCATAACGGCTTAAAAGTTCTTCACTATTCATAGCTTGTGTCTTAAGTCTTTTAAAGTTGATCTGTCTTAATTTTCCTCACCCCTGACCCAGAGAAGCTATTTGTTTGCAAAGACTTAATGGTTTGTTGTGTTCACCCTTTTGCCGATAAAATGAGGGTAGTTTTAGTCAAAGAGAAGCCAGTTATGGCAGAAAAAATTCAAGTTGATCAGCGAGTTGGGGTCATAGGCGGTGGACAGTTAGCCTGGATGATGGCGGGTGCGGCGGGGTCTTTGGGTCTTTCGGTGGCGGTTCAAACTCCTAGCGCCAGTGATCCGGCGGTATCTTTGGCGACGGAAACTGTTTTTGCGGAGATTGAAGATGCTCAAGCAACGGCTGAGTTAGCGAGTCATTGTGATGTGATTACCTTTGAGAATGAGTTTGTTAACCTTGAGCGCCTTTTTCCCCTCAGTCAGCAAGGGGTGTGTTTCCGCCCCCGCTTAGAAGCACTCAGGTTATTACTCGATAAGTATGATCAGCTTTGTTTTCTGCAACAATTGGGATTACCTGTTCCTCAGTTTCAAGCACTGAAAACGGGAGAGGATCTTGATCAAGTTTTGGACAAGATTGAGAACGGTTGGGGGTTTCCGGTGGTGTTGAAAACCCGGCGTCATGGTTATGATGGACAAGGAACATTCATTCTTAAGGATGAGGCGAGTCTACGCGCTATCTGGGTAAAGTTAAGTGGCATTCCCCTCATCTGCTGTAAGTTTATTCCTTTTGAACGGGAGTTAGCTGTGATTGCGGCTCGTTCGGTAACGGGTGAAGTTGCGGTTTATCCGGTTGTCGAAACCTATCAACAGGATCAAGTGTGTCGTTGGGTGATTGCTCCGGCTAATATAACTTCGACTTTACATAGTCAACTGGAGGCGATCGCTCACACCCTACTCAATAGTTTACAAGCAGTGGGTGTCTTTGGGATTGAGTTATTTTTAACAGAGTCGGGTCAAATTTATCTGAATGAGATTGCCCCCCGGACTCATAACTCTGGTCACTTTACCCTAGATGCTTGCGAAACCTCTCAATTTGAGCAGCACTTACGCGCTGTCTCGGGTTTACCTTTGGGAAGTCCTCAAATGAAGTGTAGAGGAGCGGTGATGGTGAATTTACTCGGCTATGAACAGGCTTCTGCACGAATTGAAAACCCTCAATCTTTTTATGAGGAAAAGCGACAACAACTGGCTGAAATTCCGGGGGCTAATGTTCATTGGTATGGTAAAACCGAATCTCGCCCGGGAAGAAAGTTAGGTCATGTAACGGTTTTGTTTGATAGAATGTCTTTTGAACAACCTCAAATGCAGACGCTGTTCAAGGCGCTCGCTCAAAAAGTTGAGTCAATTTGGTATGCTGATCAGTGAGATGTTAGTGCTTAAATGAGAAACCCATCAAATTCAGTGACTTGGGGAATGATAGAAAATTTAAAAGTGATGAAATTGAATAATATTTTAGCTTTTTGGTTGTGAACTCCCTATTTTTATGTATCCCCAAGATGGAACAAGAAACTCCCGCTATCGAAAACTCTGATATTCTGATTGTTGACGATCAACCTGCTAATTTACGGTTATTGTCAAGGCTCTTGAGTCGCAGAGGTTACGAAGTTCGTCAAGCGATTAATGGGACAATGGCGTTACAAGCGGTTCAGGCGAAATTACCTCAGTTAATTTTGCTTGATATTATGATGCCAGATCTCGATGGATATGAGGTCTGTTCTCACTTGAAATCTGATCCGGAAACGGCTAAAGTTCCTGTGATTTTTTTGAGTGCGCTGGATGACGTTTTTGATAAGGTAAAAGCGTTTACAGTGGGTGCGGTAGATTATATTAGCAAACCGTTTCAATCTCAAGAAGTGATTGCGCGAGTACAGCATCATCTAGCTTTACAAGCCGTGAATCAAAAAATTATCCTCCTGAATGCAGAACTTGAACAGCAAGTCAAAGAACGAACACATCAATTAGAGGAAGTTCATGCTAAACTGACTCAATTAGCCTTTCACGATGAGTTAACAGGTTTACCGAATCGAGCTTTATTTATTAGTAGTTTAGAAGAAGCACTCCACAACGCACAAATAGATTCTTCTTATAAATTTGCACTGCTTTATATTGATTGCGATCGCTTTAAAGTGGTTAATGATTCTCTGGGTCATTCCGTTGGAGATCTGCTACTGGCTGCGGTGGCAAATCGTTTGGCTGATGCTCTTCCCCAAGTGAATATTTTAGCCCGTTTAGGCGGTGATGAATTTGCAATTTTAATTACAGAAATTACAGAAATTACGCCCGCTATTAAAGTGGCTGAAAAAGTGATTAAAACCTTATCAACTCCTTTTAAGCTGCACAAATATGACGTTTATGTGAATGCCAGTATTGGTATTGCTTTAAGTAATAGTAGTTATACTCAACCTCAACAGGTTCTCCGAGATGCAGATGCGGCGATGTATCGGGCGAAAAAACAGGGAAATCGTTATCAAGTTTTTGACCTCACTATGTACGAAAAAGCAGTACAAACGTTTCAAATTGAAACGGATTTACGAAAAGCGATTTCTCTGAATGAACTCAAACTCAACTATCAGCCGATCATTGATTTAAAAACCGGAAAACTTTTAGGGTTTGAAGCGTTAGTGCGTTGGTATCACTCAAGTTTAGGTTTGATTTCACCCTTTAAATTTATTCCCGTCGCCGAAGAAACGGGTTTAATTGTCCCGATAGGGTACTGGATTATAGAACAAACTTGTCAGCAGTTAAAAACGTGGCAAAAGAGCGGTTTAGCTGAAACAAAAACTATTAATATTAATTTATCAGCCCGCCAATTTTCACAAGTTGATTTAATTTCACAAATTGATTTGATTTTAGAAAAAACCTCCCTAGACTCTCAATATCTCAAGTTTGAGATTACAGAAAGTGCGATTATGGAAAATCAGCAAAAAGCACAAAATATATTAAAACAACTTCGCGATCGCCAGATTCAGATCTGTTTAGATGATTTTGGAACAGGATATTCTTCTTTAAGTTATCTTCATAATTTTACGATTGATACTTTAAAAATTGATAAATCTTTTACCGGACGTTTAGATGGAACCCCTGAACAATTAGGATTAGTTCCTGTTATTATTAACATCGCTCATCATCTAGGGATGGATGTCGTCGCAGAAGGCGTGGAAACCCAAGAACAATTAAACCAGTTAAAAGCACTCAATTGTGATTGTGGTCAAGGATATTTATTTGATAAACCATTAGAGGTAGAAAATGCAACAAAACTATTAGAATCATCTCCTCAATGGTAAACCTGTAGGGTATCAAAGCGGTTGATTGTGTCAAACAGAAAAAACTTTGATGAACGGAGAAAGTTTCATCGTTTTATTAAACCAGGAACAAGTTCAATATCGGGAATCAACCCGGATATAGTTGCAAAAACTGATTTCTCAGCAATTAAGCGGTTAGCCGTTTGACGATTCGTTTCTGTAGGATAATCTGTTTTCAGTTGTTGAACAATTTCTTTTGCCTTATCTGGATTAAAGAGATCTTCCCGTTTAATAATTGCTAAAATGCGATCGCGCCAATAACGGTTCCAAACTTCATTAACAACTTGATTAATCCAGTTTAAAACATCTAATACTGATGTTTTCACCGATCTTAAAATGTTAAATTATCAAACCTTTCTCAGTAAAATTACTGAAATAAAAGTTGCTAAAATAATCATCTTTAACAATCGATCATTTCTGTGAAATTTAGTCGGTCAGGTGCATTTGTTAGAAAAACGCGGTGCGCGTAGGAGTTACCAAGTTTTTAGGAGAAACCGGGACAACTCTTGACGTCCCCAAACCGGCTACAATAGTAGATTGGCATTATTAACAGAAAAGTTACCCACCTCTAAGCCTGAGAAGTGGGTCGAATGTTAATGGTTTAAATGTCTGTGAATAGCTGTGTTTAGCGTCTACCTAGTTCTACCTAGTTCTACCTATTATGACTGATTCGATTCGCATCCTTATGTGTTCTCCAGACCACTACGACGTGGACTATGTGATCAATCCCTGGATGGAGGGCAATATTCACAAATCATCTCGCGATCGCTCCGTTGAACAGTGGCAAAAGCTTTATCACACGCTCAAAGACCATGCTATTGTCGAGTTAGTGCCACCCCAAAAAGGCTGGCCCGACATGGTATTTACCGCCAATGCGGGTTTAGTCCTCGATCAAACCGTTGTATTGAGTCGCTTCTATCACAAAGAACGTCAGGGCGAAGAACCCTACTTCAAAGAATGGTTTGAGTCTCAAGGCTTTACCGTTCACGAACTCCCGAAAGACTTACCCTTTGAAGGCGCTGGAGATGCACTCTTTGATCGCGAAGGACGGTATTTATGGGCCGGATATGGGTTCCGTTCAGAACTCGATTCTCATCCTCTGCTGGCAGAATGGTTAAACATAGAAGTCTTATCCCTGCGCTTGATGGATGAACGCTTCTATCACCTCGATACCTGCTTCTGTCCGTTAAGTGGAGGCTACTTACTCTATTATCCCCCTGCCTTTGACTCCTATTCTAATCGTTTGATTGAAATGCGGGTTCCTCCCGAAAAACGTATCGCCATTGACGAACCCGATGCCGTGAATTTTGCTTGTAACGCCGTTAATATTAACCAAACGGTGGTGATGAACAAAATCAGCGATAATCTCAAAGCGCGTTTGGGAGAAGCAGGCTTTAACGTTATTGAAACCCCTTTAAGCGAATTCCTCAAAGCAGGTGGCGCTGCAAAATGTCTGACGCTGCGAGTGACAGAACCGATTATCCCCGATCGTCATGCAACCGTACAAATTGAAACTCGTACAATTCGCATGGAAGGACATTTACTGGATGCAGGGTTAATTAACCAAGCCTTAGATTTAATTGTTGAAGGCGGAGGAAGTTTCAAAGTTCAACAATTTAATTTAGGGGAAGAACGTCAAAGTACATCCAATGCTTTAATTAAACTTTCCGCTCCCTCCCATCAAGTGATGGAAGATATTATTAGTCAACTCATTGATATTGGGGCGGTTTCTTTAGACGAAGATCTTCAAGATGCGAAATTAGAACCCGTGACTCAACAGGGCGTCAGTCCCGATGACTTCTATGTCACCACCATCTATCCCACAGAAATTCGGGTGAATGGAGAATGGGTGCGAGTCCAAAAACAACGGATGGACGGAGCGATCGCTGTTAAAGAAACATCAAACGGAATCTTAGCACAATGTAAGCTTTTGCGCGATCTTGAAGTCGGAGAAAAAGTGGTGGTTGATGTTCTTGGAATTCGCACGATCCGCAAAACCGAGTCCCGGGAACAACGCAATGCACCCCAAGAATTTGGCTTTATGTCGGCGGGTGTTTCTAGTGAACGTCGTGTTGAATTGATCGTTGAACAAGTTGCCTGGGAATTGCGTCAAATTCGCGATCGCGGTGGGAAAGTCGTTGTTACTGCAGGGCCAGTGGTCATCCATACAGGCGGCGCTGAACATCTATCCCGTTTAATTCGAGAAGGCTATGTACAAGCTTTATTAGGTGGAAATGCGATCGCCGTTCACGATATCGAACAATCAATGATGGGAACCTCTTTAGGGGTAGACATGAAACAAGGAACTGCTGTTAAAGGGGGACACCGCCATCATTTAAAAGTGATTAATAGCATTCGACGCTGTGGAAGTATTGCCAATGCAGTGGAACAGGGTTTATTCAGCAGTGGGGTGATGTATGAATGCGTTAAGAATAATATACCTTTCTCTCTAGCAGGTTCGATTCGAGATGACGGCCCGCTTCCTGATACCCAGATGGATCTGATTAAAGCTCAACAACAGTATACTGAATTGTTGCAAGGGGCGGAAATGATCTTGATGCTTTCGACGATGTTACATTCGATAGGTGTTGGAAATATGACCGCCGCCGGGGTGAAAATGGTTTGTGTTGATATTAACCCGGCAGTTGTGACCAAACTTAGCGATCGTGGTTCCGTTGAGTCTGTGGGTGTGGTAACGGATGTAGGGCTGTTTTTGAGTTTACTGGTTAAACAGTTGGATAAATTAACCAGTCGTTATCATCTCGAAGTTTAATTTTTTTAGGTTTGGAGACGTTCCTCGGGGCGTCTCTACTCCAGTTATAGCGCAAGGCAAGAGCTCATGTGGCAAGAGGCAGTTTACAGTTTACAGTTACCAGTTATCAGTGTTCACTGGTCACTCTTCACTGGTCACTCTCTTACAAACTTTGCTCTATGCACGTTGGCGTAGCCTGCCGCAAAGCGGCTTACTTTGCTCTCGGCGGAAACCGCCGGGCCGCAAGGAGCGCGCTGGTCACTGTTCACTGGTCACTGGTCACTGTAAAAGCTGGTCACTGTAAAAGGGAGCAGTTTTCAACGACTGAATCCTACTCCGGCTAAAAAGACCACAAGCTGCACTAAAATAATGCTTGGCCCAGAGGGTAAATCCCAAATTCCAGAAATGATCATTCCTAAAATACCACTCATCCCCCCAATCACCGCAGAAAGCCCTAAAAAGGGGATAAATTGATGACAAGCTAACCTCGCAGTCGCCGCAGGAATGACTAAAAAAGCATTGACTAATAAAATCCCAACGGCTCGAATAGATAGACCTAAAGTGATGGATAATAAGACAATAAAACTATAGCGATACAGTTGAATGGGGATGCCTTTGAGTTGGGCTAAATCTGGATTGAAGGTGAGGAGAATTTGGTCAGGTAAGGTGAGGAGTAAACCGATCAGAGTCAAGGCTAAAATCAAGATTAATAAAATAATGTCTAAATTGCTAATGGCTAGAATATCCCCAAACAAAACCGACAACAAATTTCGCCGATAACCGGGTAAAAAAGAAAATCCAATTGTTCCTAATGCGACGGCACCTGCAACAATTACCCCTAAAATCGTATCACTGCCTAAATTAGTTTGATCGATTAAATAAATCACTCCTAAACCAAAAATAACCAGTAATCCTGTTAGAGATAGTGTCGAAGGAAGGGGGATAAATACCCCGATAATAACGGCTAAAAAGGACACATGACCTAAAGCATTTCCATACATCGAAAGCTGTCTGAGAACCACAAAACTTCCCAAAAGTCCCCCGAGTGTTCCCAGTAAAACTCCGCCAATTACTGCACGTTGCATAAAGGGGAAGGTAAACAGTTCTATCCAGTCTAAATTGATCATAATATTAAGAGGAAAATTGAACTTTCCCCAGTTCACGAATTATCTTAATGAGAGTGAAAATAACGAATGAGAGTTGAACCATAAACCGCTTGTAAATTGTCAGTTGATAAGGTTTCTCGGGGGCTTCCTTGACAAATAATATTACGATTGAGACATAAAACGCGATCGCAATATCGACTCACTAAATCTAAATCGTGGGAAATTTGTAGGGTAGCAAATCCTTGTTCTTGTTGTAACTGATTTAATAATTCTGCAAATTCCACCTCCCCCGTTGCATCCACTTCAGATAAAGCTTCATCTAAAACAATTAAATGACGAGGAACCACTAAACAATAAGCTAATAAAACTCGTTTGAGTTCCCCGCCACTTAAAGTCCCAA
>JBJHBL010000091.1:0-18675 GCA_050485465.1 Limnoraphis sp. | reverse complement strand
ATTAGCGGCCATTCCCAACCACTTCTCTAAATTCAACTCAGTTTTCATCTCAACTCCGATACCATCTATAAACCCATCCGAGAAAATTCCCTGAGATTTTGGGAAAACCGGAGAAACCCTGATTAAAAGTTAGTCGTGAAATCATTATCTTTTTTTTCCGATAACTCAGCATTATTAGATTGAGTCAACTTGGGAGATGTTATCACTTCTGACAAGAGTTTAACAAAATTAGCGCTCGCCATTCCCAACCACTTCTCTAAATTCAACTCAGTTTTCATCTCAACTCCGATACCATCTATAAACCCATCCGAGAAAATTCCCTGAGATTTTGATAAAACCAACAAACCCTGATTAAAAGTTAGCCGTAAAATCATTATCTTTCTGAAAACCCAGAAGGATTAAATAATTGCAGGCTAACAATTTTCCAGGGGTGAATCTGAGGAAAGTTGGGAGATTCTATCACTTCTTCCAATAAGTTAACCGGAGAAGCGATCGCTAATCCCAAAGCATTCTCTAATTTTAACTCTGTTTCCTCCCCCCAACTCTCATAAAATCTCAAAATCCACTGATTGGAATTCTGTTCCGCTTGTTTAAATGCCATCAAGATTAACGAATCACTTCCTAAGTTCAAAAAACTTTGACTTCCCAACCCTTGTTCAGAAAATTGACAATCTTCTAAACTCAAAACTTGAACCTGCAACGGTTGATTTAACAGATAACCAAACTGAATCACTTTCGCTTCTTTCCAATTTCCAGAATGAGGATAAATTCCATAAGTAAACTGATGAATTCCTACATCCGCTTCCGGATCAGGCCAGGTTGAACCTCTTAATAAAGTTAAGCGAATTTGATCCGGTTGAAAATCATAGCCATACTTACAATCATTCAACACACTCACCCCATAATCATCATCCCCTAACTCCACCCAATTCATCGCCGGAATTTCCCATTTGGCTTTCTCGGTTTCTGTCTGTGGGTTTGTCGGACGTTGCATCACTCCACAGGGGATTTCACAATGAGCCGTATCAACCGTTATTGTTAACGGAAATGCCGCTTTGACTAACACATGACGCTCCTGCCAATTGACCCTTGTCTCAATTTTCAATATCGGGGAATCAGTATCTAAAACATAATCTTGGATAAATTCTGAGTTTCGCCATACTCGAATCACTTGTAAACGCTGGTGAATTTCTCCTTGTTCTTTCCAGGTTATTGATTGTAATTGAGGAGGTTCTAAGCGATGTTGCTTGTAGTTTGGATCGATATTCCACCCGTCCCAATACTGACCCGAATCGGCAAAAAACTGTAAGTCATTCCCGCCCTTTTCAGCCAAGACATTTCGCTGATTTTTCTTATCCCAAATTTGGCTAATTTTTCCCGTATCCTCAGCTATTTCCACCCTTAGCCATTCGTTTTCTAATACCCAATTTTGGGAATTATTTTGATTAAGATTGACAGAATTCTGTATCACTGGTATACTTGTGGTAAAGTTAGCGAAAGCGTCTGCCTGTAGGGTAGATTTTGGGGCTTCTATCAACGAATTATCAGGGGTTTCAGCCCTTTCTTTCCCCAACCAAAACACCCGAAAACCCACCGACGGCACATCAGTTGCCAAAAACCGCAATTTTCCCTCCCCAACTTGAGACCGCAAAGCCTTTCCAGCAGTATCATACAGCTTCCAAACACCAGGGTCAGAGAGGGGAAGTTCTACCCCTTGGGAACAAGACCCATTCAGACTATTCCAAACGAGAATAGGAAAAAGATTGGGTTGGGGAGGAGGAGGCAGAGGAATAGAAGTTGCGATCGCCATGATTGCCCGTTCTCGAAGCTGTGTTGCGGTGTTGTAAGCTTCTTGCCAAGCTTGATTAGCATCTTGATACACTTCCGGAATACTAGAACCGGGAAGGATATCGTGAAATTGGTTAAACAAAACCTGCTTCCAAGCCGCTTCTAACTGGGTTTTGGGAGAAACGACAGTGGTCTGTAACGTTGCAATAGCAGACCACAACTCCGCTTGATAGAGCAAATTCTCACAACGACGGTTCCAAAGCTTTTGGTCAGCATGAGTCGTGTAACACCCGCGATGAAACTCCAAATACAACTCATCCCGCCAAACCGGAAGATCTCCAGACTGTTGAGAGATATCCGATAAATAATCAATAGCCTGAGAAAAGGATAATTTCGGGAAAAAGGGAGAACCTTGCCAGTGCTCGGCAACTTCCAACATATCCCGTGTCGGCCCTCCCCCATGATCACCCACTCCCGGCAACCAAAGAGCAGTTTTTAATTCCGTTTGAGATTGCCATTCTGCGGCATAAGTCGCCATTTTAATCGGGTCAATGCCTTCTCCAATCGGGGCAGACATATAGCTAACAATTTCCGTACCATCGGGAGATTGCCAGTTAAATAAACCGTAGGGAAATTGAGTCGTATCATTCCATCGCAGTTTTTGGGTAACGAAATATTTGATATCGGCTTGTTTCAACAATTGGGGAAGTTGCCAACAAAAGCCAAAACTATCCGGTAGCCAAGCAATAGAAGAAACCTGACCCAATTTTTCTTGGGTGTAACGTTGTCCGTAGAGGAGTTGACGGGCGATAGATTCTCCACTAATAAGATTCAAGTCAGGTTCTACCCATAACCCGGCGGCAATTTCCCAGTGTTGGTTTTGAACTTGTTGTTGAATTTGGGAAAATAAATCAGGATGATGAGTTTCTATCCAAGCATATAAGGCGGGAGAAGAATGGGTAAAGATTAAGTGGGGGAAATCTTGTTGTAGAGATAATACAGATTTAAAAGTATTCTCGGCAGCTTTCCAGGTATCAGCCACAGGCCATAACCAAGCTAAATCGAGATGAGCGTGTCCGAGGAGATAAATTTTTGAGTTAAAGTTGGGGAGGTTAGGGGAAATATAATGAATCAGGGTTTGTCGTAGGGAAATCAGAGAGTTATTGAAAATTTCGGGATGTTCGGGTAAAGCAGACCAATCGATTTTTTTCAGGGTTTCGGCTAAGAGGTTGAGAATATCAGGTTGATTGATATCGGATAGGTTTTGAGTGCTTGAAATCAAAAACACTTCCAACTCATCCGCGAGAAAACCCGGGTCAATTTTGTCAGGGTCTAAAGTTTCATATAAACAAACCGACTGAACTAAGGCTCCGTGATCATGTTTCGGACTCACCAACCGTAAACGAACTTTAAATACATCTCCAGGTTGTACCGAATTCGATAATAAAACCCTTGTCGAACAATCAAATAAGTCTCCGGTTTGGATGAGTTGATCATTAATATAGATAGATACCTTTTCCGCCCACCATCTTAAAACCAATCGTAAACTGAAACCCGTTAACGGAAAATTGTTTAAAGTGGCAGGAACAATAATAGTTTGTTGTAACTCGATCACCTGTTGAGGCAGCCAAGCAATATGTCCACGTTCGTTTAACTCAACTGGAATATCCTCCCCCGACTGACAAAAATTCCAAGCCGTTAAAATATCTACCCGAGTAAATAGACGCAGGCGTTCAAACGTTGTGGAAAATTGAGATAAAGATGCTGCAAATTCGGTCATCATTCGCTAAGATAAAATGATAGTCTGTTAGGTTAGCTAACTTCAACCCCTTTTGAACAATGCCCTCCCCAGCTTCTGGCCCCTATAAAAGCCGTTTGTTGAACTTAATCGCTGAAAACTATTACCAGTTTCTCGATAACTGGGGGTTAGCCTGGCGACAAGTTCAGTTTTCGACAGCAACAGCAATACAAACAGCATTTTACTCAGTGTACTCCGTGTTTGAGAGTCTGATCAACGGAAAACAACAGCTTCAGTTCACTCCACAAAACTCTCAACCGCAACTGAATGCCTCTCCAGCCAGTCAACTTGGGGAAGCAGACCGGCTGATCTTAGAAACGTTAGCGATCGCAAAGCTTGAGGTTAAACGTTCCAAACGGATCAAAATAGTGCCCGAAACCATCAAAGCGATCGCCTGCTGTAGGCAAACCCAAAAAATCGTCTTAGTTGGGGAAGATCACGAAATATTTGATCAGTTGTCTTGGACTCAACAGGTTAAACTGCGTCAATTGATCCTGCGAAAAGTCGCTATTCTGGAAAAACAGAGAAAACCGATAGTATCTTTTCCCAAACCCAAAGTTGTATCAACGGCAATAACAATTGCTCAAAACTACACCACCGCCATCACCCGCCAAACCCAAGAACTGAGAATCACCCTAGCCCAAACCTGGAAAACCAACAGCACAGACTTAACCCTTTATACCTCCGAAAATCACTCCCTACAAACCTCTGTTTCTGCGAGTTTACATCAAGTGCAAGCCGTAATTTGGGCGGCGATAGATTATTTCTTTTTTAAAGATCATAATGAACAATTAAATTTACCCCCCCAAGCCGAAAAATTAATTTCAGGAAAACCCCAAAAATATATTCCCCCAACCGGAAAAATTCAACCCCTCACACCCTCTCAAAAAGTGATGCAAATTTCAGCCCCAAAAATCGAAAAAAATCTCGAAAAAGGGTTGACAATTTCCCCGGTTCATGTTTCAATGATGAGTGATGCCTGCAAATATTTTGACCCTTCAAAAGAAAGCGATCAGCAAGAAGTCGCCAACTGCGTCCAAACAGAAGCAACAGCAGTAGGATATGTGAAACACCCGTTAGAGAGAGTGTTAGAATGGGTAGATAGAGTGCTGTATTGGGTAGAAGAAACCCTGATTCAAGCCTGGGCTTGGGTCAAGCAGCATTGGAGTCATCATTAAACGCAGAAAAGCTTGACAAGCGGTTCAATTTATGCACAAACTCTCGGTGGTGTCGGTCAGTATTTTCAACCCACCTCAGAGAGCGAGCGCCAAAACAGCCTGGAAAATCCAGGTCAAAATCAGTCAAATTTTAAGATAGTATAAGAAGACTGTGCGTTGTAGTATAACAACCTAAATTTGAAAATCATCCTTTAGGAGAAATCGTCATGGAGACTCTGAAAATCGTAGTCTATATCGTTGTGTCCTTTTTCGTCTTACTGTTCATCTTTGGATTCCTGTCCAACGACCCCGCCCGCAACCCCAAACAGAAAGACTTAGAATAATAGCAGTCAATATGGGTTATCAATACAGTTGAGATCTATGAAAATCCAAAGGCTTTTTAAAAGACTCGACAGAGTGACCCGTCAACTGTGTTAAGATAACGAGCTTGAATGTCATTAGTCATCCGTAAATCGGCTTAGTGGCTAATGGCATTGTTTTGATGCAGTCCTTCACGCGGTTGATCTGAAAGAATCGGGCTGCTCGTGTGATTTTTGTTACCCAACTATGCCCTACCCGGTACCGCCACCTGAACCGCCTCCCCTTGTTGAGATTCTGCCTGATTCACGCCTTAATACTCCTCAAGCCCAGACTGTCCTGAATCCACAGGCAGAAGATAGTGTATCAAAAAAAACCTACAAAAAAGAAACAGTCGCCTATCAACTGCCCAAACTCAAAGCCCTAGAACAAGAATTAGGTTCACATTCTTCATCCTCCTCAGTATCAGCAGACACCCTGGGGCCACCTCTGTCATTAGAATTCAACTCAGATTTAGCAATTGTACCCTCTACAAAAGTTGAATATCATCTTTCCCAATCTTTCAACTTTTTAACCGAACCGCAGATCACCCAAGCCCCCCCAGAAGCAATTCCCATACCGATCATTCCCCCCACAGACTTAGTAGAAGTCACCGCAGACCGTCAAGAATTTGACCAACAACGTCAAATCATCACCGCAGAGGGCAATGTAATGATCCGCTTTCAAAACGCTTTAATTGATGCGGATAAAGCCCAAGTCAACCTAATTACCCGTCAAGTGGTGGCAACCGGGAATGTGGCACTCACCCGAGAAAACCAAGTGATCCGGGGCCAACAAATGGACTACAACTTAGTTAAAACCACCGGACTGATTACCAACGCCAGTGGGGTGATTTCTCTATCCGATCTCGGTTCAGATTTTGTCGCCCAACCGATTCGAGAAGAAGGGGTCGGACAAATAACACCCTCTCCCATTAGCGATCGCATTACCTCCGCCCAACCCGTAGAAAATGTTGTCCCAACAGATGGAACCGATGTAGCAGTCGGTGGGGTTTCCTTTCCCGAATTACAAGGAGATGTCAACCGTCTGCGGTTTGAAGCCGAACGCATTAATATATTACCAAACGGGGAATGGGAAGCCGAAGATGTTCGCATCACCAACGATCCCTTTTCACCCCCGGAATTAGAACTTAGGGCAGATACTGCCCGACTGCGACGCATTTCTCCTTTACAAGATGAAGTCCTAACCACAGGATCTCGTTTGGTTTTTGATCAGAGATTTAGTTTACCGTTGTTTCGCGATCGCACCGTCATTGATCGCCGTCAACGAGACCCCAACCCCTTTTCCGTGGGCTACGATCTCGATGATTTGGGAGGTTACTATATCGAATGGAACATCAATCCTTTGCGTTTTGGCACCCTTGGGCTGAATATTTCTCCCCAGTTTTTAGTTCAACGGGCTTTTGAAGAAGATCTCGATCCCTTAGATGGTGGATTTTATGGCTTTCGAGCGCAATTATCGGGCCCTGTTTCTCCGCAAACCTATGTTGATAGTCGTTTATCAATTACCAGTTTTGAAGACTTTCCCAATCTCGAAGAAGATGAATACCGGGCCAGTCTGCGAGTCCGACAGTTAATTCATGGCTACACCCTGACGGGAGAATATAGCTATCGCGATCGCATTTTCAACGGCACATTAGGCTTCCGAACCATTCATCGCAGTGGAGGGGCAGTATTAACCTCTCCTGATTTTACCCTGGGAAATTCGGGGGCATTATTTAGATTTCAGGGGGCATTACAACAAATTGAAGCCCGAACCGATCGCCTAGATATTTTAAATCAACCAGGGCGGGATAATGACCGCATTACTCGCACTCGCTTTCAAGGACTCGCCACCTTAATTTACCCCCCCATTATTTGGCAAGGAACACCCTTACCTGCCACCCCCACCGAAGGATTAAGATATACTGCCCGACCTGTGGTTCCATTTGTGCGTTTAATTATGATTGCTCAGGGGGTGACAAATGTTTATTCAGAAGATGATTCTCAATCCTATCTCAGTGGGACTGTGGGATTGCAAGGACAATTTGGGCATTTTTCCCGGGACTTTTTTGACTATACCGGATTTAATATTTTGTATACTCAAGTGGCTTTGGATGGAGAATCACCGTTTTTATTTGACCGTCGGGTAGATGAAAGTATTCTCACTTTTGGACTGGTTCAACAAATTTATGGAGGTTTTCGGGCAGGTTTTGAATATTCTATTAACTTAGACAATGGGTTGGCAGTGGATAATGAATTTTCTTTAGAATATAGTCGTCGGACTTATGGGGTAATTTTGCGAATTAGTCCGGTGCGACGGGTCGGGAGTTTTAATCTGCGGATCAGTGATTTTAACTGGACGGGGGGTTCAGAACCGTTCTCCGGGATTAAAGATTAACTCACTTTTTGTCTTGCTTGTGTTAATATTGCTGTGATTTGTTAAAAATTCAGGGCTACTATAGTTAATTTTTAATGAATTTTTATTGTGTTTGAAGTTTCACCAGATTATGGGGCAACCGCAGCAGCTTTGCTGATACATTATAGTTTTGATTTAGGGGATTATTCTAATGAAGAAATGGTCGAAAAATGGGGGCTAAACTACGAATATTACTGGATTTATTTGGCTGTAATTGAAGCTCTCTATCAAGGGCGGTATAAATCGATTTCCGTTGAGCAAATTTTATCGATTTGGCAACGCCGAGGTAAACCGATTTATCATTTTAACTTGGAATTTGAACAGTTAATTAGTCGCAATGTCTCCCCCGTCTTTAGGGCAGAAATCTCCTTTGAAGAACCCTTAGTTGAAGTGGAACAGTCTCCGAATGAAAATCTCTCCTCTACCAACGACTTACAATCTCTCAAATCTTTAACTCGTCAGATTTCATTAACCAAACCGCCTAAAACTTCTACTCCCATTCATACCGATTTTATGGTAAAATTAATGCAAATTGTAGAAAATAGTCAAAAATCTCTCCCTCCTGCTCGTTCTCCCTCTGAAAATTCCTAACTTAGCCCAGATTAAGATAGTAATGATGTTAACTTTTATTGGGGGTCAATAACAACATTGCGAAACTGAGCCGTTAGTCCTGCAACAGGGTTCTACAAACTCTATTCAGTTTAGTTGTGCTGACACAGGCTGGGTCTGCGATCGCGGAAGAAACACAGCTAAATGTGAGTAATCCAGTCAGGGAGAGAGTAGTCATAAAAAGAATATTTAAAGAATGACAATTCCTGACTATTATCAGAACCCAATAAACACCTCTTTATTCTAGAAGTTACTCTTTAATCAGTTTAAAACCCAATCCAGCAACCTGTCAAGTCCTACGGATAAATAGAATCCAAAATCAACCTAACCGCCGCCTTAAAACCTGTAATAAGGTATTCATTTCTTCCGGTAAGGGAGCAATTGCTTCGATCCAGGTTTCTGTTACGGGATGTTGTAATTTCAGCTTCCACGCATGAAGGGCTTGACCCGATAAATTAACCCCAATAGAACGCCCATGACTATAATCTACATCCCCAATAATTGGATGTCCAATAAAATGAGAATGAACGCGAATTTGATGAGTTCTTCCCGTTTCTAAGGTAAATAAAATTAGCGTATAATTTCCCAAACGTTCTTGAATTTGCCAATGGGTAATGGCGGTTCGTCCCCCTTTTTCAACGGTCACAATTGCCATTTTTTTGCGTTCTACTGGGTGTCGTCCGATGGGTTGTTCTATCGTCCCAAATTCAGTTTTCGGGGAACCATAAACCACGCCTAAATATTGACGTCGGGCGGTTTTATCTTTAATTTGTTGTTGGAGATGTTGCAATGCAAAATCCGTTTTTGCAACAACAATAGCCCCTGTGGTATCCTTATCTAAACGATGGACAATCCCCGGACGTTCAACCCCTCCAATTCCAGCGAGGCGATCGCAATGGGCGAGTAAGGCATTTACTAATGTATCATTAATATGTCCCGCAGAAGGGTGAACCACTAAACCCGCAGGTTTATTAATAATAATCAGGTGTTCATCTTCGTATAAAATATCCAGGGGAATATTAACCGCTTCCAATTCTAAAGGTTGAGTGGGAGGAATATTAACTTCGATCACATCTCCGGTTTTTAACACCAGTTTTTTAGAAGTACAAACCTGTTGATTAACCCTAATATGACCTTGAGAAATGAGAGTTTGAATGCGGGAACGAGATAAAGTTTCTAGATTTTGGGATAACCAGCGATCTAAGCGTTGATTCTCGGATGCTAAACTGGAATTCACAGAAACACTGATTGTAGTTTTTTCTTCACTGTTCATTGTTGCGACTCGATTCTATATTAATATTTTGTTCTAGGGTAATATTCCAAGTTTCTAATGTTGTTCCCACGGCTTGATTCAGTTCTGTAATTGAGTTGAGATAATCTATTCTAGCATTTAATTCATTATTTCTTGCTTGTCCCAGTCGTTCTTGAAACTGAACTAAATCCACAATTGAAGTATTCCCCGCACCCAGTCTAATTTTTTCTTCTTCATTGCGAAACTGTTCTTCAGCAAGTTGGGTTGCTCTTTGAGCGAGTTCAACTTGTCTAAAGTTATCATTCACATCTCGAATTCGATTTTGTACTTCAAGTGAAATTTGCTGAAATTCTTCATCCAGGTTATTTTCGGCTTGCAATACATTCACACGACTGCGTTGAAAATCTCGTTCGATATTGCGATCGCCTAAAGTCTTTCTCAATTCAATTCCCGCTCTCACTTCAGTTCGATCATCAATAATATCTGGGGCTAAATCTCGGCGAAGATTGGTATTAAAATCAACATTCCAGCGTCGCTCATTTTCTGCAATTTGCAGTTCAAAGTTAGAGCGTTCTAAATCCAATTGTGCTTTCAAATAATCGGGTCTATTTTCTAAAGCCAATTGTTGAACTGTCTCAAAATCAAGAGATAGAGACTCAATTGAAGTCACTTCTTCAACCGCAACAATATTTATATCCTGATCAATATCCAGAATTTCAAGGAGTGCTAACCGTTGTTGTTGCAGATTATTTTCTGCATTTAATACACTAATTTCTTGGTTTGCAACTCGCGTTTGTACAGGAACAATATCGACTCTAGCTTGACGACCTGCATCAATTAAAACCTGAGTATTTTCAACTTGTTGTTGAGCAATTTCCAAAGAATTTTGTTCAATAATCAATCGTTCTTGAGCTTGTAGTAAACGACGATAGGCTAAAATAGCATTGGTAATTTGATTAATTAACGTTGCTTTTAAATCGAGTAAATTAGTCGTTTCATTAATTCGAGCAATTTTAATCGTAGCTTGATTGAGATCAATTCCTCCACCTCGAAGTAAGGGTTGTCTAAAAGAAAGTTCTAGGTTCTGTCTAAAAATATTATTATCTCGACCACTTAACCCATCTCCACTACGATTTTCTCGTTGACCTTCCCAACCTAAATTGACTTCTCCTCCGGTGGGAATGATCATTCCTAACTGTGCGGATAAAACAGCACCACTGCTTGTATTTGTTGTACCACTTTGTTCAATATTTCGCCAATCTAGGGCAATTCTCGGGGTCAAATTTGGGACAAATTTACCTTCTGCAACGGCCAAATCTTGTTGTTGAACAATGCGTTCTAAATATTGATTTCTGATAGTCCGATTATTTTCTAAAGCCAAAAAGATGATATCTCGCAATTCTAACTGAACTTGATTAGGTTCTGTGGGAGATAAATTAGGTTCGGGGTTGGGATTAATTTCGGGTTCAGTTTGAGCGATTGTAAATTTTTCAGGTTCTATTTTTGCCCGAAAGGGGGTTAAGGAAAGATTAGGGTTAAAGTTAACTGAATTTTCTGTTTGAGGTTCAGGTTTGAGGGATTCTTTGGGAGGTGTATGAGTTTGTAAGTTTAGAGGATTAATCGGATAATTTACTGTATTTTCAGGAAGGGGGGATTGAGGAGAAAAGGTGAAGGGTTCCGGTTCAGGGGGAGAAGGTTTGGGCTTAGGTAAAGTTTCTCCCCTGACGGGTTGATTCTGATAAAATTGAGGAATTTTTAGAGTTGGAGTTTCAGGGGGTGGGGGTTGAATGGTCGGAGGGGGTGGTAATAAAAATTGTGATAAAATATCGCTTTGAGGTTCAGAAGGCGATCGCACAGCATTGGCTTGAGAAAATTGCCAACCGAGGAGGAAGGTTAGGGCTAAACTGGTTGTTCCAGCTAAGATTAAACCCAGTCTAATTTTTAGAGAAGAGGGAGACATAGTAACTGACGGGTAATGTCATCAAAAAAAATCGGTTGGAGTGATTATCCTTTTAAGGCTTTTACCGGATCAAGCTGACTGGCACGTAAGGCGGGGAAAAACCCTGCTCCGACACCCACTAACACCGCAGAAGATAAGGCAAGCGCTGCACTGCGACTTTCAAAGGTGTAGGGGAACTCAAAGCGTTCAGCAACAACAACGGTTAACCCATGAACGGTTAAAATAGCGATGCTTCCCCCAACCAAGCTTAGGATAGCCCCTTCAAGGATAAACTGCAACATAACATCATGTTGAGTGGCTCCTATTGCGCGTCGTAACCCAATTTCGGGGGTACGTTCAATCACGGCTGCAATGGTAATATTAGCAATTCCTACTCCCCCAACTAACAGCGAAATTGCACCCACAACCAATAAAGCCATTGAAACCGATTCAAGGGTTTGTTTCTGTTCTAAAATATCTGCGACAGTATTCCAAGTTCCAAACCGATAGGTGGGGAAACGTTGTTCTAAAACCCTAACGACTTGTTCTTCTATAGAGTCTATATCTTCTAGACGTTCAGGACGCAGCCAAAGTTGTCTGAGGGTTCGATTTCCAGTGATTGCACTTTGAGTCGCAGTGGTCATCAGAATTTGTCCTTCAGATTCTCCCTGAAGGGGTTCAATGGGGATAATTCCGACTACAACGTAAGGTCTTAATTCGAGATAAATGGTTTGACCAATGGGGTCTTGAGTGTCAAACAGGTTTTGGGCGAGCGCTTCATCAATAATCAGTACAGGTCGATAGCTTTGGTAGTCCGCCTGGTTGAAACTGCGTCCTGCCACTATTCTTTGACCCGATGTTTCTAAGTAGTTGGGGGCAACTGCCATCATACTGGGAGTGGCTTCTCGATCTTGAAAGACGGCTTGAGATGCACGCATCCAATTACTCCCACTAATGGCTCGTAAGCCTTTTAAGCGCTGTTCGAGAAATTCTAAATCTTCTAGGGTAATAGTGGCGTTTTGACGGGTAATAGGATTGCGTCTTGAAAAAACCCCGATTTGGGGCGCATTGCGTTCGGCCAGTTGTTGGGTGATAACGGCTTGACTAATATTTCGTACTTGTAGGGTTGCACTCACCGCCGCCACACCCATAAAGACGCCGATCACACTTAAACCGGAACGCACGGGGTTTCCCAGGAGAGACTGACAACTTAAACCAATTAAATTAAAAGGAGATAAACTCATTGGATCATATAGATGAATTAATTATCGGGGTCTACGATTGCCTCGAGGGGGATTTTGAGTATTGCTTTCACGAGGGCTAGAGGGGTCTTCTGTAATGGGCATTCCGGGTTCTAATGGGGCTTCTGGAGGCGGTGAGATGACAACATCACCTGCTTCTAAACCGGATGTGATTTCGACTTGAATTAACCCTTCTAATCCTAACGTAACGGGTCGTTTTTGTGCGGTATTATCAGCATCTACTACCCAAACATAGGTTGAACGTCTCTCCCGTTGAATCAGTTCAGTATTCAAAACAACGATATTATTGCGTTCTTCTAGGATAATCTCTACACTGACTGCACTTCCAGGGATTAATGTTTTTGTGGGTTCATCCAGTTGAATGGTAGCCGGAACGGTGGCTTGTCCCGATGAATCATTATTATTGCCTGCACTTCTAGCTTGTAAACCGATGCTTTGCACTCGTCCGGTGAAGGTTTCTGCGTTAGGGCCTATAACACTAATGCGAGCTTTTTGATTGGGTTGAACGTCAGCAGCATTGAGGGTGGAAAGTTGCAGTTGAACCAGTTCTTGATTAGGATCTCCTAAAGTGACTAATTCATCACTGCGGTTGACTCCATCTCCCGGTTTAACGTTAATATTCAAAACCACGCCATCAATGGGAGCAATCACAATATTATTTTCTAAGGTCAGGGCTTCTTCTTGATATTCGATTTTGAGGCGTTCGAGATCGCTTTGGCTTTGTTTCCAGTCTGACTGCGCTTGTTGGAGTTGAATTTCAGCGTCGATCACCTGACGGCTACTACTACTAACATTGGTTTGAATGGTCAGTTCTTCGACTTGTTTGGTTTCTAAATCAATTTGAGAATTTTGTAACTCCAGTTCAGTATCTCTAAGTGTGGCTTGTCGTTCTCGAACGGTTTGTTTTTGGCGGTCTGTTTCTTGTTGAGCAATAAAGCCTCGATCTAGCAGTCTTTCTGAATTTTCTAGTTCGGCTTCAGCCGCTTCTAAATTCGCTCTAGCTTCTTGAACTTTTTGTCGATTTCGATTAATTTGAGCTTGAATTCTATTGAGTTCTAAGTCTTTAATGGCTTGTTTCGATGCAACTTCTTGTTCATAGTCTCTAATCGCTGCATTATAGTCGGCTTGAGCGATTCTTAAATTTCTTTGGGCTTCTTCTATTTTTTCTCGATTGCGCTCAACAATCATTTCTTGTCTTTGAATCTCTAATTGTTTTTTATTTAAAATGGTCTCGCGTTGAGGGTTTCTTAAAATAATTAATTCTTGACCTGCGGAAATTCGATCTCCTGGATTCACTAAAACCCGATCAACCGCCCCTTCTTCTGGGGATTTAATACTGCGTTGTCCCCCCAGTTCAACAGTCCCCCCCGCATCAATTTTATTTTCAACTCTCCCTAAATTAACTTCTACTAAATTAGCAGTTGTGGGAGCAATCGGTCGATTTCTTGCCCAATCATAAGTTAAAATACCTCCTAAGCTAATACTGGCTAAAATGAATGCTCCGGTTAGCCAGCGCATTCCAAATTGATAGGCTTTTTTCGCTTGATAATCTAGGCTAGACACGGTAATCTTAAAGCTTTAAATTTTATGGGGAAAACATCAAGGATTCCTGATGATCCCCCTCTAGTTTAACCGACTTTGCCAAAAACTACCTGCCTTCAACTGAAGGCATACAATGGGGTAAAATCTGACTCAGATGAACAACCTCTCCAATAATGGCGATCGCAGGGGCTTCAAATCCGGTTACTTCGACTTGTTGTACAATTGTATCTAACTGTCCGATTAGTTCTTCTTGTTCGGGGCGGGTTCCCCAGCGAATTAGAGCGATAGGCGTTTCTGGCTTGCGACCTGCGGCGATTAATTCTGAGGTAATATGAGTTAAATTATGAATTCCCATATAAATCACCAGAGTTTCTGAACCTTGAGCGATCGCTTTCCAGTTAACTTCTGGGCGATATTTTCCCGCCGCTTCGTGACCTGTGACAAAGGTAACTGACGAGCTATAATTGCGGTGTGTAAGGGGTATTCCTGCATAGGCGGGTGCGGCAATTCCTGATGTTACACCGGGAACAACTTCTACCGGAATTCCCATTTTAACCAAGTCTTCCATTTCTTCCCCCCCTCGTCCAAAAACAAAGGGATCACCGCCTTTTAGGCGCACAACAATTGCGTTTTCTTTGGCTTTTTCGATTAAAATTTCAGTAATTTCATCTTGCTTTTTTGAATGTCTTCCCCGTCGTTTTCCTGCGTGAATGTGTTCGGCTTCGGGGTTGATCATCTCTAAAATGGGCGGACTGACTAACGCATCATAGACAACCACATCCGCACATTGCAACAATCCTTTCCCTTTCAAGGTAATTAAACCGGGATCTCCTGGGCCTGCACCCACTAAGTATACTTTACCATACTGTTGACTGGTTTTATTTTCTACAATATTTTGACTCATATTCTCCTCGTTTTAATCAGCTATTGACTGATTCTGATTGACTTTATTCATATAAACTCTCGGTTAACCTATTATACTCAATTCTTTCTAAGATGAACACAAATTACTGTAGGGTGCATCAAACCAGAACCTTTACGAGTTCATTAAAGACACCCAATCTTTGATGCACCCTACTAAGATTTACACAAACCAGAACCTTTACGAGTTCATTAAAGACACCCAATCTTTGATGCACCTTACTAAGATTTACACAAACCAGAACCTTTACGAGTTCATTAAAGACACCCAATCTTTGATGCACCTTACTAAGATTTACACAAACCAGAACTTTTACGAGTTCATTAAAGACATCCAATCTTTGATGCACCTTACTAAGATTTACACAAACCAGAACTTTTACGAGTTCATTAAAGACACCCAATCTTTGATGCACGCTACAATTATTTTAATATTCATAAATATTCTCCCTCAATCAAGCAAAGTAAAGCTTTAGCTAATTTCTCATAATCGCCAATTTGATTATAAATTTGAGCAGAAACTCTAAGCAATTTTTGCGGTTTATTTTCCCAGGGAATGATCGGAACTTCGATTTTAAACTGTTGCCATAGTGTTTCTTGCAATTGCGGAATTAATTGTAAGGTTTTTGGTAACATAACTGTTGCCATTGAACCGATCATCTCTTCAGGACAAGGATAAGCTAAGTCTAATTTTTCGACTAATAATTTTCGAGCCGAAATCGCTAAATTATGATTGATTTGCATTAATTCTAACCACCCACCTGGTAGCAATGATCCCATAAATTTAATCGCTTCTGGAATACAATAATAAACTGTTGGATCGTGAGTTCCTGTCCAATCAAATTCGAGTTGAAATCGTGATCGATCTGTGCGAGGAGAGTTCGCCCCATGACTAATGGTTAAAGGATGAATTTTTCCCTGTTTTTCGGGTTTAACGTATAAAAAAGCTGCTCCTTTAGGGGCTGATAGCCATTTATGACAGTTTCCAGTATAATACGTTGCTCCCATTTCTGATAGATTCAAAGATAACATTCCAGGAGCGTGAGCGCCATCAATCAAGCTTTCTATTCCCCATCTATTGAGTTCTTGAATTAAATCTTTCACAGGAAAGATTAAACCCGTTTGACTGCTAACATGATCAACTAAAACAAGTTTTGTTCGTGGGGTAATTTGTGCTAAAATAGGATTGATTATCTCATCCGATGAGTGAACCGGAAAGGGAATCTCTGCAACAACCACTTTTGCTCCCCAACGTTGGGCGACAAAGTTTAAAGCGTTGCAACAGGCGTTATACTCATGGTTAGTGGTCAGCAGTTCGTCTTCTGGCGAAAAAGACAGCGATCGCAGTACACTATTAATACCCGTTGTGGCGTTGGGAACAAATACAAGATCTTCGGCTTGAACCCCAACAAATTCTGCTAACTGACGACGCGCTTGATCAAGTAGAGACTCCCATTGCCGCACAAAAAAATCCACAGGTTGACATTCTAGCTGTTGTCGCAGTTGAGTTTGTAACTCTAAAACCGGAATGGGACAAGCACCAAAGGAACCATGATTGAGAAAAGTTACATCCGCATCCAGTAACCAATATTTCCTGTAGCCAGAGGTCTGAACTTTAATACTCAGCGTTTCATCCCTCATGACTCACCTTTTTAAAACTGTATTTTAAATACTAACTCCCCGGGTAGGATTCGAACCTACGACCAATCGGTTAACAGCCGACCGCTCTACCACTGAGCTACCGAGGATTGCTCTAAAAAATTTATTTTAGTCACAGTTACTTATATTAACTTCAAAGCCTGAAAAAAGTCAAGCACTTTTGCAAAAATATTTTTTAGAGATTCAGGGCTTCAGTCCCATGCGTAACATTGATAGACGTTTCTGAGATTCAGCATCGAGAGAATTCGCCAGAAACCGACTAGAAGACTGTTTATTAGACTTGTGACGGCGTTGACAACGACGGGCGGTAGATTCCACATCGTGGGCTAATTGCAAAGCTGACATCCATTCAGCACCGTAACCCACAACCGTTAGTTGGTGCGCTCGATCTGAAGTAGCAACAATCAGGCGTCGGCTAGACAAGCGCAATTGATGAGCCAAAGAAGCACAGATTTTTTCAATATAAGTATCTGCGGTTTGACCATAATCCGTATAATGAACGGATAAGTTGCGAGTTACAGTTTCGACTACGCTAGGGGTGTTTTGATAGTGAGCATCAAAAACCACCCGAGCATCAAGTCCTTCAAAAGCACTGTAGTTGACCAAAGCCTCTACAAGAGTGCGACGAGCTTCTTCCATTCCTTGGCCTTGCTGCTTTTTTTGCAACTGGGGCCAGACTCCGATCATGTTGTAGCCATCAACTAACAGGATAGCCTTAGATAAAAGACGTGGCATGGCATAGGACTCTGATACTTTTGCATAAACCCTTCAACTGTACTGCTATAAATAGCGGTGACATTTTTTTCTTAACACATTATTACATGAGCCGGAGAGAATCACAAAAAAATCAGAGAGGGGACAGGGGACAGTGAACAGTAACCAGTTATCAGTAACCCGTAAATATTGATAAGTAAAAACTAATAACTGAAAACTCTGGTCACTGTAAACTGTAAACTGTAAATTGTAAATTGCCTATTCCCTATTGCATCAAACGCTGTTTGAGGGGTTCAGGATCACCCTGAGCTACAACCCGTCCACCCGAGAGGAGAAATGCACCGTCGCAGTAGTCGAGTTCATTAAGGCGATGGGTGACCCATAAAGCAGTAATTCCTCGACTTTTAACCAAAGAACGAACTTGACTGACGAGATCAAGTTGACTATCAGGGTCAAGGAGTGCGGTGGGTTCATCAAAGAGCAACACTTGGCATTGTCTGGCTAAAGCTCCAGCGATCGCAATTCGCTGTTTTTGTCCCCCACTGAGGGCATAAATAGGCCGTCTTTGAAACGCTTCTAACTTGACAGCAGAAAGTGCATCCGTCACCCGTTGACGAACTTCAGCTAGAGGAAGTTGGTCTTCCACCAACCCAAAAGCGACATCAGCCCCTACACTGGGCATAACCAGTTGATGATCAGGGTTTTGGAAGACAAAGCCAACTCGTCCATTAATTGTCATTTCACCAGACTGAGACATTAATAAACCCGCCAACAGACGCAACAGGGTTGACTTCCCGCTCCCATTAGTCCCCAAAAGCATCCAAAACTCACCTTGAGGAACAGCCAGAGAACAAGACTTCAACACCTGAGCACCTGTTGGCCAACTATAGCAAAGGTTACGAACCGTAATAGCAGGGATCGGAACATTTACAGAGTTTGAAGGTTTCATTGTCCAAGCATTGCAAAGCCAGGCGCTCTACCTGTAGTGGATGCTGTTTTCTGGGAAATTTGCACAGCTGAAATTTCGCTACTGACAATCGAAATCTTTTTGTCTGGAATCTTATCACAAGTTAGTTCAATCACTTGGGGCTGACTAGCCTGCATCCCCTCAATCACCCGTTGATAAGTCGCTTGAGCATCTTCGAGGGACTTCTGCTCTACAGACAAGGGGATAGGCGTGTACTTAACAATGATATCAATCGAGAACATGGGGCCTCAAAAAATAGCAGAACAGGAACTTCATCAATTCAGTATATAGC
>JBJHBL010000090.1:0-18719 GCA_050485465.1 Limnoraphis sp. | reverse complement strand
AGTCTAGCTTTGTTCCTGTTGTTTGAACCCTTCTGTTTTCCAGAGAGTTCGCGTTGAAGTCGGGCTAGATTTTTCTGAGCTTTTTTGTGGGCTGCTGGATTGTCAAAAACCGTACCATCTGAACAGGCCGCTAATACCTTAACTCCTACATCAACACCCAGGTATTCTCTTGATTTAACAGTCTGTTCTGGCTCAAAATCATAGCCTACAGAGATATACCAAGAATCGGCAACTCGACTAATTGTAATTCGTTTAGTCTGGATTTTTGGAAGGGGTTCATAAGTGTTAACCCATCCAATGAAAGGAAGTTTTAACCTCTTCCCTGAAAACTTCATTACCTTACCACAGTTATCTAAAGTAAAACTATCATTTTTACCTTTTTTCTTGAACTTAGGATGTTCAGCAACGCCTTGAAAAAATCGGCTAAATGCTTCTCCTAAGTGCATGAAGGCAAATTGATAAACTCTAGAACTTAGGGTTGACTGCCAGGAGTATTGAGGTTTAATGTGATTAGTGTAGAACTTTTTGAGCTTGTTCGTTGAAGGTTTTAAACCCTGTTTGTAAGCTTCATTCCACATCGCTAATGCCCAATTCCCGACCCACCTAGAATATCCCGCGTGTTGAGCCATTAAGGTCTTTTGACGGTTATTAAGTTTGAGTTGGGTCTTGAAGGCTCGTTGCATAGATGTATTCAGTTATCTCACAGATAGTACCGTGTTGTACCATAAAATGTTAACTCAGTTACTGCTCTAGATTTGGAAGCGCACTCTTGAGCCTTAAATTGCTTGCTGATCGTCAGTACAGGTGTTGTCCATCGTTTTCTAAAGAAAAGCTCTCCGGCTTAACCTGTACTCATGTCATCTTTTCTGTGGCAGGAGACTCCCGTTAAATCTAAGATTCTAACGGGAGAAGCTGACCTTATTTTCTAACCTATCATACATTTAGGGTTCGATTTTCGCTCATCAACCCACCAAAACTTAGAGGCGGCTGGTTTCCAAAGACTGACTTTTGAGAAACTCGGTATTAACACCCGACTCCCGTGTAAGAGACACTTTCCCGGTTCGAGCAATTTCTCGAATTCCAAAACGACTCAGCACTTGAATAATTGCCACCATTTTACCGGGATCTCCGACGACTTCAACCGTTAGGGTACTTTCCCCGATATCAACGACTCGCGACCGAAAAATTTGAGCCAGTTCAATAATTTCTGAGCGCATGGCACTGCCATTGCAGTTAATCTTGAGTAGCATTAACTCCCGTTCAACACAGGGAATCTCCGTAATATCCTGAACTTTGAGGACATTAATCAGTTTGTAGAGTTGCTTGGTAATTTGCTCAATAATCCGATCATCTCCCGACACGATCATGGTAATACGGGAAATCCCATTTTGTTCAGCCTGGCCAACTGCCAAACTTTCAATATTAAACCCCCGACGTGCAAATAAACCCGCAATCCGAGTCAGAACACCCGCTTCGTCTTCAACTAAAACTGAAAGAGTATGTTTCATCTATCTTGAAAAATTACAGTAGGCTGCCCAAGGCAATATCAACTCACAGCAGTTCAAGAGATGCTTAGGACATAGACGAACATCAATCCCAAATCGTGAACCGTTTTCTCAGCTGTTCCCTAATCACTTGAGCTTCATCAAAAATCTGCATCTCTAGATTGTATCGAAAACCTTTGACCAGTTTTCAGGAATTTAAAAATCAGTCTAGGTTGATCACGAGTAGAAAGAAGATTGAGAGATGGGGAAGTTTGAGAACTGATAACTGTTGACTCTCTTACGAAGTTGCTCTACTTGGGGAAACCCCAAGATCGCACTTCGCGCTGCTGACTGATTACTGTCTCCCTCCTTCCCCTAATCTTTAGATTTTCTCTAGGTTTCGACTTCCGGGATTGCTTCGGTTTTCATCACGATTCGTAAAAGAGGTGGTGCTACAAATGTTGTCAAAATCACCATTAAAATAATTGCGACATCCAAAGCCGGAGACAGCGCACCACTAGAAGAACCGACGGCGGCAAATACCAGTCCTACTTCACCCCGAGGAATCATTCCCACACCAATCGCCAAGCGGTTAATTTGAGGGATACCAAACACACTCCAACCCGAAACCACTTTTCCAACCATGGCAACCACAATCAGAAACGAAGCAATAATTAAACCTTCTCGGTTTTCCGGTATTGCGGGGTTCAGTACACTCAAATCCGTTTTTGTTCCCACAGTAACAAAGAAAACCGGAACAATCACATCCGCAATGGGGATAATCAGTTTCTCGAGGTCTTCGTCATCAATATCGGTCTCATCCAGAACTAAGCCCGCCGCAAATGCCCCTAAAATCGCTTCTAGGTTAATCGCCGCAGCAATATAAGCCAGAATCAACGACAGCGTTAAAGCTGGAATCACGACTCGACCCCGAGTTTTGAACTGTTTAGCTAGGCTGACAAAAGTGCTGTTGAAAAAGCGACCCAGAAGAATCGCCCCAACGAGGAAAACACTGGCACTGATAATCAGATAAACCACATTGAGAACATCAATTTCCCCGGTTTTCGCTAAACTGGCAACCACAGCCAGAACGATAATGCCCAAAATATCATCCATTACCGCCGCACCCAGGATAATCTGACCCTCGGTAGACGAGAGTTGTCCGATTTCTGCCAGCACCCGTGATGTGATACCAATACTCGTTGCGGTTAAAGCTGCACCTGCAAAAATTGCTGCAACTGTTGGAGTATGGAAAATCAGGATTAAGCCAGCAGTGCCAGCTACAAAGGGAACTGTTACCCCAACAACCGCCACAAATAAAGATTGGATACCGACTTCCAGGAGTTGTCTGACATTGGACTCTAATCCAATTTCAAACAGTAAAACAATCACCCCTAATTCAGCCAGAACCGAAAGAACTTCACTTTGGGCTTCATAGGTGGCTTGAGCGGTTTCAGGGTCTAATCCCGTTGTCCCCTGCAAAATTGTCATAATCAAGGAACTGGTGTGATCCCCATTTTCAGGAAACACCACTAAATGGAGGGCTGAAACCCCAATGACCACACCCCCGACTAATTCACCCAAAACAGGCGGAAATCCTAACCAGTTAAAGAACTCTCCGCCCGCTTTGCTGGCAATGAAAATGGCAACTAAACTCAGTAATACCCCACATAAAATCCAGACGGATTCGGGTTCGGTAGATGCTTCTTCTGTTGCTGTTGCTAGCAAGGGGAAAATATCAGAGAAGTGGATTGAAAAAATGGGGGAAGAACTCACCCCGGCAACGAGATCAATCATTCATTCCGCAGAACTCATCGTGTTTAGTCTAACTGAATAAGGAGGGTTCACAATGAGAGAATTTTTTAGAATAGTCATAACTTTGTGTTATCAAATAACAATCTTAGAAAACCCGATGCTTTAGACTGGGCATCTGTACCCGCACTTGTTCTAAGCGACTGGGTTGAATTTCGGCAATGGCAACACCCGGTTTATCACCTGCATCATCTAAAATCACTCCCCAGGGGTCGATAATCATCGCATGACCGTGAGTGTAGCGCCGACCATAGTGATTTCCTGTTTGAGCAGGTGCAACGACGTAACAGCTGTTTTCAATGGCTCTGGCTTTGAGTAAGACTTCCCAATGATCTTTTCCGGTATAGGCAGTAAAAGCCGCCGGAACAAACAAAACTTGCGCGCCTTGATGAGATAAATGGCGATACAGTTCAGGAAATCTTACGTCGTAGCAAACCGATAAGCCTAAATTTCCCAATTCCTCCGACGGGTAAACAGACGGTAACTGTTGACCTGCCATCACGGTACAAGATTCTTGATAGGTGTTACCATCCGGTAAGTTGACGTCAAATAAATGAACTTTCTGATACCGAGCCAATTCATTCCCACTTGGATCAATCAGTAAAGCAGTATTATAAACTTTATTGTTGTCGCTCGGAACGGGAAATCCTCCCCCGAGTAAAGTGACTTGGAAGCGTTGGGCTGTGGTTTTTAGAAATTTTTCGGTCTGTTCTGCAATTTCATGAGCTTGAGCGAGTTTTTCTTGTTCCTCACCCATAAATGAAAAGTTCTCGGGTAAGCAGATTAACTCCGCCCCCCGACGCACAGCTAAATCGATTAATTCTTCTGCCTCTGCTAGATTTTTCTCTAGTTTGGGCAAACTTGTCATTTGAATTGCAGCAACAAGATAGGATCTCATAGAGCCAAAGACGATCTGAAAACGGTTAGTGAAAACTACTCTATTATGCCCATAATTTTGCCTAAAAAATACAGGTCACAAATCATCTAGGGAAAAAGAGGACAAATTTTAAGGAATCGAGTTTATCCCAGTGACAGGACAGACAAGATATTCAACCTTTTGATTGAAGGATGATTTCGATTTCTTTCTCCTCAGTCCCCCAGATGATCTTAGTTTGACCGATTACAGTTTAGAGGGGGTGAAACAAAAGATCGGGAAAGAAACGATTGAATTCAATTAAGATTCCCGCCGTAATCACAAACCAAGCTGCTGCTAATACAGGTGCAGTGGATAGATAGGTGAGAAAATTCTTCATGGGACTATATCTCCTTTAAACATTATTTAGACAAAACTCAATTCCAGGGAATTTAAACCCGACTAGCGAGGTGAAACCGTAATTTCGTTATCTTTGGCAAACATTTCGCCAGAAGTTGCTTCCTTGAGTGCAGCTAAAGGCCAAATAAAGCCGCCGAGCATGAATTTGATTGCTACTGGAACGTCGATAATAATCTCTTTTTCGGTCGCATCTTTACCTTGTTTGGCAGCGTATTGCAGATAAGCCCGACCAACCCAACCAATCCATCCCGCAATATACAGGAATAAGATACTGGGAATTAAAAATTCGCCAGCATGAGCCAGGCTACCATCTACAATCAGGTGAGGTAAACCTTCTGCCCCACACAATGCTTGAGAATAGCGCTCAAACCGTGCTTTGGCTTGAGCCGGATTTGCACTTTCGGCAATAGACGTCTTCGCCCGTTGCTGAAATGCCGCAGATTCTGAACAAGGGGTTAAGTTATAGGCTGAAGCACTCGGTACAACACTGAACCACAGACCGACAGCTAAGATGACCGCAAACAATCGTCGCATAGAAAGGTTTCCTTTTGTTACAAAACAATAAGTTTTATGTACAATTGTTTCAGATAGCTCGTTAAGAAACTATCTGAATTCTTCCGAGCATTGGACAAGACATCCTCGTGATACACTCCCGTTGACCCGTTAGTGGTTTTGCGGGAGTTTTTTCTTTGAATTGTAGGATATCTCCCAAGTTAGGATATACCCAGTTAAGATTAAGCTATTCAATTTAGCTCAATCGTTCAATACAGAATTTATCAGTCAATGGCGACAGTTTTAGCAATTGAAACAAGTTGTGACGAAACTGGGGTTGCAATTGTAAAAAATCGTAAAGTTTGCAGCAATGTGGTGGCTTCCCAAATCGCTGTTCATCAGCCCTATGGTGGGGTTGTCCCTGAAATTGCCTCCCGTCATCATCTTGAAGCCGTTAATATTCTAATTGACCAAGCTTTAGACCAAGCGAACCTCACCTGGACAGAAATTGATGGAATTGCTGCCACCTGCGCCCCAGGGTTAGTGGGGGCCTTGTTAATTGGGATAACGGCCGCCAAAACTTTAGCAATCTTACATCAAAAACCCTTTTTAGGCATTCATCACCTCGAAGGTCATATCTATGCCACCTATCTGACTGAACCAGACTTACAACCTCCTTTTTTGTGTTTGTTAGTTTCTGGGGGTCACACCAGTTTAATTCGGGTGTTAGACTGTGGCATTTATGAAACTTTGGGTCAAACGCGAGATGATGCTGCCGGAGAAGCTTTTGATAAAGTCGCCCGCTTACTAAATTTAGGATATCCGGGTGGCCCCATTATTGATCAACGGGCAACAGAGGGAAATCCCCAAGCCTTTATACTGCCCGAGGGGAAAATTTCTCGACCCGGGGGCGGTTATCATCCCTATGATTCTAGTTTTAGTGGGTTGAAAACAGCTGTTTTGCGTTTAGTCCAGAAATTTGAACCCTCAGAAGAATTACCGATTAACGATATTGCAGCTAGTTTTCAGCAAACCGTTGTTAGTAGTCTAACTAAACGAGCGATCGCCTGCGCGTTAGACTATGGACTTGATACGATTGCCGTCGGTGGAGGAGTTGCAGCCAATAGCGGTTTACGACAACATCTCCAACAAGCTGCCCTTGCCCACAATATCCAAGTCTTGTTTCCCCCTCTAAAATTTTGTACCGATAACGCTGCCATGATTGCCTGTGCAGCCTGTGATCATCTGAATCGGGGTCATTTATCATCTTTAACATTAGGAGCCACTTCTCGCCTCAAAATTGAGGAGATCATGCAGCTTTACAGTGAACAGTCACCTGCTGATTCACACTGAAACAAAACTATCCCAAAGTGCAGAAGCAGGAATGTTGCTCACAAATCCCAGGGCGGTATTGGAGTTCGTGTTAACAATAAGAGTGCCGGGGCTTCCAAATAACTGAAAGGGAACTAGGTTGAGATTGACAGCCGTTAATCCTTCTGTGAGGCCAATTTTGTCAATTCCAGGCTGAAAATCTGTGATCACATCCGCTTGAGTAAAATCTGGGGTCGCTGCAGAAGTCGCAAGGATAAACAGATCTGAACCTCCTCCCCCTGTAAGAATATCTTGACCTTTATCCCCGCTTAAAACATCGTTCCCTGGCCCTCCAATCAGGACATCATTCCCTTGACCCCCGTAGAGGGTATTATTGCCAGAGCCGCCATAGAGGGTATCATCTCCTAAACCCCCACTCAGGTAATCGTTACCATCACCTCCTCGTAAACTATCGTTTTCGGGAGTTCCCCGTAAGACTTGGTGATTTTGGTAGGTGTTAGGAGTTGAGTTGGAAGGGTTGAATTGAATAGCCTCAAAATTATTGCTATTACTACTTCCTCTACTGTTTCCTCCGTATTGAAACAAGGGAAATGTACTGAACGTTACCTCGCCCGGTGAAACAAGTTCTCCGGTAATGGGGTTAACTTGAAAGGGTTCAAAATCCGAAATACCAATGGCTTGAGGGTTCCGTGTAACCGGGGGGATTGGACGCAGTGTAACCTGACCATCTGGCGCAATTAACGGAATATTCAGGGTTCCTTCTGGGGCGAAAAATACCCCTTCTCCAGCAATAGGAACGTTGGGTACAATCGGAGGAACAACAATACTGTTGAGGACTGTTTCGCGAGAAGGGGGGTTAATTCCGCCAATATTGATGACTCCAAATCCCCCATCATTGAGAAAAAAGACCATGAGTATTACTAGAGTATTGAGGACTTACTTCTAACTTTACTCAACTGTCCCAATCTTGTGTGAGTTATCGATCAGGGAATGGGGAAACGGGAAGATAGTTATTAGTGATCAATCATTTCGGATTGAAGAAGGTTTAAAATTCGGGAGGCGATCGCATCAGTTTGTTCGAGCATTGCTAAATGTCCGCAGTTGGGAATTTCGATCACGTTACCGTCTCCTTGCTTGAACATCCAGTGAAAACTGGCCAGATAACGTACATACTGGAGTTGCATGACTCGATCTTCTGTTCCGGCTAAAAAATACACAGGTTGTTTGAGGCGAGAAACAATTTGCGGTAGACGATGAACCTCTGCTTCTGTCGTTGAGTCTAATAAGCTATTTAAAGCGGCTTCTGAGTTAGCTGTGACAAAATCGATTACCCGTTGACGTCCCCACTGACGGCCAATAGGACTGGCAACTTGAGTCCGGGAAAACAGAAGATCGAGTAAGGGAAAGAGAGTCAGCCAACGGGGACGAAATTTAACCAGTTGTTGTCCTGCTGACCGAAATTTCTCGAATTCTTCCTTGAGGTAAATTCCGCCCCCGGCATTAATGCAAATTACACCTTTGACCTGTTCCGGATGTTGGTCAGCCGCTTGGAGTGCAATAGTTCCGCCCAGAGAATGGCCAACAAGCCAGGCTGACTTGATTTTGAGATGTTGTAATAATAGGGCTAAATCTTCAGCATAGGCAGCCGGAGTATAGCTATAAGTAGACGAACCCGTGCTAGAGGGTTGAGAATCACCAAACCCCCGTAAGTCATAGGACAAACATTGGTAGTGGGGTTGTAACTGTTCAATTAACGGGAGCCAATAGCGACGGCTTAATAGCCAGCCGTGAATAAAAACAATAACCGTGTTGCTTGGGGTAGGAGGGGTCAACTCGTAAGTATGTTTGACTTCCTGAATCTCGATAGTTTTCATCTCTTGATCCTACCCCAGAACAAGCTTTACAGGCAGAAGGCAAAAGGCAGTAACCAATTTACAGTTATCAATATTTACTGGTTACTGTTCACTGGTTACTGTTCACTGGTCACTGATAACTGTTTAAAAGCGTTCTCCCATGAGTCGTTGGCGCATTCCTTCGGCGATTTTTTGGCCCAGGTAATCGGGAATTAAACTTTCGTTCGGGCCAAGAAGATAGAGAATTAAACGGGTTCGACCTCGCCAAACTAACAAGTTCGCGTTGACCACGAGTAGATCTTCTTGCCAGATGGCATACATAACCTTGTAAAATAAGCCTGGTTGGTTGTCTGCTTCGATCAACAAAGCCGGAAGGTGGAACACCGGATCGACGTAAAATTCAGTAGCAACATCTTCTAGACCCGCATCTAGATTAAATTCTACGGCCAACATTTCCTCAACTTCAAAGTGTCCGGCGAGTGCTTCTCGAACGGCTCGACAGACGTTTTCTGCGGTTTTATCGGTGAGTGCTTTACCCCCTCGGGAAACCACTAACTTGATAAAGACCAGCATTGGAGGATAGATTTGTCCGTACAGACTGAGGTTATGAATTGTTAGCCCGTAGGCTGCTAAGACACCAAAGATATCACTGAGCAGAAAGGACTGATTGCGGTAAGCAAAGTGCAACGCGCTTCGGCTTCCTTCTGGTTTGATCTCAATGACCGCTTGTTTGGTTTTATAAATCTCATAGGCCAATTTGAGATTTTGGAGTTGGATTTCACTACTGACAAATTGCTCGTAAAACTGTGGGAACGCTCGATTGAAGCGTTTTAGCAGTTCCAGCGTTGACGATTTTAAGCCCAAAGCCATAATTGAGGAGAAGGTACGGGAGATATACTACTATCTAGTACGGTCATTCAACGTCTACTACCTTAACCACACCTGCATGGGTTTCTGGAAAAACTTGTTTAGCGGTATGAATTCCACTTCGAGTTCCTCGACAGCAGATTACGAGGTTCATAATAATGGGGACAGTGATGCTGTACCCCAGGCAGTTCGCACATCGACTAATAGTAATGGTCGCATTTTTTTTAGTACAGATCGCGATATCGATCTTTATGAGCTAGAAGAACTTTGCAGTGCGGTGGGTTGGTCTCGTCGCCCGTTACGAAAAGTTAGAAAGGCTATTCAACATAGCTTTTTGGTGGTTTCGATGTGGCAACTTCAAGGCAAACAACGACGGCTGATTGGGTTTGCCAGAGCGACTTCTGACCATGCTTTTAATGCCACGCTCTGGGATGTGGTGGTTCACCCGGATTTCCAGAATCGCGGTTTGGGTAAAGCTCTGATGAAGTTCATTATTAAAAAGTTACGGAGCGATGATATCAGCAATATTACTCTTTTTGCTGACCCCCATGTTGTAGATTTTTATCGAAATTTGGGCTTTATCGCTGATCCCGAAGGGATTAAGGGAATGTTCTGGTATCCAGATTAAGGGAGTGTTTACCCAAAATTGCCTAAAGCCCCTACCTTTTAGGTATGGGGAGATCAGGAACGACTGAGGAATCCCCTTGTTTTAGCTCTGGGGATCCTGTCAATGTCTAAATTGGTGACTGTCTCCCTACTCTCGGGTTACTTTTTCCTGACTCAAGATGAAAATCTTGCAATTTTAACCGCTTTGGTGTAGTATATTAGTGGATCTGTAAAAAATACAGTTCACGGGATGTAGCGCAGCTTGGTAGCGCGCCTGCTTTGGGAGCAGGATGTCGCAGGTTCAAATCCTGTCATCCCGATTAACCGCCAGTGCTTAAACAGCAAGCCTTCTAGGATTCTGTGGCTCCCGCTATCGCTCGTATCTATCCAAATTTGATTGGAAACTCACTGACGATATAGATACAATCGTTGACGCAATAGACAACTAGCACAGTATTGTGGTTGTGTCAAATTACGGGTTGAGTCTCTGGCGGGTGCGGACACCGCTTTTGCTTAGTAAAGAAACAGCCCTGGCAATATGAGAAGGGTTACTGTCGGTCATCCCGATTTTGGATCTTACCCTGGTATTAGGGAAAAAATTACTGGTGTTGATTTCACATTTCCCCACTTTTGTCAAGAAAAAGAAAATCCTCTCCCCTGAAGCTCAGAAGGGATTGTGGTAGGATGAGTAAAAATTATGGTTCAATATCCGTAACCAAAAAACTCAAGAAAAATTGGGGAGAAAAATTGGGGATGAAGCCGTCTAAAAATTTGTTGTTTTGGGAGTGGGTTTGTGTCGGGGCGATCGCGGAAAAAATCGAGAGTTTTCAGTAAGAGATCTTGAGGTTGATCAAATCAGTCGATCTAGAGTCCAGTTCTAGTAGAATAGCGATCGCCCTGACTATCGACTTGAGAGGCAATTCGAGTCAAAGAATAGCCTAAACTCAGCGTAGTCTAACTTGATAGAGGATTATTTCTAAACTTTTGACTCCTCAAACACTGTGTCACAAACTGATAAAAATACCGAATTTTTTTTAAGTCGGTTTCAATCAATAACTTTGTGTCGCACAGAGATCTAATTCTTGGTCTAACGATTGATTTAGTGTTCTTTCAGAATAAAAACAGAGAAAGATGATGAAATTAGTTGCTCGCTTAAGTTTATTATTCGGAATAGTGGGTAGCCATCTGCTCCTAGCCCCTATCTTACCCCCTGGGATACCTGGCTTTTCATCTATAGCAATTCAGCCGGCTCTGGCACTGACACCCCAGCAAATTTCAGAAAAGTTAGGTGCTGTCCCTGTATTTACAATTACTGACTCAGATGGTTCACCTTTAGTGGGAACGGCTCAAAATGGCAGCCAGAGTGCTTCTGTTGTAGAAGTGTATATCAGTCGTCTTGATGCCCAGAATTTCATTAATCAGCTAAAAACTGAAAACCCACAGTTAGGTTCCTCAGTGCAAGTCACGGCTGTACCTCTGGGAAGAATTTATGAAATTGGTCAGCAAACTCAAAATAACCCAGAACGGTTAATGTTTGCTTTTGTACCGACTCAACAACAGTTAAACTCTGCAAGGTCAGTTTTACAAGCGAACGGCCAAGATATTAATCAGTTTCGGGGAGTTCCCTTATTCATCGCTAGAGCGGGAGCAGATGACCGTATCATTACGATACAACAAGGCGATAAACAAGCGATTCCTTTCTTCTTTACGAAGGAAGACCTTGAGGGAATGCTAGAACAGTTTAAAACTCAACAACCGGATTTAATTTCTTCAGTGAAAATTGAGGTCGTACCCTTAGAAGTTTTACTCGAATCTTTTCGGACTGATAATGACCAATTTTTAGACTTGGTGATTTTAATTCCCCCTCGCGAAACGGTGGAATACATCCAACAAATTCAGCAATCGGGTGGACGATAGAGGCTTGTGAATTTTGGTTAAACTTCAACAGAACTCCCCCAGATGACAGATAATCCGGTGATCACAGGTCTTCAGCTTTGGGAATGGTGGCAACAGGCTAAAGCGGAGGCGATTGCTGCTGAAGTTCCTGTGGCTGAAGTTGAGTGGTTTCTGCAAGAAGGGGCTGGTTTAGATCGCCTCAGTCTGCGGTTGGGTTCGTTTAAGGACTGGCCAAGGGTAAATTTACGCCTTCCCTGGTCTGAGTTGATGCAGTTATGGGAACAACGTTTAAAACAACGAGTTCCCTTGCAATATCTCACTGGGGTTGTGGGTTGGCGTCATTTTAGTTTGACGGTTTCGCCTGGGGTGTTAATTCCCCGACCGGAAACGGAGTTAATGATAGATTGGGTGGCTAGGGCTGTTAACAGTTCTTCTTTGCAAGCTCTGTGGCGGGGTGATTGGGTCGATCTCGGAACGGGAAGTGGGGCGATCGCATTGGGGTTAGCAGAGGTGTTAACTGAGGCTTCTATTCACGCGGTTGATTGTAGTCTAGAGGCTTTAGCGGTCGCCCGCAAAAATGCTGAAAATTTGGGTTTTGCTGACCGTATTCGGTTTTATCATGGCCAATGGTGGGAACCGTTAGAGTTTTTGCAGGGGTCTGTGAGTGGAATGTTGGCTAACCCACCTTATATTCCGACAAACTTGATTTCTACTTTACAACCTGAGGTGGCTAACCATGAACCCCATTTAGCTTTAGATGGGGGAGATTCGGGTTTGGTCTGTATTCAACATTTAGTGAAGACAGCGCCGATTTATTTACAGTCTGGGGGGGTTTGGCTGGTAGAAATGATGGCCGGACAGGGTGAACTTGTGGTGGAGATGCTGAAAGCAGAGGGGTGTTACACCGATATTGAACTGATTGCTGATTTAGCGGGAATTCAACGTTTTGCTTTGGCTTATCGAGTTTAAATCATTCAATTCTCTCTGATTCGCATCTGTTAGGGGTTGACAAGGGGGAGGAAGGCTGATAGATTAGGGATATAGCTTTTTATAATTGAATATTGACAAAAATATTTTTTTTGCAAACATCCCATTGTAAATAATAATACCCGTAGCTACGGCAAAAAGTCAAGAGGGTCTGCCGAAAAAAAAATCGCGAAATTGCCGAAAAAAACAAGTTTGAAGGCAACAGGGAAAAAGGATTGGAAAGTAGGGATTTCGGAAGTAGCCGACAGGTAAACTGTAAACTGTTTTCCTACGTTCCTTCTAGAAACATGACTCAAGTTTCTTTAGATACTCTGGTTGAGGCGGCAATTTTAGGGGATCAGGTGGTGAGTTTTCCGACGGATACGGTTCCGGCTTTGGCGGTGAAACCGGATCGAGGGGAGTTGATTTTTCAACTCAAACAACGCTCTGCGGATAAACCTCTAATTTTGATGGGAGCGACGCCGGAATCACTTTGGCCCTATGTACAAGGGACAACTGAGGAGTTGTCGGTTTGGAGTCAAGTGGCTCGTCAGTATTGGCCTGGGGCTTTAACGTTGGTTTTACCTGCGAGTGAAAAACTTCCTTTAGGGATGAACCCCGCTGATCCGACAACAGTTGGGGTTAGGATACCAAAGGCTGAAATTACACGGCAAATTCTTCAACGGACTGGGCCTTTAGCGACGACGAGTGCGAATTTATCCGGTCAACCGCCATTATTGACGATCGCTGAAATTAATGATCAGTTTCCGCAGGTGTTAACTCTGCATCAAGACTCATTCAAAACTTTACCCCAAGCCTCACACATTCCGTCAACGGTGGTGAAATGGAACCGGAATGGAAATTGGGAAGTATTACGGCAGGGAGCAGTCAAGCTAGAATATGGAAGTTAGAAAGATAGACTAAGCTCATGGGTTGGAGTGAATTTGTGTATTTAGCGGTGGGGGTAGGTCTGGGTTTGGGCGTCAAGGGAATCTTGCCGAGTCAGGGGAGAAAACCTGTAAGTCCACAACCGGAACTAACAACGCACCTCGATCAGTTACACCGAGTTTCTGACCAGTTGAAACAGACTCAACTGGCTTATCGGATGGCGCTGGAGATGAGTCAGTTTAAAGCGGGTTTTTTAGCACGCACCTCCCATGAGTTGCGATCGCCGATTAATAGTATTATTGGCACGCTGCAATTGATTTTGTCGGATTTGTGTGAAAGTCCTGAAGAAGAAAAGGAATTTATTCAGCAAGCCTATGGTTCAGCTTTGAAGGTGGTGGGGTTGCTGGATGAAATTATTCAAGTGGCTAAGACTGAACATGGCACGGAAAAGATGAATATTCAGCCGCTTTTATTGGCGGAGATGTTTGAGGAGGTAGAAGATTTAACCCATTTGCAAGCGGTTAACCGCAGTATTCGACTGAAGTTTCAAAAACCTGATCTTCAAGTTAGAGTTTTAGCAGATCGACCTCGACTGCGACAAGTTTTAGTGAGTTTGGTGGATACAGCGATCGCTCAAATGGAAGAAGGGGTTATTAAGGTATCAAGTGCCATTGCACCGGAGTCTGGATCGGTGTATGTTTGGGTTGATGATCAGCGTCCGATTAGTGCCTGGAGCGAATCTTGGGATTTACTTCAGTCTACTTTAGAACAGTCTCCTTTGCATACGGCTTTGACTTCGGTTTCCCGGACTGAAGTTGAACAGTTATCTCCTGGGATGCGGTTGTTAATGAATCAAACGCTTTTGAGACTGATGAACGGATCATTAGATGTGGTGGCGGTTCCGACGGAGGGAGAGGAGTCTAATTTTAATTTTACTCGGACTCAATGTTCTCTCCCTCTGGCAGGTTGAATAGATTTAATTGCGATAACTAACAGCAGGCATTTGTTCTCGTTGGTGTTCAACTTGGGGTAAACTTTCTAGGGGTTGGTTGTATAAAACCATTGTGGTACTGGCGTTGTATTCAAAGCCAATCCGTTCATAAAATTTTTGTTGATGGGTTGTCATTAGATAAACCCGTTCAACTCGACACATTAACGGATGACTGAGAACTGTTTCTACCAGTTTGCGTCCGAGTCCACCCCCTTGATAGTCGGGATGAATGACAACATCCCAAATGGTCGCCCGGTAAATGCCATCGGAAGTTGCACGGGCAAAACCAATCATGTTTTCTCCATCCCAAGCGGTGACGATGGGGTTACTGTTGGCAACTGCAATTTCTAGGTCTTCTGAGCATCGCTCCCTTGCCCAAAATGCTGCGAGTTTAAATAGATTTTGCAGTTGTTGAATACTAACTTTGGAGCGATCATCACAGAATTGAATATGACGGTAGTCTTTTGCAGTGCTTTTCATAGTGGAATGTTCCTTGTATAGATGGAAGACAATCTTGACAAGAATAGAGAAAAACCGGAAATTTGAACGGTGTTTGAATCTACAGTTTGGTCGCCAACAAAACTTTAATACACTTGCTCAACCTGACTGAAGTAATGAGTTAGAGGCTTACAGGAAAGTTGATTGAGTTCAAAAGTTTAACCTGTTTGTAGGTCTTTGCATAGATTGAACCGTAGGAAAGAAAGGTTGGATGAGTAGAGATAGAGTCTTGGTTGATCTTTGATACTTGTATCAACTTTTAGTGAAGTAATGCTCTCGATTCCCCTTGAGATACTGAACAATTATGGATTGAATATCTTCCATAATTTTTGAGGGGTTATTAGTTTGAGAGCATCTGAAATCTTCATACTGTTAAATGTATAACATTTTTTTCAAACGATCAAGTGTTTTTTGAAATTTTTAGGAGCTTTTTGTTGTGATTTGCTGACATTTCTCAAGACAGGTTTTTGGGAATTCTCAATAACTACTTCAACAGGTTGAGTATACTGTATGGCAGAAATTTAGATTTATTTATGAGTTTGAAAAGTAAAACTAATGAATTGTTAAAGGGACTCAAGACTTGCATCTAAGAAAACAATACAAAATGAAAAATCGGGCTACAGCTAGCCCGAACTTTATATCTGTGTTGCCCTCCTAATTAGGAAGCGCTGGCTGCTGCTACAGGTTCAGCGACAGGGACTGAGTAAACACTAATTTTTTTGCGGGTTTTGCCAAAGCGTTCAAAGGTGACAATACCATCAATTTTGGCAAATAATGTATCATCACTACCGATGCCTACATTATTACCGGGGTGAAACTTACAACCCCGTTGACGGACTAAAATGCTGCCCGCCCGAACGACTTGGCCACCATATCGTTTAACGCCTAAACGCTGGGCGTTAGAGTCGCGTCCGTTTCGGGTACTTCCGGTTCCTTTCTTATGAGCCATGATTTCCTCTGCAAAAGTTCATTTACTATTATTATCGGTTTCTACTGTTACCGCTTGCACAGTTGAACCTATTCGGCTACAGTCGCTTCTGCTGGAGTTTCTTCAACTGCGGCTTCGCTTTCCCCAGAGGGTGCTGCTTGTTCTACATCTGACGCGCCTGCTAATATAGAACCATTGAGGGCAATTGTATCGATCATTAAACGGGTAATCTCTTGGCGGTGTCCTCGTTTTTTGCGGGTCTTTTTCTTGGGCCGCATTTTGTAGACAATGACTTTGCGTCCGCGAAAATGACGTAAGACTGTACCTTCTACTGTCGCGCCTTCTACCCAGGGTTGACCAATATGAGTATCGTCTTCATGCTTAACGAGCAAGACTTTATCGATTGTTACTTTTTCGTTGGGTTCAACGGGGAGTAATTCGATATCATAAAACCGACCGGGTTCGACTCGTATTTGTTTGCCGCCCGTTTCAATAATTGCGTAACTCATGGGGATGATGATTAGTTTTGGCCGTACAGGTAGCTGGCTGTGCTTTTTTGTTGAGCGGAGTTCACACTCTCACTCCTCGGATGTGATCGCGAGAAATTCCGTTTGACAAAAAATACGCTGCCAACATTTGATCATGTCTCAACCTGATCCGAGCAGGGATTAGACACACAATCTATTATTGTCTCAATTTGTGTAACTTTTGTCAAGTTGTTCTCAAAACATGAGGAGTTGGGGATTTATTTTCCTTGACTGGACAGGGATTCAGTAGACTTTTCTGAGGGTTCGTTTAAGCCTAAAAAGTCGAGATCAACCGCTTCTAGTCCGTTTGTTCCCCAAAGCTGCAACATTGAACCGAGTTGAACCCACATCAGCAAAGCGGTGGGAAGAACGACCACAAAGGAAATAACCGTTGCTAACCACAAAATTTGTACAAATACCGTTAAACTCAGAGCAACGGAGAAAAATACAAACAAAGTCGTTGCTAAATAAGCAATAACAATATTGCCAGTTTTATAGTTAATTTTGGCTTCAGAGTCAGGGTTAGCCGTCCACAGACGCACTTGATATTCTAACATATCTTTAAAAATCACACCAAAAATGATCGCAAAAACGGTGGTCGCTACAATCAGGGTATAGATGGGAGCTATCACTAGAGATTCAGAGTACATCAGTGCAGGTTCTCGAAAAAAGTTTACAAATTGTTAAAATTTAGTATAATTCCGACTGGCTCCTAATTGCAATGGCTTGAGTTTGATGATTTTAGTCGGATATCACCACAATTTCTCCTTGACTATTAATTTCTAACGGGGTGTCTGGAAAGTCGCTTTGAGTCAGACTCCGCATTAAGCCAACACTGCGGAATTGGTTATCTCGATAGGGTATTCCTTGACTATCGAGATGAACGGGAAGAATTTTTCCGCCTTTAAAATTTCCCACCGGATCAAGATCGACTTCTAAAACTAAAGAATAACCCAATTGGGCTTGAGTCGATAAGGTGCGATAACCCATAAAATTACCCAAAGAATAGGCAATTAATTTACCTTTATAGAGTTCTAACGCTCTGGGAACGTGAGGCCCGTGTCCTAACACTAAATCTGCCCCCGCATCAATCATGGTTCGAGCAAATAACACCTTATTTCCACGATTTTCCCCATAAAAATATTCCGTGCGGTTGCGAGTATTTAAAGCCGCAGTTCCTTCCGCTCCGGCATGAACTGAGATGACAATAATATCAGCCCCTTCCGCTTCTGCCTGTTTAACAAGTGCTGTTGAGGCTTCTAAATCAAGCATATTATTATGAAGGGAAGAATAACTAAAGCCAATAAAGGCAACATTAACACCTTTAACCTCATGGTAAACAATTTCATCTTTACGGCCGACGGCTTTCATTCCGGCATTATTAATATTATCAATCGTATCATTAAATCCCTGTTCAAAAAAATCAAAAGAATGATTATTCGCCACACTTAAAATATCAAAACCCGCATCTTTCAAGATCGAAGTATATTCAGGAGGGGTGCGAAAAGCAAAAACCAAACCTCGACCAACATTTTTGGCAGTATGAGGATAATTAGTTAAGGTACTTTCAAAATTACCAAAAACAATATCAGCCCCTTCAAAAAGCGGTTTTACATCTTGAAATAACGTTTCTTTTCGAGCCGGAAGTTTATTAGACGGATAGTTTGTTCCGGGAATAATATCACCCACTGCCTTAATTTTAATCCGCAGATCGGGGCTAATCGGATTTTGCAAAGAATTAATTGCCAATTCTGAAAATGTGCTGAGATTTTTCAGAGTTTCTGCTTTTTGAATCGCTTCAGCATCCACCGAAGAATTAGCCGCAAAAGACAAGGAAAATTGAGGCAGTTGAATGTCTTGTAGTCCAGAGGCGATCCCCGCAGGAATAGAAGCTAAAGTTTGAGAAACACTGCGAGAAACATCAGAAATTCTATCGTGTTGAACCGCAAAAAACCAACCTGAAAGCGGAGCGATCATTAAGCCAATTGAACCCGCCATCAATAGTTGTTTAACCGGGTAAGGGAGATGAACTTGAGGACGTGGGCGTTTATTCCCAGGAGTTTGGGAACGAGGAGGACGTTGTTTTGTGGTTTTTTTTGCTTTTGTTGGTGGGTGAGGGGGTATCTGGGTAGAATGGGAAGGAACAGAAGCCGATTCTTTTTCAATGGTAGGCAGGCAAGTTTTTGCAGCAGCCACAGAAGTCTGGAGTGCGATCGCCTGAGTCCAATTTAAGGAGGGTTGATTCCTGTTTTGACCTGTAATAATCATCAGAGTAATGGAAGACGTTCCCAGGCGGAGCATTCCAT
>JBJHBL010000089.1:0-18948 GCA_050485465.1 Limnoraphis sp. | reverse complement strand
GGACAGAGTAGATGAATGTGTTGACATCAGCAGTTGACTAGGCATCTGAATATTTTTACTTACGAGTTTTTACTATACCCTAACCTAAACGTAAACTCGGGTTAAGAGTCCAATAAAATTGCTTTGTTTTTCTAATCAGTTGTGATAAACACGGTAAACTGGGATTAACAATCGCATTAAACCCTCTGCTCTGTCAACTGATCGAGCCTTTAAATTGTAAAATATCTAAGGGTTCGCTACATAGCATAGAATTTTTATTCTGTCAACCTTTGGAATCGGAAATTACACCTAAAACCGAGATGACGCTGACGATATCACCTAATCAAGTTCAACTTAAGGGCTGGCCTGGTTTAATTGAAAAGTACCGCCCCTATCTTCCAGTCACCGAAGCAACACCCGTTGTCACCTTGCAAGAAGGAAATACACCTTTACTGCCTGTTCCTTCTATTGCCCAAATCATTGGAAAACAAGTCCAAGTTTACGTCAAATACGACGGTCTCAACCCCACAGGCAGTTTCAAAGACCGAGGGATGACAATGGCCATCTCTAAAGCTAAAGAAGAAGGATGCAAAGCCGTTATCTGTGCCAGCACCGGAAACACATCAGCCTCAGCCGCGGCCTATGCACGCAGAGCCGGGTTAAAAGCCTTTGTGGTGATTCCAGATGGCTATGTAGCCGTCGGTAAACTAGCCCAGGCTTTACTCTACGGCGCCGAAGTCTTAGCCATTCAAGGCAACTTTGACCAAGCCTTAAATATTGTGCGAGAGGTAGCCGATCATTATCCGGTCACTTTAGTCAATTCCGTCAACCCTTACCGCTTAGAAGGTCAAAAAACCGGAGCCTTTGAAATTGTCGATGCTTTAGGAAATGCCCCGGACTGGCTGTGTATCCCCGTTGGAAACGCCGGGAATATCTCCGCCTACTGGATGGGATTTTGTCAATATCATGCCGATAACCATTGCGATCGCCTCCCGAAAATGATGGGATTTCAAGCCGCAGGGGCTGCCCCCATTGTTCAAGGTCATCCCATCGCTGAACCCGAAACCCTGGCAACAGCCATTCGCATCGGCAACCCAGCGAGTTGGAACCTGGCGATCGCGGCTCAACAAGCCAGTCAAGGGAGTTTTTCTGCCGTCACCGATGAAGAAATCTTAGCCGCTTATCGGTTACTGGCTTCAGAAGAAGGCATCTTCTGTGAACCCGCCAGCGCTGCTTCTGTAGCAGGTTTACTCAAGGTAAAAAACCAGGTGCCAACGGGAGCCACAATTGTCTGTGTGCTGACGGGAAATGGTTTAAAAGATCCCAGCACAGCGATTGAACATTGCAACAATCCCTTAAAACAGGGAATTGCACCGGATCTCGAAACCGTCGCCAAAGTGATGGGATTTTAATCCTAGACCATCACCCCTAGTCCTCAGACTCATCCGTTGGCGGAAGTTGAGGCAGAGGCAATTGAGTGCCTTGAGGGAGTTGAATATAGGAAGTAGAGGCTTCCTCAAAGGCTTCGGGGGGTAACAATTCAAGTTTCGGTTTTGTTTCTGTCGAACTGGATGAAGGTTTACTTTTGGCTTTCGTTAACAGATCAACAGTATCCCCCAAAGCCGTCGTTAAACTGTTACGAGTTTCCAGATGATTCGCTTTTTCCTGTTCGAGAGACTCACTCAACTGACGAATTTGATCCCGGGCGCGATCGCGTTCGAGCATCACTTCAACTAATTTTGCCTTTAACTCATCTTCCGAGGTGAGTCGCTCTATTTCGCGGTTAATCATCACCTTCGAGAAAATTTCACTTTGAGGCAACGAAAACTTCTGCTGTAACTGTTCAAGCTGCGATCGCAAAGTCGTGATCGTATCTTGGTGACGTTTCACTTCTTCCCGTCGTTGTTGAGCCTCGGTACTATAAAGTTGACGCCACTGGTTCGCACTCTCGATCGCCGCATCCCGATCTCGTTGTACCTGGGTCAACTGCTGCTTTAAGCGTTTGATCTCATCTAACCATTGTCGGACATCCTGAGCCATATCAAAATTTTCTGGGGACTGTTGAATTAGATTTTAAAATGAGGATAGTTTCAGATTTCGACAAGTGTTTTACCTAATCGCGATTCATCAGCTCGTTGAACAGTTGGCCGAGCTACTCGCCAATCTGATCGTCGCACTCTTTTCTTGGCTTGGGCTGATGCTCAAAACCTTGATCGAGCAAGTTGCTCGTTTGCTTGGGCTACAACTTGAGTTTAACAGAGCCAAATGGCAACAAACCTTGAATCATACTCAACTCCAAACCTCTCTCGAAGAAGCCGCTGAGAAAACCGCAGATGCTTTAATTGTTTTCTATCACTACCTGAAGACGATTTTCAAAAGAATCTCCTATCGGTTTTTTCGGTTTTTTCGCTTTTTTCTTTATATCAACTGGACAACCATCAAGCAAGTTGCCCTGCGTACTGTTGAACAACGGCTCAATGGTCTCTCGGCTGAAATGGCTTATAATTCGATTTTATCCCTCTTTCCGGCTTTGCTGTCGATTATCGCTGCCATTAGTTTATCGGAGTCATTACAAAAAACTCTTCAGGAAATGGCAACTTTACTGGCTGTTGTGGTTCCCCTGGAAGTGCAAGTGCAGATTGCAACGGTTTGGGATCGACTCCTGCTGACCCGCAGCGAGGAGATTTTTTCTTTTAGCTTCCTGGTCTCCATTTGGCTATTTTCTGGGGTGATTGGTTCGGCTATGGTGGCGTTAAACCATATTCATCGAGTTCCTCGAGATCGGCTGCGATCCTTTTGGGAGGCTAAGTTAATTGCGATCGCTTTGGCGATTGGTACAATTTTATTATTAATTGTTGCCTGTGGGTTGGTGTTTATTAGTGATCTGGTGGTCGAAATTCTGGCTCGCAACAGTTGTATTCTCGAAACGGTGGGAACTTGTCCTCTTGATCAAATTAAAGATTGTCTCGAACAACCGCCTGTCCAGCAATGTCTACTGGTTAAAACGTTACCGAATACTTGGAGACAGTTAAGATGGCCGATTGCGTTGGGGGTAGTGGCGACTAATTTTGCTTTAATTTATCGTTTTGGGCCGAGCCAACGACAACCTGAAACGCCTTTGCTTCCCGGGGCGATTTTAGCGGCTATTTTGTGGGCTGTGATTTCTAATTTATTTCGTCTTTATGTGGCTCATTTCGGTAATTATAATATTACTTATGGTGCGATTGGAGCGTTTATTATTTTGCTTTTGTGGCTCTATATTGGATCTTTAGTGATGTTAATTGGCGCTCAATTTAATGTTACGGTTGGGGATGCGATGCGACAACGCCGAAAATCTCCGCCCCTTCTTCCTCCATATCGATCTTAAAACTGATCAGATTAATCCCACTTGTGATCAGCTTGTCTATTCAAGGGTTATTTTGAGTAGATTCCCATTGAGAATAAGGATGTTTAACTAAATTCGAGTTATAGTAACGGAGATCCTGCGAAACATCTTCTCCAATCCAGTCGGGAATTTCAATTATTTGATTGGGATTGGTGAGTTCAACTTCAGCTAAAATTAAACCTTTATTCTCGCCAAAAAATTCATCAATTTCCCAAATTAAATTCCCTATAGAAATTTTATATCGTTTTTTTTCAATAAAAGGGCGATCGCATAAAGTTTGTAACATTTCTTCCGCATCTTCTACTGGAATCACATATTCAAACTCAGATCGAACTCGATCTACAACCGGGCCTTTTAGGGTTAAATAACCTTGATTTCCAATAATTCTTACTCGGACAGTTCGTGCTTTTTCGCTAGAGATGTAGCCCTGACAATAGAGTATACCTGTTCCGAGCGATCGCCAGCGATCATCTTTCACTAAAAATTTCCGTTCGATTTCAATTCCCATAGCAGGAGCATTTAAAATAAAAATAAGTTAGACTTGATCTGAGCTTCTGAGTCTTGGGTTTCTCTACCCATCCATAGGGCGGTAACACCGACTGAATTTAGAGTATCATATTTCTCTATCTTTTCAACATTGATCATGCAACATCGATTCATTCTTTTGGTCATTTTGATTGTAGCTTTAGTGAGTGGTTGTCAGTCAGCGACTCAACTCTCGGTCATTGGCTTTAATGTAGAATCTGGAGATGCTGATCCAGATTATCTGGCAAAGAACTATATTAAACCCATTCGAGGTGTGGATATTTGGGGATTTTCAGAAGTTCTAAATCAGTCTTGGCTAGATCGGTTTGAAGCGGCTATCGAAGTGAATAATCAGGCGGATTATCAATCAATTCTCGGAACCACTGGACGAGGAGATAGACTGGCGATTGTTTATAATAGTGATCGATTAAATTTAGTCAATTTTGAAGAACTGCATAAAATTAATATTGGAGGTTCAGTTCGATCTGCTTTAGTTGCACATTTTCAAATTAAATCCACTCAAAAAGAATTTTTATTTATGGTCAATCATTTATATCGAACCAATAATCAAGCCCGCCATCAACAAGCCCATTTATTAAATCGATGGGCGCAAAGACAACAGCTTCCGATTATTGCCGTCGGAGATTATAATTTTGATTGGGATGTTAAAAACGGAGAGGTTAAACGAGATCAAGGCTATGATTTACTAACCGAAAATGGTGTATTTACTTGGGTTCGTCCCCAGGAAATTATCGCGACCCATTGTAGTAGTCGTTATAATAGTGTATTGGATTTTGTGTTTATTTCCAGTCATCTCGAACCGAAATCAGCCTCTTCTAAAATTCTCTATCCAGAAGCCGATTATTGTCCCGATACGCCCCTGAAAAGCGATCATCGACCTGTCCAAGCCACTGTGAGTTTACCTGCGGTTCAACGATGATTTATGGCGGTGTGCGTAGCCAATAGAGTAAACTGTAAAGGGTGATTGATGGTGGAATAATGATTATTCTGGTGATGGGTGTTTCCGGTTCAGGAAAAACAACCATTGGTCAAAAATTAGCGGAAAGTCTGAACTTTCAGTTTAGAGATGCGGATGACTTTCATCCCGATGAGAATATTCAAAAAATGCGGAATAATATTCCCTTAACGGATGGGGATCGTCTACCCTGGTTAGAAACAATGCAAGGGGTGATCGATCAATGGTTAAAAGAAAATCAAAATGTGGTCTTAACTTGTTCCGGTTTGAAAGAAAAATATCGTCAAATGTTGTGTCGAGATCCGGAAAAAATGAAATTAGTTTATCTAAAAGGAAGCTATGAATTGATTGAAAGTCGATTAAAACAACGTAAAAATCACTTTATGAAATTTAACTTACTTCAAAGTCAATTTGAAGATTTAGAAGAACCAACCGGAGTAATTTTGGTGGATATTTCTCAGAGTCCTGTTGAGATTATTCAAGAAATTCAACAAGCTTTAATTCAGTAGAGACATTGTAGAGAACGCCTCTACTAATTCACTGAAAATTAAACAGATTTCAAGAAAGCCTCTACCTCAGCAGCCGTTGGTGTGGCCATAGCGCCGGGTTGGGTGACGGTTAAAGCGCCCACCGCACTAGCATAAGTAATCATTTTTTGAATAGTTTCCGGATCATTTAAGCCGCGAATTCCATGTTGATAAATCTGATGAACAAAACCAGCAACAAAAGCATCCCCAGCGCCCGTTGTATCAACAACATTAACAGCAAAAGCCGGAATTTTTCCTTGAAATTCTCCCAGAGAATAGGAGCAACCATTCTGACCATCTGTAATCATTACCCCTTCGATAGAATCCAGTTGGGAGTGAATTGAAATCGGATCAGAAGTATTAAAAAATAGTTGAGCTTCTTCGGCAGAAAGTTTAACAAAATCCACTTGTTTCAGCAAATCAGGAATAAACCGCCTGGCATCAAGCGGATTTGACCAAAAGACCGGACGCCAGTTAATATCAACTAAGATTTTTAGATTATAGCGATCAGCCATTTTCAGAGCATGAATAACCGCTTCCCTGGGCTGAGGATAAGCCAGAGGAATGGTTCCTAAAACGAGAAAATCAGCATCAATAAATAACTGTTCAGGGATGGGACTGGGTTGCAGGTAAGTATCGGCGAACTCGTTAATTTGATATTCTCCAAACCCAGCAAACTCTCGTTCACCTTCAGGGGATCGCAACACAAAAACCTGACGAGTGGGCGTGTTAGAATATTGCTGAATTCCAGAGGTTTCTACACCGACTTTCTGCAAAAACTGCAAAAGTTGGCTTCCGGCTTCATCGCTTCCGACGGCACTAATCAAAGCCGAAGGAATTCCGAGTTTGACTAAGCCACAAGCCACATTGGCGGGGGCACCACCGGGATAAGCTGTCCAAGAAGCAACCTGTTCAAGCGATCCCCCAGGTTGGTCAGCTAAATAATCAAATAAAATTTCACCTATACAAAGAACACGAGTAGGATTGATCATAACCATAGAGAATTGTGCTTAGAGACAAGAATAGGATAGAAAAAATTCGGGACGCGAGAAATCAGAAAAATTAATTCTTACTTAACGGTTCGTTCTTAATTTATAGTTCACCTCTTAGAATTAGAAATAGGTAATTATGCAGAGATAGGAAATCGTTATGGCGCATAGCAAGTCTAACAGCCCTGTTTCCCTGTCAGAAAGGGAATTGCAAGTCGTTGATCTGGTCGCCAGTGGATTAACGAATCAGGAAATCGCCGAGAAGCTAGAAATCAGTAAACGGACTGTGGACAACCACATCAGCAATATTCTCACAAAGACAGAGACCGATAACCGCGTCGCCTTGGTTCGTTGGGCGCTGCAATGGGGTAAAGTATGTCTGGATAATATCAACTGTTGCATTTTGCCTCAGCCATCTGAACCAGTGGAACAGCAAGTGTCCTCAGTTGAGTGAAGTGTTCAAACTCAGATAAGCGTTGATGCAGACTACCAACTCAGAACAATTGCGCTATCAAATCCGAGGCCCCCAATTACCGCTAGCCGTCTACAGAGAAGTGGCGGCTCATTTGCGTCAAGTTGAGGGGCTACAAACGGGTTTAAACCCAACTCAGGTTTGTGAAGCCTCACCCTTACCCCAGTTTGACTATAAAGCCAGTCAAGTGGGGAGTCTTTGGATACAATTTCCGCACAATGCCACGACTGCTATTCGTCAACAGGTTGATCGAATTTTAGCTTATTATGGCGATCGCTATGGTGCATGGGAGGTTTTACAGTGACCAGTGACCAGCGCAAACTTGCGGCCCGGCGGTTTCCGCCGTTCGCGGAGCGTGCCGTCAGGCGTAGAGCGCAAACTCCGGTCTTGGTGGTTTCCATCAAGGAGGAAGTTTGCAAGAGAGCAAAGTTTGTAAGAGAGTGACCAGTGACCAGTGATTAGTGATTAGTTATCAGGGGAATTGTTACAGGGGATAGGAAGAAGGCAAAACGGCTAACTGAATAAGTGTAAAGATGGAACAAATTCAAGCAATACGAGGAACGAGGGATATTTTGCCGGATGAGGTGAGATACTGGCAATGGGTGGAGTCTATTGCTCGAAATCTCCTCAGCAAAGCCAATTATCTGGAAATTCGCACGCCGATTTTTGAACAAACGAGCTTGTTTGAACGGGGGATCGGCGAAGCGACGGACGTTGTCGGTAAGGAGATGTATACGTTTAGCGATCGCGGCGATCGCTCTATTACCCTTCGTCCAGAAGGCACGGCTGGGGTGGTTCGTAGCTTTATTGAACATAAACTTCATGTCGGGGGTGTTCAACGTCTTTGGTATACCGGGCCAATGTTTCGTTATGAACGTCCCCAAGCCGGACGACAACGGCAATTTCATCAACTGGGGGTGGAGGTTCTCGGTAGCAATGATCCCCGGGCTGATGTGGAAGTGATTGCGATCGCCAGTCATATTTTACAAGCATTGGGGTTAAAAAATCTCCACCTTGACTTAAATTCTGTTGGAGATTTGCAAGATCGCAGCCTCTATCGTCAAGCCTTAATTGATTATTTCACCCCTTATAAAGATGAACTTGATCCCGACTCTCAAGATCGTCTTTCTCGTAATCCTTTACGGATATTAGATAGCAAAGACAAACGCACTCAAGAAATTGCTCAAAATGCACCCAGTATTCTAGAGTATTTAAGTGAAAAATCTCGCGCTCACTTTGAAAAAGTCCAGCAATTGTTAACTCAGTTAGAGATTAATTATACACTTAATCCCCGTCTAGTTCGAGGGCTAGATTATTACACTCATACAGCTTTTGAAATTATTTCTGATGATCTCGGCGCTCAAGCAACCGTTTGTGGAGGCGGGCGTTATGATGGTTTAGTTCAAGAACTGGGTGGCCCCGAAACGTCTGCGGTGGGTTGGGCGATGGGTTTAGAACGGTTAATTTTGCTTCTGCAACAACTTCAGACTTTATCTCCGTCTGAACTCGATTTTTATATTGTTTCTCGCGGAGAATTAGCCGAAAGTCAAGCCACACAATTAGCTCAAAAATTACGCTATGCTGATTGTAGCGTTGAAGTAGATTTGAGTGGGAGTGCCTTTGGGAAACAATTTAAACGGGCTGACCGCAGTGGGGCGGTGGCTTGTTTGGTGTTAGGAGATGCAGAAGCCGCTAATCAAACGGTGAATTTAAAATGGTTGAAAAGCGGGGAACAGCAGACCATCAATCAATCGGATTTATTCACAAAAATAGACGAAATTCGCTCAAAAATTCAAGCCCAAAGACATTCTGATGAAATCATCGCCGGAGATGGGCTGAAATCTGTTTAAAGCTCAAGAAAAATTAAGACTTTGAAGCCTCTCTCCACCTCACCCTATCCTCTCTTACAAGGAGAGGGGTTAGGGCTAGGTCTCATTTATCTCAACTCTTGATACATTACATAAACATCGACAAATCCTAATTCTTGATGTTGAAAAGCATGGGGTAGAGTTCCAACAATTTTAAAGCCTAAATTTTGCCATAATTTAATTGCCTGTTGGTTGGTACTAACAACAAAATTAAACTGCATGGCTTTAAAGCCTAAATGGCGGGCGGTTTTTAACGAATGTTCCCCCATTAATCTGCCAATTCCTTGACCTCGTGCAGATGCAGCAACCATAAACCCAGCGTTACACACATGGTAACCCAGTCCAGGTTGATTGGGTTTGAGGTAATATGTCCCTAAAATATTATTTGTTTTTACCGCAACATAGGTAATTTGAGGAACATCCATCCAGATTTTATACGCTTCAGATTTTGAAGTTTTGGGCGAAAACGCATAAGTATTTCCCCGACTGACAACCTCAGAAAAAATCAGCCAAATTTGCTCAAAATCTACTTTTGTAGCAGGTCGAATTTCAATCACAAATTATAATTATAATGACATTAATCCAACACCGTAGGTTGGGTTGAGGCACGAAACCCAACATTACCAAAGCAATATATGGGTTTAACTTTCATTAAACTACAATTTTAGCTTGTTGGGTTTCACTCTGGTTCTACCCAACCTAAAATTTGAGATTGTTGGGTTTCAATCTGGTTCTACCCAACCTACAATTTAAACTTGTTAGGTTTCACTCTGGTTCTACCCAACCTACAATTTTAGCTTGTTGGGTTTCACTCTGGTTCTACCCAACCTACAATTTGAGCTTGTTAGGTTTCACTCTGGTTCTACCCAACCTACAATTTGAGCTTGTTAGGTTTCACTCTCGTTCTACCCAAGCTACAATTTTCATAAAAGCGTTTTAAAAATTGATGTTTAAAGGGAGACACCCGCCTCCCTCTTTCAACACGGGATTAACCTCCCGCAGCAAACGTACCAATAATCAGGATTGACAAAGCCATTCCCGGTAACAGCAGCACGCCTAACAGTAAAAGTTCATGTCCAGTCATTGCTTTTAGACCTACCATCACTATAGGATGTAACATAACATTCCTTTTGAATACATCAGTCAAATCTTAACCATTCTTTTATAGGGGTTTTACCCGGAGAATTCATTAATGAGACGACGCATTAAGCTGTTATCATTGACAGTGGCAACAACGATTGCATTATTGCTACTCGGTGCAACTTTAGTGGTTTTAGGGATTTTTAATGAAATTCTCAACTGGGATATTTTCAGTAGGAGAGTTGAAGAGGTTTTATGGGGGATATTTTGGTCGAGTGTGGCTTTAAGTCTGTTTGGAGTAGCCATCACTTTTGTATTGGGAATTCAAGAAATTGTTAGTGCAATTGTTTCTCTCAAACGCAATTCTGAGTTAGACCCTTCTCCGGTTATTCCTGAAGCCCCTAAAATGACTTATCTCTTCTATATGATGGGATTAGTTTCAATATTTTCCGCTTTAATTGGTGTTCTCTCTTTTGTGAATCATCGGATCACCGTTCATCGCAGTCAAGCGTTTAAAGAAATTGCCAACCAACAGATAGAAGGATCAGAAAATCTCTGGGTGCAGCAACTATCGCCAATAACTACACCACCGCGCAATAATGTACCCCTTTCTTTATATGAACTGATGCAAAGTGTTATTCGGTTATCTTTTGTGAATCAGATCATCTTATATTTACCGGATACGGAAGATGAAACCGTTATTTGGAGTTATGAGACTTGGGGTAGTTATAATCGAGATCAGGGCTTTGAACGAAGGTTTGTTGCTAAAGAATATGAACAAGCTATCCAAGCCGCATTTGCTGGAAAACCTGAACTTTTGGAAGTGATTAATGATCGCACAGGATTTACTTGGTATTATGTTGTGAAAAATCCCCAAGATCAACCCATCGCTGTTTTAAAAATCAATGGGAACGCTCAAGAAAACTTTCGAGACTACCGCTTAGATGGTCAATAATTCACCAGAATGATACAATAAAAACGCAATGATTCTGAATATTTAGTGAACCATGCTAATCCCCATCGAACAAATTTTTACAGGCGCAAACCTGTTTGTCCTACCCTTTTGGACAATGATGATTATTCTCCCAAACTGGGGAATTACTCGCAAAGTGATGCAGTCCTATCTTCCCTTTGTTTTATTAGCCCTGGTTTATTTCTATCTCTTTATTAGTAGTATTACCCCCGAAAATGCGGCGGCACTCTCTAACCCAAAATTAGCCGATATCGCCCGATTTTTTGCAGATGAAACGGCGGCAGCGACTGGATGGATACACTTTTTAGTGATGGATTTATTTGTTGGACGTTATATCTATTTAGAAGGACAAAAAACTGGAGTTTGGACAATTCATTCACTTGCATTTTGCCTTTTTGCAGGGCCGCTTGGCTTATTCTCTCATATTCTGACCACCTGGATCAAACAGAAATTTTTCCCCGGTTCAGAGACAGAAACAACAACAGAGGTTTCCCCAGTTTAATCATAAAACGCTTAACCCCTGCCTAGTCATTTCTCAGATAAAATTCAGCTTGTGGAGCCGTCAGCTGGAGAATTAATCCATGAAATTGTGTTAACCATGTCGAATAATTTAAAGGTTTCTGCTTGAACGGGGATTCAGATTTACCTGACTTGATCAGAAGTTAATACTAAAGCCGGATTGTTACTGAAAAAGCAGAAATTTTCTCGAAATCAATGGCAACACAAGCTGTTAGAAAATTTCTTCAACTGGCGGCGCTCTTTTTAACGGATTACCTGATCTTCTCAGACCTATTTGTTATCGGTTAATGCGTTGTAATTCTTCGGTAATGATTTCTTGAATGATACCTATAACAGTAGGGGCAATAATTTGAGTCGTGCGTTGAACCGATTCTTGTAATAATTGTGGCATGACTTCAATGCTTTTTTGTCCAGCCGGACTCTGGTAAAACGCAATCAAACGTCGCAAATCCTCATTGGTAAAATATTTATCATAGAGGGGATAATAAACTTGTTCAATAATTTTTTGATAGTCCAGTCTTTCGAGAAATAACTGACTATATTTCTGAGAAATACGGTTCATTTCTCGACTCAATGTATCTGCAACTTGTTGACGGTCTTGGGGGGAAAGTTGCGCTGTTCCGGTTAAGTCAGAACCTAACACTGCGGTGAGTTGTTGTTCCATTTGAGATAACATGACTTGACTAACTTGCTGAAAGTTTTTTTCTCCTCCCGTTAGTTCCAGAAGTTCGGCAATTAGTTTTCGCTTTTCTTCAGGAATTTGCTGTGCAACCCTCACCCCCGGTTCAGCAGAGCGGGGTAAAAGTTGAGCCTGAGAAACTTGAGGAAATAGCAGAAACAAAGACGAGGTTAAGCCAATGAATAAAATTCGTTTTAACATGAGAATTAGATGAGAAAAGTTTAAGAGATTTACCCGAATAATCGAGCTAAGAGTAATGAAGTTATCAAAACATTTTTGTTCCTGAATGCTCTAAATTTTATTTTTTAGTTGATTGCTCGGGGTTGGTTAAGAATCAGTTGAGTGAGTTCAAAGATTTGATCATAGCGAAACTCATCGACAATTTTCATTAAAGTCTGAGTGAGTTTTGAGTGTTGTTCAGGAATTTCTTCAATTAACTGTATAATTAATAAATCACTACATTGCATCGCAGATTCAGAAAGCCTTTCAATCCATTCTCTTGGCATGACCTTTAAAGCATTTTCATCAAGCATCAAACCTGAATCTTGAGTTAATCTCTGATTTTGAACATCATTCACAGTGGTTAGAGAGTCTTGATAGCAATATTGCACCTGTAAATGTTGATTCATCGCCGTAAATATCTCTTGTTGCTTAAAGGGTTTCCGGATAAAATCATCACAGCCAATTGACAGAATATATTGTCGTTCTTCTTCAAAAGCATGAGCCGTCAACGCAATAATTATGGTGTCTTGTTCTTGAGGAAAAGCCTTAATCTTTTGGGTCGCCGTATAACCATCCATTACAGGCATTTGCATATCCATAAAAATCAGATCAGGTTTCCACTGTGACCAAATTTCTATTGCTTCTTGACCATTTGTTGCGGGTTGAACTTCAAAACCAACCGAACTTAAAAGCTGAGTTAACAGAAAACAATTCTGGGGATCATCATCAGCCACTAAAATCCGAAACTGGGGTTGACCTTCGGCGAGTTTTGTGACAATTTGAGAGGTGTCAAAGATTTCAACCGGAGTTGTTTTTATCGTTGTTACCGGAATACTAAAGGTAAACAGCGTTCCTTGACCAAGCTGGCTACGGACGGTAATTTCTCCTCCCATTAATTGTACAAACTTTTGACTAATCGGTAAACCTAATCCTGTCCCTTGTCCTGATTGAATTCCTGTTTCAGTTTGACTAAAGGCTTCAAATAATTTATCTTGTTCTTCCGGTACAATACCTGGGCCTGTATCTTCGACTTCAAATGTGAGTAGATAGGTGATGGGTTGACTATCGAGTTGTTTTAATACTTGACTTCTGACTCGCAGACTGACACTGCCTTTTTTAGTAAATTTAATTGCATTATTGAGGAGATTAATTAAAACCTGGCGCAATTTACTTTCATCCGTGCAGATTTGTTGAGGAACTTGAGGATCCCGTTGAACCTCTAATTTTAAGCCTTTAGATTGAGCTTTTAAATACAGCATTTCTTCTATGCTATTAATCTGGCTATAGAGATTAAAAGTATTTTCCCGCAGTTTAGCTTGTCCGGCTTCAATTTTCGACATCTCCAAGATATCATTAATTAAGGCTAACAAATGTTCACCTGAACGATTAATAATATCGATATATTGGCGATGCTTAACTGATAAGCTAACATCACGATACATTAACTCAGTAAAACCTAAAATCGCATTCATAGGTGTACGGAGTTCGTGACTCATATGAGCCAAAAATAGACTTTTAGAACGGCTAGCAGCTTCGACAACTTGAAGTTCTTCTGGTGTTTTTAAGGATAAAAACTGAGGGAGTAATACCATCAACTCTAAAGCGGTATAACAAGAAACTAAAGCAGTAAAGGCGTTTTCAACACCCGATAACCAATAGGCTGGATGCCACAGTGTCCAGATGTCTATTAAATGTCCGAAACCACAGGAAACGATGAATAAACTGAATAACAGGAAGACTCTATTAAAAGGAATATCTCGTCTTTGACAGACAAAATAGATCAGCATGGCGGGAATGGAAAAATAAGCCAGGGCAATCAAAGCATTACTAATCACGTGTAAACTGATTAAAGAAGTTTGCCACAAATAGCAAGAACCATGCGGCATATATTGTTTAGGTGAAAAGATATTTTCTAGAAGTTGAAACATTTTACCCAAGAGATAAGAATTTAAACTCAGCTTGATGAGATTGATCAAAAAAGATATCAATTTTGTTTTAAATTGATACAGTCAAATGTTTTTTATGCGTTTTATAACTTTTAGTAAGTCTATCAAAAGACAGATATATTCTCGATAAAAACTTACAATAATTTCAGATTCTTATCTATTTTAAAAAAATGATATGTTTAACTTATCATTGCGAGCGAACTAAACCCAGAGTTAATTTTTTCTGGGATTAAATCTTATCAACCTCTATTTAATCTTATTTAATACCTCATAAAATCTGGACTTCCTAAAATCAAAGCCGCTTTGATATTTGCCTCACTCTGATTAATCACATTTTGAGTATGGGCTGAAAAAATATCACCTAATGTTTCAACTAACTTTTCAGGATCAACAGCTTGATTTTCATTCAGTCTTCCTCGAGAAAGAGGTATCGCTAAACTACTGCGACGAATCATCGTATCAGGATTTAACCAAGCGTCCTGAGTATTTTGATAGCCATCTGGCGAAAAACATCCATACAAAGGCATTCCCAACTGTCTCAAAAAAGCTAGAATCGGATCAACATTACTCACCTCATTCACCCCTCGCATAACAGAAATAAAATAGCGATAAGGTGTTTTAAATTTAACCTGATAAACATCAGCATTCCAAAACTCAGAACTGCTAAACAACGTATTCAAAACCAGACGAATGTCACCTTGAGTTTCTCGGAACTGATTCGCCATTTTTTTTACTAAAGACTCCGGAGGATGATCCGCAACAAAAGCTTGAGCTAACTTATAACTAATATGTTGAGCCGTTGCGGGATGGCTGGCTAAAATATCTAACGCTTCTTCCCCTTCTTCTATACCTCGACCGATAATTTTCCGTCCTAAAAACACTTTATCTTCAAAATCATGGCGATCCGGTTCAAAATCAAACCCATCTTCCTTTTCCATGCGTCTAGCAGGGGGTTCAGGTACTCCCCAACCTGTGAAAATCCGAGCTAAAGCAATCACATCAGCTTGAGTGTATCCCCCATCTACCCCTAAAGTATGCAGTTCTAATAACTCCCGAGCATAGTTTTCATTTAACCCTCTATATCTTCCTCTAGCTTTCGGACTTCCTGGGGCTGTATTTTGCCAATTATCCAAATAAACTAACATGGCTGGATGACGGGCTGTTGCTCCTAAGAGTTGGCGAAATTTTCCCAACACATGAGGTCGAATAGCCTGTTGCTCGTAGGAACTAAACAGAAGCTGAATTTGTTGACCTTGTAAACCATTGACATTAAAGTGATTATACCAAAAATCCACCATCACTTCTTCAAGTTGTCGCGGACTTTCAAAGGCTCGTAATAGTCTTGCCTGTTCAGCTTGTTGGCGAATTTTACGGGTAAAATCCCCTCGAACTTTTTGGGTCGCTCTTTGATCCAATTTTAGTTTTTTAGCTTCTTCAAGTAATCGTTGTTCCTGTCGATAAAGCTGACCGGGTGATAACATTAAAGTATCAAAAGATTTCAGCTTTTGAGTTAACCCATTAGGCATGGCGATGGAAGAAGGCTGGAGTTGAGATTGAATATAATCTTCTACTCCCATCTTTTTAACCTGTTGAATCAGTCCTGGGGTTAATCCAAAAGTCACACGATTAATGGTGTGCAGAATCCGAGTATCGTTCATAGGGACTGTAAGTGTGAGAATGTTAACAAAAAGAGGTAGATTCAGCCCGGTTTTTCAGATAAACTGATCAATGAAGTTTTAGCAAACCTTCTTTTTCCATGATATCGAGCGATCTGTGGTCTGCCAACCAAGATCTAAGTCTTGCTTGTCTTGAACATCCTTTTGTTCAAGGTATTGCTCAAGGAACTGTACCCCGCAGTTGCTTTGTGTTTTATGTGGGACAGGATGCCTTCTTCCTCAAAGCCTTTGCTCGTGCTTACAGTCTAGCTGCGGCTAAAGCTCCTGACTGGGAAGGTTTTCAGCAGCTTCATCATCTCGCCAACGGAGTCCTCGAAGAACTCCAACTCCATCAACACTATGCCCAAGCATGGGGAATAAACTTAGAGACGATTCAACCCGGAGTAGCTACGCGCCGCTACACTGAATTTTTGTTAGCCACAGCTTGGAGTCGAGAGATTGGTGCGATCGCGGCGGCAATGACTCCCTGTATGCGATTGTATGCTTTTTTAGGTCAGAAACTCGCTGAATCGGAAATTCCCAATCATCAATATACAGACTGGATTAAAACCTATAGCAGCGATGACTTTGAACAACTCACCCAACAACTAGAACATCTAACGAATCGCTACGTGATTAACGAGTCCTCCGCCCATAGCATCTATCGTTATGCCATGTTATGTGAACAAGAATTTTTTCACTCAGCTTGGGAGAAAAGGGAATCGAGAACACCGAATTAGGTGTCGCCCCATTCCCCAATCGCCGTCTGAGCGAAGCCCGAGTTAACGACGGTTTAACTCCACCCGTTCACCATAACGGAGTAACATTTCTAAACTGGCTAATCGATTATTCCAACTTTCAACTTGATAAGCTTGTTCTAAAGCTTGTAAACGCATTGAGCGTTTGAACTGATCTCTAAACCCACTCATCAAGCGTTGAGCCTCATTAAACGTTTGAGCCGAAGGATCACTAGCTAATTTATTCAGCGCATCTGCTAATTCATCTGCTTTACTACTCATAGTTTGCAGTTCGTGATCACGAATCCATAAACGATCATTAGCCAATAGAAAACTCCATTCTTGTTTCAAAGCCATATACCGATCTGCCGCAGCCACAAACGGTTGACGGTAAGGAATTGCGCTCGAAGCACAACTTTGATTCGCACATCCTTGAGTACGATGAAAAAAGCTTTGTAAATTCTGACCAATCGCTTCTACTGCAAAAACAGAATATCCCCCGGTTGGTAAATCTCGTAACGCCTGAATCTGATCAATCGCCACAATTTCAGGAATATCAAGCAACTTCACCGATGGCACAATTAAAGTCGCGCCCAAACGATTAGAATTCGTCAGGGGTTGAGTAATCCGTTGTAAACGATTTGTATCCAGAGAATAGGTCATGGGTACAATTAAATCGACATGATTCTGTTGCGCCCAAGTCTCCCAATTTTGTTGAATTTTGCGAAGACGTTCCTGTTCAGGATGAGGAAACACAGCAGCCGATAAAATCACATTAGGATACTGCTGTCGCAAAAACTCAGAAACTTCCTTGACCATTAAATTCACTTGTTCAACTCGGAAATTAATCCACTGTTGCCACAACGGATGATCTCTGGGACTAATAGAGATTGGATCAACGCCGCTTAACTGGCGAAACTGTTCCCGTGCTGCGGTACCGTAACCAAAGTTAAAATTGCGATTTTGATCTTGGAAAGGATAGCGAATATAGTCAAGCTGTATGCCATCAACATTATAGTTTTGGGCTATTTCACCCACCAGCCGCAAAATATAACTCCGAACTTCCCGACTCGCCGGATCGAGATAGGCTTTACCATCTCGTTCATGCCAAATTCGACCCTGATTATCCCGGTTTGCCCAGTCTGGATAAGTTGTGAGAACAGGGCCTAAATAGGTGGTGGGTTGATTCACTAAGGTATTATGACGCTGATTAGCGGTGGCAAATATCCATAACCAAGCGTGTAACTCCATTCCTCGTTCGTGAGCCAGTTTAACTGCACTGGCTAAGGGATCCCAACCTCGAGTTAAGGGGTTTTGTTCGGGTGCCACTCGCGACGGATAGATCGGATAGCCTGCGTTCAGGGTTTCAAAGAAAACGGTATTAATTCCGGCTTGGGCCAGTTGGTCAAAGATTTTAGCGAGTCCGGCTTCTCCTCTGGCTTGCACAATCGTACCGCGATCCAGCCAAACTGCTCGAATTTCAGCCCCGGCTCGTTCTCCATCGGTAGGATAATTTTCCCACAGTTTTTGTCGGGCTTCTAACCATTGTTGTCGCGCCGCCTCCCAACTCTGTTGATTGACTAACTGGGGAAAGTCTTTGAGAACTTGTTGAACATAGGCAATCACATCGTTAGCGGATTGATTATTAATGGTGTTGGTTTGAGCAACTTCGGTTAATTGCGTTGATGCAACTTTCAGACTGATGGGGGTACTGCTAGAATTCGCTGCAATCAGGGCATTTTCAAACCGCCCTAACAGGTTGTTTAACTCCTGTCGCATTGCAATTGCCATAAATTCGTCTATGGGTTCGTTTCCAGGGGCGACGGTTAATCCTGCGGGTGCGACTTGATTCGATGGATCAATAAAAACATCCGGTACGGCTTGGGTACTTGGTGTGCGAGTTGCACTTAAATTCTGATTCCCTGGGGTAGGCAGCAGTGGTTGATTGTTTACCGCAGGTGATTCAGTGGGCGGATTTTCTGGGCGGCTGGGGGTTTGTCTATTCTGGGTTTGAGGTTGGGTTGCGCGCCTGTTGGATGTCCGTTGGTTTGTTGTCGAAGGACTCGCGTCGGTCTGTACTGGCTCTGTATTGGTGTTACGATTTCGTTGGGTATTGCGATCGCGAGTTGTTACCCCTCTCGGTTGAACGGTGGCTGTTGTCGGAGTATTATCGGTTTGAGTATTGCGATCGCGAGTTGTTACCCCTCTCGGTTGAACGGTGGCTGTTGTCGGAGTATTATCGGTTTGAGTATTGCGATCGCGAGTTGTTACCTGGGGTTGAACAGTAGGTGTTGTCGGAGTATTATCGGTTTGAGTATTGCGATCGCGAGTTGTTACCTGGGGTTGAACAGTAGGTGTTGTCGGAGTATTATCGGTTTGAGTATTGCGATCGCGAGTTGTTACCTGGGGTTGAACA
>JBJHBL010000088.1:0-20416 GCA_050485465.1 Limnoraphis sp. | reverse complement strand
TTCCGAAACTCGCTCACCAAACCAGGAACTCCTACCGCTGAGTGCGCGAGTCAACGATCAGGATCACCTGGAAATTGGAGGCTGTGATCTCAAACTCCTGGTTGAGCGCTTTGGCTCACCCCTCTATATTGTAGACGAACACACCCTTCGCACCGCTTGTCGCCAGTATCGGGAAGCTTTAGCGCGTTACTACCCGGGCGAGTCTTTGGTTCTGTATGCTTCCAAAGCGTGGAGTTGTCTAGCAATTTGTGCCTTAGTGGCATCAGAAGGCTTGGGTTTAGATGTGGTTTCGGGTGGTGAACTCTACACCGCTATCCAAGCTCATGTTAATCCAAACAAGCTTTACTTGCATGGGAATAATAAATCCTTAGAGGAACTCCAGTTCGCGGTTGAAACGGGTTGTACAATTGTGATTGATAATCGGTTAGATTTAGAACTGTTAACGCAGTTATCTAACCAGATGAGTTTGCAAGCACCCATTCGAGTGATGGTGCGCTTAACACCGGGAATCGAGTGTCATACCCATGAGTATATTCGCACAGGTCATCTCGATAGCAAATTTGGCTTTGATCCCAATCAATTTGACACCGTTTTTAGTGCGATCGCTCAACAGGCTTCCCTCAATTGTGTCGGGTTACACGCTCATATTGGTTCCCAAATTTTTGAACTGCAACCCCATGATGATTTGGCGGGAGTGGTGGTCGAAGCGATGGAAAAAGCCAGTCAATATGGGTTAAAAATTTCTGAAGTCAATATTGGGGGAGGTTTAGGCATTCGCTATACAGAAAGCGATGATCCGCCCAGTATTGACACTTGGGTACAAACCGTAGCCCAGGCGATGGTTAAAGCCTGTCAACAGCGAAATCTTCCCCTACCGAAGCTGTTATGTGAACCGGGACGATCTATAGTCGGTTCCGGTTGTATTACCGCTTATACCGTTGGTTCTCAGAAACACATTCCGGGGATTCGGACTTATGTAGCGGTTGATGGAGGAATGTCAGATAATCCACGTCCAATTACCTATCAATCCGTTTATCGGGTGGTGTTAGCCAACCGAATGTCTGCACCCCTGAGTGAAACGGCAACAATCGCGGGAAAACATTGTGAGTCTGGGGATATTTTAATTAAAGATGCCCAGTTACCTCAATGGCAAACGGGTGATATTCTGGCGGTTCTAGCAACGGGAGCGTACAATTACAGCATGGCTTCTAACTATAATCGCTTACCTCGACCTGCGGCAGTTTTAGTCTCCGAGGGAGAGTGTAACTTGATTATAGAACGAGAAACCTATGTAGACTTGATTCGCCAAGATCGTCTACCAGAACGACTGGCTTTATTCAAGGACAAGTAAACTCAGAAACGGTGTGTCTCAGAGAAAGTCACGGTGGGGGTAAACTGGGGTTAAGGGGATGGACTCACATCTTGCGGGTTAACAGAGAACATTTTCCCTGAATTGATCTGGCTTTCTAATTTTTCGCTTGATAACGTACACAAGACCACTTAGCTCAATATTATTATCAAGTTCAATGAAATCGGGTCCTAGTAATGACCCTGGTTGGATGCAGTCCTGGTTAATTCACAGTATTGATATTGGACTGGTTTTTGCTGTCGCCTACATCGTGCTAGTCATCATTGGAGAGCGTCGAACACTGTGGATGGTGAGGGGGTTTATCATCCTAATGCTGGCTACAGCAATCAGCAACTGGGCAAACTTGAGATTATTATCAATCGCCCTCAATAGTCTGGTGACAGGTTCTGCGGTAGCAATGGCTGTGATGTTACAGTCAGAATTTCGTCAGTTTCTAGAACAACTGGGTCGAGGAGAAGTTTTACAACTGTTTGGACAGGGGCGCAAGGCTATTCCCGAACCAGATAGCGTGATTGATCAGATTGTAGAAGCAGTCAAAGAACTGTCTCAAAACCGTACAGGGGCTTTAATCATCATCGAGACAGGAAGTCCCATTGATGAACGTGACTTTTCGGTACCGGGTGTCAAACTCAATGCTGAAGTATCTAAAGAACTTCTACAAACTCTGTTTCAGCCTAAAACCTTACTCCATGATGGTGCTGTTTTGATACGAGCCTCTCGCATCGCGGCGGCTGGAGTAATTTTACCCCTATCAGAACGGATGGCATCTCGACAACTCGGAACTCGTCACCGCGCTGCGATGGGGATTACAGAGCGTGTAGGAAAATGTTTGTGTGTGGTTGTTTCTGAAGAAACCGGATCAATCTCTTTGGCGGAGAAAGGGGTTTTAAATCGACCGCTAACTAGCAGTAAACTAAAAGAGTTATTGGAAGCTCGCTCTTTTCCGTCTGGTGATGACAGAAAAGCCACTCCTATTTCGATTGGAGGTCTGAAGCGTCAGATCGGATCAAAGGGTTGGGCATTAATATCGCGGGTGTTTCGTCTTCGTTCATCAGCTCATCGGGAGAAACAATGACTGCAAAGCAAAGGGTTGTATACCAGTTCCCTGCTGACCTCGACCCTAACCGACTACCTAAACATATTGCCGTTATTATGGATGGTAATGGTCGTTGGGCAAAACGTCGGGGCTGGCCACGCACAGTGGGTCATCGGCAGGGTGTAGACACGCTTAAAGAACTGTTGCGCTGCTGTCGGGATTGGGGAATTGAAGCCTTAACCGCCTATGCGTTTTCAACAGAAAATTGGGGCCGTCCCCTGGAAGAAGTCGATTTTTTAATGGCTTTATTTGAGCGGGTTTTATTGCGAGAACTACGCGAGATGATGGAAGAAGGGGTGCGAATTCAATTTGTGGGCAATTTGAAGGCATTACCTGCTTCTCTACAAGCCAAAATCGAGGAGTCAATGGAGTCTACGCGCAATAATCCAGGCATTGTCTTTAATGTTGCGACCAACTATGGCGGGCGTCAAGAAATTATCCGGGCTTGTCGAGATCTTGCCACTCAGGTTCAGCAAGGACGATTAAACCCTGATCAAATCGATGAAGTTTTATTTGAAAAACATCTTTATACGGCTGGATTGCCTCACCCGGATTTGCTGATTCGCACCAGTGGAGAAATGCGGATTAGTAATTTCTTACTCTGGCAAATGGCTTATGCTGAAATTTATGTCACTGATACCCTGTGGCCAGATTTTGATAGTTCAGAGCTTCATCGCGCCCTAGATTCTTATCAAAAACGGGAACGCCGCTTTGGTAAGATCTAAACGAACTCGATTTTTAGTGGATGGATTCCAGCGCTCTCACGGCCCAGAAAAAATGGCTTCTTGGATGTCCTGACGACTCAGGGAATATTTAAAGGAGCGTTGGATGTCTTGATTGCCTTCTGCGGCGTTAATATAACGGACGGTCACTTGTTCGACATCTAGCCAGAGTTGGGCTTTCCAGGTGGGCTTTTCGACCCACCAACAATGGAGTTCTTGGGTATCTTGTTTACACCCTTGCGATCGCAACCAGGCTTCAATTTTTGGCAGAGGGTGATTGTATAAAGGGGTTTGAGAAGCGGGTAGGGTTAAGTTTTCAACAGTCATAGAGGACAGTCATAGAGGTTAGAGTAAGTGATTCAGTTTTGCGATCGCAATGGCTTGATCTGAAATCAGTTTTAAGTGTATCACGGCGGGCGGTGGCTCGATGGGTTTTAGGGTTAAATCGGAGCGAGTTACACCGATGATCAGGGCGAGAATTAAACAAGCAATTAAACTAAATCCCATGATAAATAAAGCAAAGAGTTCCCCGGCAGATAAAGGGCGATCGCTCGGATCGAGGTAACTCGAAGAAGAACGGTAGGGAGGGTTCGCGCTTAAATCCTTCCAAGAATCAGAAGCTTGAATTACATGATAGCGAGAATAGCGGATCTCGATGTCGTAGGCTTGACGACGCTCTGGGTTACTCAGTGTTGCGTAGGCTTCATTGAGTTTTTGAAACTTAGCCGTTGCGACGGTTTTGGGTAACTGCGTTGTGTCTGGATGATAATGCTTGCTCAGTTTTCGATAGGCTCGGCGAATTTCGATTGTTGAAGCAGAAGGATGTAGCCCTAATAAGGCATAATAGCTATCAGCCCGAGAAGGATGTTCTGAGGCGGCTTGTCTTGTCTGACCTGGGGTGGTTTTGTTACCTGTCACAACAATCTAAGACTGAATAGATCAATATTCTGTTCATATTCTGACACTCTGATTTGAGAATCGCAAGTCTAGTGCGACTTGAGTTGGGAATAGCGCAACTGGATCGGGGAACAGCTTTGACGGAAAGGGTTTGAGGATTGAGAAAGGTTTTAACGTTTATGGGTAGTGCGAGAAATTGCCTCACAACAGTCTTGCAAAAGTACCTTTTGCCTTTATGTTGATTTTTTTTGCCTGATCATTTTTTCAATACAACGCGATCATCAACTAACGACAAGTTTTTCTGATTTATTTCGCGATCGCCTGTCAGGTTCAAAGTCCGGGTTTTGCGGCATATCTCTGTTTATTATTAATTTAAAAAGTTGGCGGGCTCACATAATTCGACGTGATCAAGTTCTATTTACCATTTATTTCCAACTAACCCCCACCAACCTCCCCCTGAAAGCTGTTTCGTTCTAGCCCTAAAACCGGGGAATAAATTCCCCGTCTCAAAACCCAAGTCCTCGCGTATAGGACTTTATCTATTAGACAGAGATTTTAATTTCTGACTTTGAACTAAACTTTTGAATTGTACCAATTGTCTAATGCGGTTCGATGGATCTCTAACCAACTGACTTGATGAGATCGAGCAAGTTTAGCACAGTCTTCATATTCGGGTTGCACATTAACGATATTTTCTCCTGAATAGGCGACTTTTATCGAAACTGAACCGTAGGATGTTTCAACGGTTTGCATTTCTCGGTGTAAAATTCGCCGTTTTTGTTGGGTCGAACGAATGCCTAATGTTGTAGTTTGGCGAAATAAAATATCTTCACAAACGGATTGTTTTTCAGGATGACAAATTACAGTTAATAAGATGCCCAAACGAGATTTTTTCATCGTGATGGGTTGAGTGAATACATCCAACGCACCGACTGCTAATAATTCTTCTAAGGTAAAGGCGATCGCTTGGGGACTGAGATCGTCTATTTGGGTTTCTAAAACAGAAATGGTTTCGGTTTCGACAGGAGAATGTTTGGATGCAGAGGAAAGGTGGGAAACAGGCTTGTGTGAAGATTCCCCGATCCACAGTCTTAAAATATTAGGAAGGGGGAGATTTTGTGAACCTGCACCTAAACCGACTTTTTGAATAGACATGGCTGGAGGTTGTCCGAAAGATTGGGCAAGGGTGACTGCGATCGCCGCTCCGGTTGGGGTGACTAATTCCCGTTCGATATTATTGCTGTAAACTGGAACTTGGCGGCTTTCTAACAACTTTAAGACCGCAGGTGCAGGAACGGGTAACTGGCCATGAGCCGCCCGAATGATTCCTCCTCCGGTGGGTAAGGCTGAACAATACACCTGTTCTATGTCTAACCAGTCTAAGCCTAAGCAAGTCCCGACAATATCCACAATGGCATCTGTCGCGCCGACTTCGTGAAAATGAACTTTTTGCGGTGAAATGCCGTGAACGGCTCCTTCTGCTTCAGCGAGTTTGCGGAAAATAGCTAAACTCCCAGCTTCGGCTTGTTGGGGTAATTGAGCGGATAAAATAATATTCTCAATGTCGGGAAGATGGCGAACAACAGTGGGATGAGTCGAGTGATGATGATCGTGATGATGATCAGTGGGTGAGTTGGTGAGATCAACATGAACTTTTGTGGCTAACTGACCATTGCGCTGGGTGGGTTCAGCCCAAAGCTGATATTCAGAGGATAACCCTAAACGCTCTAACTTTTCAGTAATATATTCGAGGGGGACTCCGGCATGAACTAAAGCTCCCAGGCACATATCGCCCGCGATACCTGTTGAACATTGAAGATAGGCGATTTTGGTCATAGTTTGCTGATATCCTTACTGTTTAATTTAAAATTAAAACGCTTGATACACCGGAATTCTAGAATTTAAAATTATGGCGACTTACTACGAAGTTCATCCAGAGAACCCCCAAGAACGGGCGATCGCTGCATTGATTGAAGATCTCCGCAACGGAGCGGTGATGCTTTATCCGACGGATACGGTTTATGCGATCGGTTGTGATCTTAATGTCAAGTCCGCTGTTGAACGGGTACGACAGATCAAGCAACTTTCTAATGATAAACCGTTGACGTTCCTCTGTTCATCGTTGTCAAATATTTCTAACTATGCTATTGTCAGCGACCCGGCTTATCGAATTATTAAGCGGTTAATTCCGGGAAGCTATACGTTTTTACTCCCGGCAACGAAGCTTGTACCGCGTTTGGTGATGTCTCCTAAACGTAAAACCACGGGTATTCGAGTTCCTGATAATAATTTTTGTTTGAGCTTAATTGAAAAGTTGGGAAATCCGATTATTTCGACTTCGGCTCATATTACCAATGAACAAGAAGGGGAAGCCCCTGTTAGCTTAGAGATTGGAAAACATCTGGGGAAAGCTGAGTTATTTGATAGTTTAGAAAAGTTGGTGGATGTGATTGTTGATGATACCTCTGATCCGGGTTATCAAGTCTCTACGATTTTGGATTTAACGGCTGATGAGCCGATTTTAGTTCGACAAGGAAAGGGATGGGAAGCGGTAGAGCGTTGGGTTAAAGAGAGTTAATGAATGATAATATTTTGTAATATAAAATATTAAAGCTTGATTGATCGGTTGAAAACTCGCTCTCTAGATGGGATAGGTTAAAGGACTCAAAAGTTTACCCCAACTTTACTTTCTAAAATTAGACTTTTTAAAAGTCATTAATTAGGCTATGATAATAAAAAGAGAATTTAGTCAAAAAAATAGAACAAAAATTTCCCCTATTGCTTATCATTCAAAATATGACTCAAGAGCGACTGTCAACAGGTATTGTGGGTTTAGATGAAGTTCTTTATGGAGGGTTGATTTCAGAACGTGCTTATTTAGTTCGCGGGGGGCCGGGTTGTGGTAAAACAACCATTGGAATGCACTTTTTACTCGCCGGGATTTCTCAGGGAAAAACTAGCCTATTTATTACTTTAGGAGAATCAGAAGCTCAGTTACGCTGCATTGCTTCAGAACTCAATTTTGATGTGAATTCTATTCATTTTTTGGACTTGAGTCCTAGTTCAGAATTTTTTACCCAAGAGCAAAGCTATGATATCTTTTCCCCGGCTGATGTGGAACGAAATCCCCTGACTCAAAAAATTATCGAAGAAGTTGAAACCCTCAAGCCTGAGCGTATTTTTATTGATTCAATGACTCAATTTCGCTATTTAGCGAGTGATGCGTTTATTTTTAGAAAACAAATTAGTGCTTTTTTAAGATTTCTAAAGGAACAAAAAATAACAATACTGTTTACCACAGAAAACAGTTCAGAGGCTCCTGATGAAGATTTACAATTTATTAGTGATGGTATCATTAATTTAAACTTTTATCAAGAAGGACGGAATCTGAGTGTGTCTAAATTCCGCAGTTCAAACTTTCGCCCTGGATATCACTCGCTCCGACTCACGCACTTTGGGATGGAAGTTTTTCCGCGACTTCTTCCAGAGAATTTTCAACAAACTTTTCCACCGGAAACTATTTCTTCTGGAATTCCTGATCTCGATCAACTTTTACAAGGGGGTTTAGAACGAGGAAATATTACTATTATTAGTGGGCCTTCGGGAGTGGGAAAAACGACTCTAGGAATGCAGTTTATGAAAGAAGCAGCAGGGCGAGGTGAGCGATCGCTGGTTTGTAGTTTTGAAGAAGCACCCGAAACCTTAATTCGTCGTTGTGAGTCCGTTAATATACCTGTTAAAGCGATGATTGATCGGGGAACCTTAAATCTTCTGTCGATAGAACCTCTCCTCTACACCCCCGATGAGTTTGCCTATACGGTGCGGCAAGAAGTTGAGAAACATTCTGCTCAAATTGTTATGATTGATAGTATGGCAGGTTATCGGTTATCTTTTCAGCAGGAAAACTTAACCAATCATCTTCATAGTTTGTGTCGTTATCTCAAAAATATGGGGGTTGCAACATTATTAATTAATGAGATGGAATGGATAACAGGTGATTTTCGGGTGACGGAGTTGGGAATTTCTTATTTAGCAGATAATATTATTTTCATGCGTTATCTAGAAATTCGAGGTGAACTTCGCAAAGCTATCGGTGTTCTGAAAAAACGATTGAGTGACTTTGAAAAAACATTGCGAGAAATTGAAATTACTCGTTATGGAATTAAAGTCGGCGATCCTTTAACAAACTTGCGGGGAATGCTGAGTGGAAATCCAGAGTTTATTCGCCCTGAAAACTCTGAAAACTCTAAATAAAAAACTGAAAATTTTAACAATTTAACAGAGCGTCATTCATTTCAGAGTTTTGAAAAACTGCCAGACTATAATTGGATTGTTGTGATGAGAACGAGTGGCGTGTGCCGAACTCAATAGGCTTTTTTATTGGTAAACTCTGATGAATGATACTTTACTTTTGTTGATTGCTCATAAAGAAAATTGTCGTCTGTTAGTTGAACTCTTAGAAAATTACTATCAAATTATTTTAGGTACCCATGAGCAAGCACTAGAGAAGTCCTTTGATTTGTGTTTGCTAGATGGTATGATGCTTAAACACTATTATGAATTAATACAAAACAAACGAGTGGGTTGTGAACCCATCTTTTTACCCTTTTTATTAATCACCCCTCGACAACAGGCTAAACAACTAACAACCTCAGCTTGGAAAAGTGTTGATGAAGTGATTTTTAGTCCAATTGAAAAGCCTGAACTCTTTTTAAGAATAGAAGCATTAATGCGAGTCCGACGAATGTCTCTCAAACTTAAAATTCAAATTGAACAAGAGCATTTTTTACAACAAGAACTCGAAGCTAAAAACAAACAATTATTAACTTTAGTGAGTTTAGATGGTTTAACTCAAATTCCAAACCGTCGTACTTTTGATGAAACCTTAAATCAAGAATGGTTGCGATTATGCCGTGAACAAAAATCTTTATTTTTAATTTTATGTGATATTGACTATTTTAAACATTACAATGATAATTTCGGACATCTCGCTGGAGATGAATGTTTAATCAAAGTCGCTCAAACCCTTCATCAAGTTGTACGACGCCCTGCTGATTTAGTTGCTCGTTACGGGGGTGAAGAATTTGCGATTATTTTACCCAATACTTCTGCTGATGGTGCAATTCATGTCGCCAAACGAGTTAAAACGGCTATCGAAGCGATTGCTATTCCTCATTCTGCTTCAGAAATTAGTGCATTTGTCACCTTGAGTATTGGAATTTCTGGCGGAATTCCCTGTTGTGAAGATCCGCCTGTATCCGTGATAGAAATGGCAGATCGCGCCCTTTACCAAGCTAAAATAGAAGGGCGAAATCGCTGGGTTATCAAACCGTTGATCTGTGGATAAAGTTTGATCCTCTGATTCACAACAGAAGTTTACACCTGAGCCTTTTTTCTGTTATTGTAACAAAGGTAAAAGCTTTTAATTCTCGATATGCTCAGAGCAGGAATTGTTGGACTCCCGAATGTTGGTAAATCAACCTTATTTAACGCTGTTGTTGCGAATGCGAAAGCTACAGCCGCGAATTTCCCTTTTTGTACAATTGAACCCAATGTGGGTGTTGTTGCAGTACCGGATGAGCGGTTAGAAGTATTAGCCAAAATTTCCAATTCTGAACAAATTGTTCCCACCCGAATTGAGTTTGTTGATATTGCGGGATTAGTGAAAGGTGCGAGTCAGGGTGAAGGCTTGGGGAATAAATTTTTAGCGAATATTCGTCAAGTAGATGCGATTATTCATGTGGTTCGTTGTTTCGAGGATGATGATATTATTCATGTGTCGGGTTCTATCGATCCGGTTCGCGATATTGAGATTATTAACCTAGAATTAGGGCTGGCGGATTTAGCTCAAATTGAACGACGCATGGAACGGGTTCGGAAGCTAGCGCGTACCAGCAAAGAGGCGCAGTTAGAATTAGGCGCGTTAGAGAAGTTAACGGCGGTTTTAAATGAAGGAAAAGCGGCAAGACAAGCTGAACTAACCGAAGAAGAAACAGAAGCCGTTAAAATTCTAGAATTATTAACTCAAAAACCGATTATTTACGCTACAAATGTTTCTGAAGATGATTTAGCAACGGGAAATAAATGGGTTGAACAAGTTAAAGAAATTGCGACAAAAGAAAAGGCTCAAGTTGTAATTATTTCCGCTCAGGTTGAATCAGAATTGATTGAATTGCCTCAAGAGGAAAGAGCAGACTTTCTCGAGTCTTTAGGGGTAAAAGAAGGCGGATTAAAATCTTTAATTAAAGCCACTTATCAACTCTTAGGATTGAGAACCTTTCTAACAACTGGGCCAAAAGAAACAAGGGCTTGGACTATTCAAGCTGGAATGCTAGCCCCCCAAGCCGCAGGGGTGATTCATACTGATTTTGAACGGGGTTTTATTCGGGCGGAAACCGTTGCTTATCAAGATTTAGTCACCACAGGTTCGATGACGGCCGCAAAAGAAAAAGGATTGGTACGTTCAGAAGGGAAAGAGTATACTGTACAAGAAGGAGATGTATTGCTATTTCGGTTTAATGTTTAGGGTGTAATCCAAAAAAACAGGACTGAGGAGGTTAACTCAGATGGCAAATCTTATGGATGATCCCGTCTATTTGTTGATTGCTTGGATTGTTAATGCCATTAGTTTGTTTTTAATTGCTCAATTGCGTCCGATTACTGGAGTAGACATTGATAATTTTCAAAAAGCATTGGTATCGGCGGCAATTTTTGGAGTTTTAAATGTTTTAGTGCGACCCTTTTTGCAAAGATTAGCTTTACCTTTAGATGAGGTTTTCTCGACTTTTATTGTAGCCGTGATTCTGAATATGACTATTTTCGGGTTAGCCGCTTGGTTGGTTTCAGGATTTCGTTTACAGTGGGGTGTAATCAGTGCTTTAATTGGTTCAATTGCATTGAGCATTATTAACTCCGTTATTTATCAAATCATTGGCGTTAAGTAAAAAGGCTTTGACTCAGAAGTTTAAGAAACACCGACTTTTTTTAAAGAAGTGATTAAGTCGGTTTTCTTTTGATATTTTGAGAGGGAAGCTGTTAAACCAACTCAAAAATATTGCCAATAAACCAGGCATATAAAACAAAAAATAGCCAACCTTCCCATTTGGTTACTTGTTTATCTTGGGTGACAAAAAAGAAAAGTAAAGTTGCAGCTAATAACATCGGTAAACCATTTTGAATAATGCTCTCTGGAACAATTAAATCTTTAAAAAGTCCAGGAATTCCCATCACCACCAGGGAGTTGAAAATGTTAGACCCTAATACATTCCCAATGGCGACTTCTGCATCACCTCGACGGGAGGCGGAAAATGTAACCGCTAGTTCCGGTAAGGAGGTTCCTAATGCGACTACACTGACGGTAATGATTTCTTTGCCAATTTTTAAAATATCTGCTATTTTGATAATAGATTCAATTGTAAAATTAGCCCCGATAAACATACAAGCTGTGCAAATAAAAAGACCCATGAATTGTTTAAGTAAGTAACGAGATCGACTTCCTTCGCCACAAGAAATTTCAGAGGTTTCAACTTTTCCGCATCGAATGGTATAAGTGAGATGAACAAGATAAGCTAAGAGACAAAGAATCGCTTCTCCAAAGGAAAAATCGCCATTTGATAATGTGAAATATAGGAGAAAAGCCGAACCCACAAATAAGGGTAAGTCAACATTGAGTAAGTTGTAAGAGATTTTTAGGGGACTGCTAAGAACAGTTGCAACTCCAACAATTAAAAAGATATTGGCAATATTTGAACCAACGACATTACTTGAAACAATTTCAGTTGAATCTTGATAAATTGCAAAAATAGAGGAAGTTAACTCCGGAAGTGATGTTCCGATGGCGACAATAGTCACACCAACAATAAACGGACTAAATCCTAAACAAACTCCTATTTTTCCAGCAATTTCGGTAAAAATATCCGAAAATTTGATTAAAACTGCTAAACTGATAAAAAAGATTAAAACCCAAATTAATAATTCAACCATTTTTTAAAAAAACTCCGTAAAAATGTTCATTGTTCACCATTCATAGATTTTGACTCAACGTTTAGATTCATCTATTATATCTGTTAGATTAACGTATTATTTTACCTAAATTGATAAAATTACAAATTGTTACTTAACCGAAAGAAAGAAGAACACAAAAAACAGACCTAGACAACCCCGACTAACAGTTAGCCGTCCCCCCAGTCTGATGAGAGAATTCAGCCCTTACAGAAAAATTCAAAAACCTAGACTAGACCGGAAAAAATAAAAACTATCTAAAGTTAGACTTTTATTGAAAATTTACATAAATACAAATCAAGCTTTACATAATCCTCTGTAGTTTCTCGGAGGTGAATGCTACATTGTAGAACATACAGATTTTTCGATTTAACCAGAGTGTAAATCTATGAATTGCGTCTACTCATCTAGCCTAGCTTTAGGCACTTCTTTATTGGGTGTATTGGCATTGGGAACTTTGGGAACTGTTCCTGTGCAAGCAGCTTCCTTTAATTCTCGTTTTGATCAAATTGTTGTTTTTGGTGATAGTCTTTCTGACTCAGGGAATATCTTTAAGATTACCTCTAGTCTGACCGAAATACCTGTCCCTGAAAATCCATTATCTTTTGAAGGGCGTTTCAGCAATGGGTTGGTTTGGACTGAATATTTCGCCCCAAAATTCGGTTTGAATTTAACGCCGTTTACCAGTCCAGTTCAGTCTTCTGATGGTACTAATTTTGCCATTGGAGGAGCAACATCGGGTGATTTGAATGTTGTTAATATTCTTAGACCTGATATTGAGGAAACCCTACCTGGATTCACTCAACAACTCACCTCATTTATTTCACCGCTACTGACCAACAATCAATCCGCCAATCCGAATGCACTATATGTCCTGTTTGCAGGCGCCAATGACTATGGATTTGGAGGCGTAACTGACCCCACAATACCTGTTACGAACTTATCGAATGCAGTGCAGTCTCTGTATGGCGTTGGCGCTCGAAATTTCTTGCTGTTAAATTTACCCGGTTTAGGAGATACACCATTAGGTTTAGGTCTAGGTTTACAAGATCCTTTAAATCAATTAACTGCGGCTCATAATTTTATCTTAAGTTCAGCAGTTGACGGTTTAAGTCAGTCTTTACCCGGTATCAATATTGGTTTAGTTGACTTGAATACAACCTTTACCCAAATGCTTCTAAATCCGGCTGCATTTGGATTAACAAATGTGACCGATAGTTGGTCAAGGGCTGTAGAAGCTTGTTTATTGGTGGCTTGTGAAGAACTTCCGAACCCAAATGAATATCTCTTTTGGGATGACGTTCATCCAACCACCCAAGTTCACAAAATGATTGCACATACCGCTTATTCAACGGTACAATCTCAATTTCCAAGAGTCCCAGAACCCACGTCAATTGTAGCGTTAAGTGTTTTGGGTTTAGGATTTTTATGGAGTCAAAAGTCGTCTTCAAGTCGCAAACCATAAAGGGTGACTGGCGAATTCTCAATCCTAATCGTCTTAAGATAAACTTAAAGGTGCGTTAATCCAACGCACCTCTATTTGTTGAAAGTGACAAGTCAATACAAAGAGAGGGAATCCTGATTTTCTCGTAAAATCGAGGGTTATTCATACTAAAGGGAAAAGCGTGAGAAGCGAACTCTATTAGTCAAGGAAACCGTTATTGATCAATATTTTTCCTTTACAATTGAAAAGACAAAATATTTGATTTTCACCCTGATTCAAGTAATCACACGACCTTAGTGATACCCTGAAAATTCATTGGTTCTCCAACTGAGAGAAATCAAATTGAAAAAAGTATAACAACTTAGGTTATACGGATCAGACAAGAAGCAGAATCCAATTTGAATCAAGTCTTGGAGAAACATTGATGGTGTGATTGTCACCACCCTCAAATCCGTTATTCAGTCGGTGTGTCTTCCTCCTCCTGGGGATTTTCCTCAGAAATAGGTAAGGGAATGATATCATCAATTTGGCGAATCAATTCCACTAGAGCATTTGCTAATCGGGCAGCAACGACTGTCCCTTCAAACTCAAAATCAGGTTCTCTAATCGCTTGAACTAACATTCGTTTTCCGGTTTCAGTCATGGAAACCATAGGCACTTGATTTTCCTTATCTATTCGGATTGCTCCGGCGGTTTTAAGTTCATCATAGAGTCCTTGATAGATACCCACTTTTTTCCCTTGGCGTTTTTGCTTCACCTTACTGGTGAGTTCGCTTTTCTTAACCTTAGCTTGAATTCCTCCAAGCGCCCATAAAGTTAAAAGCAAGCGTGTTCTCGCCTTGGCATCTGCTTCACCTGTTACCGAATTTGCTGTCTCGTTATAAGTCATTGTTGACATATCAATTACTTCGGAACACGAAAATACCATCAGATTGTACACCAAGATTTGACATCCTCCCGACCCAAACACGAGGGTCATTGGGGCAAGATTCCTAGTCCCCGGAACCCTATTTTTGGGCGTAGCTAACGGTCATGGTTCCTGCCAACATTAAGATAAGTGATTGAGTTAATCTGCTAAACCCCTGTCAGAATTAAGCTGAATGAATGGCACACTAAAAAGGATAGCTGTATCTGACCAAGACCTCCATCATGCCACTGCCGAACAAGGAACCCAAATTAATTGAACTTGAACATCGTTTGAGTGAGATTAACGATATTGAATCGGTGGTTTCCCTACTCCGTTGGGATCAAGCCACCTATATGCCCCCTGGGGGCGCTTCCGCTCGAGGGCGTCAAATTGCGACTCTCCAACACATCGTCCATACTCAATCGACAGACCCGGTACTCGGTCAACTCCTCGAAGACCTACACCCTTATGAAGCTTCTCTGTCTTACGATTCAAAAGCAGCCAGTTTAATTCGGATTGCTCGTCGAGATTACCAACGGGCGATTCGAGTCCCTCCAGAATTTATAGCGAGGCTGTCCCGTCATCAGGCGATCGCTTATCAAGCCTGGTTGCAGGCTCGATCTGCAAATGATTTTGCCAAAGTGCAACCCTATCTCGAAAAAACTTTAGATTTGTCTAAAGAACTGGCAAGTTTTTTTACCGATTGGCAACATATTGCCGACCCATTAATTGAGTGTGATGACCCGGGTATGACGGTGGGGAGGATCAAACCGATTTTTCATCAGTTGCGACAAGAGTTATTGCCCCTAGTCGAGGCGATCGCAGCAGTTCCCCCGATTGATAATTCTTGTCTGAATCAATTCTTTGCCTCTCAAGATCAACTCAGTTTCACAAAAGGCGTAATCTTTCGCCTCGGTTATGATTTGAATCGAGGCCGTCAAGATCAAACTTTACATTCTTTGACCTCAAAATTTTCCATTGGGGATGTAAGAATTACCACCCGAATTTATGAACATCGCCTCGATCAAGCCTTATTGGGGAGTATCCACGAAATGGGTCATGGGTTGTACGAACAAGGCATTTCCCCGGAGTTAGAAGGAACTCCCCTAGCGACTAGAACTTCTTTTAGCGTTTATGAGAGTCAATCGCGATTATGGGAAAATTTAGTCGGTCGCAGTCGAGGGTTTTGGGAGTGGTTTTATCCCCAACTCCAAGGAACGTTTATCCGTCAGTTAGGACAAACTTCCACACAGCAATTTTATCAGGCGATCAATAAAGTTCAACCGTCTTTAATTCGCACAGATGCCGATGAAGTGACCTACAATTTACATATTATGATTCGCTTCGATCTGGAGTTAGCCCTGTTAGAAGGCTCTTTAGCTGTGCGAGACCTCCCACAGGCCTGGAACGAGCGATATCGTCAAGACTTAGGGATTGCACCCTCAAATGACACATACGGCGTTTTACAAGATGCTCACTGGTATGCAGGGCGAATTGGGGGAATGTTTCAAGGCTACACCCTGGGGAACTTAATCAGCGCTCAGTTCTATGAAGCGGCTATTCTCAGTGATCCTGAAATTCCTGTTGAGATCGAACGCGGTAACTTTCACCCCTTGCATGACTGGCTGAAACATCATATTTATCAACATGGCCGCAAGTACACCACCGAGGAACTCCTGAAACGAGTCACAGGGAATGAACTAAGTATTGATCCCTTTATAAATTACATTCGGAACAAATACGGATATCTTTACCATCTGAAGCTCTAAATTTTTACGTTTTGTGATTAAAAATCCTTTCCGGTTGATCCCTCAAAGACTTTGGAAATAAACTTGAATAGATCATCTGCCTTCGACCGGATTTGACTCTTGAAGTGAGATGATAAAATTCAAGCAAGTGTATCGTCTATGTACATCAACTGCCAATAAAGTTCAGGATAAGGCTCTCATGTTTATCAAAAATGTTATCGTTGCCAGTTCACTGATTCTCGCGGTTGTAGGGTTTAATTCCACTGCACGGGCCACCGACCGCACTAATCTCGACCAACCTACGACCCGTTACAGTTTCAGCGAAGAACTGCAAATTCCCCAACAACGGACTCCTGAGAGGGATTTTGGCGAACCTCGTCAAGATCGTCTGTTTTCTGAGCCTTTTTATGAAGGTTCTCCCCAACCGATCCGACGCTATACTCTAGAACCAGGAACTCAAGGAACACAGGTCACGGGACTGCAACAGCGCTTACAAGTTCATGGTTTTGATCCGGGTCGGATTGATAGTGTATTCGGCCCCCGCACAGAACAGGCACTCAGAGCCTTCCAGCGCGCCCGAGGATTGGAAGCAAACGGTATTGTCGATAGGGGGACTTGGAGACTCTTAGAAGCCTCTCCTCAGTTACAAGCTTCTTCTAGGTTAGAAGCTTCTCCCCAGCGACAAGCTTCTTCTGGGTTAGAAACTTCTCCTCAGCGACAAGCTTCTTCTGGGTTAGAAACTTCTCCTCAGTCTGTGGCGGTGGAAAATGTATTAACGAAAGGAAACCGAGGATCGAAAGTTCTGACTCTGCAAACCCGCCTGCAAGTTAAAGGCTACGATCCAGGCCCAGTTGATGGTATTTTTGGGAATCTCACCCAAGCGGCTGTGATCGCTTATCAAGAGTCTAAAGGCTTAGAAAAAAGCGGGGTGGTTGATGAAAAAACCTGGACAGCTTTAAGTCAAGAGTGGCGTTAAGCTGTTTAGGAAACAAAAAAAAGCACCGTTGATGTTTAAAACTTTATTGAGTTGGGGCGGTATCCTCGCCGCCCTGCTCCGTAATGTTTTAGAATGATTGACGAATCAGTTCAATTCCAGCTTTGACCGCTTCATAGCCAAAAATCAGAATCAGTGTAGATAGGGTCGCTCCCATTGCACAAACGACTAATCCGCCTAAACTAATTGCACCATCGTCATTGAGTAAACCAAACCCGGTGATAAATACGCCAATTGCAGGTAGGGTATTGGTTAAAGGGAGGGGAATCATCATTGAAATAGCCATCAAAGCGATCGCACATCCAATGATAATCCGACCGGGAAAACTCGTACAAATCAACGTTAAACGAGGACGAGAAAGCAATTCAATTTTCTGTAACCAGGGAATTCCGGCTTGCAGAAAACCCTGCACTGTTTTGAGTTCAATCGGTCGTTTCAGCCATTTTTGAGGGAACCAGGGACGTTTAGCCCCAATAATCAGCTGCACAGCTAAAATTAATAACAAAATACCAAACGGTACTGAATAACCCGGGGCGGGGACAGGTAAAGCCGAAGGTAAAGCTAACAATACAAACAAAAACCCAAAAACCCGTTCACCTGCCAGATCGAGAATATCAGCTAAGGTGACTTGGGGAAGCCGTTCTTCTGCAAAGAAATAGCGTTGAAGTTCAACAGAGAGTTTTGACACAGGTGAATAAGCAAGGGAAGGTTATTCAGGCAATCAGGAGTAGGGAGAGGGAAAGGATTGGCTTTACCTGTCCCCTATTCCCTATTCCCTGATGGAATTAGGTTCCAGACGCCCAAGAGTTGGTGTACTCAATTTGTTCATCGGTGAGGGTATCAAGATTGACACCCATTGCCTTCAATTTGAGTCGGGCAATTTCCTGATCTACATCTGTAGGAATAGAGTATAAACCAGGTTCGAGTTTGCCTTTGTTTTTAACCAAATATTCACAAGCGAGTGCTTGGTTGGCAAAACTCATATCCATAACCGCACTGGGATGACCTTCAGCCGCAGCCAAATTAATCAGTCGTCCTTCTCCTAAGACAATCACAGACTTGCCACTTTGGAGTTTGTACTGTTGGGTAAAGTTGCGAACCTCTTTAACTTCAGTAGATTTTTGGGCGAGCGCTTTCAAGTCAATTTCGATATCAAAGTGACCGGAATTACAAACCATCGCTCCGTCTTTCATCACATCAAAGTGTTCACTCCGGATTACGTGTTTGTTACCTGTCACCGTAATAAATATATCTCCGAGGGGTGCGGCTTCTGCCATCGGCATCACACGGAAACCATCCATCACCGCTTCAATAGCGCGTACTGGGTCAACTTCTGTGACAATCACGTTAGCACCCATACCACGAGCGCGGAGGGCGCAGCCTTTACCACACCAGCCATAACCCGCCACGACAATATTTTTACCTGCTAACAGAACATTAGTCGCTCGAATGATCCCATCAAGAGTGGATTGACCCGTACCATAACGGTTATCAAAGAAATGCTTAGTATCGGCATCATTAACATTCATCGCGGGGAAGGTTAACACCCCATCTTTCAACATCGCTCTTAAACGAACAATCCCGGTGGTGGTTTCTTCGGTTGTGCCAATCAAATCAGCCAATTGATGCTGGCGATTTTGAACCAGAGTGGCAACCACATCACTGCCATCATCGATGATAATGTTGGGGCGATGATCCAGAGCAGTTTCAACGTGCCGTAAATAAGTTTCTGTGTCTTCTCCCTTCAGAGCAAAAACAGGAATACCGTGATCAACAACTAAACTAGCAGCGACATCATCCTGAGTCGAGAGGGGGTTACTGGCGATGAGAATCGCATCAGCACCGCCTGCTTTCAGGGCGATCGCCAGATGAGCCGTTTCTGTGGTGACATGGCAGCAAGCAACCAGGCGAATACCCTCGAAGGGTTTTTCTTTAGCAAAGCGTTCTTGAATGAGTCGTAGAACGGGCATTTCCCGTCCCGCCCAATCAATGCGCTGTTTTCCTTGAGGCGCTAAAGCGGGATCTTTAATTTCGTATTGAGTACGGGCGGTTGTTGCAGTCATGCAGTTTTTCCTCGAAAAGATCTATTGTTTCAACATTGAGCAGTAACGAGAGGAATCGTTACCTTTGGTGATTGTGCATCCCCCATCAGAATTTTGAAGGGATTGACTTTCTGTGGACGCAATTTAATTTTGCATTCCATAATACAGACTAACCTGACTGTAGCCAGATTGACTAGGGGGATCTCGCTTGGCAAACGAGTCTTCTAGAGAGACAATAGAATCTAAAGTCCCTCTTAAGAATGGCTTGTGAACAATATCCGTACTGTCTCAGATACTAAACGCGCTTTTTATAGCATTCATACTCGTCCGATTAACTCGGTTTATCGTCGAGTGGTCGAAGAATTGATGGTGGAGATGCATCTCCTGTCAGTTAATGTGGATTTCCAGTATGATCCGATCTATGCTTTGGGGGTTGTGACTTCTTTTGATCGTTTCATGCAGGGGTATTTACCTGAAACGGATCGAGGATCAATTTTCAATGCTTTGATTGGGGCTTTGCAAGAAGATCCCCAGCGCTATCGAGCCGAAGCTGAACGTTTACAGGGGTTTGCTCAAACCCTGTCTCTCAAAGATATTTTGTCTTGGGTTGAGGGGGCTTCCGACTCTGAAGGGGGCAACGACTTGCAGAGTTGTTTCCATCAAATTGCTATCAATCCGAAGTACAAGTACAATCGCCTATTTGCTATTGGTTTATTTACCTTAATTGAACAGGCTGACCCTCAATCGCTGGAGGATAAAGAAGCAACAGAGAAAAGTTTAGCTCAACTGGCTTCTGGGTTAAATGTGCCTCTGGACAAGTTACAAAAGGATCTCGAACTCTATCGCAGCAATTTGGAAAAGTTGATGCAAGCTCGAACCGTGATGGAGGAACTGACTCAAGCCGAACGCAAACGACGAGAACAACGTGCGGCTAAATTATCGGTCAGTCCAACTCCTGAAACTACACCGGAAGAAGTTTCTTCAGATTCTTAGCTGCTGTTTGACACTCCTCGCCCTGAAGTGCGAGGATTCTTGAGCTAACAACTGCCCGAGTCAGGTTTTACCCCTATTTAGGTCTTACACTGTTATGTCTGAACCGAGCTTGCTAGAAGATCACTTGTTATCTAGATACCCTATTAGTGGTTCACTCTCCAAGCGTTTTGGTATTGCAACCCATATTCGGGTATGCCCTACCC